>NZ_CP127165.1:1560000-2160000 GCF_030264275.1 Marivivens sp. LCG002 | reverse complement strand
GCGGAATATGCGACAGTGCCTGTGATCAACGGTCTGACCAACCGCACGCATCCCTGTCAGATCATGGCCGACATTCTCACCTTTGAGGAGCATCGCGGCCCGATCAAAGGTAAAAAGGTCGTCTGGTCAGGGGACGGCAACAACGTGGCGGCTTCGTTTATCCACGCGGCGGGCCAGTTCGGCTTTGACTTCACCTTTACGGGGCCGCAGCCGCTTGATCCCGAGATGGTCTTTATCGAAGAGGCCCGTGCAAAGGGCGTCAACGTCACCATCGAACGCGACCCGATGAAGGCGGTAGAAGGCGCCGATCTCGTCGTTACGGATACGTGGGTGTCGATGCATGATCCCGCCTCTGCCCGCGAGCGCCGTCACAATCAGCTTCGGGGCTATCAGGTGAATGACGCTCTCATGGCCGCCGCCAAGCCCGATGCGCTTTTCATGCATTGCCTTCCGGCGCACCGCGATGACGAAGCAACGTCTTCGGTGATGGACGGACCGCATTCGGTGATCTTTGACGAGGCGGAAAACCGGCTCCATGCGCAGAAAGCGATCATGCGCTGGTGTCTTGGAAAGTAACGCCGATCACTTCGGAGCAAATGAAAAGGGCGCAGCCTTCTTGGCCGCGCCCTTTGTTTTTGGTGTCGATCCCGTCTTTAGATGAACATCGCGTTCAAAACAAAGAAGATGACCGCGGACATGCTTGCAGCGGCGGGAACCGTGATCACCCATGCCGCGACGATGGTCATAAAGTGCGAGCGGCGCACAAGCTTGCGGCGGCGGCGTTCCTCGGGGGCGATGCGCTTTGCAGGCGGGCGCTTCTTGCTCGAGTTCCGTGCACGGCGCTCTGCGTGCCATTCGCGGAAGAAGCCGACGCCAAAGACGCCGCCCACAGCGATGTGGGTCGAAGACACAGGAAGCCCGAGCCAGCTTGCCACGATCACGGTGATCGCTGCCGAAAGCGCCACGCAGTAGGCGCGCATCGGGTTGAGCTTGGTGATCTGGCTTCCCACCATACGGATCAGCTTGGGTCCGAACAGGATAAGACCGAAAGAGATCCCGAAAGCACCGATGATCATGACCCATAGCGGGATGTTCACCTTGCCCGCGAATTCGCCGAATTCTTCTGCGTGAACGATGGCGGCAAGCGGGCCGACCGCGTTGGCGACGTCGTTCGCACCATGCGCAAAGGACAAGAGTGCAGCAGAGAGCACGAGGGGAAGCGCAAAGAGCACCTTGAGTGATTTATTGCGGTTCTCGAGACCTTCGGACTTGCGGCGCACATAGGGGGCCGAAACCACATAGACCAAGCCGCCGATGGCGAACCCGACAATGACCGAGGTCAGAAGGTCGACCTTGATCAGCTTTTGAAGGCCTTTCATGGCGAGATAGGTCGCGAAAACGCCCGCCATAATGCCCATGAGAACAGGAACCCAGCGGCGTGCGGCCTCGATCTTGTCGTCGCGATAGATGATGGCCCATTTGATGAAGGCCAGAAAACCCGCAGCGATCGCTCCGCCGAGCAGCGGCGAAATGATCCAGCTAAGAGCAATGGTGCCCATGGTCGGCCAGTTCACGGCGGCAAAGCCTGCCGCTGCGATGCCCGCGCCCATAACCCCTCCGACAACCGAATGGGTGGTCGACACAGGCGCGCCAACCCAAGTGGCAAGGTTCACCCAAAGCGCCGAGGACACCAGAGCCGCCATCATCGCCCAGATAAAGACACGGGTTTCTTCCACTGAATGGGGGTCGATGATCCCTTTGGAAATCGTCGAAACAACATCCCCGCCCGCCAGAAGTGCACCCGCACTTTCGCACAGGGCGGCAATGACGATTGCGCCCCCCATGGTAAGGGCGTTCGCACCGACCGCAGGGCCCATGTTGTTGGCAACATCGTTCGCGCCAATGTTCATTGCCATATAGGCGCCGAAGATCGCAGCCGCGATTACAACAAAGCTCGACGAGCCGCCGTTGAAAAGAAAGGCGGCGCCCAGACCGGCGATGATCAGAAAGACAAGGCCGACGCCCATGCCGACCATAGGCTTCGAAGTGTAAAGCGTCGCCGCTTCCAATCGGGAAATGCGACCAAGGTCACGGTCAAGCGTTTTCCAGTGATAATTCGGGTCTTGATCTGCCATCTGGCCCTCTTTGGATCTTGTTACATTTATTGTAACGGAATCGTAACAAGGATGGCGCTAACGTGGTGGCGCTTCAAATTCAATCAAAACTGCCCGATTGGGGTAAAAAACGGATCGCTTTCGCGTAACGTCAATTGGAGCTGTGCTGCTGCTCAAAGATCGCCAGCACATCCAGAAGTCCGGGTTCTGTCACCAACTCTCTTGCTATGGCCGATGTGGCCCAGCGACGTTCACGCCGATCGTCCTCGGGGAATTTATCGGCAACGGCTTTGACCTTCACGGGATAAACGACGGTGCGACATGGCACTTCAACGCCGTTGCCGAGCTGTTTTTTGCTCAGATACTGGCCAATACTCTTCTTGTCTGCGTTGCCTTTGCGCACGCCTGCTTCTTCCCATGCTTCCTGAAGCGCGGCCTGATGTCCGAGTAGCCCGTCGATGGGCCAACCCTTGGGCAAAATCCATCTTCCGTTAGAGGACGTAATGAGCAAAACCTCGGGCACGCCGTCTGACTTTCGATAGCACAGGGCTGCAACCTGCAACGCTGGCGGCCGTTGAACGAGCGGCTCAAAGACGCCACTCCACATCGTTTTCAGAAAATTAACCACTCTTTTAAGGAGACCTGCTGCTCGGATATCTGGTTTATTGCTTTGTTTAGTTGCATTTTCCTATCACAGCATGCAGTTGAATACAAATTGCACGTTCCAAAAGGGGAATCCTCGTATGGCTGACTTGGCAACTCTGGGGCTTTATGGCCTTGGCACAATGGGAAGCGCTTTGGCGCTCAACATTCTCGACAATGGCTTTGCGCTCCACGTGGCGAACCGCACAGCGACCGTCACCAACGAATTTGTCGAAGAAGCCGGTCCGCTTGCTGCAAAACTCTCGGCCCACGACAGCCTTGAGGCGATGGCACGTGCAATGCCCAAGCCCCGTGCGATCATCCTCATGGTGCCTGCGGGCGGTCCCGTTGACTCGGCTATCGAAGAGCTTTGCGCCATTCTCGAACCCGGTGATGCGATCATCGACGCAGGCAACACGGACTTTCACGACACCCGCCGCCGCACCGCATTGGTCGAGGGACGTGGCCTGACCTTTATCGGGATGGGCGTTTCGGGTGGTGAAGAGGGCGCGCGCAATGGCCCCTCTATTATGGTCGGCGGGACGCCCGCTGCCTTCGAGGGTATTCGCCCCGTCATCGAGGCGATCTCGGCCAAGTTCAACGGCGAGCCTTGTGCAGATCATCTCGGGCCCGATGGTGCAGGCCATTTCGTCAAAACGGTGCACAACGGCATCGAATATGCCGATATGCAAATGATCGCCGAGGCTTATGGCCTCATGCGTTATGGTCAGGGCATGACCCCCGCCGCAATCGGTGCACAGTTCGAGGCTTGGGACAAAGGGGCGCTCAAGTCCTATCTCGTCGAAATCTCGGGGATTGTGCTTCAGGCTGTCGACAAACAAACGGGTGGTCCCGCCGTCGATGTGATCGTCGACCGCGCAGGTCAAAAGGGCACAGGCCGTTGGACCGCGATCGAAGCGCTCAAGCTGGGTCAATCCGCGTCCGCCATCGAGGCCGCTGTCGGCGCGCGCAGCTGGTCGGCGGAAAAGTCGACCCGCGTCCTTGGGGAAAGCATTCTCAAGACGCCGCTGCTTTCGGTCGATCTTGCGGTCGAGGACTACGAGAATGCGCTCCTTGCCGCACGTATCATCGCCTATGCTCAGGGCTTCCGTATTCTCGCCGCTGCGTCGGACGAATATCAATGGAACCTCGATTTCGCCCGGATCGCCGAGATTTGGCGCGCGGGTTGCATCATCCGTTCTGCGCTGCTCGATGATATTTCTGCGGCTTTCCGCGGCGAGCTTCCCGCTGGACAGTTGGTCTTCGCACCAGCCTTTGCGGAACGACTTCAAGCGGCGCTGCCTGCGCTTCGCCGCGTGACTGCGGCTGCGATTACGGGTGGGCACCCTGTTCCTGCCTTTTCGGCGGCACTAGCGTGGATCGACTCCATGGCACGCGGGCGTGGCACGACCGATCTCGTCCAAGCGCAACGCGACTTCTTCGGCATGCACGGTTTCGAGCGTATCGACGGACCTGCGGGTTGCCATGGTCCGTGGTGGGACTAAGTCGCCACCACAGATCGGAACACACAAAAGGGACGCGGATCGCGTCCCTTTTTTCATGTGCCACGCGGCTTCGCTCTTAGGGTTGGTTCCGCGACAGTCGGATCGTCGGGCCAAGGATGCTTGGGGTAGCGGCCGCGCATGTCCTTTCGGACATCTTCATAGGACGAGGCCCAGAAGCCCGGAATATCGCGGGTGATCTGAATCGGCTTGCCACCAGGAGACAGCAGCACCACACGAAGAGGCTCTCGCCCGATCATCGGGTGCCGCGTGACGCCGAACATCTCCTGAAGGCGAAGCGTTATCTCGGGCGCTTCCCCGTCGTAGTCCACAGGCACCTTGCGCCCCAAAGGCGTTGTGAAATGCGCGGGGGCATCCTGATCCAATTGCTGACGCTGGTTCCAGTCGAGCATCCCCAAGAGCGCATCATGGGGATCAAAACGTTTCCAATCTTCCGCGCTCTTGACCCTACCCAAGTGGGGGAGCAGCCAGTCTTCGAGCGTGTCCAAGAGGCTTTGATCATCCATAGCGGGAAGATCTGCGCCGCCTTGGCGTAGGATCTCGACCCGCGCACGAAGCCGTCGCGCCGCACCATCAAGACGAATGCCAAGCTCGCGCACTCCGTCCAGCATTGCGCGGGCAATGTCCTCTTCGGGGGCGGTGCTCCATTTTTGCGCAGAAAGGGTCAGCGCCCCAAGGGTTTCGACCTCTTGCGCGATGACGCGCCGCTCTCTCTTGGACCACGCGCACCGTTTCGATGTGTGTATCCTGTCTGCAAAGAGGTCGCGGATTGCGCTTTCGCTGATCAAGGCGGCTTGTCTGATGCGTGCCTCTCGCGGATCACCATCAAGATCGGTCGCAACGAGGAATTTTTGTCCTGCAAAAGGATCGCCCGCATCCAGGATCGCGCCCTTACCACCCGAGAGGATGAAGCGCGGTGCGTCTCCCTCGCGCCGCATTGCGATCCGATCAGGATAGGCAAGCGCCGCCATCTCCCCGAGCGACAGAGCTGGCTTTTCCCCCAGACCTTGGGAAAGCCGGCGGCTCTCTTGCTGGATGCGTGCCGCAGCTGGCGCGAGAAGCTGCCCCGGACCGCGGTAGTTGCCCCTCAGCGCCTTGACGCGGAGCGCAAGGTCGACGGGCGCGTTGCGCAAAGGATCGCGGTCGGCAAGGATTGCGGCGATCATTGCGCCGGCTTTGCCGCTGAGATGCAGCATATGCGCCAGACGGGGGTGCAACGGAAGAGCGGCAAGACTTCTGCCGTGGTCGGTGATGCGTCCCTGATCATTCAGAGCGTCGAGCGATTTGAGAAGTTCGGTCGCCTCTCGCAATGTGCCTTCGGGGGGCGGCGTCAAAAAGGGAAGGTCCGTTGTTCCCCAAACCGCCATTTCAAGTGCAAGGCCTGCAAGGTCGGCCGCCTCGATCTCGGAGGGCGGAAACAGAGCGAGCGCACCATCCTCGCCCTTGGTCCAGAGTTTATAAGCCGTGCCCTCGGCCACGCGACCTGCGCGTCCCGCGCGCTGTGTGGCTTCGGCTTTGCTGACTTTTTCGGTGACAAGCCGCGACATGCCCGAAGAGGGATCATAGCGCGACCGCCGCGTCCGTCCGCCATCGACGACAACCCTGATGTCTTCGATGGTCAACGAGGTTTCGGCAATAGATGTGGCGAGGACAACCTTGCGACCGCTCTTGAGTGGCGCAATCGCGGCGCGTTGCTCTTCGAATGGCAAAGCGCCGAAGAGCGGCCGAAGGCTGCATCCTTGCGGTAAGCGATCCTTGAGCTTGGTTTCGACACGGCGGATTTCACCTTCGCCGGGGAGAAAGACCAATACGCCGCCGTCCGTTTCCCGAACCGCCGTCAATGTCAGGTCGGCAATCGCATCCTCGAAACGGATGTCTTTGCCGATCGGCCTGTCGAGAAAGCGGGTTTCGACAGGAAAGCTTCTTCCTTCGGCCAAGACAAAGGGCGCATTATCGAGAAGTTCGGCGATCGGTCCCGAATGGAGCGTTGCGGACATCACGAGAAGGATAAGATCTTCGCGCAGCGCCTGTTTGATTTCCCAAGTCAGTGCAAGCCCGAGGTCGGCATTCAGCGACCGCTCGTGGAATTCGTCGAAAATCACCGCCCCGACACCGCTCAGTTCAGGGTCCGACTGGATCATTCGGGTGAGAATACCTTCGGTCACGATTTCGATGCGCGTCGAGGAAGAGATTTTGCTCTCGCCGCGGATACGATAGCCTACGGTCTGACCGCAGGGCTCGCCCAACTCCTCGGCGATCCGTTCGGCGACAGCGCGTGCTGCAAGTCGGCGCGGTTCAAGCACGATGATCCGTCCTTTGGTCACGTTCGCGTCGAACAGCGCACGCGGCACCCTTGTCGTCTTGCCCGCGCCCGGGGGGGCGACAAGAACGGCACGCGTCTCGGCCCGCAGGCGCGTCAGCAGTTCGGGCAAAACATCGTCGATCGGAAGGGGCATCAAATTTGGTCGCATATCCGCCTTATGGGATAGGCGCATATGCCTGTCCACTTGGTTTTCCTGCGCGGCATCGGGTCCACTTGAAGTCTTTTTGGCCCGTGATATGCAGTCGCGTATGAAATGGATCGCCTCTCTCATCTCGAGCCTTCTGGTCGCGATTTTGCTGCTCACCTCGCAGCAAATGGCGATGGCACGTGGAGAATTGCGCACCGTTGCCGGCGAGGTTGTGCTCTGCCAAGGGGGCGTAGCCGTTTCGGTCAACATCGACCAAGACGGCAATCCCGTCGGACCTGCACATTTCTGTCCTGACTGTGTTTCGGGGTTCTTTGTCGATCTGGCGCTCTTTGATCCGCTGATCCTGCGCGAGCCTCGCGAAATCGCCCAAGTCTTCGCTGTTGCACGTCCGCACTCTGTATCCATTGAACGCGGCATTAGCGCAGCCCGAGGTCCCCCTCTAGGTGTTTGAAACCAAATTCAAAATCAAACAAACACCTTGGAGTTCACACTATGAAACCGACCTTCTTTGCAGCTGTTGCTGCTGCTCTTTTCGCGACCGCTGCTTCTGCCGAAAGCATTATTGAAATCGTTGATCCCTATGTTCTCTCTGCAGGGATGAACGCAAAGTCAGGCGCGGCATTCTTTACAATTCGCAACACGGGCGACACCGATGACCGCTTGATCGACGCAAAGTCGGACGCTGCCGCACGGGTTGAATTGCATACCCACATTATGGAGGACGGCATCGCAAAGATGCGTCAGGTCGAAGATGGTTTCCCCATCCCCGCAGGAAGCGAGCATCTCCTGATGCGCGGCGCGGACCACGTCATGTTCATGGGCCTCAACGAGCCTTTCGTTGACGGCAAGATGGTTGCCGTTACTCTGGTTTTCGAAAGCGGCTTGACGCTTGATGTCGAGATTCCGGTTGATCTTGGCCGTGCGAATAACGCCGAAGCCAACGGCCATGGTTCAATGGACCACGGCAAGAACTAAGTCCCGAAACGGCAATCCGCAACACACTCTGCGGATTGCCATCCAACCCGAGGCGGAGCAAAGTCCCCGACCGAAACGGGGGAGCCATGCAGATTCGAACGCCTTGGCGCGCAGTCGCCGCAATGTTTATGCTTTGCGGCCTTTTCACCGGTATTTGGTCGACACGCATTCCCGCTTTGGCGGATGGAGTAAACGCGTCCCATGACGTTCTCGGTCAATTGCTGTTGTGCATGGGGCTTGGGGCCATCGCTTCTTTTTCCTTCGCAAGTTTGCTGTCGGACAAATTCGGCGCTGCCAAAGCATCGCTTTGGTTGATGATCGGGTACTTCGTCTTTTTCCTTGCGCTGCCGCTGGTCGGAAGCGTTTGGCAAATGGCGGTTGTTTTCGCCATCTTCGGTGTGTTTCACGGCATGGTCGACGTTTGTATGAACGCCTGGGCGGCCGAAGTCGAAAAGCACATGAAACGATCCGTGATGTCATCGTTTCATGCGATGTTCTCGCTCGGTGCGGGCCTCGGGGCGGCGAGTGCGTTCCTCGCAGTGAATGTCGGGCTATCGCTTTTCCAACATTTTCTCATTGGGGCAGGGCTCGCCTTGATCCTTTTATTGCCGTTTTCGTTCATCGGCTGGGACTCGGAAAAGTCGACGGCTTCTCGTGGGCCGCTGTTTGTCTTTCCGCGCGGCACCCTGCTTTTGGTGGGACTCTTCTCGATGTCTTCCGCGATCGGAGAGGGCGCAATGGGGGATTGGTCCGCCATCTTTCTACGCGAGGCAAAGGGCGCGAGTGAAGCCCGAGCGGCTCTCGGGTTTACCGCATTCAACATCATGATGGTTGTTGTGCGTCTCTTGGGACAGTTCATCGTCGCACGCTTCGGCGCCGTGCTTGTCGCGCGAGCGTCGGGCTCCGTCGCAGTGATTGCCGGTATCCTGCTCATCACGGCTCAGGATATTGCGCTCGCCATCTTTGCGTTCGGCCTTATGGGGATTGCCTATGCCTTGATCGTGCCGCTCGCGTTCACCCGCGCGGGACAACAACCGGGGATCAGCACAGGGCGGGCCATCGCGGGCGTTGCTACCCTTGCTTATGGGGGGCTCTTGATGGGGCCACCGGTGATCGGTTTCGTTGCCGAAGTCTTTTCACTCGAGACGGCATTCATGATGATCGTCGGCCTTGGCGCGGTGACGATCGGCCTTGCAAGCACACTCAAGGCCCCCGAATGACCAGAGCGATCCTGTTTGTCTGTCTTGGAAACATCTGTCGCAGCCCTGCGGCAGAGGCCGCCGTTCGTGGGCTTGCGCCGCATCTCGCTTTGGATAGCGCCGGCACGGGGGCGTGGCATGTGGGCGAGCCGCCCTATGGCCCGATGCAAGCTGCCGCGCGTCGCCGCGGTCTCGATATGTCGGCGCTTCGCGCACGCCAGTTTCGCCCCGATGATTTTTGGAACTTTGATCTGATTGTCGCCATGGACGCCGAAAATCTTGCCGATATCGAACGTCAGCGACCTGAAAACGCCCAAACCGAGGTTCGGATCTTTACAGATTTTTGCAACACTTCGGAAACGGCGATTCCCGATCCCTATTACTCAAGGGACTTTGACGGCGCGCTCGATTTGATCATGCGATGTGCCCAAGGGCTGGTCGATCAGCTCTAGGCTTTGCACATCGCTTCTGCCGTGCTCGCGAAATCGCGATAGCGCTTCCAGAAAGAACTTGTCGACGAGCGGGCATCCTGCGCCTTTTGCGGATCTTTGAAGAAATCTGCTGCACGTTTTTGTTCGGAATTGCTCAGGGTTCTGTTCGCAGCGACCTGAATACAAGAACAGGTCGAGGGATTGGCGGCAGAGCGCCCTGCATCCATGCACGCTTCGGATATGGGGCCGGACACGCGGGCGCCGCCCCCACCACAAGAGGTGAGCACAAAAATAGCTGCGAAAGCGATGAGAAACCGCATCAAAAGAACCTGCCTATGTTGCCCTGTGCCCGATTATCGGTGTCTCCAGGGCGCTGCCTACGTCGGTCATTATGACGGAATCAGCGCTGGAAGGCAAATCACATATGGTTCGGTTTAGCCGTAAAGACGACGTGCCTCGCGGAACGACATCAGACGCCCAAGCTTCTCGTCCCAAAGGTGGATATTCACCGAACGCAGGCTGTCCATAAAGGTCAGACGCTGGGCTTCGGCCAATTCGATATGGTCACGAAGCACTTCGGGAAGACGATAGAAGGGGATGCGGCTATAGAGGTGGTGGACATGGTGGATGCCGATGTTCGCCGAAAGCCAGTTGAGCGGGCGGGGCAGCACATAATGCGACGAGCCGTTCAAAGCGGCTTCGTGGAGCTGCCATTCTTCGCTTGTGGACCAATGGGTCGTCTCGAACTGATGCTGCACGTAAAAGAGCCAGATGCCGATCGCGCCTGCCAGAACCGAGGTCGGAAGATAGATCAGCAATACGGGGGCAAGCCCGCCGAACCAGATCAAAGTGCCGATGATCAGGGCGATCATCAGGTTGGTGCCCATCGCGGACCACCAGTATTGCCAAGACTTCATCAGTCCGAGCGGAATACGGTTTTGAAGGATGAACAGATAGATCGGACCCAGCACAAAGAGCACCAGCGGATGGCGATAGAGGCGATACTGGAGACGACCGAACCAGCCGCGTGCGCGATATTCCTCGACTGTGAGGGTCATCACATCGCCGATGCCGCGCATATCGAGGTTACCGTGTTGGGCGTGATGGAGTGCGTGCGTGCGCTTCCAAACGGCATAGGGGGTCAGGGTCAGAACACCAAGACAGCGGCCGACCCAGTCCTGAACCTTGCGATTGTTGTAGAAAGAGGCGTGACCGCAATCATGCTGGATACAGAACAAACGCACGAGGAAGGCCGAGTTTACAGCGGCAATCGCAAAGGCAAGCCAATAGCTGACCGAGAGAGCCGCCCAAGCCAAGCCCCAGAGGGCAAGAAACGGAACAACCGTCACCGCGAGTTCGAATGTGGACCGCCGGACACAGGGATCACGGTATTTCGCCAGATCTCTTACCCATTCCTGAGCTGATTTTGTTGCCTGCTCCATCGCGCTTGCGCGGTCGTTCATCCTGTAGCCTCGTCTTGTCCCGTTCATCCCTTACCCGATCTTGCGCAAAAGCCGGAACCCTTCTGCATCAGGTTGAACGATTGTCCCGTTCTAAGTGTGAGGTGGCAAATGCCACACAGAACGCGTCCCGCAAAGCGATTTCTTGCGTCAACGCATGCAGACGTAAGGGGAGAAGGCTTCGTAAGGCCTGGATTGTATTAACCCAGAGTGGTTGTTATCCACATTTTTCAACTTAGAGGCGCGAGGGGGCATCCCACCACGCGCCTCTGGTTCATTGCAGGATCATGCAGCCTTGGCTTTGCGGCGGGCCGCATGAAGAAGCGGTTCGGTATAGCCCGAAGGCTGTTCGATTCCCTTGAAAACAAGGTCACGCGCCGCATGGAACGCGATACCGTCAAACGACGGGGCCATCGGAACATAGGCGGCATCGCCCGCGTTTTGCGCGTCCACTTTCGGTGCCATGCGGCGAAGGCTCGCGTCGATGTCATCTGCGGTGCAAATGCCGTGAAGCATCCAGTTCGCCAGATACTGCGACGAAATGCGGAGTGTGGCGCGGTCCTCCATCAAAGCGACATCGTTGATGTCCGGCACCTTGGAGCAGCCGATACCCTGATCGACCCAACGCACGACATAGCCCAGAATGGACTGACACGCATTGTCGAGCTCGCGCTGGACTTCCTCGCCCGAGAGATTGCGCCCGAACATGATCGGTGGTGTCAGAAGGGCAGCTTTGGAGGCCTTTTCGCGGGTTTTGAGGTCGGCCTGAAGCGCGGGGACATTCACCTGATGGTAATGGGTCGCGTGCAGTGTTGCCGCAGTGGGCGAGGGAACCCAAGCGGTATTCGCGCCGGCTTTGGGGTGGCCGATCTTGACCTTGAGCATCTCGGCCATCGCGTCGGGCTTGGCCCACATACCTTTGCCGATTTGCGCCTTGCCGGACAGTCCGGCTGCAAGCCCTGCATCGACGTTGCCCGCCTCGTAAGCAGGGAGCCACGCGCTCCCTTGCATCTCGGCTTTGGGGATGACGGGACCCATCTGCATCGAGGTGTGGATTTCATCGCCGGTGCGGTCAAGGAACCCAGTGTTGATAAAGACGCAGCGATCCTTCACGGCTTTGATACAGGCCAAAAGGTTCGCAGAGGTGCGGCGCTCTTCGTCCATCACGCCCAATTTTACGGTATAGCGGGGCAGGCCGAGAATATCCTCGACGCGGCCATAAAGCGTGTCGGCAAAGGCGACCTCTTCGGGCCCGTGCATCTTGGGCTTGACCACATAGACCGAGCCGGCGCGCGAGTTTTTGTTTTCGGACTTTGCAAGGTCATGCATCGCTGCCGCTACGGTCACGGCGGCGTCGAGCATACCTTCGGGCGTCTCTTCCCCATCCAAGAGCACCGCGTCGGTGGTCATCAGGTGGCCGACATTCCGCACAAGGAGAAGCGCACGACCCGGATGCACGACTTCGGAGCCGTCGGGCGCCGTATAAGTCACATCGGGGTTGAGGCGACGGGTCAGCGACTTGCCGCCTTTCTCGAAGGTTTCGCTCAGATCGCCTTTCATAAGGCCGAGCCAGTTGGCGTAGACAGCGCATTTATCTTCGGCATCGACAGCGGCGACCGAGTCCTCGCAGTCCTGAATCGCGGTCAATGCGCTTTCCAGACGCACATCCGCAATACCCGCAGCATCGGCGCTTCCGATCTGGCTGGAGCGGTCGATAACGATCTCGATCAAAAGGCCGTTGGCACGCAGGAAGATATTTCCGCTCGCGTTATGGCCCGCTAATTGGGTTGCGTCGGCCAGTTCGGTTCTCGTCCCGCCGACCGTAACGCGCAGGCTGCCGTTTTCGACCGAAAGAGCCTCGACTTCGGCCCATGAGCCCTGGGCAAGCGGGACGGCCTGATCCAGATGGGCGCGTGCCCATGCGATGACTTTGGCGCCGCGCTCTGCGTCATAGCCTTTGCCCTGAGGCGCGCCTTCGATCGCGTCGGTTCCATAGAGCGCATCATAGAGCGATCCCCAACGGGCGTTCGCTGCGTTGAGCGCGAAACGCGCATTCATGACAGGCACGACGAGCTGGGGGCCTGCGATGGTCGCGATTTCAGCATCCACGTTGGTGACGGAAACTTCGAACGGCTCGGGTTCGGGCTGTAGATAGCCGATCTCGGTCAAGAATGCTCGGTAAGCCTCGGCATCGAAATCCTTCGACTTATGGGCCACGTGCCAGTCGTCGATCTGTTTTTGCAATGCGTCCCGCTTGGCCAAAAGCGCCTTGTTCACGGGGGCCAGATCGCGGAGCATTGCCGCATATCCCGACCAGAAGGCGTCGGGCGTCACCCCGAGAAGCACTTGGTTCTCGACAAGGTCGGCCAGTTCAGCGGCGACAGAAAGTCCGTGGCGGTCTACATAGGTGGTCGACATGGGAAACTCCTCATATACTCTTTGAAGAAAACCTAGACCTGCGCCCCAAGGTTTGCCACAAAGCGAAAAATATTTTCCATATCGTGGAAAGGTCCGGTCATGGCAGAAGAAAGTTCTTCGGGGCAGGGGGTTCAATCCGTCGTGCGCGCCCTTGGGCTTTTGCGTGTGCTGGCACGGAGCGATGAGGGGGCCCGCGTCAGTGACATCGCCCGCGAGGTCGGGCTTGCCGTGTCGACGACGCATAGACTGTTGACCACTCTGGAAACCCAAGGCTTCGCCCAATTCGAGGCTGATACCTCACTTTGGTTCGTCGGGCGCGAGGCCTTTGCTGTCGGGTCGGCCTATGGCAAGCGGCGGAGTTTTGTTGCGCCCGCGCTTCCGTTCTTGCGGCGGCTCAGGGATGCGACGCGCGAAACCGCGAACCTCGGCATCCTCGATCACGATACGCTTGTCACTGTGTCGCAGGTCGAAAGCCGCGAAATCATGCGTGCCATATCGCCCCCCGGCGGGCGCGTGCCTGTCTTCTGCTCTGGAATGGGCAAGGCGATTTTGGCCACATGGTCCGAAAAGGACGTTGTGGCGCTGGCCGAAAGGGTGGGTTTTTCGCCTTTGACGACCAAGTCGATCCGCAACACCGACCAGCTTTTGCACGATCTCGAGCGCACTCGTGCGCGGGGCTTTGCTGTTGATGACGAAGAGCATGTGACGGGGCTTCGATGTGTTGCCGCGGTGGTCTGGTCGCCCCAAGGCGAAGCAGCGGGGGCGATATCCGTCTCGGGGCTGGCTGCGCGACTGACCGAGGCCAAAGTGGAAACCGTCGGTGCCACCGTCATTCAGGCCGCCGAGGGCCTGACCGCCAAACTCGGCGGCATGAGCGATCCGCTTTGAAGGCGGAAACAGTTTGTTTGTCCGATATCCGTCCCCTCGGCGTCCTTGGGCGCGCAATTGCATTTGCTTTTGACCCCTCTGCAGCCTAGCTAGAGCGGAAAGAGGATTTTCGTATGCGTATCTCCGTACTTGCACTTATCGTCGCCCTGACCGGCGGTGCCGCTCAGGCTCAAGAGTCGTTTCTCGTGGAAAAGTTCGGCATTCTCGGGCTTGGCCGCATGTTTGTGAATGACGCTTATGGGGACCGCAAAGACCGCTGGCACACGGGCACATACACACTCAACATTATGACGGGTAAGGAATGGGCCGGACGTCTGTCCGCCAAACCCGGCGATATTATCGAATATCGGTTGCGCTCCGACATCATCGCGCCGCGTTCGCTCAACGGGGCGAACTCCAATGATCGCGCTTATGTCGGCGCTTTGACGGCGGGTGTGCATACTTATTACGCGCTCGATGGCTATGACGTTTCGGCGGGTGTCGATGTGACCTTCACGGGGCCGCAGACGGGTCTTTCGCGGTTTCAGGACCATTTCCACAAATTGTTGGGCCTCCAGCGCCTTGGCCAGAACGTCATCGACAACCAGATCGGAAACGCCACCTATCTTACCGGCACGCTCGAAGTGTCCAAGACCTATGCGCTGAGCGATGCGATCCGTTTCAAGCCGTTCTTCGAAGGGCGTGTCGGGATCGAGGACGTGGCCCGTGTCGGCGCGGATGTCGTGATCGGCACGGCCTCGGATCGTGATCTGCTGATCCGCGACTCGCTGACGGGGAGCCTCTACAAGGGGATCGAATACGGCGATATCGGTTGGACCGCGATTGTCGGTGCCGATGTCGCGCATACATCCGACAGCGCATTCTTTCCTGCAAGCTTCGGAACCAAGGCCAAACCCGTGACATATCGTGCCCGTGCAGGCATCGAATACCAACGCAGCCGTTACTCGAGCTTCTATTACGGGGCGACCTATTTGTCCGAAGAATATGTGGGTCAATCGGGTGGGCAAGTTGTCGGAGCGTTGCGCTTTAGCTTCAACTTTTGATTGAATTGTTTCCTCAAAAGTAAAAAAGAGTTGATTCGCCGCGATATTTGACGTCTTTTGTCTCCAATAAGACACCGCCCAAAAGAGGCGGGTTAGACTGAGGCAGAGTATCGGGCATGAAAACGGGCTTTCGAGGCACGTTCGTCATCTCCTGGTCGCAAACTGAAACTGATGGGCTTTGGTCAGCCCCTGTTGAGACGTTGCGTGTTGGTGCGACGTGGGCATGGACCGGTGAGGCTGTCAGAATTGACGGGCCTAGCAGCGTATTGCCGCTGGGCGAAGCGACCGGCATGACGGACCTACGGAAACGGGCGGCACTTTCGGTGCGCCGTATTCTCAAACGCGCAGAAATCGCAGAGCGGCGGGACGTTTCGAACGATGTTCTTGAAACGCCGATGCATGAGAAATCTTTTAATGTGACGGATGGGCGTAAGGCTTGGACGATCACGATCATCGAAGCTCGCGTTGGTCGGCCGCCGCTCTTGATGTTCTATGGTGATGTTCCTCCGCGCCATGTCGACCTTTGGGTCGTCAGCGCGGATTTGGAAATCGAGAAGCAGACAAGCGGGTCCGATCAGCCCGGCGGGGTTATTTGTTTTACACCCGGCACCAAGATCCTGACCGAAACCGGAGCGCGGCGAGTTGAGGAGCTGCGCGAAGGTGAACGTGTCCAGACCAAGGACAACGGACTTCAGGAGATCCTCTGGATCGGTCGTCGCCGTATCACCGGCGCACGTCTTCTTGCGATGCCGCATTACGCGCCTGTGCGCTTGCGTCGTGGGGCGCTGGGCGAAGAGGTTCCCGACGACGGGCTTCTCGTCTCGCCCGATCATCGCATGATCCTGAAAGGGGCACAGGCGCGGGCTTTGTTCAACTCGGATGAAGTGCTCGTCACGGCCAAGGACCTTGTGAACGGCAAAACGATCTATGTGGATCGTTCGGTGCGTCACCTCGCCTATATCCATCTTATGCTTCCAAGCCATCAGGTGGTCTTTGCCAACGGGGTCGAAACCGAGAGCTTCCATCCCGCGAGCGCGGCTCTCGGCTCTGTCCTCGGCGAAGAACAAGAGCGTCTTTATGGACAGCTCCCCGAGCTGCGTGACAATCCGCAGAATTATGGCGAGTATGCGCGCCGCGTGTTGTCGGACAGCGAGGCTGCAATACTGCGCCACGACACTCCGGGAATAGTGCGAAGCGCCTGACCCGATAGCGGAGGCGGGGCCTTTCGAATAAGGCCCGCCTTAACTTTGTGCGAAAGCGCGAAGATCGGTTGACACCCTGCTGAATCCCTCTATAAGCCGCCTCTCATTGGTGTTGGTGGACCCCGCAAGGGGAATCCTGTCAGGCCTCGGCCAGAGGACAACGCCCTTCGAAACTTAATGAAGGAGATCAGCCGTGACCAAACGCACGTCTGCCAAGTACAAAATTGACCGCCGTATGGGCGAAAACATCTGGGGCCGTCCCAAGTCCCCGGTGAACAAGCGTGAATACGGCCCCGGCCAGCACGGTCAGCGCCGCAAGGCCAAGCTTTCGGACTTCGGTCTGCAGCTCCGCGCCAAGCAGAAGCTCAAGGGCTACTACGGCGACCTGACCGAAAAGCAATTCCGTCGCATCTATGGCGAAGCAGAGCGTGTACGTGGTGATACCGGTGAAAACCTCATCGGTCTGCTCGAGCGCCGTCTCGACGCCGTTGTTTACCGCGCCAAGTTCGTTCCGACCATCTTCGCGGCTCGTCAGTTCGTGAACCACGGCCACGTCACCGTGAACGGCAAGAAAGTGAACATCGCTTCCTACCGCGTCAAAGAAGGCGACGTTATCGCAGTTCGTGACAAGTCGAAGCAGCTTGCCATCGTTCTCGAGGCAATCGCTCTGACCGAGCGCGACACCCCCGACTATCTCGAAGTCGACACCAACAAGATGACCGCGACCTTCGTTCGCACTCCGGGTCTCGGCGATGTGCCGTATCCGGTCGTGATGGAACCGAACCTCGTCGTCGAATTCTACGCAAAGAACTAATTCAGGTTCTTTGCCGATATTCGGAAAGGGTCGTGCAGAAATGCACGGCCCTTTTTCTTTTGGTCAGCGTGTTTCGAGCAGAACGATCAACTGGTCATAGCTATAGGACGGATCGATCCGGCCCATATCGCCTTGGACGAAATCGGGATCGGACGGGAGACAGCCGATCCCGCAAATCTGCGAGGTGACCATCTCGTCCGTGTCGATATACCAAAGGCGCCCGCCCGGAGTTGCAACCCATCCGTCGATACCCTCGGATTCGTCACCTTCCATGTCGTCGCCGCTCGGGACTTCGTTGAAGTAGTCGGGCGAATATTGTCCGTGGGTGTGATAAGAGGCGGTGATGACTTCGATCTCCGTTGGATCATCGGACATGCAGCTGCCTTCGTCCCCACGGGTCGGCGGCGAGGCAATGAGTGCGCCCTCGGCATTCATGCCGATGTATCCGCAGTATTCGACCCTGTCGCGGATCGAAATCGGATTGAGTTGCGCAAAGACGGACTTGACCAAGGCGAGTTCGTCATTCGACTGCGCCATGGCCTGATTGGCAACGAGCGCAAGGGAAACAGCAGCAATAAGTTTCATACGTTCTCCAAAGGGTTGAGGGAATGCCTTTGAATACTGCGCAGCAAAAGCCTTGTCTGCCAACGATCAATATGCTGGAAACCGCTCCCTTGCGCTTGTATGAGGGGCGGGACAGTTCAAGAGACAAAGACCAATGGCCCAAAAGATCGTGCCGCAACCCGGCATCATGGATATCAAACTCTACGTCAGTGGAGAATCCAAAGTCGAAGGCAAAGCCGAGCCTCTCAAACTCTCGGCCAATGAAAACCCCTATGGTTTCAGTGACAAAGCGCGCGAAGCCTTTGCACGGACTGTCCAGAACCTGCATCGCTATCCGAACACGGATCATCGCGCACTTCGCGAAGCGATCGGCGAGGTGTATGATCTTGATCCCGCCCGCATCATCTGCGGCGTAGGTTCGGACGAAGTGCTCCAGTTCGTCACTCAGGCCTATTGCGGGGTCGGTGACGAGGTCATTTTGACAGAGCACGGCTTTTCGATGTATCCGATTCTGGCCAAGATGGTCGGCGCAATCCCCGTCGAAGTCAAAGAGACCGAGCGCCGTGTCGACGTTGACGCGATCCTTGGGGCTGTGACCGAGCGCACGCGTCTGGTGTTTCTTGCAAACCCCGCGAACCCGACGGGCACCATGCTCACCAGCGAGGAGCTCGAGCGTTTGGTGACGGGCCTGCCCGACACCGTGATTTTTGTGCACGATGGGGCCTATACCGAATTCGCAGGCGACTTCGACGGTGGCGTTTCTCTCGTCAACCGCTTCCCGAATGTCATCATGACCCGCACCTTTTCCAAGATCTACGGTCTCGGCGGGCTTCGTATCGGTTGGGGCTATGCAGATGAGGAAATCATCGGCGTCCTGAACCGCATCAGACAGCCGTTCAACCTCTCCGAAGTTCAGATGGCCACCGCGATTGCAGCCGTGCGCGATCAGGACTTTGTGACCCGTTGCGCCAATGAAAACAACAAATGGCGGGGATGGATGACCAATGCCTTGCGTCAGATGGGTATCGGGTGCGACGAAAGCTTTGCCAACTTTGTGCTCGCCCGTTTCGACAGTCCCGCCGAGGCGGAGGCCTGTAATGCGGCGCTCAAGGCCGAAGGGATCATCGTGCGCCCCGTCGCAGGTTATGGGTTGCCCGAGTGTCTTCGGATCACGATCGGGGATGAGGCGGCTTGCCGACGTGTGATCCACGTCATCGCCACCTTCAAAGGCGTCCGCTGATGGCTGTGATCTACGAACGTGTTGCCCTCATCGGTTTGGGGTTGATCGCGGGCTCGATGTCATTGGCGATGCGCCGTGGTCGTCTTGCAGGGGAAATCGTCGGCTACGCGCGCTCGAAAGAAACCCGCGAGATCGCGCGCGAAATCAACCTTGTCGACCGCGTCGAGGATACCCTTGCGGCGGCCGTGAAGGATGCGGACCTTGTTGTTCTCTGTGTGCCCGTCGGTTCGATGGGGGCCGTGATGGAAGAAATCGCGCCTCACCTCAAAAAGGGCGCGACCGTTTCCGATGTGGGCTCTGTGAAAAAGGCTGTGTTCGAGGCAATCCTGCCGGCCTTGCCCGATGGCGTGCATTTCGTAGGGGCGCACCCGATGGCAGGGACCGAACACTCGGGCCCGCGTTCGGGGTTTGCGACGCTCTTCGACAATCGCTGGTGTTTGATCGTCGCTCCCGAAGAGGCAGATCAAAGCGCCGTGGAGAAGCTCGCAGCACTGTGGAAGGGGATCGGGTCGAACATCGAATTCATGGACCCCGAGCATCACGACCTTGTTTGTGCTGTGGTGAGCCATACGCCGCACCTTATCGCCTATACCATGGTGGGTGTGGCCGATGATCTTCGCCGTGTGACGGATAGCGAAGTGATCAAGTTCTCGGCAGCGGGCTTTCGGGACTTTACCCGTATCGCCGCCTCTGACCCGACCATGTGGCGCGATGTTTTCTTGACCAACAAGGATGCAACGCTCGAGATCCTCGGTCGCTTTACCGAAGAGCTTTTTGCGCTCCAGCGGGCCATTCGCATGGGAGACGGGGACCAGCTCTTCGATTACTTTACCCGCACGCGCGCCATTCGGCGCGGCATCATCGAAGCAGGGCAGGATACCTCTGCGCCCGACTTTGGCCGTGTTCCGGTAAAGCCTGAATGAGGCTCGCGCTGGCGGTCATAGCCTGTTTGACCGCCGGGTCCGTCTGCGCGTTTGCACCCGAAACCTCGCTGCGTCCCGTGACGAGAGGTGGCGAAGAAACGACAGAGCCTCTTCTTCGGCCCTTGGTCCGACCTGCAACCGTGTCGCCGGAGGCACCGTCGACCGTTGGAGCCATCGAAACAGTGACGACAGAGGTGAGCTCGCTAGCGGTTACAACGTCCCCAAGACCCGTCAGGCGCACCAACGCCGTGATTGCAACGGCACAAGCAGCAATGCAAGCGCGGCTTCGCGGGCAGGTCTGCGGGGACCCCGACATCCAAGGTGAAGCCATCGGAGCGGTCGATGGGCGCGGCAGTTGCGGGATCGAAAGTGCGGTTCGGCTCCGCTCTGTTGCGGGGATCACCTTCAGCGAGCGTCCGACAATCGATTGTCCGACCGCCAAAGCGCTCAAGACATGGATACAAACGGGGCTCAAACCCGCAATCGGAAGCGAAGGCGGCGGTGTGGCGCAGATTTTGGTTGCGGGTCATTACACCTGTCGCCCGCGCAACAATCAAGCAGGCGCGCGGCTGTCCGAACACAGTTTCGGCCGTGCGATCGATATCGCGGGGTTCAGGCTCCAGAACGGCGAGAGGATCACGGTGCTGAACGATTGGAACAGCCGTGACGACGGGGACCAATTGCGCCAGATGCACCGTGCGGCCTGTGGGCCTTTCGGAACAGTTCTCGGGCCTGCGGCCGATGCCGCGCACCGCGACCATTTCCATTTCGACACGGCCCGATACCGCAGCGGGTCCTATTGTCGCTAGCGCAGCTTCGGCAGCGACGCGAGCGGGAAGGGGCCAAAGGCCAACATGCCGCCTCGCATGGAGAGAGGCACGTCAACCGATCCTTCGCGAGCCTGCAAGGATCGCGCTACGTTGCGATAGGTGATTGCGACGTCCCGTTCGATCACACCTGCGGCTTCTAGGCGATCAATGACAACAGGCATATTGCGGGCGCTGATCGTGATACGGCCTTCGGGATAACCGCTCGAGTCCACGACGAACTCGCCGTTGATGGAAAAGCCCATATCTTCCCAATCCAGTCTCAGATCGCGAATATTCGCGCCTTGGAGAACTGGCACGCGCTCGTCGCGAAGCCTGATTTCCTCGCTAAGCTCGATTGTGGCGTCGAGCTTTCCAAGGGTCAGAACCTCGGTTCCTGCAATGGTGGGGAGAGTGATTTGGTTCGCATCCAGCCAGACGTCATAGCTAGCGACCCCTCCGGCGGGACGGATCGCCGCAATAAGATGGTCCGCGCCGATCGTTCCGAAGGCGCCACTGAACATGACCGCCCCGCTTTCCATCGTTGCGGTTTCAAGCGGAAGGCTGGAGGAAAGACCGAAGTTTGCACTTGCGCGCATACCCGTGCTTGTCACCTCGACAGGCTGGCCTGCGAGCGTCAGGGTTTGCGTTTCGGGCCAAGCAGCGATCACCTTGTTCGGGCTATAGGAGAGGGCGAAGACCTGAAAGAACGGTGCGTCCCAGCCAAAGCGGCCATCGGGGCTTTGGACCGAAACATTTTCGATATTCGTATCGAACCGCGAAGGGAAACCGACAGTTTCGAGCGTGTCGAACGTGATGTTCCAGCCCTGATCGCGATATGTCTCGATTGCGGCAAGGCTTGCTTTCTCGACACCCGCCTGGCCGATGAACCAATAGCCGCCATAAAGTGCAGAGGCCCCAACCAGCACAGTTGTCATGAGACGCATGCCATTCCCTTTCCTTTTAACTCGAACACGTGTTTATAGGCGCCCAAACGAAAGGACCAGATAGATGCCGCTTTGGGTCTTTGGATATGGATCACTTCTTTGGAATCCGGGGTTCGAACCTGTTCGGACCCTCAAGGCCAGTCTGCACGACTATCATCGCTCGTTTTGCATGCTCTCGATCCATCATCGTGGCACAGTCGAAAGGCCGGGCCTTGTTCTGGCTCTCGATCGTCAGGCGGGGGCGAGTTGCTGCGGCGTCGCTTTCGAGGTGAAAGAGGGTGAAGAGGAACAGGTGCTCACCTATCTTCGCGAGCGAGAGCTGGTGTCCTCGGCCTATCTTGAAACCACCGAAACCGTCGAATGTGCTGACGGGCGGCGGATAGAGGCCGTGACCTATGTCATCGACCCCGACCACGAGCAATATTGCCACTTTGATCTTGAAACGCAGGCGCAAATGATCGCCCGAGCCGTCGGGGGGCGCGGGCCGAATCCCGAATATCTCTTCAATACGGCGGCACATCTCGAAAAAATGGGGATCAATGACCCCGATATGGGCTGGCTTGTCGCACGTGTGCGCGAGATCGCGGGTTAAGCACACATATTTTTATTGGGTTTCCGGCTCTGTCCCTCTAATCTCGAAGCAACGAGAAACAATGAGGATCCTGACCCGTGCTGGATATCAGGGAACCCGAGGCCGAGCCGCATTTTTCACAGCCCCTGCGTCAGATCTTTTCGATGCTGATCGCTCTCGGGCTTGTCGGGGCTGTCGGCTATGTGGGCTATGCGACGATCTTTTCGATTTTCATGTCGAACCCCTATTTGAATGGGCTCATCCTCTTTGTCTTTGTGATCGGTGTGCTCTCTTGCTTTGGGCAAGTGGTGCAGCTGGCAAACTCCGTGCGCTGGATCGAAAGCTTCGTCAAAGCGCAGGAACGTCGTCAGGCGCCATCGCTGCTCGCACCACTGGCGACTTTGTTGCGGTCACGGTCGGCGTCCACGCATATTTCCTCGACCTCGGCGCGCTCCATCCTTGATTCTGTCGCGCAACGTATCGACGAAGACCGCGAGATCACCCGCTATCTTGGCAATACGCTGATTTTCTTGGGGCTCTTGGGGACCTTTTACGGTCTGGCGACCACAGTTCCCGCGCTTGTCGAGACGATCCGCTCGCTTTCCCCGCAAGAGGGGGAAACGGGAGCCGCGATTTTTGATCGTTTGCAGGCCGGACTTGAAAGCCAGCTTGGCGGTATGGGCACGGCTTTCTCGTCCTCGCTGCTCGGTCTTGCGGGGTCTCTGATCGTCGGCCTGCTCGAGCTCTTTGCCGGTCACGGCCAGAACCGTTTTTATCGCGAGCTTGAGGAATGGCTTTCCTCGATCACCCGACTTTCCTTTGCCACAGGCGAAGAAGGCGGGAGCGATGCCATGGTGGCAGGTGTCCTCGAGCGCATGGCCGAACAGATGGAGTCCATGCAGATGATGTTCACCCAAAGCGATATTTCGCGGGCCGAGGTGGACGAACGACTTGGCACCCTCGCCAATGCCGTCGAACAGCTTGCCGCGCGCTTGGAAGGTGGAGCAAGTAACGATTTGATGGTGCGACTTGCTGAATCGCAGGAACGTATCCACGACGCCATTCGCGATGGTGGCGGCGGAGGGATCGATGCGGAAAGCCGGATGCGGCTTCGCTCGATCGATGTCCAGCTTCTGCGCCTTCTTGAAGAGGTCTCGGCAGGCCGTCAGGAAACCATGGCCGAACTTCGCGGCGAAATCGCAACGCTCACCCGCGCGGTCAGAAGCTTGGGCGGCGAGTAATGGCACTCAGTCGGCGCAGCGCGAACCGGTTTCAGGGCAGTATCTGGCCCGGTTTCGTCGATGCGATGACGGGGCTTTTGCTCGTCCTCATGTTTGTTCTGACCATTTTTATGGTCATCCAGTTCGTGTTGCGTGAAACGATCACGGGACAGGAAAACCAACTGACGGCGTTGACGGCCGAGGTCACATCCTTGACCGAAGCATTGGGGCTTGCTCAGGGTCGTGTTTCCACCTTGGAACAGGAGCAGGAGCGTCAATCCAATGTCATCGCCGCATTGACTGCCGATCGTGACGCCCAACTCGCGGCCCTCGCCGAGGCGAACAACAGGATTACGGGGTTCGAAGCGCAGGTTGCAGGGCTTTTGGCCGAGCGCACAGATCTTCGAGATCAGATTGCAGGGCTTGGCACCCAGATCGAAACACTCGAAGGCGATAAAGCCCAGCTTCTGACCGAAGCCGAAGCGCTCAACCTTGCCTTGGCCCAAGCCCGCGACGAGATCGACGCAAATGAAGAGGCCGCCCGCCTCGCTGCCGCACGCCGCGAGGCTCTCGAGGCGCTCCTTGCAGAGATGCGGAACAAAGATGCCGAGCAGCAAAGCCAGATTGCCACTTTGAACCAGAGCCTTGGGGAAAAGACGGCACAGCTCAGCGCGCTCGATGCCGAAACCGCAACCCGTCAGGAGCGGATTTCCGAGCTGGAGGCAGCCATGCTTGTCGATGCCGCCGCCGCCGAAGCTCTTCGCGAGCGGCTCGCCAATGCGGATACGGAACTGACGGCAATGACCCTTGCGCTCGAGGAAAAGCGCAAGGAGGCCGAAGATACGCTCACGCTTCTTGCTGCCGCGAATTTGGCCAAGGATGAACTCGGAGCAGAGCTTGATACGCTGCGCGAGACACTGGTCGATCTGAGGCAGAACACGGATAGCCAATTGACCGAGGCCGAGCGTCAGGCCGCACTTTTGGCGGTGGCCAACGAACGTTTGGCCCAAGAAAAGGCCCTATCGGCCGAAAGCCAGCGTCAGGCTGCATTGCTCAACGAACAGGTCGCCGCACTGCGCACACAGGTCGCCACTTTACAAGAAATGCTCAATCTGGCCGAGGTCGCCGATCGCGATGCCCAAGTCCAGATCGAGTCCCTCGGAAGCCAGCTCAACACCGCTTTGGCCCGCGTCGCTGCCGAAGAACGTCGCCGCGCCGAGCTTGAAGAGGCCGAGCGGATCAGGCTCGAACAAGAAGCAGAGAAGCTCGAAAGCTATCGCTCCGAATTCTTTGGCGAGTTGCGTCAGGTTCTCGACGGCCAAGAAGGAATCCGGATCGAGGGCGACCGTTTCGTCTTTTCCTCCGAGGTGCTCTTTGCGCCCGGCTCGGCGACACTATCGCCCCAGGGCCGAGACGAGATTGCCAAGGCTGCCGCGCTCTTGCGTGGCGTTGCGGAAGAAATCCCCGAAAACATCGATTGGATCATTCGTGTCGATGGGCATACGGATAATGTGCCGTTGTCGGGACTTGGTGAATTCCGCAACAACTGGGAGCTTTCACAAGCGCGTGCGCTTTCGGTGGTGGAATTCATGGTTGCAACCCAAGGGATCGACCCGCGAAACCTTGCCGCGAACGGGTTCGGGGAATACCAGCCGATCAACACCGAAGAGACTGAAGAGGCCAGAGCGCAGAACCGCCGGATCGAGCTCAAGCTCACTGAACGCTAAGGCCTTGTGCTAAAAAAAAACCCGCCGAAAGGCGGGGTTTTTGTGTCTTAGTCCGCTGTAAGAAGCGGGGGCTTTTTCGCCCGCGTGATCTTGCTTGGCTTCTGCTTTTCGATGCGAAGCTCGAGCTTGCCTTCTTTGACGCCGACTTGCACTTCGCCGCCCTTGGTGAGCTTGCCGAACAGCAGCTCTTCTGCGAGCGGTTTCTTGATGTGCTCTTGGATGACGCGCGAA
Source organism: Marivivens sp. LCG002 (assembly GCF_030264275.1). Taxonomy (NCBI): domain Bacteria; kingdom Pseudomonadati; phylum Pseudomonadota; class Alphaproteobacteria; order Rhodobacterales; family Paracoccaceae; genus Marivivens; species Marivivens sp. LCG002. The sequence goes on along the minus strand of NZ_CP127165.1, from coordinate 2,134,591 downwards.
AGCGGGCGTGCACCCATCTTGCTGTCATAGCCTTTGTCAGCGAGCCATTCGGCAGCGGCGCGGGTAAGATCGATATGCACATTGCGGTCGATAAGCTGGGCTTCGAGCTGAAGCACGAACTTCTCGACGACCTGAAGGATCGTTTCACGCGGCAGTGGGCCGAACGGAATGACCGCGTCAAGACGGTTGCGGAATTCGGGCGTAAAGGTCCGCTCGATTGCTGCGGTGTCTTCACCTTCGCGGCGCAAACGGCCAAAGCCCATGGCCTCCTTGGCCTGTTCCGACGCCCCTGCGTTCGAGGTCATGATCAGGATCACATTGCGGAAATCGGTCGTGCGCCCGTTGTGGTCGGTAAGCTTGCCGTGGTCCATGACCTGCAACAGTATGTTATAGACGTCGGGATGCGCCTTTTCCATTTCGTCGAGGAGAAGGACACAGTGCGGGTTCTGGTCCACCCCGTCCGTGAGAAGGCCACCCTGATCGAACCCGACATATCCCGGAGGCGCGCCGATCAGACGGCTGACCGCGTGCTTCTCCATGTATTCCGACATATCGAAACGCAGAAGCTCCACGCCCAAAGTGTTGGCGAGTTGCTTGGCGACTTCGGTTTTGCCGACGCCTGTCGGACCTGCAAAGAGATAGTTGCCGATGGGTTTCTCGGGTTCGCGGAGACCTGCGCGTGCGAGTTTGATCGACGACGAGAGAGCTTCGATTGCGACATCCTGACCGAAGACAACGCGCTTGAGCGACTTTTCCAGATCGCGGAGCAGTTCGGCATCGTCCTTGGAAACGGACTTGGGCGGGATACGGGCGATTTTGGCGACAACGGCCTCGATCTGCTCCACGTCGATGGTTTTCTGACGCTCGCTTTCCGAACGCAGGTGCTGGGCGGCCCCTGCTTCGTCGATGACGTCGATGGCCTTGTCGGGGAGTTTGCGATCCCCGATATAACGGGCCGACAACTCGACCGCCGCTTTGATGGCGTCCGCGGTGTAGGAGATACCGTGGTGCTCTTCAAAGTAGGGCTTGAGACCCATGAGGATTTTGATCGAGTCAGGCACCGACGGCTCGTTCACGTCGATTTTCTGGAAACGGCGCGAGAGCGCGCGGTCCTTTTCGAAATGCTGGCGGAATTCCTTGTAGGTGGTCGAACCCATGCAACGCAGCTTGCCGCCCTGAAGCGCGGGCTTGAGCAGGTTGGAAGCATCCATAGCGCCACCGGATGTGGCGCCCGCACCGATCACCGTGTGGATCTCGTCGATGAAGAGAACCGCGTCAGGGTGATCCTCGAGTTCTTTCATCACGGCCTTGAGACGTTCTTCAAAGTCACCGCGATAACGGGTCCCAGCGAGCAACGCGCCCATATCAAGCGAGAAGATCGTCGTTTCCGAGAGAACCTCGGGCACCTCGGAATTCACGATCTTGCGGGCAAGGCCCTCTGCGATTGCGGTTTTGCCCACGCCCGGATCGCCTACCAGAAGCGGGTTGTTCTTACGGCGGCGGCAGAGCACCTGAATGCAGCGCTCGACTTCGTGATCGCGTCCGATAAGCGGATCGACGTCCCCCTTGAGCGATTTTGCGTTCAGATCGACACAGTATTTACCGAGAGCGGATTCCTTCTCGTCGGCATCAGCGCCGCTTGCGTGGTCCTGATTTTCGTCGCTCGATCCTGTGACCGAGCGGTTTTCGCCAAATGCAGGGTCCTTGGCGACGCCATGCGCGATAAAGTTGACCGCGTCATAGCGGGTCATATCCTGATCCTGCAGGAAATAAGCGGCGTTGCTTTCGCGTTCGGCAAAGATCGCGACAAGCACGTTGGCCCCCGTCACTTCGGAGCGGCCGGAAGACTGGACATGGATCGCGGCGCGCTGGATCACACGCTGGAAGGCTGCGGTCGGAACCGCTTCGGAGCCCTCGACATCGGTGATCAGGGTCGAAAGATCGTCGTCGATGTATTCCTCTAAGGTGCGGCGCAACTCCTCTAGGTCGACGGCGCAGGCCTGCATCACGCGGGCGGCGTCAGGCTCGTCGATCAGGGCCAGAAGGAGATGCTCCAACGTCGCAAGCTCGTGGCGGCGCGAGTTGGCCAGTGCCAAAGCTGCGTGAATTGACTGCTCAAGCGAATTCGAAAATGACGGCACTTGGACATGCTCCTCTAATCGGGGGTCGATGCGGGACGTGTCCCGGATCGAACGTGGCCTCATACCTTTAAAGTTTGCTTTCTAAACGAAACCTTCAAGGACTTTTTGGTCTTTTGGGATCACTTTATTGGTGATTGCCCTTTGAGAGACCAAGTTTGACTATTGAGACGGCTCAAAAATTGTTTTTTCGAGTCCTGATCTCGCGAAAAACGTCGACTGCGGGCAAATGTTTCATCCCGATCGCAGTTTTGAACTGTTCGTCATCACAGCGCAAAAACGGGTTGGTCGCTTTCTCGACACCCAAGGAAACAGGAACGGTCGGGATGCCGTCGTCGCGCAGCTTGGCCGCTTCACGCATGCGCGCCGCAACCAGTCGATTGTTTTCCTCTAGGTGAACCGCAAAGCGGAGATTGGAGAGTGTATACTCGTGTCCCGAACAAACAATCGTATGATCGGGGAGGGCGCGCAGTTTGAGCAAAGAGGCCCACATCTGTTCCGGAGTGCCTTCGAAAAGGCGTCCACAGCCTGCCGACATCAGGCTGTCACCCGAGAAGAGGTAACGGCTCTTGGGAAAATAGAATGCAATATGGCCGACCGTGTGCCCGTCGACCTCGATGATGGACACTTCCTCGCCGCACACGGCAAAGGCGTCTCCTTCTCCCAAAGCAAGATCGAGCCGCGGAAGGCGTGCGCTGTCGCGCAGAGCGCCGACAACGCGCGGGCTGAATTTCTCGCGGAGCGGTTCCAGCCCGTCGACATGGTCATAATGGTGATGCGTGAGCAGGATGTCGGTCAAAGTCCAGTTGCGGGCTTCGAGAACTGCGAGGATCGGCGCCGCTTCGGGAGCATCCACCAAAATTGTTTCATCCGATGATTTGTCGTGCAGCAAATAGGCGTAGTTGTCCGCAAGACACGGGATAGTCACAAGTTCCAAAGCCATGTCGGTTTCCCTCTCTCGTTCAGGTTCAAAGTTTGAACCGCCCTTTCAAGACTGTCGACCCAATCTTCCAAATTATGTCGATTTTGGTGCGTTCCAAGGGTAGCAACGAAACTCAGATCGCTTATTGTCTGGTTTACCTTGATGAAAGCCGCTGATGCATCTCGACGTTCATGATCTTCGCAACTTCTATTATCGGAGCGCGATCGGGCGCGCTGCGCAAAAGGCCATTCGGGACAAACTCGTGGCCATGTGGCCCGAAGCGGATCGTCAAACCGTTGTCGGTTTCGGCTTCGCGGTTCCTTTGCTGCGGCCCTATCTGGGGACGGCGCGGCGGGTCATCGGCCTCATGCCGGGGCCGCAAGGGGTGATGCCTTGGCCCGCAGGACAGCCGAACGTGTCGGTGCTCTGCGAAGAAACGCTCTGGCCGCTCGAGACGGGTTTGGTGGACAAGCTCGTGCTGCTCCACGGCCTTGAAACATCCGAGAACCCTACCGCTGTTCTGGAGGAAAGCTCGCGGGTGCTTGGTCCGGGTGGGCGGGCGATGTTCATCGTGCCCAATCGCGCCGGCCTTTGGTCCCGATCCGACCTGACGCCCTTCGGTTTTGGCCGCCCCTATTCACCAAGCCAGCTCGAGGACCAGCTTCGCAAACACGGGTTCGTCACTGAGCGCACCGTGTCGACGCTCTATCAACCCCCTTCGATGCGCAGAATCTGGCGGCGTTTCGGCGGCGTGCTCGAACAAGTTGGTCCGCGGGTGCCGTTCTTCTATACAGGCGGCGTCCTGATGATCGAGGTCTCCAAACAGGTCGCAGCGCCACGCCGCCCCGGGCTGGGAGAGGCGGTCCGCAAACCGCTTCGCGTTCTCGAGGGAGTCACGCGCCCTGTTGCCGATCCGGGGCTGAGTTCTTCGCTCAATTCCTGAGTGCGCACGGGCGACGATTCTCGTGTTTTCGAGTAAAGTATGCGATGGTATGCAGCGTTTCAGGGTCAAAACCCGCGTCCAGTTGACGCACTGAAGCGCGGCGAATGCACCGTGGCATAGACTTAGGCAAAATACGTCGTTTTCATGTGCTCTAAGCGGTTGCCCCATTCCAAAGCCTCTGCTACATCCCCCCGTGATTTAGACGCCCCCGCTTTGCGGAGGCTTTTTAAGCTGCCCAATCGCTACCGTCTTTGCTTCGGCAAGAATTGTGGGAAAGGGCCCAAGACATCGGAAGGGTGGACGTGTCCGAACCAGCTTCGATCTCAATCGGCATCGCGAAACGCTATGCTGCTGCCGTTTACGACCTCGCCAAAGAAGGCAAGGCTCTTTCGGCTCTTGAAACCGATATCGACGCGCTGCAAGCAGCGCTCGACGTTAGCGCCGACCTGCGTGATCTGATCAATTCGCCGCTCTACAGCCGCGAAGACCAGGCCAAGGCACTGTCGGCAGTTGCTGCCAAACTCAAACTCTCGAACACCATGGGCAACACTCTCGGTCTTTTGGCTGCGAAGCGTCGCCTGTTCGTGCTGCCCCAACTCCTCACTGCATTGCGTGACCGCCTTGCCGAGGAAAAGGGAGAAGTCACCGCCGAGGTCGTGAGCGCGAAAGCGTTGACCAAGACCCAGGCGGACAAGCTGGCTAAGACGCTCAAAGCTCAACTGGGCAAAGACGTCAAAATTAACGCGGCTGTTGATGAGGCTCTCATCGGCGGTCTTGTTGTCAAGGTGGGCTCGAAGATGATCGATACCTCGATCCGCTCCAAGCTCAGCGCTCTCCAGAACACCATGAAAGAGGTCGGATAATGGCGATCCAAGCTGCAGAAATTTCTGCGATCCTGAAAGACCAGATCAAAAACTTCGGACAAGACGCCGAAGTGGCCGAAATCGGCCGCGTGCTCTCGGTCGGTGACGGTATCGCTCGTGTATACGGACTGGATAACATCCAGGCCGGTGAAATGGTCGAATTCCCCGGCGGTATCCGCGGGATGGCGCTGAACCTCGAAGCCGACAACGTCGGTATCGTTATCTTCGGTTCGGACCGTGAAATCAAAGAAGGCGACACGGTCAAGCGCACCAACGCAATCGTGGACGTTCCGGTTGGCGACGAGCTTCTCGGCCGCGTTGTCGACGGTCTCGGCAACCCGATCGACGGCAAAGGCCCGATCGCTGCAACCAAGCGTTCGGTTGCTGACGTCAAGGCTCCGGGCATTATCCCCCGTAAGTCGGTTCACGAACCGATGGCTACCGGCCTCAAGTCCGTTGACGCTATGATCCCCGTTGGCCGTGGCCAGCGCGAACTTATCATCGGCGACCGTCAGACCGGCAAGACCGCAATCGCGCTCGACACCATTCTGAACCAGAAGTCCTATAACGAAGCTGCTGGCTCGGACGAAAGCAAGAAGCTCTACTGCGTCTACGTTGCAGTCGGCCAGAAGCGTTCGACCGTTGCCCAGCTTGTTAAGAAGCTCGAAGAGTCGGGCGCTATGGAATACTCGATCGTTGTTGCTGCGACCGCTTCGGACCCGGCACCGCTCCAGTTCCTTGCTCCCTATGCTGCGACCGCAATGGCGGAGCACTTCCGCGATAACGGCCGTCACGCTCTGATCATCTATGATGACCTTTCGAAGCAAGCTGTTTCGTATCGCCAGATGTCGCTCCTTCTTCGCCGTCCGCCGGGCCGTGAAGCTTACCCGGGCGACGTTTTCTATCTCCACTCCCGCCTTCTCGAGCGTTCGGCAAAGCTGAACGAAGACAACGGCGCTGGCTCGCTGACCGCTCTGCCGATCATCGAAACCCAGGGTGGTGACGTTTCTGCGTTTATTCCGACCAACGTGATCTCGATCACCGACGGTCAGATCTTCCTCGAAACCGAACTCTTCTATCAGGGTATCCGTCCGGCTGTGAACACCGGTCTCTCGGTTTCCCGCGTAGGTTCGTCGGCACAGACCAAGGCGATGTCCTCGGTTGCTGGTCCGGTTAAGCTTTCGCTCGCTCAGTATCGCGAAATGGCAGCATTCGCTCAGTTCGGCTCGGATCTCGACGCCGCAACCCAGCAGCTTCTGAACCGCGGTGCACGTCTGACCGAGCTCATGAAGCAGCCGCAGTATTCGCCGCTGACCAACGCCGAGATCGTTGTCATCATCTTCGCTGGCACCAACGGCTATCTGGACAAAGTTCCGGTCAAGGAAGTCGGTCGCTACGAAGCTGAGCTGCTCAAGTTCCTGAACGCCAAGCACAAAGACCTGCTTGCCTGGATCACCAACGAAGATCCGAAGATCAAGGATGCCGCTGCTGACAAGGTCAAAGCCGTATTGGACGAATTCGCAGCAGACTTCGCCTAATTTTGGTTTGAGATAAGGAGACAAGGCAGTGCCAAGTCTTAAGGACCTAAAAAACAGGATCACGTCGGTCAAATCGACCCGCAAGATCACTAAGGCGATGCAGATGGTCGCGGCGGCAAAGCTCCGTCGTGCACAGGAAGCTGCCGAAGCTGCACGTCCCTATGCAGAGCGTTTCGACGCTCTGCTCTCGGGTCTTGCTGCGTCGGTCGGGAACTCTGCAACTGCGCCCAAGCTGCTATCGGGAACCGGTAGCGATCAGACCCACCTTTTGGTGGTGATGACGGCTGAGCGCGGACTTTGCGGTGGTTTCAACGCCAACATCGCCAAGCTGGCGCGTCAGCACGCTGCTGCGCTCGTGAAGGCTGGTAAAACGGTCAAGATCATCACGGTCGGCAAAAAAGGTCGCGACGCTCTGCGCCGTGACTGGGGTGCACATTATGTGCAGCACGTCGATCTGAGCGCGGTCAAAACCCTCGGCTACGCAAACGCCCAAGAGATCGCCAACGGCGTTCTCCAGCGTTTCGAAGACGGTGAGTTTGACGTTGCCACGATCTTCTACAGCCGTTTCGAAAACGTGGTCAGCCAGGTGCCGACCGCCCAGCAGATCATTCCTGCTGTTTTCGAAGAGTCGGAGGGCGCAAGCACGCTCTACGATTACGAGCCGAGCGAAGAAGCTATTCTGGCTGATCTTCTGCCGCGCGGTGTGGCAACCCAAGTGTTTGCCGCTCTGCTTGAAAATGGTGCCTCCGAACAGGGTGCCCGTATGAGCGCAATGGACAACGCCACCCGCAACGCAGGTGACATGATCGACCGTCTGACCATCGAGTATAACCGCTCGCGTCAGGCTGTAATCACCAACGAGCTCATTGAAATCATTTCGGGCGCTGAGGCGCTCTAAGGAATCGGAGAAACGAAATGGCAAACGCAAAAGGCAAAATCACGCAGGTGATTGGCGCCGTTGTGGACGTGCAGTTCGAGGACGCTCTTCCCGAGATTCTCAACGCACTGAACACCGACAACAACGGCAAGAAGCTTGTGCTCGAAGTCGCACAGCACCTTGGTGAAAACACCGTACGTACCATCGCTATGGACGCGACCGAAGGTCTCGTTCGTGGTCAGGAAGTGGTCGACACCGGCGCACCGATCTCGGTTCCCGTCGGCACCGCGACCCTCGGCCGTATTCTGAACGTTGTGGGCGAGCCCGTGGACGAAAAAGGTCCGGTTAACGCAACCGAGACCCGCGCCATCCACCAGCCCGCTCCCGAGTTCAGCGAACAGGCGACCGACACCGAAATCCTCGTCACCGGCATCAAGGTGATCGACCTTCTCGCTCCCTACTCCAAGGGTGGTAAGATCGGTCTCTTCGGCGGTGCAGGCGTTGGTAAGACCGTTCTCATCATGGAACTCATCAACAACATCGCAAAAGTGCACTCGGGTTACTCGGTGTTCGCAGGTGTTGGTGAACGTACCCGTGAAGGCAACGACCTTTATCACGAGATGATCGAATCGAACGTTATCAAGCCCGACAACCTCGAGGAATCGCAGGTGGCGCTTGTCTACGGTCAGATGAACGAGCCTCCGGGAGCACGTGCTCGCGTTGCTCTGACGGGTCTTACCCTTGCAGAGCAGTTCCGCGACGCTTCGGGCACCGACGTTCTGTTCTTCGTCGACAACATCTTCCGCTTCACGCAGGCAGGTTCGGAAGTTTCGGCTCTTCTCGGCCGTATTCCTTCGGCAGTGGGCTACCAGCCGACGCTGGCAACCGACATGGGCGCGATGCAGGAACGCATCACCTCGACCAAGAACGGCTCGATCACCTCGATCCAAGCTGTTTACGTTCCGGCCGACGACCTTACCGACCCGGCTCCGGCAACGACCTTCGCCCACCTCGACGCAACCACCGTTCTTTCGCGTGCGATTTCGGAACTCGGCATCTACCCGGCAGTTGACCCGCTCGACTCGTCGTCGCGTATCCTTGACCCGCAAGTCGTTGGTGAAGAGCACTATCAGGTTGCTCGTGACGTCCAGAACATCCTTCAGCGTTACAAGTCGCTTCAGGATATCATCGCCATCCTCGGCATGGACGAACTGAGCGAAGAAGACAAACTGACCGTGTCCCGTGCACGTAAGATCCAGCGTTTCCTTTCGCAGCCGTTCGACGTTGCAAAGGTCTTCACTGGCTCCGACGGTGTTCAGGTTCCGCTCGAAGACACTATCTCTTCGTTCAAGGCAGTTGTTGCTGGTGAATACGACCACCTTCCGGAAGGCGCCTTCTACATGGTTGGCGGCATCGCTGAAGTGATCGCAAAAGCCGAGAAAATGGCTGCAGCAGCAGCCTAAGGAGGCGAAATGGCAGATACTCTGCAGTTTGATCTGGTTTCCCCTGAGCGGCGCCTTGCGTCCGTTCAGGCGACCGAGGTCCAAATTCCGGGCGCTGATGGCGACCTGACGGCGATGGCCGGGCATGCCCCGACCATCACGACGCTGCGCCCCGGTGTGCTGCGTGTTGTTCATGCCGGTGGCACCGACGATTACATCGTCATCGGTGGCTTTGCGGATATCAACCATGGCGGCGTTTCGGTTCTTGCCGAAAAAGCGCTCCCCAAGGGTGAGATGACGCAAGACGTCTTTGACGCGATGATCGCCGAAGCTCGCGAAGCCCATAACAAGGCTAAGGAATTCTGGCACAATGAGCCCGGTCCCGTCGATGACGCGGCCAAGCTCATTTCGGACATGGTTGCCATTGGCGGCCACATCGGTCTGACGCCCAAGGATAACTGAGCGACACGTTGATACGATTAAAGGGGCCTCGCATTTTGCGGGGCCTTTTTATTTCCACATTTCTGTGCAGATATGCGCGGGTTCTAAGAATACTATCCAAGGCTGTAGAATGCGTAAGATTTTTGCCCATGTGATTGGCGTCGACCAAGGTGATCTCGTTCTGTTCAACGATTACGTAAACGATGGCGACATGTGGGCAGGCAGCGGCGAGCGCGAGTATCGCCGTGAGGTCAAATTCTCGGAAGAATTCAGCGAAGAACCGGTGGTCAATGTCTGGTTGTCGCTTTGGGACTTTTCCAATTCGGCCAACGCGCGGGCCGATGTGCGGGCCGAGGATATCAAGACCGACCGATTTACCATCGTGTTCAACACGTGGTCGGACACGCAGATCGCGCGGGTCCGCGTCGCTTGGCAGGCAATCGGACCTGCGGTCAGCGACGAAGAGATGTGGGACGTTTAATCGTTTTCCAGATCCTTGATCGTGCCGCCCTTGCGGAGGTGATCGTTCCAGATCCACGCCATCCGGTCCACGAACCACATTTTTGCGCCGACGATCATCATCGCGCCGAGGAGCGTCGCGCCGATGTCATACTTCCATAGCCCATAGGCAAGGGGGATGACACCAAGGCTGCTTGCCACGGTGAGCGCTTTGAGCGGCGCTTTGTGATGAGCGGCGATGGAGCTTTCATTCCTCAGCAGCACACGCTCGCCCAGAACGCCGCGCGCCGACCAACTGTCAAAGGTTTCGGGCACAGGGAACAGGCGTGGGTTGACCCAGACAAACAGCGCCGTGAGAGCGAGTGGGACCAGCGCGCCCCAGCCGAGCCAGAGGCGGCTCCAGATCGACAGAATGATAAGGGGGAGGGGAAGCACGACCCGCGTCCAGACGGACCACGGGTTGGCGTGGCGGAGCCACGTCCTGTCGTCCATTCCCATGAGCTTCTCAGCGAATGCGACGACTTTGGACATGGCTCTTACCTTTTACGATGTGGAATACATGCCTTCATAGATAGGCACGAGGGTCTCGTCTTCAAAGAGCGAGGAAACTGAAGTGCCGTTCCAGATGTTCAGGATCGCTTGAGCGAACATCGGTGCGGTCGGAACGATGCGGATGTTCGGGCAGCTCTTCACCGCTTCGGTCGGCTCGATCGAGTCGGTGATGACCAGCGATTTCATGACCGAGTTGCGGACGCGCTCGACGGCCGGTCCCGACATCACACCGTGGGTGATATAGGAGTGAACCTCGGTCGCACCGTGCTCCATGAGCACTTCGGCAGCTTTGCAAAGCGTGCCTGCTGTATCGCACATGTCATCGACGATGATGCACTTCTTGCCCTCGACGTTACCGATGACGGTCATTTCCGCGACTTCGCCGGGTTTCTCGCGGCGCTTGTCCACGATCGAGAGAGGGGCGTGGATGCGCTTGGCCAACTCGCGTGCACGCGCCACACCGCCGACGTCGGGCGATACGACCATGAGGTCGTCCATCTGGCCTTTGAAGTGGTGCTTGATGTCGAGCGCGAAAATCGGAGCGGCATAGAGGTTGTCTACGGGCACATCGAAAAAGCCCTGGATTTGGGCTGCGTGCAGATCCATGGTCAGAACGCGTTCGATACCCGCTTCTGCGATGAGATTTGCAACGAGCTTTGCCGAGATCGGGGTCCGCGCCTTGGTGCGACGGTCCTGACGGGCATACCCGAAATAGGGGATCACTGCGGTGATGCGACCTGCGGAAGAGCGACGCAGCGCGTCCGAAATGATGAGAAGTTCCATCAGGTTGTCGTTCGCAGGGCGCGAGGTCGACTGGATGATGAACATGTCTTCGCCGCGGACGTTTTCGTAAACCTCGACAAAGATTTCCTGATCGTTAAAGCGCTCGACGCGGGCGTCGACCAGACCAACGCTCATCCCGCGATGCATCGACATGCGACGGGCAATGGAATTGGCGAGTGGTTTGTTGGCGTTTCCCGAAATGAGTTTCGGTTCGTTCATAGCCGGCATCTAGACTATCCCCAGGTGGTTGCATCCATCACATGACGGAATCGTGACGTTGACACCGCCTAGCACAAGGATACCGTCGCGTGAACCGATCAGGAGGGCTAGGAGGATCAAATGCCGCATATAGATTACTTTTTTGCGACCCTTTCACCGTATACGTATCTCGCTGGAACGCGTCTTGAGGAAATCGCTGCCAAACATGGCGCGACCATCACTTATAAGCCTCTTGATATTATCGCGCTCTTTGCGCGCACAGGCGGCACGCCGCCGCTCGAGCGGCATCCCTCGCGGCAAGAGTATCGCGCCCAGGAATTGCGCCGTCAGGCCGCCAAGACGGGGCTTCCGTTCAATCTGCGTCCGATGTTCTGGCCGACAAACGGCGCTCCTGCCGCCTATGCGATTATCGCGGCTCAGGCCGAAGGGGGTGGCGATTTGGGCAAACTTGTCCACGCGGTGACAGCAAGCGTCTGGTCGCGGGAAAAGAATATTGCAGAAGACGACGTTGTTCGGGAATGTCTAAAGGAAGCAGGGTTCGATCCCGCGCTGGCCGACAAGGGCCTGATGCTCGGGGCAGAGACCTATGCGGCGAATCTGGAAGAAGCCGTGAGCCGAGGGGCTTTCGGTGCACCGTTTTACATAACCGACACTGACGAAAGGTTCTGGGGTCAGGATCGGCTTAATGATTTAGATGCGTATTTAAGCGGGACTTTGTAATGCCGATAGAAGAGCACGAGGGACTTTCGATCTTTGTTCAGGACTTCGGAGACGGCGAACGCACCGTCCTCGGTATCCACGGAACCCTCGGGCATTCTGGCAATTTCAAACGACTCGCCGCAGAGCTGGACGGGAAGGCGAGGGTCATTGCCTTTGACCTTCCCGGACATGGTCAATCGCAGGACTGGGATGGGGGCGTCGATTTCTGTCTTCTCTCGCTCCAAGTGGCCAACAGCATCCTCGGTGTCGAGCCGATGGATCTCGTCGGGCATTCCTATGGTGCGCTTGTCGCCCTTTCGCTTGCGATGCATCGGCCTGATGTCGTGCGGTCCCTGACGCTGGTCGAGCCCATTCTCTATTCGGCTCTCGAAGGATCGGAACTTTGGGAGAAACATCAAGCGCGGATTGCTCCGATGATGGCGGCCGTCGATGCGGGGGATCAGGACACAGCAGTCAACACCTTCATGCGGCATTGGGGCGGAACGGGCTATTGGGAAAATCTCCCCGAAGAGCGCCGCCTTGCTGTGTATAAGAATATGCGCTTCATCAAAGCCTGCGATAACTTTTGCCACACCGATGTTCTGTTGCAGGAAGGCGGGCTAGAGAGCCTCGCCATGCCTGTGATCGTGGTCTATGGGACCGAGACCTTGGCTGAGATGCCTGTCATCTGCGAGAATATCGCCGCAAGGATGCCCGATGTCGGCGTCGCGACCGTCGACGGAGCAGAGCACAATGTGCTTATGACCCATCCTGCTCAGGTGGCTGGTTTGCTCGAAGTAAACTTCAGCCGTTCATAAGCGACAGGAAGCACTCTACATCTTCGTCCGTGGTGCACCAGCTTGTCACAAGGCGCGCCGAAAGGTCCACATCTAAGGGTCCTTCGATGTCTTGATCGAACGGCCAGAAGTAATAGTTTGCGCCACCGTCGATGAGGCTTTGATGCTTCCCGCGAGGCCATTTCGCGAAGACGCAATTGGCATCCGTGGGATGCAGAAGCGTCGCCCCTGCTTTCACGATCCCTTGGGACAACAGAGCGCCCGTGCGGTTCGCCTCGCGTGCCATATCAAGCCAAAGACCATCAGCGAGATAGGCCTCCATTTGTGCCGAAAGATAGCGGTGCTTGGAGAATAGATGCCCGCCGCGTTTGCGGCGCAGTTCGAACTCCCACGCGCGCTTGGGATTGAAAATCACCACGGCTTCGACGCCCATCAAGCCATTCTTGGTGCCGCCGAAGGAGAGCACGTCGATACCCGCTTTCCACGTCATCTCCGCAGGGGTGGCCCCTGTTGCGACGATCGCATTGGCAAAGCGTGCCCCATCGAGATGACAGGGGATACCGTGCTCGTGCGCAAGAGCGGTCAAAGCCGCAATTTCGGAGGGGTGATAGACTGTGCCTTGTTCGGTCACATTTGTGATCGAGAGTGCACCTTTTTGAACGTTGTGGACGCCAGCGCGCGCGGTAAAGTGGATCGCCTTGCGCAGCTCTTCGATGTCGATCTTTGCGTCTTTGCCTTCGAGCAGCGTGAGCTTGGCGCCATTGGTGTAGAATTCCGGCGCACCACATTCGTCTTCTTCGATATGGGCGTTGCGGTGGCAATAGATCGTCTCCCAAGGCTGGCAGAGGATCGACACGGCAAGAGCATTCGCGGCCGAGCCTGTTGCAACGAGATAGACGGAGGCTTCGGGGGCTTCGAACAGGTCGCGGATTTGATCGCGCACCCGATCCATGATTGCGTCCGTTCCATAGGATTTGGCATAGCCTTCGTTGGCGCGTGCCAGAGCCGCCAGCACGCTCGGGTGGGCAGGGCTCGTGTTGTCGGACGCAAAGAACATCAGGTCGGCTCCTCGATAATGTGGTTTTCCCAGTCGTCATCGTCGACTTCGAACTCGGGCACGGTCAAGCCGCGCATCGACACACCAGCCTCGTGAACCGACATGGGATCGCCGGAAATGAGCGGATGCCAGTGATAGAGGTCCCGCCCCTCTGTCACCAAACGATAGGCACAGGTCTGGGGGAGCCAATACATGTTCTCGGCAATCGTCTTTGGTGACATGACGATACATTCGGGGACGAATTGGTGACGGATCGGGTATTGGCTGCAAAGGCAGGTCGAGTCGTCCAGAAGGCGACAGGCCACGCGGGTAAGAACGACTTCGCCCGTCTCCTCGTCTTCAAGTTTGTTGAGACAGCATTTTCCGCAGCCGTCGCAGAGCGCTTCCCATTCTTTCTGGGTCATCTTGTCCATCGGGACATTGGCCCAGAACCGCTCGCGAAGGCCGTTTCGGTCGATCTCAGCCATCCGCGAGGATCTCGCGGGAGCGGGCGCAGTCCTTGTCCATTTGCTCGATCAGCGCTTCGAGGCTGTCGAACTTGAGTTCGGGACGCAGGTATTCGATCAAAGCAACCGAAAGCTCTGCGCCGTAAAGATCGCCTTTGAAATCGAAGATGAATGTTTCGCAATTCGGGATGTTGTCGCCGAACATGGGGCGCACGCCGATCGAGGCCGCCCCACCATACGTGCCCTTGTGCGGGCCGGTGAGCACATCGACCTTGACCGCATAGACACCCAATTTGGGGTGATGCAGTCCCGTTATCGACATATTCGCTGTAGGATACCCCAAATCGCGCCCGCGCTGGTCACCGCGGATGACCGTGCCTTCGATGCGGTGAAGGTGGCCGAGCATCGCGGCTGCGCCTTGGGGGTCTCCTTCGGCAAGTGCGGTGCGGATCGCCGTAGAGGAGACCTCTCCCGCGTCGAGCGCCAGAAGCGGAACGATCGTCACACCAAAGCCGAGTTCTTTGCCAAGATTGACGAGAACCTCGGTCGTGCCCGCGCGGTCTTTGCCGAAACAAAAGTCGGCGCCGACGATCACATGGCAAAGTCCTAGACGTTTGACGATGACTTCCTGCGCGAATTCCTTGGGCGAAAGGCTCGCCAGTGCCTTGTTGAAGGGCACCTCGTAGAGCACATCCACCCCGAGTTTCGCCAAACGGTTCGCCTTGGCCTCTGCATTCATCAAACGGAAGGCAGGGGCGTCAGGTGCGAAAAACTGGCGGGGGTGAGGTTCGAAGGTCAGAACGCCCAGCTTGGCGTTGTCCTGTTTCGCCACATCACGGGCGTGATCCAGAACCGCTTGGTGTCCGAGATGGACGCCGTCGAAATTCCCGATGACCGCGGCAGCTCCACGGTCGGCGGGATCCATATAAAGAGTGTCTCGGACGATACGCATAATGGCTGCGTAACTCCCCTTGCGGTCTCTTGCAAGCGGGGGTGTGCGTTATCAGTCGAACTTGCGGCTCGGGGCAAGCACAGTGGCCTCGCCGATGAGGATCTTTTTGCCGTTGACGAGACAGCGGGTGTCCATCGTCACGCGGCGCTTGGCGTGGTCGATGCCCGTGACCTCGACTTCGGCAAGCACCATGTCGCCCGGACGCACGGGGCCGAGGAATTTGAGGGATTGTCCAAGATAGACCGTGCCATGGCCCGGAAGCTGTTCGCCGATGACCGCAGAGACAAGACCGGCGGTAAGCATACCATGCGCGATCCGACCCTCGAAAATCGTATCACGGGCATAGTCATCATCAAGGTGAACGGGGTTTCTGTCCGTCGATACTTCGGCAAAGAGCTCGATGTCGCGGTCGGTCACCACCTTGCGGAGCGACCGGACCATACCGATCTCGATGTCCTCGATGCAGATCGTGCCACGGGGTGCGTTATCCAGCATGTTGCGCTCCATTGAGTAACAAATAGTCCCTTTTGGGGTTTCATTTGAAACTAAATTACTTCGCAACTGCAGAAACTTCAACCCTAAAATGACTAGCGCAAGAAGCCTATCGCATAGGTGGGATTTGAGTTTTCCGTCTGGATATAAGCCTTTAGCGCATCGGCGTCGGGTTGTGCTTTAGTCTTGGTTTCTGCAGCTGCAAGGCCGCCGGTGATAAAGAGGGAATCAATATCCTCGCCCATTGCGCCGAGGATGTCGGTCTTGATGCCGTCGCCGATGGCAATAATGCGGGGTGCCTCCACTGCATCGTCCAGCGCGGAAAGTCGTCGGCGGGCGAGATCGTAAATAGGTGGATGGGGCTTGCCGAAATAGAGGCTCTCGCCGCCCATTTCGGTATAGAGCTGGGCAAGTGCGCCTGCGCACCATTCCCGTGCCTCGCCACGGTCGATCATTATGTCGGGGTTGGCGCAGAGGAGCTTCATCCCTTTGGTCTTGGCATAGAGAAACTCGGGGCGCATGACATCGGGATCGGCGAGGGGATCAAACGGGCCACAGCACAAAATACCCGTTGCTTCGTCGAGGGGAACGCTTTCGACCGTGATCGGGTTTTCAAGGATCTGCGGCGTCTCGAAAAAGCTCAGATCGTGATCCTGGCCGATAAAGAACACCTTGCCGCCGATCGCGCCTGTAAAGAGAGCGACGCGTGCGCTGTCACCAGAGGTGGCGATAGCGTCATAGCACTCGGGCGGGATGCCCATGCGCGTGATTTGCTCGGCGACATAGTTCCATGCTCTCGGCGCATTGGTCACAAGGACAACCTTGCCGCCGCGCGCACGGTAGGATTTCATCGCCTCGACCGCCGCGGGATAGGCGTGAATGCCATTATGCATACAGCCCCAAAGGTCGACGAATGCAGCGTCATAGTTGTCTGAAATGTCGGAGAAGGCGTTGATAATCTCGGTCATATTGGCCTCTTGTCTGTTGCGCCTTGGATGCCACAGTGCTGTCGTGGTTGCACATGAAAAAGGGCGCCGAAGCGCCCTTTGTTCCCCGTATCGGGAAAAGATCAGAGCTTGAGTGCAGGAATGATCTGCTTTTTGCGGGACATGACGCCCAGAAGCACAACCGTGTCGCCCGAAACCGTCGCGCCAAAGCTCTTTTCGGCGAGCGTTTTGACAAGATCGTTCGGAACGAGCAGGGTTGCTTCTTCGCGAAGAATGTCGACTACGAAGAGGATCACTTGGTCGACGCCGTCTTCCTTGGCCACTTCGACCGAGGTTTCCATCAGGCTTGCCTTGCGATCGAGGATGATCTTGGGTGCGGTGGTTTCAAGAACCGAAACGCGGAACTTGGTGCCCTCTACGGAATATTCCTTGGAGTCCATGCGCAGCAGTTCCGCATCCGAGAAAGCCGAAACATCGGATTTGGCTTCGAACATCTCGCTCGCATAGACGGCGATATCGAGGTTCAACTCGGCGGCCAGTTTCTGGGCAAGCGCGCGGTCGGTGTCGGTCGTCGTCGGTGAGCGGAATTCCAGTGTATCCGACAGGATGCACGACAGCATCAGACCCTTGATGTTGTCGGGCATGGTTTCGGCGTCAGCGCCCATCAGATCGTGCATGACCGTAACAGTGCAGGCGAGGGGGCGGATGGTGATGTCGATCGGACCCTTGGTTTCAAGGCCGCCAACCAGCTTGTGGTGGTCGATGATCGCTTGGATGTCTGCATTGTTGATGTTGGCAGGCAGTTCGGCGGGGTTGTTGGTGTCGACGATGACCACGGGCTGATCGTTTTCAACGTCCGCGATGATCTCGGGCAGGGCAAAGCCCCACTTTTTTGCAACAAAGGCAGCTTCGGTGTTCGGCTGGCCAAGCAGTTTGGCTTTGGCATCGACGCCTTTGGAGTTGAGATACCATTCCCAAATCAGCGGAGCGCCGGTCGAGTCGGTGTCGGGAGCTTTGTGGCCGAAAACAAAGGTGGTCATTGCGGGAATCCTGCGAAACATGAAATTTGCGCGCCTTATATGCGCTGCAGCATCGCTTGTCACCACTGCCCAAACCTGCTGCGGCAAAGGGGCTTCTGCGGGGAACGGGGGCGGAAAAATCCGGCTCTGATTTTTATGAGGGAAGCTGTTGACAGGCGTTGAACAGGTCCCTAACTATGCCCCGTTAGCACTCGGATCGAGTGAGTGCTAATAGCCCGAGAGGGCTCGGAGAGATAACTGATAGCTGAGGAGCTACTACAATGGCTTTTAAACCGCTGCATGACCGTGTTCTGGTCCGCCGTGTACAGAGCGACGAAAAGACCAAGGGCGGCCTGATCATCCCCGACAGCGCCAAGGAAAAGCCGGCTGAAGGCGAAGTCGTTGCTTGCGGCGAAGGCGCTCGTAAGGATTCGGGCGAGCTGATCGCAATGGCTGTTAAGGCTGGCGACCGCGTTCTGTTCGGCAAGTGGTCCGGCACCGAAGTCACCGTCGAAGGTGAAGAGCTTCTGATCATGAAAGAAAGCGACATTCTCGGCATCATCGCCTGAGAACCTTTCTTTTCAAACACAAACTAATTCAGACGAGGAATACAGCAAATGGCTGCTAAAGACGTCAAATTCGGCACCGACGCGCGTAACCGTATGCTTAAGGGTGTAAACATCCTTGCAGACGCAGTGAAAGTGACCCTCGGCCCCAAAGGCCGTAACGTAGTTCTGGACAAGTCCTTCGGCGCTCCGCGCATCACCAAAGACGGTGTTTCGGTCGCCAAAGAGATCGAGCTTGAAGACAAGTTCGAGAACATGGGCGCCCAGATGGTGAAAGAAGTTGCTTCGCGCACCAACGACGAAGCAGGTGACGGCACCACCACCGCAACCGTTCTCGCTCAGGCCATCGTCAAAGAAGGCATGAAAGCTGTTGCTGCCGGCATGAACCCGATGGATCTCAAGCGCGGTATCGATCTTGCGACCACCAAGGTCGTCGACCAGATCAAGTCGATGGCTCGTGAAGTTGCAGACTCGGACGAAGTCGCCCAGGTCGGCACCATTTCGGCAAACGGCGAAGCCACCATCGGTCGTCAGATCGCCGATGCTATGCAGAAAGTCGGCAACGACGGCGTCATCACCGTTGAAGAAAACAAGGGTATGGAAACCGAAGTCGAAGTCGTCGAAGGCATGCAGTTCGACCGCGGCTATCTTTCGCCTTACTTCGTCACCAACCCCGACAAGATGATTGCCGAGCTTGAAGACGCTGTGATCCTTCTCCACGAGAAGAAGCTCTCCTCGCTCCAGCCGATGGTTCCGCTGCTCGAGTCGGTGATCCAATCGCAAAAGCCGCTCATCATCGTTGCTGAGGACGTAGAAGGCGAAGCTCTTGCAACGCTCGTCGTCAACAAGCTCCGCGGTGGTCTCAAGATTGCTGCCGTCAAGGCTCCGGGCTTCGGCGATCGCCGCAAGGCCATGCTTCAGGACATCGCCATCCTCACCGGTGGTCAGGTGATCTCGGAAGATCTCGGCATGAAGCTCGAGAACGTCACCATGGACATGCTTGGCCGCGCCAAGAAAGTCTCGATCTCCAAGGACAACACCACCATCGTTGATGGCGCAGGTGACAAGGCCGAGATCGAAGCACGCGTTGCCCAGATCCGTGGCCAGATCGAAGAGACCTCTTCGGACTATGACCGCGAGAAGCTTCAGGAACGTGTTGCCAAGCTCGCTGGCGGCGTCGCTGTCATCCGCGTTGGCGGCATGACCGAAGTCGAAGTCAAAGAGCGTAAGGACCGCGTTGATGACGCTCTGAACGCAACCCGCGCAGCTGTTCAGGAAGGCATCGTCGTCGGCGGTGGTGTTGCTCTGGTTCAGGCCGCAAAGGTTCTCGCTGGTGTTGAAGGTCAGAACGCTGACCAGAACGCAGGTATCGCCATCGTTCGCCGCGCTCTCGAAGCTCCGCTTCGCCAGATCGCCGAGAACGCAGGCGTTGACGGCGCAGTTGTCGCCGGCAAAGTCCGCGAGTCGGATGACAAGAACTTCGGCTTCAACGCTCAGACCGAAGAATATGGCGACATGTTCAAGTTCGGCGTGATCGACCCTGCCAAGGTAACCCGCACTGCTCTCGAAGATGCAGCATCGGTTGCAGGTCTTCTGATCACCACCGAAGCCATGGTTGCAGACAAGCCCGCAAAAGACGGCGGCGCGCCTGCAATGCCCGACATGGGCGGCATGGGCGGCATGATGTAATCATCGCCGTTACGGTATCGGGAAAGGGCTCGCATCTGCGGGCCCTTTTTCATTTTAACGCAGGATCGGCTCCAGCGCGTCATAGGGTGGGGCGTTCGGGTCTTCCCACGCAACAGCGGCAAGGCTGTCGGGTTTGACGCGGAGCGTTTTCAGCTCTTCGCGCGTCACCCATTTACGATGCGAGACAACGCCTTCGGGATCGGTCCAATCGCCTTCGGGGTCGCCTGAAATCAAAGTGCAGCGGAAATAGATGTCCACTTGATGGAAATCACCGCCCGGATCGTGGAATTCGTTCACGAGGCAGGGTGCCCCGACCATGACGCCAAGTCCCGTTTCCTCGTAAATCTCGCGCTTGAGGTTCGCGGTCAGGCTTTGATGGGGTTCCGCGCCCCCACCGGGGGCACACCAAAGATGTGTCCTGCCTTTCCAAGCGTTAACCAAAAGAAGACGGTTCTCGTTCATGATGATGCCGCGGACGGCAAGGCGGATCGGGCGAAGCATGGCCTATCGTGGCGTTTTGCGCAGCGTCACGCAAGAGAAAGACTTCTGACAACCTGAGCGAGATGCTATCTCTTGGATATGACCCGTATCGCACTCCTCTTTTCCATGTTCTTGGTTCCGCTGGCCGCTTGTGCTTCAGATCAGGAGAACGTCATGCACGAAGATCAATGCGTCGTCCTACTTCATGGATTGGCGCGAAGTGAGCTTTCGATGACGCCGATGGCGCTCTTTCTGGAAAGCGAAGGCTATGTTGTGGTCAACTCGGGTTATCCGTCGACGGAGCGGACGATCGAGCAGCTCGTGGACGAGGATGTCACCCGTGACGTCGAAGCCTGCGGCGATCATCAGGTCAATTTCGTCACCCATTCCATGGGCGGTATCTTGGCGCGTGCTTGGCTTGCCAAGAACAGACCCGCGAAAATGGGCCGTGTGGTGATGCTTGCCCCGCCCAACAAAGGGTCCGAGTTGGTGGATATCTTCGGCGAGTGGGAGCCCTTTGAATGGTTCAACGGTCCTGCGGGGCTCGAGCTTGGGACCGAACCCTCATCCGTGCCCAATTCGCTTGAAGCGGCGGATTTCGAGGTCGGGATCATCGCGGGGAACCAATCGCTCAACCCGCTCTTTTCCAACCTGATCGAGGGGGCGGACGACGGCAAAGTCTCGGTCACGTCAACCGTTCTCGAGGGGATGACCGATCACCTCGTTCTTCCGGTGACCCATACCTTTATGATGAACAATCCCCTCGTGATGGCACAAGTCGCGGCCTTTCTCGAGATAGGGCGCTTTGACCGCGATCTATCGCTCGGCAATGTGATCTTTGGAAAGTGAAAGGGCGCCCTATGCGGCGCCCGTCACTGTGTTGATATGGCCCATCTTGCGACCGGGCTTTGCGTCTGCCTTGCCATAGAGATGGATCGCGGCAGAGCCTTTCGCGATCTCGGGGATACGGTCGATGTCATCCCCGATCAGGTTTTCCATCACCACGTTCGAGTGTCGTTTGCCATCCCCCAAGGGCCAGCCCGCAACAGCGCGGATGTGCTGTTCGAATTGGTCGATGGTGCAGCCGTTCTGTGTCCAGTGACCCGAGTTATGCACACGCGGCGCAATCTCGTTCACGATCAGTCCCTGCGCCGTGACGAAAAGCTCGACCCCCATCACGCCCACATAGTCGAGCGCTCCAAGGATTTTCGCCGCGATCAGGATGGCGTCCGTGCGCTGCGCAGGGGTGAGCCGTGCGGGAACCGTCGTGGTGTGTAGGATACCGCTGCGATGGACGTTTTCGCCGGGGTCGAAACAGGCGACAGAGCCGTCAAGGCCGCGCGCCCCGATCACCGAGACTTCGTGGCTGAAGTTGACGAAACCTTCGAGGATCGCAGGAGCGCCGTTCATATCGGCATAGGCGGTGTCGGCATCCTTGGCGTCCATGATCCGCGCTTGCCCTTTGCCGTCATAGCCCATGGTGCGGGTTTTGAGGATGGAGGGTGCGCCGATAGTTTCGAGCGCCGTGGCCAGTGCTTCGCGGTTCGGGATGTCGGCGAATGGAGCGGTGTTGAGGCCAAGCCCCTGAAGGAAGGTCTTTTCGATCAGGCGGTCTTGCGAGGTGGCGAGCGCCTGCCGACCCGGTCTGATCGGTCTGGCTGCCTCAAGCAGATCGAGCGCAGACGTGGGGATGTTCTCGAATTCGTAGGTGATCACATCGACCGACGCAGCAAAGGCGGCGAGCGCATCGGCGTCGTCATAAGACGCGGTCGTTACCTTGTCCGCGACGTGGCCTGCGGGCGGGTTCGCGCTTGGTTCGAAGATATGCGTTTTGAACCCGAGACGGGAGGCCGCCACCGAAAGCATACGGCCAAGTTGACCGCCGCCCAGAATGCCGATGGTAGAGCCGAGGGGGAGGGGATTACTCATTGACGGGCTCATCGGGGATGGAAGCGGAAAGCGCTTCGCGCCACGCATCAAGGCGTTCTGCAAGTGCGGGATCTTGAAGCGCAAGGATACCAGCGGCCATCAGGCCTGCGTTCGACGCACCGGCGGCACCGATGGCCATGGTCGCCACGGGGAAGCCTTTGGGCATCTGGACAATGGAATAGAGGCTGTCGACGCCCGAAAGCGCCTTGGTCTGCACGGGAACGCCGATCACAGGCACGCGGGTCTTGGACGCCATCATGCCCGGAAGATGTGCCGCGCCGCCTGCTCCTGCGATGATCACCTGAAGGCCACGGCCGGCGGCCTCTTTGCCATAGGTCCAAAGACGGTCGGGCGTGCGATGGGCCGAAACGATCTTGGCTTCATACGAAATGCCGAGTTCGTCGAGAATATCGGCGGCAAGCTTCATCGTGGGCCAATCGGACTGGCTCCCCATGATGATGCCGACTTGGGTCTTGGACATCTGAATTCCCCCTAGATCACAGGAAGCGGCACTATACCCACGTAGAAGGAGTGTGCAATTGCCCTTGGGCGTATCAGGCGATGATATCGGGGAAAATGCGATCTTCGAGCTGCGCGATCTGGTCCTTGAGCGCGAGCTTTTGCTTTTTGAGGCGTCGCAATGTCAGCATATCTGCGGACGCACGCTCTTCCAAAGCGTGAATCGCTTGGTCCAGATCACGGTGCTCACGCTTGAGAACTTCGACTTTGATGCGAAGCACGTCAATCTGATCCATTTTGGCTGATTTATTCATTTGAACTCTCGTTCGGAAATCACTCTATCAGAATAAGTCTTTTGATTGCTTTGCGCTAGCCCCGCCCCTTGCGGCTGCGGAAAAATCTCCCCATATTTCGATCAATGGCCGCCGATTTCGGGGCCGATGTGGACTGTCGCTTGATTAAGGACGTGGCCGATGACCAAACTTACCTTGGGGACTCACCCCTATCTCTTGGGCTTCGAACAGCTGGAACGGCTGGTGGAGCGCACGGCAAAGACCGGCAACGAAGGCTATCCGCCTTATAACATCGAACAAACCTCGCAGAATTCCTATCGCATCACCCTTGCCGTGGCAGGGTTTTCCGAAGACGATCTTGCCATCACGGTCGAAGACAATTCGCTCGTTATCCGTGGCCGTCAGGCCGACGATAGCGAAGGCCGGATTTTCCTGCACCGCGGGATTGCGGCACGTCAGTTCCAACGCTCTTTCATTCTGGCAGATGGCGTCGATGTGGGCGAGGCGGTCATGGAAAACGGTCTCTTGCACGTCGATCTCACTCGCAAAGTGCCCGAAAGCGTTGTCCAAACCATCAAGATAAGGAGGACCGGCAAATGAACTCCCGTTTTGCGCTTCCAATTCTGAACGACAAAATCGTCTATGTGAAACCTGTAGAGGTCTCGGACCTGCCCCCCGAAGTGCGCGAGCAGGCAGGCGATCTCAAGGAGCTTTTCTCGGTGCATAACTCCGAAGGTGTGCAGATCGCGCTTGTGGCGGATCGGGCATTGGCCTTTGCGCTGGCGCGACAGCATCAGCTTACCCCCATGACGGTGCATTAGAAGCTGCATCGACAAATAATCGCCGCAACCGCCCAATTTGTGCGACGGAAACGCGTGCAGGTCGCGTATCATGAGGCAGATACGGAAATGTGAAAGGGTTGTTCATGTCGTCGCCTGCAAAATATTCAAAGCCCCAGATCGCGCTCCATTGGGGCATGGCCCTGTTGTTTTTCGTCAGTTTCGTCTCGCACGAGGGAATGAAAGATGCTTGGCGTGCTTTGGTGCGCACAGGCGAACCTGCTATGAGCGTGGGCGCAGCGGTGCATGTGTGGGTCGGAGTGCTCCTCCTCGGACTGGTTGCGGTTCGGATCGTTACGCGGCTTCTCAAAGGTGCGCCCCAACCGGTTGAAACAGGCAACAAGCTTGTCGATCTTTCGGCCAAGATTGCCCATCTGGCGCTTTACGGCGTGATGATCCTTGTTCCGCTAAGCGGCGCTATGGCGTGGTTCGGCGGCGTGCGCGACGCAAGCGAGGTCCACGAGGTGATGTTCACCCTAGGTCTAGCTCTTGTCGGTGTGCACATCGTCGCCGCGGTCTATCACCAATTCATCCTCAAAGATGGATTGATGCAGCGGATGCGCTGACCAAAAGGAAACTGCCCCGCCTAGCGCGGGGCTTTTTCTTAGCGAACGATGTTTTCCGTCTGGAGGAACATATTCCCCCAAGCCTGATCGATGAGTTCGGGCGTCATCTGATAGGGGATCCCCTCGAACTCGCAGATCGCAATGATCTGGTCGAGCAAGAACACAGGCTGATAGTTGGCATAGGTGTTGTTGATCGTCGGGTATTTGTGCTTGAGAAGGTAGATGAGCGATTGCTCGTCCAGAGGCACGCGCTTTTTCCGCGCCACAAGCGCAAAGATTTTCAGGAAATTCTCTTTGCTCGGTCCGTCGATCTTGATCTTGAAAAAGATACGGCGCAGTGCCGCTTGGTCGAAAATCTCGTTCGGGTGAAAGTTCGTTGAAAAGATCACCAATGTATCGAAGGGCGTTTCGAATTTCTCGCCTGATTGAAGCGCAAGGATGTCGCGCCCTTCTTCAAGCGGAACGATCCAGCGGTTGACTATTTTTTGCGGCGGTTCTTCCTGACGACCAAGGTCGTCGATGATGAAAATTCCGCCCGCCGATTTCATCTGGAGCGGGGCGGTATAGGTCCGCGCAATGGGGTTATAAACAAGATCGAGCATTTCAAGCCCAAGTTCGCCCCCCGTTACAACTGTCGGTCTTGTGCATTTCACATAGCGTTGGTCGTGCTGCAATGTGCGGCGAAGAGCGTTGGGATTCTCATCGGTCTGACCGACGGCTGTATGCACGATCGGATCATAGACCGTGATGACTTGACCCGAATATTCGATAGCGCGAGGGACATAGATCATATCGCCGAGCGCGTCGCGGATACCGTTCGAGATCGAGGATTTCCCGTTACCCGGTGGCCCATACATCAGAATCGAACGCCCTGCTGATACCGCAGGCCCGAGGTTGTCGATCAAACTGTCGGGGAGAATGAGATGCCCCATGGCTTCGGTCAGTTGCTTGCGGGTGACCTGGATATTGCGGATCGATTGGCGTTTGACCTGCGCGGCATAGTCATCCATCGGCACAGGCATCGCGCCGTAATATTCGGACTGCCCGAGCGCATCGAGCGCACGGGCGCGGCCCGTATCGGTCAGCTGGTAATTCATGTCCGAATTCTCGCCCCCGACGAGACCATTGGCCTCGAGCAAAAGCTGTCCGCGTGCCAGATCGACAAGCGATTGCGCCACAGGCACCGTCACGCAAAGCGCCTGAGCAATCTGGCGCACCGTCGAGAGGTTCTGTCGAAAGATCGTCTTGATCAATATGTCCCGCATCATAACGATCGGAAGCCCCATCGCCTCGATCGTGCGAGGGGCTGGCGGTGCCATAATTGTGGAAGCTTGCATATTCATGGGGCGAAGACCGGGATCAATAAGAGTATTGTTTCCGTTCTCGCGGGTAATCATGGCGAAAGAATGAAAAAATGCCCACTTTAGATGGGCATTCGCTTGGCATTCAGAGGACTTCGAAAAGGGGAAGCGCCAGATAATAGGCCAGTGCCGCACTCAGCGGAAACCCCATTGGAAAACGTCGTCCCGTTTCCCAGCTTTGCCAGTGCGGGACCATTGCCCGAAGGGGCGACATCCGGGCAAGGCGATGCGCCGCAAAGGCCGCGAGGAGCGCTCCGCAAAAAATAAACAGGACAAGGACGGCATCCGAAGCAGCCACAAACGGGGCGGCCGCAGCGATGAACTTAGAATCCCCCGCGCCCATGGCGCCTGCGGCATTGAGGATCATACCGACCACCAACATGCCAAGACCTTGGGCCCAGCGGATCCCATAGGTTTCGAGCGGCATCACAAAAGGCCCCAGAACGACAAAGACTGTGAACAAGGCATAGACCGAGACATTCGGGATCTTCATCGAGCTCAAGTCACGCCACGCCACATAGATGCCGATCACCAAAGCAAAAGGCAAAAAGACTAACGATTGCGTCAATGTCAGATGCGTCATCAGTTGCTTACATTGTCTTCAAGTGCACGAAGCGAGCGTGCCGCCGCTTCGAAATGCTGCGGGTGGGTGTCGATGGCTTCGCGCAAGAGGCCCTTGGCGGTTGTCACGTCGCCTTGCTTGACGGCTGTGAGGGCAAGGGTGTGCAACAGTTGCGCACGCTCCGTCTGGGACATGGGCACAACAGGAAGATCATAGTTGCGTTGCGCACCGCGCGCGAGGACAAGGTTGTTCTTGGCGGTAAAGAGAGAGCTGTCCTGACGCACCGCATCGCCGAAGAGACGCTCTGCTTCGACATAGGCGCCACGGGTCAATTTGGAAAAGCCCCAGTTGTTCAGAACGCCTGCGGGCTTGGTGGTGAGCCCCACAGCCGTTTCATAGAACGTGTCGGCGCGTTTCCAGTCGCTGTTGCTGTCCGCGACCATGGCCTCGAGCCGGTAACGCTCAAAGGTTTCGTGGGTCGGTGGAACCGAATTCAGAGTAGCTTGGGCATTTTCCCAATCATTTGCGCGGATATAGGCCCCTGCAAGGTCCACGCGATCATCATTGGTCGCCTCAGGATGGGCGACAACGTCCTTCCACGCGACGAGAGCCTCGGTGGCCCGCGAGGCCCGTGTCAGAGACGCCGCCAGACCCCGCATCAGATCGATACGGCCCGGATCGTTGGCCGAAGCGCGTGCAAAATAGGAAACCGCCTCGTCCGGATCAGCGACCGAAAGCATCACGTCATTGAGGTTGGTTTCGTCAACAACGTTCACATCGCGCAAAGCGCGCGCAACTTCTGCGTCACCAGATTTCTGGCATCCGCTCACGACAAGCGCAGCCGCAAAAGCGGTTGCAATCACAAGGGTTTGGCGCATCGCCTGCGTCCTCTACTGCTCTTGTGCTAGTGCGTCGTCAAAAGGACCGTTTCGCTTGATCCACGGCGCACCAGCCGGAATTCTTCATTCTCTTGAGGTGCAGAATACAGGGGATTATCCAGTTTTGCGAGTGCCAAGCGCAGGTTGTCGCGGATTTCGTCGGAATTGCCGTTGTCCGTGGCATATGCGCGACGGAAGACCTCGGAGGCTTCTGCGATTTCACCGCGTTCCATGAGGACCACCCCCAAGTTGTTCCACGCGGATGCAAAGTCGGGGTCTTCCTCGACGGCGCGTCGCAACAGATCCTCGGCTTGGTTCAAACGACCAAGCTTGAGGTTGGCCGAACCGAGCGCGGATAGCGTGTCGATGTTCAAACCCTGTTGCGCGGCGGCGCGAGTATAGGCCCTGAGCGCTAGTTCGTATTCGCCCGCCGCCATAAGGCGGTGTCCGACCGAGAGACCGTCGATGTCGGATTTTCCCGCAACCCCGGGCGCGAATACGCCGTCAGATGAATTGAGGCCGCCCGTGGTGCAGGCGGCCAACATGAGACACAAAAGTAAAACGTTTGTTCGAAAAATCGTCATCGCCCTACAGACTGTTTGCGCCCCCGAAGCTCGTCATGATGTCATAGATCGAGGGTCCGATCAGAATGATCAGAAGCGGCGGCACCGTCAACAGCATCGTCGCAAGAGTCATCTTGGTCGGCAGGGTATTCGCCTTTTCTTCGGCGCGCATCACGCGTTTGTCACGCATTTCGCTCGAATAGACCTTGAGCGCGTCGGCAATCGATGTGCCGAACTGTTGCGACTGGATGAGAACGGTCACAAAAGACGCGATGTCGGGAACACCGCAGCGCTCGGCCATGTCCTTGAACACCGCCATCTTGTCTTTGCCTGCTTTCATCTCGTAGCTGACGATTTCGAATTCATGGGCGAGGGCGGGAAAGCCGCTGCGCATTTCTTTCGACACGCGGATGATCGACTGATCGAGCGACTGGCCCGCTTCGATACAGACGAGCATCATATCAAGACTGTCGGGAAACCCGTTGACGATTTCTTCCTGACGGCTCGCTTGACGGCGCGTGACCCAATATTTGGGGAACATATAGCCGCCGACGCCCGGACCGATGATATACATCGCGCGGTCTTGGGTCGTGAGTTCCGAAAAATCGGCAACGCCAAAGGCATAGAGCAGCCCGACCATAAGACCCAAGATCCCGAGCGCGAACTGCGCGAAGTGATACATCCGAACCGAGTTCTTGGAGGTATATCCTGCCTGCAACAGCTTGAGCTTGACGGCCGAATAGTCCTCTTGGTTCTGGGGTTCGAGAAAGTTCGAGTATTTCTCGAGTTTGTCCTTCTTCTGGACCTGTCGAAGCTTGGCGGCCGGAACGCTCGCGTCTTCTTTGACTTTGATGCGTCCGCCCGTCTTGAGCTTTTCAAGCGGGTCTTCCTCTTTCTTGAGCATGATCGGCAGCGTCAAGAGCACGAGCGTCAGCCCGAGAAAGCCGACAAGGATCAAGGGGCCGAACGGCCCGAGAAGGTCGACGAGCATCTGTTGGATTTGTTCTACAATCGCCATTTTCCGCCTCAGACCTTGATGTTAACGAGAGTGCGCATGACAAAGAGGTTCAGGCCGAGAAAGGCCGCAACCACAATACAAGCGGGGATGAACACGGGCGTATCCTGAACGTCCGCATAGTAGTCGGGCTGGGCAAGGTTGATCCCGACCAAGGCGACAAGTGGAAAGACCGAAAGAAACATGCCCGACCATTTCGCTTCGGCCGTGATGGCCCGAACGCGGCGAAAGAGCTTGAAACGGGCACGGATCACTTTGGACAGTCCGTCGAGGATTTCGGCAAGGTTACCGCCCGACTGCTGCTGGATCGTGACGGCCATCGCAAGAAAGCGCAAATCCTGCATATCGATGCGGTCGGCCATTTGTTTGAGTGCTTCGCCCATATCGCGCCCATAGGCGGTCTCGTCGGCGATGACGCCCATTTCGGTGCCGAGCGGATCGGGCGCCTCTTTCGCGACGATCCCGATGGCAGAGCTTATCGGGTGCCCCACGCGCAGCGAGCGCACCATAAGTTCGACCGCATCGGGAAGCTGTTCCTCGATCATGTCCATACGCTTTTTCGCCTTTTTCGCGATCCACATATAGACCCCGCCGACCCCCATCCCGACGGCAACAACGGCGCGCACCGGCAGAGACGCGGTGGTGCCGACGGTCAGCGCCATAAAGGCACCGGCCCCGAGCACGACCATGATCAGGATGAGTTGCGAGGGAGAAAAGGCGATATTCGCCTTTTGTGCCTTGGATGCGAGAAGCGAATACAGCGGAATTTGCTGGCTTCTGAGGTGCTGCGTCATCTCCTTGCGGAGTTGTTCAAGCACCTGTTCGCGGCCGCCGCCTTTTTCCATAAGCTCGAGGCGCCGATTGACGCGGCTGTTGAGCGAAATGGATTTACCGAAGATCGTCAGATAGATGCCCTCGACCACGAGAAGCACCGCGATAAAGATCAAACCATAGATAATCGGTTCTGCTGAAAGGGTCATCTGGCGTTACTCCGCGGCATAGGGTTCAAAGATTTGCGGCGGCAGGTCATAGCCCCACAGGCGGAAACGCTCCGAGAAGTGCGAACGCACGCCCGTGGCGGTGAAATGGCCGATGATCTTGTTGTCGGGGGTAAGTCCGACGCGCTGATAGCGGAAGATCTCCTGCATCGAGATGACGTCGCCTTCCATCCCGGTGATTTCGGTGATCGACACCATGCGGCGTGAACCGTCCTGAAGACGCGAGGCCTGCACGATCAGGTTCACTGCCGAGGCGATCTGCGAGCGCACGGCCTTGATCGGCATTTCGATCCCCGCCATTGCGATCATGTTTTCAAGACGCGACACGCCATCTCGGGCAGAGTTGGCGTGGATCGTGGTCATGGACCCGTCGTGGCCTGTGTTCATGGCCTGAAGCATGTCGATCACTTCTTCGCCGCGGGTTTCCCCGACGATGATACGGTCGGGGCGCATACGAAGGGCGTTACGCAAACAGTCACGCTGGGTCACGGCGCCTTTGCCTTCGACGTTCGGGGGGCGGGATTCCATGCGGCCGACGTGGGTCTGTTGCAGCTGGAGTTCTGCGGTATCCTCGATCGTCAGAATGCGCTCGCTGTCGTCGATAAACGAAGACAAAGCGTTCAGGGTCGTCGTTTTACCCGAGCCCGTGCCGCCCGAGACGATGATGTTGAGACGGGTTGCCACTGCGGCCTGAAGGTAGGCGGCCATCTCTTCGGTAAAAGCGCCGAACTTGACCAGATCGTCAATGGCCAGCTTTTCCTTTTTGAACTTACGGATCGATACGAGAGAGCCGTCGATCGCAATCGGTCCGACCATGGCGTTGAAGCGCGAGCCGTCAGAAAGACGGGCGTCCACATAGGGATTGGATTCATCCACGCGGCGGCCAACGGCAGACACGATCTTGTCGATGATCCGCAAGAGGTGTTTTTCATCCTTGAACGTCACATCGGTGAGCTGGAGCTTACCCGCGCGTTCGACGAAAATCTGTTGTGGGCCGTTTACCAGAATATCGTTGACGCTGTCGTCCTTGAGTAAAGTTTCGAGAGGACCAAGGCCCGTGACCTCGTCATAGAGGTCCTGGTTCAGGGCCAAGCGCTCTTCGCGGTTGAGCACCATGCCGAGCTCTTCGAGCGTCTCGCCAGAAATGGCGCTGATCTCGGTCTTGAGATCGTTTTCGGTCGCGGTTTCCAGAGCGGCGAGGTTCAGGTTCTCGAGCAGGGCCTTGTGCACCTGAAGCTTGATTTCCTGAAGACGCTCTTTGCGCTTTTTGTCCTTATCCGCTGAGACAGGCGCGGCGGCTTTTGTCGGCTGCGGCTTTCTGAAGCTGCGCACTTCGGACGGAGCAACAGAAACAGGGCTTGCCGGTGCGGATGAACCGCCGGAGGAGCTGCGCGCGGTCTGGAGTTTGTGGATCGCAGCAGAAGCCGAGGAAGGGGCTTTGCCGGATGCGCTTTTCTTATATTTCGAAAACATCTGCTAACCTCTTACTTTCGCTTTTTCTTTTTCGTCGAAACACTGGCTTCGCCCACGTTGACGTCGTGGATCGATTTGGCGAGCTTGGCGATTTCCTTGCGAAGCGCATTCTTGGGTGCCGCGCTTGACAGTGGCTGGCCGTGATCGTTGGCCTGCATGATCTGCTTGCCGCCATCGGGGAAGGTCACGTCGATAGAGATACCCAAGCTGTCGGCAAGCCGTTTGATACGGGCTTTGCCGTTCAGGTCGGTGAATCCGGGCGCGCGGTTCAAGATGAACCTGAGCTTGTCAAAGGGAAGATCCTCGGACTGGAGCGCACGCTTGAGCCGAAGCGTGTTCTGGGCGGAGCGCATGTCGATCTCGAGAAGCGCAAAATAGACGTGCGCCTTTTCGAGAATGGTTTGGGTCCATTCCACGAGCGTGGTCGGCATATCGACGACAACATAGTCGAAGTTCGCCAAAGCAATTTCGAGCAAACGTTCGACATCAGGCGGTCCCATGATATCCAAGGGCATAATGTCGGGCGGTGACGTCAGAACATAGAGCTTATCATGCACGCTCAACGTCGCCTGCATAAAGGCTTCTTCGTCGGCTGCTTCGGTATCGGTGATAAGCTCCATCACCGCCTCGCGGCGATCGACGTCGAGATAGGTTCCGACCGATCCGTATTGCAGATCGAAGTCGATCAAGAGAACGCGCGGGGCATCCTCCTTTTCGACGGTTGAAAGCTCGTAAGCCAGATTACAGGCAAAAGTCGTTGCTCCTGTGCCACCCGCCATACCTTGAACGGGGATCAACACACCCGAGCGGTCATTCTTGGCCTTGAGATTATGCTCGTTCCGGCTCGGGGCGATTTCAGGCTCTTCAGGTTCCGAAGTCACACGTTTGATCGCCTGAGCCAATTCGCCATCAGGGAGCGGGTAAGGCACGAATTCGTCGCCGCCTGCCTTGAGAAGTTTATGAAGAGCGGTCGGCGAGACATCCTCGGTCACGAGAATAATGCGGATGTCGCGGGCTTTGGCCGCAACAATCAATGCAATCACCTCGTCGAGCGAGGCTTCGTCTTCGGCATCAAGTGCAATGGCGAGGAATTGGAGCGCTTCGGCTTCGGGTTGCTCGAGAAACAGCATACAATCGCCGAACCCGAGGTCACCCCATTGCTCGCCCATGGCTGTTTCCATGTCTTCGATCAACAGGTCGAAAAGCTGCACGTCTCTGCTCACCGTGCAGGCCAGGATCGGCTGCGGTTCCGGTTGCAATAGCGCTGGACTACTCATTTGGCCTTCTTCCTCAAATTCAAGGGGAGATTCCCCAAGCGCCAGGTCGGAATCATCCGAACAAGGCTATTCTTTGAGATAGAAAATCGTCGCCAATCGTGACCTAAATGCGGCCAAAAGGATATAATTGTGCGGAATTTAACGACGATCCATTTGGCGCGGTTGAAATTGTTTACCGCGCCAAGCCGATCTTATTCGCTCGTGCCCGTTGCGCTTCCGTTGAAGAGCGTGGCGGGAACCGAGGCGCTTTGCACATAATCTCGGAAGATGATCTCGGCATATTTGCCGTTCATCACCATCGGGTTCGAGTTCACAAAGCCCGTGACCTCGGTGACGGTGCGGCGGTTGGCCCGTTCACGTCCTTCGGTCACGACAAGAGGCTGTGTTTCGCCATGGCTGACAACCGCTTCAAGTCGCGAGCGCTGTATGCCTTGGGTCTGAAGATAGAGCACGGCGGCCTCGGCGCGGCGCAGACCGAGCGTGCGATTGTAGCTTGATGAGCCGACGAGGTCGGTATGGCCGTAAACCTTGAAGCGCACTTCGGGAAATTGACGCATAAAGTCGGCCTGAGCGCGCAAGGTCGCGCGGGCCTCGTCATCCAGAACATAGGAGTTGAAGGCAAAGTTGATCGTTGTCGGCACCTGCGCCACGAAGCGATTGTTCAGATTGACCGTATAGCTCGACGCACCTGTCATCACCAAGGTGTTTTGCATCGTCGAATTGCCGAAGTCCGCACCATTGTTGATCAATCCCGCCTCTCGGTAGGATGAGCTATAGCCTGCTTCGTTGTTGCACGCCGCAAGGAGTGCAACCATCGAGAGGAGCGAAAGGGAGCGTGCGAGCATGGTCAGTCTCCCTTAATCCAGAACATAGCCATAAGACCCGCTGAAGTCCTGCTTGGCGACTTCTCCCGCAGCTCCGCTGGTCGGTGTGCTGCCCGTGACCTTGCCGAAAAGGAAGAGGTCTTTTTCCGAGGGAATGGTAACGCGGTCCGTCGGCAGAGCAAGCGCTTCACCACGGGTCGGGGTCACAAGATGGGGGGTGACGATAATGACAAGCTCGGTCTGCGCACGCTCGTAAGAGGCGCTGCGAAACAAGGCGCCGAGCACGGGAATATCGCCCAGCCACGGCACCTGACCGTTCAGATCGCGGAAGTCGTCCGACAAAAGCCCTGCGATTGCAAAGCTTTCGCCATCACGCATTTCCACAGTGGTCGAGGTTTCGTTGCGCTTGAAGGCGTCGATGCTCAAACCTTCGAGGATGATACCGTTTGTGGGGTCGATCGACGATACAGCCGCGTTGAGTTCGAGGTTGATGATGTCCTGATCCACAACGCGCGGGATAAAGTTCAGCTCGATCCCGAAGGGTTTGTATTGGATGGTCAGTCGGCCAGTGCTGTCCCGAACGGGAACAGGATATTCCCCGCCCGCGAGGAAATTCGCTTCTTGGCCCGAAAGCGCCGTCAAATTGGGTTCGGCAAGGGTTCGGACAACGCCGCGCGCCTCAAGAGCTTCGAGCAGGATGCCGAGTTCGAGGCCGCCCGCGTTGAAGCCGAACAAGAACGCACCGTTCTTGTCACCCGCACCGGTGTAACCTGCGGAAAGGGCGTCCTTGATGTTTGTGGCCGACTGGGTCGAATTCGACCCGCCAAAGACGCCGAGATTGTTGTTGAGTGCCGAGCCTGCAACCGAAAGAGACGACGAGAGCGATTTGGAAACCGAACGCTCCATCTCTGCAAAGCGCACTTTGAGCATGACTTGCTGGGTTCCGCCGACGCTCATCAGGTTGGAGACGCGATCGGGTGCATAGCGCTGCGCCAATTCCAAGGCGCGGTCTAGACGGGCAGCGCTGCTTACAGTGCCCGACAGAACGATGCCGTCATTGGCGGTCCGCACTTCGATTTTCTCGCCAGGCAGAATTTGCTCAAGCCGTTCTTTGAATTCGGCAATATCGGGGGTCACATGAACTTCGACGTTGGTGATCAGCCGCCCGTCCACTCCAAGGAGTGTCAGGGTCGTTCGGCCGGGTTCCTTGCCCAGAACGTAAATCGTTCGATCCGACAACGAGGAAATATCCGCGATCCCGGGGTTGGCGATGGAAAGCTCGGCAAAAGCTGTGTCACTTTCGACAACAACGGCGCGGTTCATCGGCACCTGAAGTGCCGAAGACGGTGCTCCACGCATCACCTGAAGCGTCTCTGCCCAAGGCATAGACGGTATACTGGTCATCGCAAGCGAGAGCCCGAAAAGCGCCGCTTTGATGAAAGATCGTTGTGTCATGTGACCTGCCTCTTGATCACGCCCAATGCGGGATTTTTACCCGTCGTTTGAAGCACACTGCGCGGAAAACTTATTTTTTGCAAGAATCAATGGCATAGTGATGAACGTTTATGTTGAAAATTCGCAACAAAAACGCGATTACGCGCCCAGTGAGGCGCGTAATAGGTGTGCTTGGGCCCATTTTACTTGGGGCAGGGGATCTGGATTTCGACCTTTTCGACACCGCGATTGGTGCGGATCGTGCAGATTTTCTCTTCCGCTTGGGCCACTTCGGGAGCGGCTTCTTCGACCCCGAGCAGGCTCTTCTGGTCGACTTCGATTGCTTCTGCCACGGTGTCGTCATTCATCCCGACAAGTGCGAGCGTCAGTCGTCCGCTGCTTTGCGCCTGGGTCAGGGTCGCACCCTGGTTCTGGTTCACTGCGACGGTGACGGTCTTTGCAACCATGGCGATCGAGCTGTTGGTCGCGGTGTCCTGATCGACTGCGATGATTGGGATGTTCGTCGCGATCAGGCGCGTGACTTCGCTATAGCCGCCCATGCCGCCGCCATTTGCCGTGTTTTGCCCCGTCCAATAGACGTCGACATTGTCGCCGGGACGTAGAAAACCCGACACACCGGAGGTGGCATCGACATTGATGGCAAAGGCGCGAATGCCCTTGCCCAATCGCGAGGCAAGCCCTGCATCTTCACCGGGTTCGGTCACTTTCGACGCCAGAACCGGCTCCATCGCATCCATCTGGCGCAGCACGATGCGGGGCTCCTGATCCTCGGGGAAAAGTTCTTCGGCGGTCAAGAACACGCCTTCGGGCAAAAACGGCTCGGCATAACGGATGAAAGAGACATCCTCTTTCGTAAGGATTTCGCCATAGTTGATCGTGCGGTTCATCGCGATCAATTCGACGGTCGGAACGGCCTGTTCGGCGACCGCGCGCTGCTCGGCAAGAGCAACCGCTTGTTGGTCAAAGTAGCCTTTGACCATATAGACTGCAAAGCCGGCCAATCCGAGGCCGACGATGAGGACGAGTCCGAATACTGCTCGCATTTCGTTGTCCTTTCGGTAGTTGCTAATATCGTCCAGGAGGGACGGATGTCTTCAGCATCCGTTAGATCAATCGAATGTGGCCGTATTGTGGGCTTCTTTGGGACTATCTGTGGAATTTGAACGGAACGTTTCGATTTCGTAAACGTGAATTCTGGAATGAAATAACGAAAAAGGCCGCCGCGGCGACCTTTTGGGTTCTGGTTTATTGCTCGGCCATCTTGGCTGCGACTGTAGTTCCGACATCTTTTGTCGCTGTCGTCGTATTGCCGAGAAACGAGATGGCAAGTCCGACAAGCAGTGCTGAAAGGACGACCCATTCAACTGTGATGGCGCCGGACTCTTCATTCTGAAAATTGCGGAAAAATTCTTTCACCTGACCAACCCAATCGATTAAATGAGAGGCGCGGCGGAGAGACAGAGATCTCCGCCGCGTCTTGGCGTCCGATGTCCAGGTCTAGTTGAGCTTGTAGCTTGCAACTTTGTTCGAAACAGAGGTCGATGTGGCCTCGGTTTCGGTTTTGACCGTGCCGATCACCGCGACCCCAAGGCCGACGAGTGTTGCGGTCAATACAACCCAGTCAACAGTCACAGCACCGGCTTCGTCAGATTTGAAGGATTTGAAGAAGTTTTTCATGTCCACGGTCCTGTGATGTCCAGATCAGATTAGTTAAGCTTCGAAGCCGAAACTTTGGTTGCGATCGAGGTGCCTACGTCCTCGGTCTGGGTCTTGACGCCGCCGACAACGGCCACACCGATACCAACGAGAGCAGCGGTCAGAACAACCCAGTCAACAGTCACAGCACCGTCTTCGTCGCGGCGGAAGTTTTTGATGAAGTTAAGCATTTTGATGATCCTGAATTAGAATTTTTGAATTAGTTAAGCTTCGAAGCCGAAACTTTGGTTGCGATCGAGGTGCCTACGTCCTCGGTCTGGGTCTTGACGCCGCCGACAACGGCCACACCGATACCAACGAGAGCAGCGGTCAGAACAACCCAGTCAACAGTCACAGCACCGTCTTCGTCGCGGCGGAAGTTTTTGATGAAGTTAAGCATTTTGATGATCCTGAATTAGAATTTTTGAATTAGTTAAGCTTCGAAGCCGAAACTTTGGTTGCGATCGAGGTGCCTACGTCCTCGGTCTGGGTCTTGACGCCGCCGACAACGGCCACACCGATACCAACGAGAGCAGCGGTCAGAACAACCCAGTCAACAGTCACAGCACCGTCTTCGTCGCGGCGGAAGTTTTTGATGAAGTTAAGCATTTTGATGATCCTGAATTAGAATTTTTGAATTAGTTAAGCTTCGAAGCCGAAACTTTGGTTGCGATCGAGGTGCCTACGTCCTCGGTCTGGGTCTTGACGCCGCCGACAACGGCTACACCGATACCAACGAGAGCAGCGGTCAGAACAACCCAGTCAACAGTCACAGCACCGTCTTCGTCGCGGCGGAAGTTTTTGATAAAGTTCAGCATAGTCGTCCCTCCTCAGGGAATTAGTCGCTTCGTTTTCAACATCTTCACCGGTTGTTTTGCTCGTTGTTCCGAGGCTGTCCGGCTTTGGATGAGCCCATATAGCCGTCCGATTGGGGCGGAAATTGGACTCCAATGGTTCCATTTCTTGATGTGGCTGATTTTTTCGATTTTTCTTTTAACGTATTGATTCAGTTATATTTAAAATTGAAATTGTCGCCTTCGTGTCGATTTTCGGCGTGACATTACGGCGGCAATTTGCACGAATTGGTTGCGTTTTGATGCTTAGACGGGGACAGGACGGGATTTTTTCGCTAGCCTCGCGCAAAAGAAAAACGGGTAGGTGGTCCGCAGATGCGGAAGGTAGCGGCGATTTTTGCGTTTGGGGCTCTAATGGCGGGCAGCTCTGCTTTGGCGGAGGGACATCGACTGCAGTCCGACTTTACCTTCAAGCGCGTGACGGTTCCGACCGGTGCGGGGCCGCGGATCAACGTCCAAGTCGCCCCGCGTGCGCCAAGTGCGCCATCCGCGCCGCCTGCTGCGGGGACAGCCGCGCCATCGCAAGACGTCTTTGGCGCCGTCGGAGGTGCCGTTCCACAAGCCAGTCAAGTGACCTGGTTCTGGCAGGCGATTTCACCCAAGCTTGAGGATAACGTTCCGGGCCGCCTTGTCCTTGCGCTCGAAGCCATGGCAAAGGCATCCGATGCGGAAAAGGTCGAACCGCCCAGTCTTGATGCTCTGACCAAAATTGCTTCGCGGCATGGTCGGGATATCCTGCTTGCTACAATCGACACCAAAGTGTCGCCCGCTCTTGTGCTCTCTGTCATCGCCGTTGAAAGCGCGGGCCAGAGCAATGCGACCAGCCGCGCCGGTGCACAGGGTCTGATGCAACTTATGCCCGCCACCGCAGAGCGCTTTGGTGTTCGGGACCCCTTTGACCCCGTCGACAATATCAAGGGCGGCGTCGCCTATCTTGACTGGTTGATGGAGGTCTTTGACGGGGACCCGATCCTCGTTCTTGCAGGCTATAATGCAGGCGAAGGGACGATCAGGGACAATGGCGGCGTCCCCGATTACGTCGAAACGCGTCTATATGTGCCAAAGGTTCTGGCGGCTTGGACCGTTGCCAAAGCGCTGTGCCTTACGCCGCCCGAACTCATATCGGACGGATGTGTGTTCACGGTCAAAAGCTGAGAAACGGCAACGCCTTCCCAAAAGAAAACAGCAGGCACGGGGCCTGCTGTTTTTGTTTTATTCGTCTTCGGACTTGGCTTTTGTCGTTTTCTTGGCCGCGGGCTTTTTCGTAGCGGCTTTCTTTGCAGGTGCCTTCTTGGCGGTCGCTTTCTTTTTGCCGCCCTTTGTCGTCGCCTTTGCGTTGACCAGCTCTATCGCCATTTCGACCGTGACGTCCTCGGGTGCAGTGTCCTTGGGCAATGTCGCGTTGACCTTTTCCCATTTGATGTAGGGGCCGTAGCGTCCCTCCATCACGGCCATTGCGCCCCCATCTGGGTGATCGCCGAGCTCTTTGAGCGGCTTGGCGGCCGTGCGTGCGCCGCGTCCTGCTGCCTTTTGGGCAAGAAGCTCGACAGCACGGTTCATACCGATGGTAAAGACTTCATCCACATCTTTGATGTTCGCATAGACCCGTCCATGTTTGACAAAGGGACCATAGCGACCGATGCCCGCCTCGATCATCTCGCCGTCATCGGGGTGCGGGCCGATCTCGCGCGGAAGGTTGAGAAGCGTGAGGGCTTTTTCCAGATCAATGCTCGAAGCTTCCCATCCTTTGGGGAGTGAGGCGCGGGGCGGCTTGGGATTGTCTTCATTCGCCTCGCCGCGCTGGACATAGGGTCCGAAGCGACCATCGCGAAGCGAGATCGGGTCCCCATCATCATAGCCCAAAAGCTTGCCGTCGGGGCCGATCCCCGTTTCTTCCATCCCCGGAGGGCCGAAGGGGCGCGTGTAACGGCATTCGGGATAGTTGGAACAGCCGATAAAGGCACCGCCCGAACGGGCCGTGCGCATGGAAAGCCGTCCCTGACCACACGTCGGGCAGGCGCGCGGATCGCTCCCGTCTTCTTTGGTCGGGAAAAGATGCGGCTCGAGCACTTCGTTGATCTTGTCGAGCACGTCAGTGATGCGAAGTTCCGAGGTTTCGGCAATCGCCGCCGAGAAATCGCGCCAGAAGCGGTTCAGGACTTCTTTATAGTTGGCTTCGCCCGCGCTCACTTCGTCGAGTTCGTTCTCAAGGCCTGCGGTAAAGTCATATTCGACATAGCGCTTGAAGTAATTCGTCAGGAAAACGGTCACGAGACGACCTTTGTCCTGCGGGATCAAACGTCCTTTGTCCTTTGTGACATAGTCACGATCCTGAATGGTCGTCACAATCGACGCATAGGTCGAGGGGCGGCCGATCCCGAGTTCTTCCATCCGCTTGACCAAGGTGGCCTCGGTGTAGCGGGGCGGGGGCTGGGTGAAATGCTGCTCGGGCTGGACGTCTTTCTTGGCGGTCTTTTCACCCACGGCCAGTTGCGGCAAACGCTTGTCGTCGTCATCGACGACCGAGTCATCGCGACCTTCTTCGTAAACGGCGATAAAGCCTTCGAAGAGCATAACCTGACCCGTGGCGCGCAGGATCACCTGACCATCGGCAGAGGCGATGTCCACGGTCGTGCGTTCCATCTGGGCCGCCGACATCTGGCTGGCGATGGTGCGCTTATAGATCAGATCATAAAGCTTGCGCTGATCCGCGTCCGTGATCTTGGCCTTTTCGGTGGTCAGGAACATATCCGTGGGCCGGATACATTCGTGCGCTTCCTGAGCGTTCTTGGCCTTGTTTTTATACATGCGCGGGCTGGTCGGCAGGTATTTTTCGCCAAAGTTCGCTTTGATCGCATCGCGTGCGGCCATCACGGCTTCGGGTGCCATGTCGATGCCGTCTGTTCGCATATAGGTAATGAGACCCGCTTCATAAAGACGCTGCGCCGCGCTCATGGTCTGGCGCGCGCCCATGCCGAATTTGCGGCTGGCTTCCTGCTGGAGCGTCGACGTCATAAAGGGCGCAGACGGGTTGCGCGAGGCGGGTTTGGCTTCGACCGAGGTCACGGTCAGATCGCGCGAATTGATCGCCTGCACCGCCATTTCAGCCTGAGTGGCGTTCGAAAGGTCGAATTTGTCGAGCTTTTTGCCCGCAAGGGTCGTCAGGCGCGCTTCGAACTCTTGGCCGCGCGGATTGCTCAGGAGAGCTTTGACCGACCAATATTCCTGTGCGCGGAAGGCTTCGATTTCCATCTCGCGCTCGACGATGAGGCGCAAGCAGACCGACTGGACGCGTCCCGCGGATTTTGCACCTGGGAGTTTGCGCCAAAGAACGGGCGAAAGGTTGAAGCCCACAAGATAGTCGAGCGCGCGGCGCGCCAGATAGGCCTCGACCAGCGGGGCATCGACCTGACGCGGATTCTTCATCGCCTCGGTGACTGCGGCTTTGGTGATGGCGTTAAAGGTCACGCGGCTGACGGCAGTGTCCTTCTTGATCGCTTTGCGAGCGGTCAGAGCTTCTTGCAGGTGCCAGGAAATGGCCTCTCCCTCGCGGTCAGGGTCGGTCGCGAGGATCAGTTCGTTGTCGTCCTTGAGGGCGTCGGCAATCGCTTTGACGTGCTTTTTGCTGTCGTTCGCAATTTCCCACTGCATCTCGAAATCATGCTCTGGATCGACGGAGCCGTCTTTGGCGGGCAGGTCACGCACGTGACCGAAAGAGGCGAGAACGGTGTAGTCGGACCCCAGATATTTGTTAATTGTCTTGGCCTTAGCCGGAGATTCAACAACCACAACAGGCATCAGTGATCCTTTAAATTCTTACAAATAGAGACGCATTGCACCAACTGTGGCGCTCTAACTGCATGTCAATGCTCCATCATGAGGGGCAAAGGCAAGCGGGGAATTTTCGAAATCCTTCTAAAGCACAGGAACGGCGATGGCTTTGCGTCCGGTGAGCACGGCCACGAATGGCCCTTGGAAAAGCGTCTTGAGGGCGGGCGCATCGGACCACAGCCCGCCTGTATAAGTCCCGAAGGCAGGAAGGATCAGGCGGTCTTTGTCGTAGAGAAAAGCGGGGCGACTTTGTCCGCCAAGCCTGTGCTTGGGGTGATAATGACCAGAAACCTCTCCAGTGGCGCCGATCTGTGCGATATGCCTGAAGGTCAGGGCGGCAAGCGCAACTTCGGTGCGGTGGCTTCCGCCGAGATCGAGCGGTCCGGGATCATGATTGCCTTCGACCCAGATCCAGTCGCGCCCCGCCTGCAGACGGGCGAGCCAAAGCGTTTCCTCTTCGTCAAGGCTTTGCCCTGCCGCGAGATCATCGAAACTGTCCCCCAGACAGATGACTGTTTCCGCGCCTGTGGCGTCGATTTCGGCTTCGAGCCTGAGAAGCGTGTCGCGATTCTCGAACGGGGGCACCAGAATGCCTGTGCGCCGCGCGATGCGGTCGGATTTTCCCAAGTGCAGGTCGGAAACCACGAGCGTCGCGCACTCCGGCACGAAAAGCGCACCCGATGGGCGAGCAATCAGTTGTGTCGTCTGGAGCGTGAAAGCGTGGGTGTTCATACTTCGTTCTGTGGCACTGGTTGATTGGCTTGGCAAGGGGGCTCTGCCCCCCGTCTGCCTTTGGCAGCCGTCCCCCGGGATATTTGGGGCACAAAGGCAAGCTAGGGCGCAAGACCGACGCTGGCGATGAGGCGCTCTGCTTCGTCCTCGAGCAACCTCTCCCGTGCGGCGCCGAAAATCGGGATCTTGCCGACTTCGAGGAAGAGCGGGGCGGCCAGCGGGGAGGGGCGTGACAACCGCCTGTGTTCGATCCTGCCATGGGTGCGGGACAGCATCTCTTCGATCCGGCCGAAATCGACCAGTCCGCGCATGGCTTCGGTCCTTGTGATCCGCAGCATGAGATGGTCGGGGTCATATTTGACCAAAGTGTCATAAAGGATGTCGGAAGAGAACGTGGCCTGCCGACCCGATTTTTTGGCTTGCGGGCTGTTGCGCTCGATCAGACCTGCGATGGTTGCCGCGGCGCGAAATGTGCGTTTCATCACGGCGTTGCCCGAGAGCCATTGTTCCAGATCGTCCCGTAAAAGATCCGGATCAAGAAGGGCTTCGGGGGTCGTGACTTCGTTCAGGCCCCAGATCAAGGTTGCATAATCGGTCGCCACAAAGCCCAAAGGATCGAGCCCGAGGGTCTCCATCCTTCGTGTCACAAGAAGCGCCAGCGTCTGTTGTGCATTACGCCCCGCAAAACCGTAGAGACACAGGTGATGGCGGCCTTCGAAGGGGAAGGTCTCGGCAAGGAGGTGGCCGCTTTGGGGCATGCCCGAGACCTCGCGCTGGAGCGCGAGCCATTCTGCGGTGTGGCGCGGCAGATTGGGCCATGTATCGGCATTAAGGATGGACAGGATGCGCTCGCTTAGGCGGGTTGATGTGGCGAATTTGGTGCCGTTGAAGGTTGCGACCTTGGGGGTTTTCGAGGCAGAGCGCGACACTTCCACGGTCAATTCTCTGAGGCCTTCGTATCGCACGATTTGTCCGCCGATCAGAAAGGTATCGCCTGCCGTCAGGGTCGAGGCGAAGCCTTCTTCGATCTCGCCCAGCGGCTTGCCCGCGCCCCGCATACGGACCTTGAGTGTGTCGGTGTCCTGAATGGTGCCGATGTTCATACGGATGTTGCGGGCGGTGCGGGGATCGCGGAGCTGCCAAAGACCGACTTTGCGTTCAATGAGGCGTTTCCATTTGTCATAGGCGCGCAGCGCATAGCCGCCGGTGGCCACGAAATCGAGGCAGTCGTCGAAGGCTGCGCGCGAGAGGCTCCGATAGGCGCCCGTTGTGCGAATTTCGCCAAAAAGAGATGTGGGATCAAAGGGGCCCGCGCAGGCACAGATCAGGATATGCTGGCAGAGGACATCGAGGGGGCCGCTGTCTTTGGGCTCGCCGTCCAGGTCATGGGCGCGTGCGGCTTCGAGGGCGGCCACACATTCCACCACCTCGAAACGGTTCGCAGGCACGAGGAGCGCCTTTGAGGGTGCATTATAGCGGTGGTTGGCGCGTCCGATCCGCTGGACCAGACGCTTGACGTTCTTGGGCGCACCGATCTGGATCACGAGATCCACATCGCCCCAGTCGATCCCCAGATCAAGCGAGCCTGTGCAGACGATGGCCCTCAAACGTCCTTGGGTCATGGCGGTTTCGACCGTCTCGCGTTGTTCGCGGGACAAGGAGCCGTGATGGATGCCGATGGGCAGGTTGTCTTCGTTGGCCAGCCAAAGATTGTGGAAAAAGATTTCGGCCTGGGCACGGGTATTGTGGAAGATCAGCGTGGTCTTGTGGCGTTTGACCTCTTGGAGCACCGCTGGGATAGCGTATTTTGCACCGCCCCCCGCCCATGGCGGCGGGGTCTCGGTGACCAGCATCGAAATGTCCGGCTCCGGTCCCGGGTCGGCAAAGAGGATTTCGCAGGGCGCCGGTGCGGCGGCGAGTTCCTTTGCCAATTGATCGGGGGCTTCTACCGTTGCGGACAGCCCAACGCGGCGGAGGTCGGGCGCGAGCGTTTCCAAGCGTGACAAGGCAAGCATCAACTGGTCGCCGCGCTTGCTTTCGCTCAGGGCGTGGATTTCATCGACGATGACCCGTTGCAGCCCCGCAAAAATCCGTGGGGCATCCTCGTAGCTGATCAAGAGGGCAAGGCTTTCGGGGGTTGTGAGCAGAATATGCGGCGGGTCGGCTCTTTGACGGCGCTTGGCCGTCTGGGAGGTGTCGCCTGTCCTATCCTCGATCCGTATCGGAAGGTTCATTTCCTCGACGGGTTTGAGAAGGTTGCGTTTGATGTCTGCGGCAAGCGCTTTGAGGGGGGAGATGTAAAGCGTATGGAGCCCCTGATGGCTGCCTTCTGCAAGTTCGATCAAACTGGGCAGGAAGCCCGACAGCGTTTTGCCCCCGCCCGTCGGCGCAATCATCAGGAGCGCTTTGGCCTGCGACTTTTCGACCATGGCGATCTGGTGCGGGTGGGGGGACCAACCACGCGCGGCAAACCAAGTCTCAAAGGCTGGAGGCAGTTTTGTCATGAAGGCAAAGGTGCATCCCGAGGCCATAAGGTCAAGCGCATTAGGGGTCTTGAGGCTGGACAGTTGTTACAGCCTCGCTAAGAAGGTGTCAT
Source organism: Marivivens sp. LCG002 (assembly GCF_030264275.1). Taxonomy (NCBI): domain Bacteria; kingdom Pseudomonadati; phylum Pseudomonadota; class Alphaproteobacteria; order Rhodobacterales; family Paracoccaceae; genus Marivivens; species Marivivens sp. LCG002. The sequence goes on along the minus strand of NZ_CP127165.1, from coordinate 2,090,070 downwards.
GAGAGGTCAACTGGATATCGACGCGACGGCTATCGCGATCAGGGCGGGTGAGCGCAGGGCGCTTGCACGGGCCATCACCCTTGTAGAAAGCGGGCGCAGCGATCACCGCGCGCAGGCGCTCGAGCTGCTCGACAAACTCGGCACCGAGCGACAGGCCCTTCGGATCGGACTTTCCGGGACGCCCGGCGTCGGAAAGTCGACCTTTATCGAAGCTTTCGGAATGATGCTCACCGATAAGGGGCTCAAAGTTGCGGTTCTGGCCGTTGATCCGTCTTCGGCGCGGTCGGGGGGCTCGATCCTCGGGGACAAGACCCGAATGGAACAGTTGTCGCGCAATCCGAACGCATTCATCCGCCCGTCACCATCTCAGGCGCAGATGGGCGGCGTGGCGCGCCGCACCCGCGAAGCTGTCGCGCTCTGCGAGGCCGCGGGCTTTGACGTGATCCTGATCGAGACCGTGGGCGTCGGTCAATCCGAGACGATGGTTGCCGAAATGTGTGATCTCTTCACGCTTCTTCTTGCGCCTGCGGGCGGGGATGAACTCCAAGGGGTGAAGCGCGGGATCATGGAGATTGCGGATCTCATCCTCGTGAACAAGGCCGACGGAGACCTAAAGGCGCAGGCCATCCGGACGACTGCGGATTATGCCGGTGCACTCCGACTTCTGCGTAAACGTCCCCAAGATCCAAGCGATTTTCCCAAGGCGATGTCTGTCTCCGCCTACGAGGGCGACGGACTTGGAAAAGCTTGGGAGGAAATGCAATCGCTGATCAATTGGCGCCGCGAGAACGGTCATTTCGATACGCGCCGCATGGAGCAGGCGCGCTACTGGTTCCATGAAGAAGTGCGGCTTCAACTTCTTGCGCGTCTCACGGCAGATCAGTCACTTGCTGCCCGTCTTGCCGCGCAAGAGGCTGCTGTTACGCAAGGTCGGGTTTCGCCCGCCAAGGCTGCCGCCGAGGTGCTGGAAGGACTGTGAGCATGATGACAGCCGAAGACGCGCTGATATGGGGGGGAGAGCGGCTTCGGCTCTATCACGTCCGGAACGGCGGCTCCCGATTGATCGTCAGCTTCGATTTCCGCCAGACCGACCGCAAGGGCTTCAATCCGCCCGATCCGTCCAAGACCTTTGCCGAGGCGGGGTTCGATCAGCTTTCGCTCCGTGTGGCCCGTAACGATTGGTTCATCAACCGCGAGACCGAGACAGCCGAAGCGCTGATGGCCGGCATTGCAGCAAACTATGATGCCGTGCAAATGATCGGCTATTCCATGGGAGGCTATGGGGCGTTCCGCTTTGCAAGGGCGGTTGGAGCGCGTGCCGTTCTTGCCATTTCGCCCCAATTTTCGATCCATCCGAGGATCGTGCCTTTTGAAAAGCGCTACCACGAGGATGCGGGTGACTTTGATCCCGACCTTGGGGATCTGACCTCGCGCGCGGTCCCTGGTCTGGTCGGGGTTATGCTTGTCGATACATTGCGTCCGCGCGATTTGCGTCATGCACGGATGCTCCAAGCCGTGTTTCCAAAGGTGCGGATCGCGCGCGTCATGGGGGGCGGCCATCCTGCGACCGAAGTCATGGCCAAGGCGGGAGTGGCGTCGATCATCACGCGCGAAGCGGTGAACACGCCGCCGTCACTTGCGGCATTGACGGGGATGCACCGTTCCGTCAGGCGAAGCTCGCCGCTTTATCTTGGCCGACTGGCAAAAGCGGCAAGCACCGGCCATCTGTCTTGGGCAACGGATCTGGAGCGTATGGCCCGCGCCGCGAAGGCCGTGAAATAAGCGCGAACTCCTTTTTTCATTGACGCAATGACGGAATCCCCTTATCCGCCGCTTCGAACTGGGTTCGGCATGCCGCGCCCCGTTTGGCTATTCGTAGTCTCAAAACTCAAGCCGACCCTGGTGGTCGGGACTAATAACAAAGGATGATACCATGTCGCGTAAATGCGAACTCACCGGCAAAGGCCCGATGTCTGGCAACAATGTCAGCCACGCTAAGAACCGCACCCGTCGTCGTTTTCTGCCCAACCTTCAGGACGTAACTCTTTCGTCCGACGTTCTGGGCCGTTCGTTCCGCTTCCGCATTTCGTCGGCCGCTCTGCGTTCCGTTGATCACCGCGGTGGCCTCGATGCGTTCCTTGCCAAGGCAAAGGATGCTGACCTTTCGAACGAAGCACTCAAGGTCAAGAAGCTGATCGCAAAGGCTCAAGCAACTGCATAAGCGTTTGTTTGATCGCTGATCTTTAAGGCTCGACGGTTCGTCGGGCCTTTTTTCATTCAGGAAGGACGGTGACGCGGGCTGCCCCTGCGGTCATGTCGTCCGAGATGCGATCGAAGCGAAGATAGGCAAGCGCCTCTCCCCCCGAAACGGTGTGAACCGTGCCCGCTTCTTTTTCGCCGCTGTGGATCGGGGTTCCCTCGACCACCTGCTCCGAGAGGGTGATGCGGCGCAGTCCTTTGCGCAGCTCGGTTTTGTGCTTCATGCGGGCCGTGACCTCTTGGCCGACATAGCACCCCTTTTTGAAGTCCACGCCGTTCAAACGCTCGAAGCCCATTTCGAGGATGTAGCTTTCGCTGTTCAACTCTCGTCCGAGTTCGGGGATGCCGTGCGCCACGCGCTGGGCGTCCCAGTCGATATCTTGGCCGATGCCGTTTTGGCCATAGTATCGCCAGCCCATCTGCGGACCGCGAGGGTCGATCACCGCTTCATCCGGCATCGCACCTAGACCCGTCGAAACGACAAGCTCGGTCTCGGTGATTTGCACGTCCGCGCGCAATTTATACATCGAGAGGCGCTGGAAGAGCGTCGGAGCGGTTTCTGCCGCCACGTCGATCAAAAGCGCATCCTCTTGTCCTACCACAAAGAAATCAGTGATCAGTTTGCCTTGGGGGGTCAGAAGCGCAGTATAGATGATCCCGTCCCGAGCCCGTTTGACATCGTTGGTCACGAGACCTTGTAGAAAGCTGTGACGATCCGATCCTTTGACCGAGAGAACGACGCGGTTGTTCATGGAATGCTCCTTGGTTGGGACTTATTTAGGGTCGTTCGTCGTCCTGTTCAAACTGCATCCGATAGAGATCGGCATAAATTCCACCCCGCTCGAGGAGTTCCTCGTGGGTGCCTTGATCGACGACGATGCCTTTATCCATCACCACGATCTTGTCGGCTTTGCGCACGGTGGAAAGGCGGTGCGCGATCACCAAAGTGGTGCGCCCTTTGGAGAGCTGTTCCAAGGCCTCCTGAACGATGGCCTCGGACTTCGTGTCGAGCGCCGAGGTCGCCTCGTCGAGGAGCAGGATCGGAGTGTCGCGCAGGAGCGCGCGGGCTATGGCAACGCGCTGTCTTTGCCCGCCCGAGAGGTTGGAACCGCGCGGTCCTGCGGGACTGTCGAGACCATTGGGCAGACGGGGAAGAAAGTCGCTCACATGAGCCGCATCGAGTGTGGCGCGAAGATGATCCTCGTCGACGGCGCGGCCCAAAGTGATATTCTCGCGCAGGGTTTCGTCAAAGAGCGCCGCATCTTGGGTGACGACCGAAAAAAGACCACGCAAATCCCCCAAGGCCATCTCGGTATTCGCGGTGCCGCCGATTGTGACCTCCCCTCCCTTTGCGTCGACGAGGCGGGTCAGCACGTTGAAGATCGTGCTCTTGCCTGCACCCGAAGCGCCGACAAGGGCCGTGGTCTTGCCGGCCTCTGCCACGAAACTGGCGCCGCGCAAAACAGGTAGATCGTCATAGGCCAGTTCGACATCGCTGAGGATGATTTCGGGCGCGTCTTTGGGCGCTGGTTTCGGGCTGGGCGGAGACAGAAGGGTCGGATGGGTGTCAAAGATCTGCATCACCCGTTCGATCGAGGCGCCCGCCGCTTGGGCAAGGCCCGAGATCGACCCCAGACGCCGCAACGGCTCGAACGCCAGCGCCATGGCGGTGAAAAAGGACATGAATTCACCGACGGTTTTCGACCCTTCGATGATCTGGGTGCCGCCATAGAAGAGGACAAAGAGAAATCCGACGCCCGTCATGACATCGATAAGGCCGGGGATCGCGGCTTGGCCCAAGGCGCTTTTGACTTCGGTATCGACGCGCTCGTTTGCCAATGCGCCGTAACGCGCCGATTGATAGTCCTCGAGCGCGTTCAGTTTGATCGGATTGATCCCGTGGAAGACCTCGTCGAGGCGGGTCGACATTTTACCTGAAACCTCGCGGGCTTGGCGGGCTTTGACGCGAACAAAGCCTTGGGCGAGGAGCGAGGGAAGCAGCAGGACAGGAATACCGATCAGCGCGCCAAGCGTCCATTTCCAGTCGATCCAGAGTGCAACACCGAAGAGCCAGATCACTGCAATGAAATCGCGCCCGATTCCCGTGGCGAGATTGGTCCAGACCTGATTGATGGCCTGAACATCGCCTTGGACGCGTTCGATCAAATATCCTGGCGGGTTCGATTGGTGAAAGGTGCTGTCGAGTTTCATCAGGTGCCCGAGAAGTCCGAGCCGGATATCTGCGGCAGCGCGCTCGCTCACGCGGGTCAAAAGCACGTGTTGCCCAACAGAGGCGACGGCCCTTGTGCAAAAGATGATCAGGATGGCAACGCCGACAGGCCAGATGGCCGAGGCATTGCCGCCCACAAAGACGCTGTCGAACATCGGCTTCATGACAAGGCTGATCAGGCCGAGCATCGATCCTTCGAGTGCCATGAAAAAGACCGCAGAGCCGAGCCAGAGCTTTTGGGTTCTAAGATAACCCTGCCAAAGCCAGCGGACGAGGCGGCCCATGGAGACATCGGGATCGGAAACTTGGGGCGCGGCGTCGCTCACTTGGAGGGTCCTTTGGCTTTGGTCGTCTTGGTCTAGCGGTTTTGGGGGGCCAAGGGCAAGTCGTGGCCCGTTGACCTCGGCCCCAAGAAGAATAATGTCAGGTCAATTTTGATCAAAAGGACAAATCCATGCCGGTCGCCAATGGTCGCTCGTATCTTGCAATTCCTGGTCCATCCGTCACCCCCGAGGCGGTGATACGGGCGATGAGCAGGGCGTCGCCGAATATTTATACGGGCGAGCTGCACGAGATCACCGACACGATCATTCCCGACCTGAAATATGTTGCGGGAACCAATGGCGATGTCGGTATCTATATCACCAACGGGCACGGCATGTGGGAAGCTGCGCTGGCCAATAGTGTTTCGCGTGGCGACAAGGTGCTTGTGCTGGCATGTGGACGGTTCGGGATCGGTTGGAGCGCGGCGGCACAGACGCTCGGTCTTGATGTCCAGATCGAGGATTTCGGACAGGAGTCGGTCGTCGATCCCGAGCGCACCCGCGAGATTTTGGCTGCCGATAAAGAGGGTGCCATCAAGGCGGTTCTGATCTGTCATGTCGATACCTCGACCTCTGCCAAATCCGATGTTGCGGCCATCCGCAGGGCGATCGATGCTGCGGGTCACGACGCTCTTTTCCTTGTGGACTGCATCGCATCCTTGGGGTGTGACAGGTTCGAAATGGACAATTGGGGTGTCGATATCATGATCTCGGCAAGCCAAAAGGGCCTTATGGCCCCTGCGGGTGTCGGTCTGATCTGGCTCAACGACAAAGCCAAAGCGGCGCGGGCGCGGTTGAACGACGTCAGCCCCTATTGGGACTGGGCGCTGCGCATCAATCCCGCCGAGTTCTATCAGTATTTCGACGGCACCGCCCCGACGCATCATCTCTATGCGCTTCGGGCCGCGCTTGATCTGATCAAGGCAGAAGGCATGGAGGCGATCTGGGATCGCCACGAGACGCTTGTCCGCGCCATCTGGGCGGCGGTCGATGCTTGGGGGCAGGGCGGCGCGATGAAGCTCAATATGAAGAACCCGAGCGAGCGAAGCCATGCCGTGACCTCGATCTATCTTGGCGGTGAGGATGGCGACCGTCTGCGCGACTGGTGCGAGACCATGTGCGGCGTAACGCTCGGGATCGGTCTCGGACGGACCCCGCCTTCAGCCTATTTCCGCATCGGCCACATGGGCCATGTGAATGCCCACGGTATCCTTGGGGTTCTGGGGGTGATCGACGCGGGCCTCAAGGCGCTCAGCATCCCGCACGGCGACGGCGCATTGGCCGCCGCTGCAACGGTCATCTCCAAAGCGCGCTAGGCGCGGGCTTCGGCAAGCGCCATTGGGAGGACTTCGGCCAATACGTCGAGGTCCTCGGGCCGGCCGCAGCTCACGCGGATGCAGCGGTCCTGCGGGGCGACGAATGGCATTCGGACAAAGACACCCCGCGCGACCAGAGCCTGCAGCACCTTTCTGGCAAAGACACCGTCCCCGCCGCAGTCGACTGCGACAAAGTTCGTCGCGGACGGCACGACCTCAAGGCCGTTCTCGGCTGCGATCTTTGCAATCCTGTCGCGGGCTGCGGCGACCTCGGATTTGACATGGGCGAGCCATGCGCGGTCCTGAACGGCAGCGAGCGCACCCGCTTGCGAGATGCGCGCCATCCCGAAGTGGTTGCGCACTTTGTTGAAAGCATTGATGATTTCGGCGCTGCCGAGGGCATAACCAACCCGCGCACCCGCAAGACCATGCGCCTTGGAGAATGTGCGGAAACGGATCACTTTGGCGTTTTCGGCCCGAATGCGCGGGATCTGCGCCTCATCGAGAAAGTCGGCATAGGCCTCGTCCAGCACCATAAGGCACCCATCGGGCACTTCGGTGACCATCTTTTCGATTGCCTCGGGCGTATGCACCGTGCCCATCGGATTGTCGGGGTTCGCGATATAGACCAGCTTGGCCGAGGTTTCCTTTGCCTTGGCGATAAGGCGGGCAGGGTCTTCGAAATCGCCGGTATAGGGCACTTTGTGCAGGATGCCGCCAAAGCCCGCGACGTGATAGTTGAACGTCGGATAGGCGCCGTCCGAGGTCACAACCGCATCGCCTTGTGCCACAAAGAGCCGCACAAGCACGCCAAGGAGCGTGTCGATCCCTTCGCCGACCATGATGTTCTCGGGTCCAACGCCTTGAAGATCGGCGATGGCATTGCGCAGATCAAACGAAGTGGGGTCGCCGTATTTCCATGTCTGGGCAGCCTCGGCCTGCATCGCGGCGATAGCCTTGGGCGAGGGACCAAAGACGGATTCATTCGCACCAAGGCGTGCACGAAACGGTTTGCCCGCGTTGCGCTCCTGTTCCTCTGGCCCGACAAAAGGCACCATCGACGGCAAAGTGGCAGCAAGAGCAGTCAGGCGCGGGTCTTGGCTCATGGGGTCCTCGCAAATGGAAACGGGCGCGGAAAGTCTCCCGCGCCCGCAAACTCTAGTCTGTTCCCAAACGGGTTTCCAGCGTCAGCCGATCTCTTGCAAACGTGCGAGAGCGGTCTTGAGCTGGGTTTCCTCTTCTTCGCGAAGCGCGAGATTGCCCTTGGTTTCTTCGATCACCTCTTCGGGCGCGCTTTCGACGAATTTGGGGTTGTTCAAACGGCCACGAAGGCCGCCGAGTTCCTTTTGCAGCTTGCCCAGAACCTTTTCGATGCGGGCCTTTTCGGCATCCACGTCGATGATCGCGGCCAAGGGCAGGGCAAAGGTCGCGCCCGCCGTCGGGATCGTGATCGAGCCTTTGGGGGCTTCGGCGGCTTCGGTGATGTCGCCGATACGGGCCAAACGTTTGATCAGCGTTTCGTTGTTGGCGAGCGCCGATTTTGTGTTTGCATCAGCCTCTTGCATGACCACCGGCACATAAAGTCCAGCAGGCACGTTCATCTGGGCGCGAGCCGAGCGAATGCCTTCGATGAGCGAGATGGTCCAGTTCATCTCGGCATCGGCTGCAGGGTCCACCAGATCGGCCGAGGTATAGGTCGGCCAATCGGCATGAACGAGCATCTTGGACCGATCGGCAAGCGTGCCCCAGAGCTCTTCGGTGATGAAGGGCATGACAGGGTGCAGCATGATCAAACACTGGTCGATGACCCAGCCCATGACCTTTTGGGTTTCGAGCTTGGTCGCCTCGTCGCCGTCCATGATGAGCGGCTTGGAAAATTCGACATACCAGTCGCAGACCTTGCCCCAGACAAAGGCATAGAGCCCGAGCGCGGCATCGTTGAAGCGATACTGCTCCAGCGCGCTGTCGACCACTTCGCGCACGCGAGCGGTTTCCCCGATGATCCATTTGTTCACGGTCTGGGTCGCAACGGGAACTTCGCTCGCGCCATGAATCGCGCCGTTCATTTCGGCAAAGCGGGACGCGTTCCAAAGCTTGGTGCCAAAGTTGCGGTAGCCGGTGATGCGCTCCTTGGAGAGCTTGAGCACGCCGCCGATGGAGGCCATCGCCGCGTTAGTGAAACGCAGGGCATCGGCCCCGAATTCGTCGATGATTTCGAGCGGGTCGATAACGTTGCCCGTGGTTTTGGACATCTTCTTGCCCTTCTCGTCGCGGACGAGGTCGTGCAAATACACCGTGTGGAACGGGATTTCGTCCACGACGGCAAGCTGCATCATCATCATGCGCGCAACCCAGAAGAACAGGATGTCCTGCCCCGTGATAAGAACATCGGTCGGGAAATACTTCGACGTGCTTTCGTCCCAGTTCGGCCAGCCGAGGGTGCCGATGGGCCACAGACCCGACGAGAACCATGTATCGAGAACGTCGGGGTCGCGGGTGAGCGACTTGCCGCCCGACATCGCGACAGCTTCGGCCTCGGTCGGGGCGCAATAGTGGTTGCCTTCGGCGTCATACCACACAGGGATCTGGTGACCCCACCACAGTTGGCGCGAGATGCACCAGGGTTCGATGTTCTCGAGCCAATGGTAATAGGTCTTTTCGCCCGATTCAGGCATGATCTTGGTCTTGCCCGTGCGAACGGCATCGAGCGCCTTGCCGACGATCTTGGTGGTCTCGACGAACCACTGATCGGTAAGCATCGGCTCGATCACCACCTTCGAGCGGTCGCCGAAGGGCTGCATGATTTTCTTGGCTTCGATCAGCGGGACAAGCGCGTCTGCGCCTTCTTCATCTTCTTTGACAGCGGCTTTGCCGAGGCGCGGGTCATCCGCGCGGGTCATAACGGCAAGACCTTCTGCGATGATGTTTTCGACAACCAGTTTACGCGCCTCATAGCGGTCAAGACCGCGGTATTCTTCGGGAACGAGGTTGATCGCGTCGATCTCCTGAACGGTGAATTCCTTGCCGCCCGCGTATTCGGCAGCTTTGGCGGCCTCTTCTGCATAGGGGGCACCGTCCGCACGCATCCGAGCGCGGGTATCCATAAGGCGGTATTGCGGGATCGCATTACGGTTGGCGACGCCGTGGTCGTTGAAGTCGTGCGCACCTGTGATCTTCACCGCGCCCGAACCAAAGGTCATGTCGGGATATTCATCGGTGATGATGGGGATAAGGCGGCGCTGTTCTTTTGGACCAACGGGAATTTCGCAGAGCATTCCGACGATCGGCTTGTAACGCTCGTCATCGGGATGGACCGCAACCGCACCGTCCCCAAGCATGGTTTCGGGGCGGGTGGTCGCGATCGAAATGTAATCGCGCTCTTCGGTCAGGATAACGTTCCCGTCCTCGTCCTTTTCGACATAGGTATAGGTCGCCCCGTTCGCGAGCGGGTATTTGAAGTGCCACATGAAACCATCGGTCTCGATGTTCTCGACTTCGAGATCCGAGATTGCGGTTTCGAAATGCGGGTCCCAGTTCACCAGTCGCTTGCCGCGATAGATGAAGCCCTTGTTGTAGAGATCGACAAAAACCTTGATTACGGCATCGTGGAAGTTGCCTTCCTCGCCTTCGGGCGCATTCGGAGCGCCCGACATGGTGAAGGCATTGCGCGACCAGTCGCACGAAGAGCCAAGGCGCTTGAGCTGGCTGATGATCGTGCTGCCGTATTGCTGTTTCCATTCCCAGACTTTGCCGAGGAACGCTTCGCGCCCCAGATCGCGGCGCCCCGGCTGGCCGGTCGAGGCGAGCATCTTTTCGACCTGAAGCTGGGTTGCAATCCCTGCGTGGTCCTGACCTGGCTGCCAGAGCGTGTCGAAGCCCCGCATGCGGTGCCAGCGGACGAGGATATCCTGAAGCGTGTTGTTGAAGGCGTGGCCCACGTGGAGCGCACCCGTCACGTTCGGCGGAGGGATCATGATGGTAAAGGTTTCGCTCCGCGACGCATTCGCGCCCGCCTTGAAGCAGCCAGCTTCTTCCCAAGCCTTGTAAAGACGGTCCTCGGCTTCGGCCGCGTTAAATGTCTTTTCCATCGCCATTGTCATGATCCTTTTTCTGGTCGCGATCAGATAACGCGCAGGATCGCGAAGGAAAAGGCCTTTGAGATCGGTTGTAAAGGGATTTCGCCCGTAATTGCGAAACTGCCGCAACGATCAGTGCTTCTTGCTGGACACCGATAACTCTGGCGTTACGGTTGGAGCATATTATCTTAGCATGTTGTGCGTAAACGACATTTCAAACCAAAGTGGATTAGAGGACAAAGTGTCTTTGTCGAGATTCAACCCTCCAATGCCGACAAGAGGCGCTTGTGGCTCTTTCTGACTGGCTTCTTTCGGTTTTCCGCCGTCGTCCGCGGCATGAAGATGGGGGCCAGCGTCGACGCGGTCCCGCACTTCATGTCGTGATCCTCGACGGCACGATGTCGAGCCTTGAGCGGGGCCGCGAAACCAATGCAGGCCAGACATTCAAGCTCCTGAGCGAGGCGGGCCGCACCTCGAACCTTACGGTGTATTACGAGGCGGGCATTCAGTGGCGCGACTGGCGGAGCGCCTATGACGTGATGACGGGCAAAGGCATCAACCAGCAAATCCGCCGTGCCTATGGGGTGCTTGCCTCGCGCTATCACGAAGGGGATCGGATCATCCTCATCGGCTATTCGCGCGGCGCCTTTGCGGTGCGATCCCTTGCGGGGATCATCGGACGGATCGGGCTTTTGCGGAATACGCAGGCCACTGCACGCAATGTCGAACTTGCCTATCGCTATTACCGTTTGGGGCGCGACAATCCGCATGTGCAGAAATTCCGAGAGCTCTATTGCTATCCCCAAACCAAAATCGATGCGATCGGCGTTTGGGATACGGTCAAGGCGCTTGGTCTCAAATGGCCGATCGTCTCGCGGTTTGTTCCCGAAGCCCAAAGCTTTCATGACCACAACATCGGGCCCCATGTCGCGTGCGGTTTCCATGCGCTTGCGATGGATGAAACCCGCGCCGCCTATGAGCCCGAACTCTGGGACACCAGAGGGGCCGAGGCGAGCCACGTCGAACAGGTCTGGTTCAAAGGCACTCACGGGGATATCGGCGGGCAACTCGGCGGTCACGACGCCGCCCGACCGCTCGCGAATATTCCGCTCGTCTGGATGCTTGAACGGCTTGAAGAGGCGGGGATGCACCTTCCCGAGGGGTGGCGTATCCGCTTCCCCCAAGACCCGAGTGCACCCTCGGTCGGGAATTGGGGCGGCTGGGGCAAGATTTTCATCAGACGCCGTCGCCGTATCATCGGGTTTGATCCCTCTGAACGGGTGCATGAAACGGCAAAGGGCGGCCAATAGCCGCCCCTGCGTTTCCAATGTCAGCCGATCTTATGCGACGTTCTCGAGGCTGACGCGGGGCTTGATCCCCAGCGCGTGGCACACATCGCGGGTCAGCTCGGGCTTGTTCAGCGTATAGAAGTGAAGGTGGTCGACCCCGCCTTCGATCAGCTTGTCGCAAAGCTCGGTTGCCAAAGCGGTCGCAAGGAGATCCTGCGTCCCGTCGCGCAGAGCATGGTCGAATGCATCGCTGATAAGCTGCGGAATATGGGTGCCGCAGGCCTGAGCGAACTTGCGTGCGCCGTTCCAATTCTCGATCGGAAGGATGCCGGGGATAATCGGAGCATCGATCCCTGCCTTGACGCAGTCGTCGCGGAAACGGAAGAACGTATCGGCGTCAAAGAAGAACTGGGTGATCGCGCTGTGCGCACCGGCTTCGATCTTGCGCTTGAGCCACTGGACATCCGACACCGAGCTTGGCGAGTCGGGGTGCTTTTCAGGGTAGGCGCCGACGCGGATGCGGAACTTGCCCGTGTCGCTGAGTGCTTCGATCAGCTCGATCGAAGACTGGAAGCCATCGACGGCAGGCTTGAAGCCGCCCGAACCTTTGGGCGGATCACCGCGAAGTGCAACGATCTCGGTGACGCCGACCGCGGCATAGTCCTCGGCGATCTGAAGCGTTTCTGCGCGGGTTGCATCCACGCAGGTCAGGTGCGCGGCAACGGTGAGACCGCTGGTCTTGTGGATCGTGCCCACGGCTTCGTGGGTGAGCTGGCGGGTCGTGCCGCCTGCACCATAGGTCACCGAAACAAAGTCGGGTGCGAGGGGGGAGAGCACGTTAACGCAATCCCAAAGACGGAACGAACCTTCAAGGTTCTTGGGCGGAAAGAATTCGAAGGAAATTTTGGGCTGGGTCATGCGAGTCACCTGAATATCTGTTGAGCTCTTGTCTCAAACTTTGTGATGTGAGACAAATTCATAACATTCACCACGATCATGAGTTTCATTCACAATGCATATCGAGATCAGACATCTTCGAACGATCAAGGCCATTCATGATACGGGCGGGCTCGCTCGGGCGGCGGATATGCTCAATATCACGCAATCCGCCCTCAGCCATCAGATCAAAGGCATCGAGGAGCAGGCTCAGGTCGAACTGTTCGTTCGGCGCTCCAAGCCGCTCAAACTCTCTGCGGCGGGAATGAAGCTCCTTGCCGCAGCCGAATCCATCTTGCCGCAAATGGCCGAGCTTGAAGCAGAGTTCTCGGGGCTTTTATCGGGGCGCGCGGGGCGGCTCTTTATCGCGATCGAATGCCACGCCTGTTTCGAATGGCTGTTGCCCGTGTTGGAGCAGTTCCGAAAAGCATGGCCCGAGGTGGATGTGGATATCCGCTTGGGTCTGTCTTTCGATGCGATGAACGCGCTGCGCCGCGAAGAGGTGGATCTTGTGATTTCGTCGGACCCCGATGATGAAGCCGATATCGAATTCACTCCGCTTTTCGATTATGAGCCCGTGTTTGTTGCCTCATCGGCCAACGTCCTTGCGCAAAAAGAAGTCATAGAAGCCGAAGACTTTCGGGGACAGACTTTGATCACCTATCCGGTGGACCGCTCTCGGCTCGATATCTACAAACTCCTGCTCAGCCCCGCGCGTGTCGAGCCTGCTGCGATCCGTCAGGTCGAGCTGACGGCTGTTGTGCTGATGCTTGTTGCATCGAACCGCGGGGTTGCGGTTCTTCCCGATTGGGTGGTGCGCGAGGTTCGTCGTTCCTCGGACTATATCACCCGCAGGATTACGTCCTCGGGTTTAACCCGCCGCATGTTCGCGGCAACCCGGGATGACGAGAAAACGCGGCCCTATATGGCACATTTCATCCGTTTGGCGCGGCAAGAGGCCGTAAAACTTCAACGGGGCGCATAGCCCGAGCAGAGCATTGCTCGGTGATCAGTCGGATGCGCGTTTCACTGGCGGGCATCGCCTTGCCGAAAAGATAGCCTTGCGCGGTTTTGCAACCGAGCCGCAAAAGATGTGCATGCTGGTCCTCTGTTTCGACGCCTTCCGCGATCACGCTGACGCCCAGGCCCTCGGCCATTGCAAGAAATCCGCTGATCAATACCTCGACCTGAGGTTCGAGACCAAGGTCGGCAACAAAGCTCACGTCGACTTTGAGTTCATCAAACTCGAGCTCGCGCAGGTGCTGGAACGAGGCGAACCCCGTTCCGAAATCATCGAGAGAGATGCGAAGCCCGCTGCGACGGAAATGCGCGATGCTTTCGCGAATGATCTCGGCCGAGCGGGCGATAAAGATATCCTCGGTGATTTCCAGCGTCAGATGCGCACGCGCTGCCGGATGCGCACTCAGAAGATCTTCGAGATCTTTCTGGCCCGAATGGGTGGCAAGCGCCATTTCCGGCACGTTGAGCGATACCTGACCGGGATCGAGACCTTCGGCAATCATGTTTTCTACGTCCGACAGGACGATTGTCGCCATGTGGGTCAGAAAATCTCCGTGTAATCCAAGCTCTTCGATCATGGGGAGGAATTCGGACGGGGGGACAAGGCCCCGTTGCGGATGTTGCCAACGCGCAAGCGCTTCGAACCCGACCGTGCGTTGGGACAAAAGATCGACCTTGGGTTGGTAGAACGGACGAAGTGCCCCCGTCTGCATCGCCTCGATCAGGGTTTGCCGATCCTCGAGGGTCAGGCGCGGTTTGAACTTGTCCTTTTCAAAGAGCACGGCATTCACACCGGCAGTAGTCTTGGCGCGATACATCGCTTGATCTGCGGCCGAGCAGAGAGCCTCGAGGGATTTCGGGGCGTGGCTGGTCATGGCTATCCCGATGCTCGCCCCGACCTGAAGGTATTTTTCGCCATAGGGAACAGGTTGGCTTAAATCGGCGGCCATTTGTTCGGCAAATCGCAATGCGCCTGCTGCTGTGCCGATAGAGCGTGTCGCAAGGGCGAATTCATCCCCGCCCAAACGCCCTGTAATCGCTGTGTCGCCCGCAATGGCTTTGAGGCGCGCGGCCATGGTTTGGAGCACCTGATCGCCCGCGTCATGGCTATAGGTGTCGTTGATCGGTTTAAATCCGTCGAGATCGATCAGGAAGACCGCTACATCGCCGTTGCGTCGGCGATTGGTCAGCAGTCTTGCAAGAGCTTCATCAAAAGCGCGGCGGTTGAAGAGTCCGGTCAGGCTGTCGTGCTGGGACAGATATTCTAGCGCACGCAGCCGCGAATTGGCCTCTTCTCGTGCGGCATTGAGTGCACGCTGTGTGTCCTTTTGTTTGTGCATCGTCTCGAAGGTGTTGAAAATATAGACCACCATCATCGAGCCTGTGACGACCCATTCGATCTCGTTCGAGGGGAGGAAGGCATTCCCAGATGCGAGGAAAAACACATAGAACGCGGACCCGTAAGAGGGGATCATCAGGCTCCAGTTATAAAAGGGCATAGAGGCAAAAGTGTTCGAGATATGAACAAAAACCCCGAAGAGCCAGAGAAAGCCCGCAAGAAGCATCGCGGCAGAAGGCTCGGAGGCAAGGATGAAGGCCGGCATCAAATAGACGATCGTGGACGTCCAGTTCACCAACCAGACAAAAAAGATATAAAGAACGCTGATTTGTTCGTCCTGATCGGGGAGTTTGCGCGCCAGCAAATAAAGCGCCAGCTCATACAAGGGAATCGCGGTGACGAGGCCGAGAACGATTTGCGTCGCGCCGACCCACCAACAGACCGCCAGCATCATAGAGGCGGATGTCATACGTTTGAACATGTCCCTGACCGAAACATGCACCACGAAACGTGTCTGATAGCGAATTTTGTCTAATTGACTGGCAATCATAGCTTTCCCGACCCCTAGGCGTTCATGCTAGGGAGGAAGTGCAAATAAAGTGTTAACGCGGGCATGAAATCAGGGCACTTGCCCCGCTAGCTTTACCGTCATATACGGCCCTCTTGACCGAATACGGAGGCCCCGATGGCTGGTAGTGCAAACCTCAACGTTATGATGAAGACCGCCCGCAAGGTCGGTCGTGCTCTTTTGAAGGACTTTACCGAAGTCGAACAGCTTCAGGTGAGCGCCAAAGGGCCAGGTGACTTTGTGTCCCGCGCTGACCGTCAGGCCGAGCAAACCATCCGTGAAGAGCTCATGGCGGCACGTCCGAGCTATGGCTTTGTCGGTGAAGAATTCGGCGAAACCGAGGGCGAAGATCCGACCCGCCGCTGGATCGTCGATCCGCTCGACGGCACGACGAACTTCCTCCATGGTCTTCCGCATTGGGCTGTCTCGATCGCGCTCGAGCACAAAGGCCAAGTCATTGCCGGTGTGATCTATGATCCTGTCAAGGACGAGATGTTCTATGCCGAAAAGGGCGAAGGCGCCTGGATGAACGAAAGCCGTCTGCGTGTTTCGGGTCGTCACAAGATGATCGAGTGCCTCTTCTCGACGGGTCTTCCGTTTGCGGGTCGCTCGGATCTTCCGCAGACGCTTCAGGAACTGGCGCGTGTTCTGCCCGCATGTTCGGGTGTGCGCCGCTTCGGTGCCGTTTCGCTCGATCTCGCGTATGTCGCGGCAGGGCGCTATGATGGTTTCTGGGAGCGTCGTCTCAAGTCGTGGGACATTGCAGCAGGTTTGATCATCGCAAGAGAAGCAGGTGCATTTGTCGAGCCTCTGACCCCCGGCAAGGATATTCTTGCCGATGGCGAGATCATCTGTGCGAACGAGCCTGTATTTGCTGCGTTCTGCAAGGCTGTGCGCGGCGCTTAACGGCGTCGACGCGGCACTCTCGGGATCGAAGTGCGGCGGAATTCATAACGCGCCTCGGGATGGGGCGGCGAGCCAAGGGTGCGGGACCAATAGGTTGCCGCGCCTTTCTTTTTCCAGATCGGATACATCAGCGCGGCTCCGATGAGGAACCCGCCCGCATGCGCCCAATAGGCGACACCCCCATCTGCACCGAATGATCCAAGCCCGTTGACCACCTGAAAGACGAACCAGATGCCGAGCATGATATAGGCAGGGATCGGGAAGACTTTGAAAAATATGATGAAAATAAAGAGGATATCGACCCGCGCCTTGGGGAAGAGCAAGAGGTATCCTCCCATGACGCCCGCAATTGCGCCCGAGGCACCGACCATCGGGACATTGGAATAGGGCTCGAACAGAAACTGGGCGAGGCCCGCTCCCAGCCCCGAGAGGAGATAGAACCCGAGATAGCGGATGCGGCCGAGCTGATCCTCGAGGTTATCACCGAAGATCCACAAAAAAAGCATGTTTCCCGCAAGGTGGAAGAAACCGCCGTGGAGAAACATATGAGTGAGAAAGGACTGATAATACCCTTCGGTCATCACGCGCGCTGGAACCAGTGCAAATTCCCAGTAAAACCGCGAAAGACCAGCGTCATTTCCATAAAACGTCAGTTGATAAAGGAATATGGCGATATTCGCGGCGATGAGCGAATATGTGGCGACTGGGGTCGTGCTGGACGGGTTGTGATCGCGGATCGGAAACATGTGAGACGCCAGAGTGCTTAGGTCCTTACACCTAAGCACTCTGACGCCATGGGTCTAGGCTATTGGCTCACTTCTGCAAGAAGCGCAGCGTTTCCGCCTGCTGCTGTTGTGTCGATACAGGTGTGCCGTTCGTTGAGCACATGGGCGGCGTCGGGCAGTGCGCGGATGAGGGGAACGATGGGACCGTTCCGACGGGCAAGGGCAGCTTCGATTTTCTTGGCCGATTGATCATCCCCCCACCAGAGAACCGCGCCAAGCCCCTTGAGTTCTGAAAGACGCTCGGGCGCGATCATGCCCTTCGCCGCAACCGCCAGTCCGCCGAGTGCTTTGACCGCTGCGACTTGTTTTGCGACTGTTTCCTCAGTAGGACCAAGGCAGAGAACACCCGTGCGTGGAACCTCGCTCAGACGGTTTGACTCGCCCGTGGGGCCGGGGAGGCTGGTCGTGCGGATCGAAGTGGGGGTCGATAGGTTCTGGAGCGCATGTTCCACTTCGGTCACAGAGGCGTCAACGCGCCATCCGCCCGTTAGTGTGACAGGATCGGGCGCAATGAAACGCCCCAGATAATGCGGCCCGCCTGCTTTGGGGCCGGTGCCCGAAAGACCTTCTCCCCCAAAGGGTTGGCTTCCGACAACTGCACCGATCTGGTTGCGGTTCACATAGATGTTCCCGCATGTGACTTTGCCGACGATTTCCTCCACGCGGCTATCGATGCGGGTGTGAAGCCCGAAGGTAAGACCATATCCGCTTGCGTTGATGGCCACGATCACTTGGTCGATCTCGTCGGCCTTGAAGGTCGCCACATGGAGGACGGGGCCGAAAATCTCGCGTTCGAGGTCACCGATGCCTCCGACCTTGATCACCGTGGGGGCAATGAATGTGCCTTGGGCAGGGGATGCGATCTGATGCAGAACGCGGCCTTCGGCTTGGGCGGTCGCGATATGCGCGGCGATCCCGTCTCGGGCTTGGGCATCGATCACGGGGCCGACATCGGTCGACAATTGGAGTGGGTCGCCAAGGCGCAGTTCATCCATCGCACCCTTGAGCATGTTCATCAGTTTGGGCGCGATATCCTCTTGCACATAGAGGCAGCGCAGGGCCGAGCATCTTTGCCCTGCCGAGCGGAACGAAGACAAAAGAACATCCCGCACGGCATGTTCTGGCAGCGCCGTCGAATCCACGATCATCGCGTTGAGCCCGCCTGTTTCGGCGATGAGAGGCGTGCCTGCCTCGCAGTGTTCGGCCATGCTTGCGCGGATTTTCAGAGCGGTTGCCGTCGAACCCGTAAAGGCGACGCCTTTGACGTTCGGGTTGGACACGAGCGCTGCACCGATTTCGCCTTCGCCGGGGAGCAATTGGAGAGCGGTCGCAGGAACGCCTGCTTCCAGAAGCAGCCTCACAGCTTCAAAGGCAATCAATGGCGTCTGGCCCGCAGGCTTGGCCAGAACCGCGTTCCCCGTCGCGAGGGCCGCTGCGATTTGTCCCGTGAAAATCGCAAGGGGGAAGTTCCACGGCGAGATGCAAACCCATGTGCCCCTTGCTTTGCCTTGGGGAATACCGGCGGCGTAATACCGCAAGAAATCAACAGCTTCACGCAATTCACCCACCGCGTCGGCTAGGGTCTTGCCGGCTTCACGCGCCAAAAGGGCAAAAAGCTTTGCCGCGTTGGCTTCGTAAAGATCGGCGGCGCGGTTCAGGATCGTCTGTCTCTCGGCAAGAGGGGCGTCCCAGACTTTTGCATCCTGATGCGCACGCACACAGTCTTGGGCAGTTGCGGCCATGACGGTGCCGATGGTTGCGCCCGTTGCGGGGTTGACCACGGGTGAAGACACGCCGCCGCTCGTGCCGGCAGCCAAGATCGGCGAAGCGGTAAAGGCCACCGTCTCGAATTTGGCTCTTTCGCTCAAAATGGTGTCGAGCGTCGGTTGATGCGTGATGTCCCAGCCTTTGGAGTTCTGTCGCTCGGGTGCGAACAGAGCGTCCCCTGTGACGATCGGATGCCCGTTCGCAAGCTTTTCAAAAGGGCAGGCCGCAACGACTTCGGCAGGGACCGATGTATCGACGATCTGATTGACAAAGGAAGAGTTCGCGCCGTTTTCCAGCAGTCGCCGCACGAGATAGGCCAGAAGGTCCTCATGTGCACCCACAGGGGCATAGATGCGGCAAGCGGTCTTTTCCGCGTCCAGAACGAGGGTATGAAGCGTCTCGCCCATGCCGTGCAGGCGCTGGAACTCGAAACGATCCTTGGCGACGTTTTCTTCCTGAGCCAGTCGAAGAACAGCGGCCACGGTATGGGCGTTGTGGGTCGCGAACTGGGGATAGATGCGATCGGTGAGGCTCAGGAGCTTGCGGGCATTCGCGATATAGCTGACGTCGGTTGCGGCCTTGTTCGTAAAGACGGGAAAGCCGCTCATCCCTTCGACTTGCGCGCGCTTGATCTCGGCGTCCCAATAGGCCCCTTTGACCAGACGGATCATGATCTTGCGATCCAGTCGTTGGGCCAGATCATACAGCCAATCAATCGCGTGTCCCGCCCGCTGGCCATAGGCCTGAACCACGACCCCGAAGCCTTCCCATCCTTTGAGGGAGGGATCGCTGAGCACTTCCTCGATCACCTCAAGCGAGAGACTCAATCGATCCGCTTCCTCTGCGTCGATGTTGAACCCCATGCCTGCCGCGCGGGCGAGTTGGGCAAGAGCGCGCACGCGGGGGACCAGCTCGGTCATCACGCGATCACGCTGGGCGATCTCGTAACGCGGATGGAGGGCGGAGAGCTTTACGGAAATGCCCGGATTTTCGCGCACCTTGTCGCTTTTGCAATGGGCCGCGATCGTTGAAATTGCACGCGAATAGGCAAGTTGATAGGTGCGCGCGTCTTTGTCGGTGCGCGCGGCCTCTCCGAGCATATCATAAGAGTAGGTGAACCCTTTTGCTTGCATCCGGTCCGCGCGTTGCATTGCCTTTTCGATGGTTTCACCAAGCACAAACTGGCGCCCCATCTCGCGCATCGCGCGGGCAACCGCGGAACGGATCACAGGCTCGCCCAACCGCTTGATCGCGCCGCGCAGCGTCTTGGAGATGCCGGGCTTGCCCTCGTCCAACACGCGGCCTGTCAGAAGCAGCGCCCATGTCGAAGCATTCACCAGCGGCGAGGCGGAATGTCCCAGATGGCGGCTCCAGTCCGACGGCGCGATCTTGTCTTCGATCAAAGCGTCGATGGTCTCTGCGTCTGGCACCCGCAAGAGCGCTTCCGCCAGACACATCAAAGCAATTCCCTCGTCGGTCGAGAGCCCGTATTCGGCCAGAAAAATCTCCATCAGACCGGGATCACTCGTCTCGCGGATGCTGCGCACCAGAGAGGCGGCATGGGCGACGATCGCGTCACGGGCGGATTGCGAAAGGGCGGCCTCCTTGATGAGACGCTCGAGCGTCTTATCTTGCGGGGCATAGGTGTGGCTGTCGATTTTCGAGCAGAGATCAGAGGCAAAATCGCGGGGCATGGGAAACTCCAAGAGCATTTGACCTAGAATATCGTTGGATTTGCAGTCAAATTGCCTAATGTTGACCGTTGTGCTATGTCGTTCGTCTGAATTTGTAATTATTGGCAGGAAAAGTGGATGGAGAACCTAGATCTCTTTGATCGCAAGATTCTCGATGTCGTTGCCGTCGAAGGACGCATTTCGGTGACAGAGCTTGCGCAGCGCATCGGTCTGTCCAAATCGCCGACGCAGGCGCGGTTAAAGCGGCTGGAAGAGACAGGGGTCATTCGCGGGTATCGTGCGCTTTTCGATCCGATCCGGCTTGGTCGGGATCATGTCGCCTTTGTAGAGGTGCGCCTCAGCGATACCCGTGAAAAAGCGCTTTCCGCCTTTAACGAGGCCTGCTTGCGCATCCCCGAGATCGAGCAATGCCACATGATCGCGGGATCTTTCGACTATCTCCTGAAGGTTAGAACCTCGGGCATGCAGGGGTATCGCACCGTTTTGGCCGAGAAAATCTCGCTACTTCCGAACGTGGCACATACGTCGACCTATGTGGCAATGCAGGCGGTCAAGGAAGAAAACCTTTCAGCCGCTGCACTTGGCTAAAAATGCGCCAAGGTAATTGCCCTGCTTCACAAGGGCGAGTATGGAGAACGCACCATCGGCGCGGGCGTGATGGAATGGTAGACATACCAGACTTAAAATCTGTTGGGGCGTAGCCCCGTGTGGGTTCGAGTCCCACCGCCCGCACCATGGTTCCCGACTTTCGGTGTGTGCCGCTCCCTCCAAAGGGCGGGCCGCCCTGTCTAGAACTTGATGACTTCGCTCATTGCGCCCTGCGCGCGCATTCCACAGTAATAATTACAGTCTTCTGTCGGGTTGAGCGCGATGCCGTCCGCACCGATTTCTATCGAGAGGCGACAGGCCGAGTCCGCATCGACATAGTCCCAAGTGGTTCCGTTCTTTCGGGCGACGCCACTGGCAGAGCACATGTGCCCGTTCGCTCCAACGTAGAAATAGGAAAAGGCCATTTTCCCCAAAGTGCCGAAACCTCGAAAGCTTGCACCGCCCGGGAAGAATTCGACGCATTGTCCAAAGTCGCTGAGGGTGCCTTCGCTACAGGTTCCGCCGGTCGGCTCACCCAAATAGATGAAAGAGGTTTCAGAGGTCTGTGCATCGAATTTGGCGACGCTTTCGGCAAGCGCGCTGATCCTGTCGGCATAAGCGCCATAGATGCAGTCGGGATCATCACCACAGGCGTTCCGCAAGGAGAGCCATTCTTTCTGGCTTTCCTTGATCTGGGTCCCTGTCATCCATCCGGCGGTCTCGAACGAACGTTTGTAGGTTTCCCCCATAAGATCGTCCATCGCAGAGAGTTCGGCATCGTAACAGATCGTCGTTTCGGTGGGTGTCGAAGCTTTGCCGCAATCAAAGCTTGCTGCCGATACGGATGAAGCAAGGCAGCACATGATCATAATCGAAGTCTTTTGGACAGAGACGAGGGACATGGGCACTCCAATCAAACCGATACGCGTGTGGAAGTCTGTCCCAAATTTTTTGCGATGGGAAAGCATTTCTATGACTATGAAACCTTTCCGCGCAGGATAGACTGGACTGCGTAGAGTTTTGAAAGGGTTATGCGATGCGTAAGGGTCTTTTGGGTTTTGTCGCCGGATGCATGGTCGGGCCAACGGCGGTGCTGGCCGACGCCTCGTTCGAATGCAGCATGAATGCGTCCAGCCAAGTCGAGATCGGGGCCTGCGTGAACGAGATGTTGGCCACTGTGGATCAAACGCTCGAGGTCGCGCTTGGTTTTGCGATGGAGTCCGCCAAGGCACTTGATGATGCCACTGAACGAGAAGAGGCGGCCCCAGCGCTCGAAGCGTCGCAAGCGGCTTGGTTGGCTTTCAGGGATAGTCATTGCGACTATGTCGGAGCAACATTCGGCGGTGGTTCGGGCACGGGCATCGGAATTGCCTCCTGCCGCGTGGAACTGGGTCGAGAACGCATCGAAACGCTTTTGTCTTTGGTTCAGTAAGTAACTGTCCCAGAACGGAAAAGGCGGCCTTGTGGGCCGCCTTTTTGATTTAGGCTCCGATATAGTCGGAGAGGACCTTTTTCACACCATCCGCCCAAAGCGCGGTGATCTTTTCGGCAAAGGCATCGGCAAAGACCGTGTTTTCGGCAAGGTCACCGAAAACCGACTTGTTCTCAAGGAAGGCGCTCGGGCGCTCTTTGGCTTCAAGGGCGCGACGCTTGAGTTCTTCGTGATTGTCGTCATTCGGCGCAATTGCATTGCCTGCCTCGTCGGTGCCTGCGCAATAGCGGCACCAGAGCGCAACTTCGAGAGCAAGACCCTCGACGGCGAGCCCCTTGGCCAGCGCATCGCGTGCCGTGGGGAGAATGAACTTCGGCTGGCGGTTCGAGCCGTCAAGGCAAAGGCGCGGAATCGTGTCGCCTACCTCTGGGTTCGAGAAGCGCTCGATGATCTTTTCGCGATAGGCATCATAATCGACGCCCTCGATCGGTTCGAGCGTCGGCATGATTTCGCGGCGCTCCAGCGTGTCGAGCCAATCGCGGATCAGCGGGTCCGCCATCGCGTCGTGCACAAAGTGATGACCGATGAGGGCGGATGGATAGGCAATCGCGGCGTGGCCACCATTGAGAATGCGTAGCTTCATAAGCTCGTATTTCGCGACATCCGCGACGAATTCGGCACCGACCTTTTCAAGGGCAGGGCGGCCCGTCGGGAAGTTGTCTTCAAGCACCCATTGACGGAACGGCTCGCAGGCGACGGGCGCCGTATCGACGATCCCGAATTTGTCTTTGACCATCTCGCGTTCGCGGTCCGAAGTTGCGGGCGTGATGCAGTCCACCATGGAATTGGGGAAAGCGACATTCGCAGCGATCCAGTCCGCGAAAGCGGGGTCCGACAAGCGGGCGAGGCCGACAACCGTCTGTTTCGCTACATGCCCGTTTTCAGGAAGGTTGTCGCAGGACATGAAGGTAAACGGTTCGAGCCCGTTATTCCGACGAAGGCGCAGCGCTTTGATCACCATCCCGAAAACGGTTTTGGGGGCGTCCGCATGTGCAGCATCCGCGACCATATCGGGATGTGCCGCATCAAATCCGTTGGTGAGAGCGTTTACGTAATAACCGCCTTCGGTGATCGTCGTTGAGACGATCTTTGTCACGGGAGAGGCCATGCGCTCGATGAGCGCGTTCGGATCGACTGGCAGGAATTCGGTCATCGAACCCGTGACGCGCGCCGTGAGGCCAGAGGGGTCAAGTTCGACCACAGTGGTCAACAGATCCTGCTCCATCAGGCGTTCGCGCATCACTGCATCCCCGCCGCGCACGCCTGCGCCGCAGATGGCCCAATCATGGCTTTCGCCAAGGGCAAAGAGCTTGTCGAGATAGACAGCCATATGGGCGCGATGGAAGTTTCCGACCCCGACATGGAGGATCGACGCCGTCAGAGCGCTACGATCATAGGTCGGCACACCGATGGTTTCGGGGAGTTTGTCCAAAAGGGCAGAGTTCAGTTTCTGTGCCATCAGCTCATCCAATTCCCGCCGTCCACGTTATAGGTCTGGGCGACCACGTAATCGGCGTCTTTGCTTGCTAGGAAAATTGCCATTCCAGTGAGATCCTCGGGGCGGCCCATACGGCCGTAGGGCACCGAGAGTCCCACCTGTAGTTTCTTCTCGCCGGGGGCGAGGCCTTCGTATTTTGCGAAAAAGCTGTCCACGCCGTCCCAATGTTCACCGTCGACCACACCCGGTGCGATCGCATTCACATTGATGCCGTGTTTGATTAGGTTCAGGCCCGCAGATTGGGTGAGGCTGATGACGGCGGCCTTGGTCGCACAATAGACCGCGACAAGGCTTTCACCGCGACGACCCGCCTGAGACGCCATATTGATGATCTTCCCGCCCTTGCCGCGCGCGATCATGCTCTTGGCCACAGCCTGAAGCATGAAAAGCGTTCCGTAGACATTGACGCCGAAGATCTTGTGATAATCGGCTTCCGAAATCTCGACGATCGGCGCGGCGGTAAAGAGGGCGGCGTTGTTGACGAGAATATCAATGCCGCCAAAGGTGCTTTCGACTTGGGCGACGGCCTGTTCGATGCTTGCCTTGTTCGTGACATCACAATGCACAGCCATCGCCGCTTGGCCGATCTCGGCGGCGGCACGCTCTGCCGCCTCGAGATTGATGTCGGCAATCGCAACCCGCGCGCCTTCGGCCACATAGGCCTTGGCGAAGGCGAGTCCGATCCCGCGTGCCGCGCCTGTGATCAGCGCCGTTTTGCCGCTCAGTCGGGTCATTCGATGCGAAGTCCTTTTGCGTCGAAGCGGTGGATCTTGTCCTCTTCAGGCGTCAGATAAACCGTGTCGCCGTGATGAAGGTCGAACTCGCCGCCCACGCGCACGGTGATGGTGTCGGCAAGACCTGTTCCATGCACGTGGAGGAAGGTGTCCGATCCAAGGTGCTCGGAGACGCCGACCACGCCCTTCCACGCACCATCGGTGGCAGAGGCAGCGATATGCTCGGGGCGGATACCGATGGTTTCTGCGCCGTGCTTCTTGGCCAGTTCCCCTTCGATAAAGTTCATCTTGGGCGAGCCGATGAAGCCGGCAACGAATTTGTTGCGCGGCGCACGGTAGAGTTCGAGCGGGCTACCCACCTGTTCGATCACACCTGCCTGAAGAACGACGATCTTGTCGGCCATGGTCATGGCTTCGACCTGATCGTGGGTCACATAGATCATGGTTGTCGCGAGTTTCTTGTGAAGCTCGGAAATTTCCATGCGCATGCCGACGCGAAGCGCCGCGTCGAGGTTCGAGAGCGGTTCGTCGAAGAGGAAGGCCGAAGGCTCGCGCACGATCGCGCGGCCGATTGCGACGCGCTGGCGCTGGCCGCCCGAAAGCTGGCCCGGACGACGGTCAAGGTAGTTGGTCAGGTTCAGGACCGAAGCGGCATTCTCGACGCGCTTTTCGATCTCGGCCTGATCCATCTTTGCCATCTTGAGCGGGAAGGCGATGTTCTTGCGCACCGACATATGCGGGTAGAGCGCATAGGACTGGAACACCATGGCAAGGCCGCGCTTGGCGGGGGGCAGATCGGTTGCATCCTTGCTGTCGATGCGGATCTGGCCGCCCGAGACATCCTCAAGGCCCGCAATAAGCCGCAGAAGGGTGGATTTACCGCAACCCGAAGGGCCGACAAAGACAACGAACTCGCCGTCTTCGATAGTCAGATCAAGGGGAGGGATGACTTCTACATCGCCGAAGCGCTTGGCCACCTTATCAAGAGTAATGCGTCCCATTTCAGTCTTTCCTTATTTCACTGCGCCAAAGGTGAGGCCGCGGACAAGTTGTTTCTGGCTGAACCAACCCATGATGAGGATCGGAGCGATTGCCATCGTCGAGGCGGCCGAGAGCTTGGCGTAAAAGAGGCCCTCGGGGCTTGAGTAGCTGGCGATAAAGGCGGTCAGAGGAGCTGCCTTTGCGGCCGTGAGATTGAGCGTCCAGAAGGCTTCGTTCCATGCCAGAATGATGTTGAGCAGGATTGTCGAAGCAATGCCGGGCACGGCCATCGGAGTGAGGATATAGATGATCTCTTCGCGCAAGGACGCTCCGTCCATACGGGCCGCTTCGAGGATCTCGCCGGGGATTTCCTTGAAGTAGGTGTAGAGCATCCAGATGATGATCGGCAGGTTGATGAGCATCAGGACGACCACAAGGCCGAGGCGGCTGTCGAGAAGGCCGAGTTTGATGAACATCAGATAGATCGGGTAGAGAACGCCCACTGCCGGAAGCATCTTGGTCGAGAGCATCCACATCAGGATGTCCTTGGTGCGCTTGGACGGCACGAAGGCCATCGACCACGCGGCGGGAACCGCGATGATGATCCCCAAGAGAGTGGAACCACAGGCGATGATCACCGAGTTGGTCAAAAAGCGCATGTAGTCCGAGCGTTCCTGAACGATGGAATAATTCTCCAGCGTCCAGTCAAAGAAGAGAAAGACGGGGGGGGAGGCGATCGCCTCGCCCTCGGTCTTGAAGCTGGTGAGAATGGTCCACAGGATCGGGAAAAAGATCAGGAGACCGACAGCCCATGCGAGGGCGGTGTTGATCGCTTTGGTGCGGTTGGTAACAGCGCGAGCCATGATCGTTCCCCCTTAGTTATCGAGATTTTTGCCGACGATGCGCATCAGGAAGATCGCAACGATGTTGGCAAGGATGATGGCATAGACGCCGCCCGCAGATCCAAGGCCGATGTTCTGGCTCTCCAGAACACGCTGGAAGATCAGGTAGGAGAGTGTCTTGGTGCCGAATGCACCGCCGGTGGTCACGAAAATCTCCGCAAAGACCGACAGAAGGAAAATCGTCTGGATCAGGATCACGACGGTGATCGCGCGGCTCAGATGCGGAAGGATGATATACCAGAATCGCTTGAGCGCAGGCGCGCCATCCATCTCAGAAGCCTCGAGCTGCTCGCCGTCAAGCGACTGGATCGCGGTCAGAAGGATCAGCGTCGCAAAGGGGAGCCATTGCCAGCTGACAATGATGATGATCGAGGTCAGCGAGGCCTGGGACATCCATTCGACGGGCTGTGCGCCGAAAGCCTTCCAGAGGTGCGCGAAGAGACCGTTGATCGGGTCCATGAACATGTTCTTCCAGACTAGCGCCGAAACGGTCGGCATCACAAAGAACGGCGCAATCACAAGGATACGCACGATCCCTTGGCCCCACATCGGGCGGTCGAGAAGCAAGGCGAGGAGCACACCCAAAACAACCGTGATGGCAAGAACGCCGCCGACGATGATCAAAGTGGTGTAAACGCTCGGCCAGAAGGAACTGCTGGTGACGAAGCTGACGTAGTTGTCGAAGCCGACCCATCCAAGGTCGCCGCCACGAAGCGGCAGATACTTCTTGAACGAAAAGTAAAGGGTCATGATCAGCGGGACGAGCATCCATCCCAAAAGCAAAACGACGGCGGGGGCCATCATGATGCGCGCTGCTGATCTGGAGTGTTGTGTTGCCATGGACGCAATTCCTCTGTTGGCAGCGGAGACACCACCCTAACAAATTGAGCGATTTTTTGGAGCAAAATGCAGTGGTGCCAAAGGGCGACCCTGGGGCCGCCCTTTGATCGGGAGGAGCTTAGCGGTAACCGGCAGCTTCCATTGCGTCGTTGGTGATGGCCTGTGCCTTGGCAAGAGCTTCATCAATCGACTGCTGACCGGCGTAGACGGCCGAGAATTCCTGGCTGACTTCGGTGGCAATGCCAGCGAATTCGGGAATTGCTGCGAACTGAACGCCGACGTAGGGCGAGGGCTCAACGGTCGAGTCGTTCGGGTTAGCCGAAAGGATCGAGTCGAGGGTCATCTGCGCGAACGGAACCTTCATGTATTCGGGGTTCTCGTAGAGCGAGGTGCGTGCACCCGGGGGAACGTTTGCCCAACCTTCTTTCGAAGCAACGAGTTCGATGTAGTCGGTCGAGGTTGCCCATTCGATGAACTGCTTGGCAGCAGCTTCTTTCTGGGTGCCTGCGGGGATGGCGAGTGCCCATGCCCAGAGCCAGTTCGAACGCTTGCCAAGACCGTTGTCGGGTGCAAGAGCAAAGCCGACGGAGTCAGCAACGGTCGAGTCGTTGGGGTTGGTCACGAAGGACGCTGCAACGGTGGCGTCGATCCACATGCCGCACTTGCCCTGCTGGAACAGCGAGAGGTTCTCGTTGAAGCCGTTGGTGGCATAGCCTGCGGGGCCGGATTCGTTCATCATGCCGACGAAGAACTCGAGGGTGTCTTTCCACGGCTTGGTGTCGAACTGGGCGTTCCACTCCATGTCGAACCAGCGTGCGCCGAACGAGTTGGACATCGCGGTGATGAAAGCACCACCTTCACCCCAACCGGCTTTGCCGCGAAGGCAGATGCCGTTGATTTCGTTTTCGCGGTCGGTCATTGCAGCCGCTGCTTCACGAATGAAGGACCAGGTCGGAGCGGCGGGCATTTCGAGGCCGGCTTTTTCCATCAGGTCGGTGCGATACATGATCATCGACGATTCACCGTAGAACGGTGCGGCATAGAGGGTGCCTTCGTGCGACAGGCCGCCAGCCATAGCGGGCAGGATGTCTGCGACGTTGTATTCCTCGGAGAGATCATCCAGCGGGACGAGCCAGCCGTTTGCGCCCCAGATCGGCGTTTCATACATGCCGATGGTCATGATGTCGAAAGCGCCGCCCTTGGTCGAGATGTCGGTGGTGACGCGCTGACGCAGAACGTTTTCTTCAAGCGTAACCCACTCGACGGTGTGGCCGGTCTTTGCGGTGAAATCTTCGGTCAGGCCCTGCATGCGGATCATGTCGCCGTTGTTCACGGTGGCAATGGTCAGTGTCTCGGCGTTGGCAGCAAGAGCTACCGAGCACAGAGCGGATGCGCCCAGAAGAGCGCGAACTGTCTTTTTCATGGTTTCCTCCCATTTGCCCGTTTGTGGGCAATTGCTAAGTCAGTGGGCATATATTCACTATAGCTGCGCAAAGTTGTCAATCCCTGTCCTCCGCTGCGCTGCGTCATCCAGAAAAGTTATTGTTTTGCAATTGGTTGTTTAGATTCAAAAACCAAAAGGCCCGACATTTTCGTCGGGCCTTTGCTTGTGCTGCGGCGCAGCAATTGGGTGTTCGGGAGGAAGTTAGCCTCGATTCCGTGCCTCGTTCAGTTCGAGAATCGTCTGTGCGGTAAGCTCTGCGGTGATCAATCCGTTGACCAGTTTTCCGCGCAAAGCTGCCAGAATCGCGCGTGCTTTTTGCTTGCCTACGGCAACCGCAATCATGCGCCGATCCCCTGCCGCGTTCAGCCGCGCAGAGGCCACGCGGCTGTTGAAATTGCAATCCATCAATTCGCCGTTGTCGTCGTAAATCCAGCTCGTGATCTCGCCCGCCGCGCCGCGTGCTTCGAGTTCGGTGAGTTCTTTTTCGCTTAGGAAGCCGTCCTGATAGACGGGCGCGGTTGCTCCGATGTTGCCGATACCGACGAGTGTGAGATCTGCTCGTGCGCAAAGCGAAAGCGTGTTGCGCATGGACTCTTGGGCGTGGAGCACCTGAACCTCGTCGCTCGTCTGTGCGAGAACAGGAAGCGGATAGGGATATTGTTTCGCGCCGATACGTTCGGCCAACTGGATCGTAGCGTTGTAAGGGGTCGCCGATCCGTCACTCATCATGTTTCCAAGACGAGAGACGATCCGGTGCTGGGGGCAGTTCATCCGCGGAAGTTGCTCCACCGTCGATTTGAGTGCACGGCCTGTGCCCATGGCGATGATCCGCTCTTCGTCGGTTTTTAGTGCCCGTTCCAGCTCTGCTGCGGCGGCAATGGCTACGCCTGTGGTGAGGTTGGGTGCATCCGGATCAGAGGGCACGACCTCGCAATATTGGAGCCCGAACGTCTCTTTGAGCGCGCCGGCAAGGTCCATGCATCGACCGATCGGGTGATCGAGACGCACCTTTACGAGCTTTTCGCTCACCGCCATGGCGACCAAACGTTGGGCCGATTGCCGCGAAACCCCGAGCTTGCGAGCGATTTCGTCCTGCGTATTGCCGGCGACATAATAGAGCCAACCCGCGCGCGCGGCGTCATCAAGCCTTGTGGTTTCAGGTGTAAAACGTCCGTTGCTCACGCGTGGTCCCCGTTCGAGAATTCGTTTAACAGGTGCGGGAAATCCTCCCATTTGTCAAAGGATCTGACATGCGATGGTTGAGCAAGGCGTAGTCCCTTGAGGTGACTGGCGCCTGCATAGGCAAGCACGTGCATTTGCGCGGCCGAACCTGCTTCAAGACCGGGCAGGCTGTCTTCGATCACCAGTGTGCGGGAGGGCAGGGCACCCATTTGCTTGGCGGCAAAGAGAAAGAGATCAGGGGCGGGTTTGCCGTGCTCTACCTGACTTGCCGTAAAGACGTTTGCCCCGAAAAAGGGCGCAAGACCTGTCACACCCAGAGTGCGTGCAACCCGAGGCGGGCTTGAAGAGGTGGCCACGCAGGTCTTCAAACCCGCAGCCTGTGTCGCCTTGATCGCGTCGAATATCCCATCGGTCACGCGAAGCTCTGTCTCGAACCGAGCAAGAAGGTTGGCCCGATATCGCTGTTCGAAGTCCGCAGGCAGAACCGTGTCGAAGTTCTTGGCCAGCGATTTTGCGACCGTAGGGAAGCTGCGGCCAAGGCAATGCGTGCGCACGTAATCGCGGTCGATTTCAATGCTGATCAGCTTTAATTCATGAATGAGAGTATCGGCACTGAGAATTTCGCTGTCCACAAGGACGCCATCACAGTCAAAGATCACAAGGTCCAACATATGCCACTCGTGCGGTGAATTTCCGTTGGGGTAGCATGCGGCGCGTTTCGGGAAAAGCCGTTACCGCTATCATGTGACGTTTTGTTCTTTATCGGTGAAACAGTCGGCAAAAGAAAACCCCGCCAAAGCAGAGCCTTGGCGGGGCAATTCAATCGGTTTCAACCGTTCTTATTCGCGATTGCCCAAAAGCTGGAGCAGGAACATGAACATGTTGATAAAGTCGAGATAGAGGTTCAGCGCGCCCATGATGGCGGCCTTGCCAAGCCACTCCTGATCCCCATGTGCGGCATGCGCAACATAGGTGTTCTTGATGTTCTGGGTGTCATATGCGGTCAGGCCCGCAAAGATCAGAACGCCAAGGATCGTGATCGCAAAGTGGATCGCGGCCGAGCCGACAAAGATGTTGATGAGCGAGGCGATCAGGATGCCGACAACGCCCATGATCAGGAACGAACCCCAGCCCGAAATGTCTTTCTTCGTGGTATAGCCGTAGAGCGAGAGGCTTGCGAATGCGATCGAGGTCACGAGGAACACGTTCGCGATCGAGAAGCCGGTGAAGGCCACGAAGATCCAAGACATCGACAGGCCCATGACGGCTGCGAAGGTCCAGAAGAACAACTGTGCGCCAGCGGCCGAGAGACGGTTGATCGCAGCGCCAAAACCGAACACCATGCCGAGCGGTGCGAACATGACGATGTAGCCGAGGATATTCGGCTTGAGCGTCATAGGATCGCGGAAGATCGACAGAAGTGCAGGGTTCGAGCCGACGGCCCAAGCTACTGCAAAGGTGAGCAACATGCCGATCGACATGGTGCCGTAGACTTTATTCATGTGGGCGCGAAGGCCCGCGTCGATGGCAGCTGTGCGAACACCGCTCGCAGCGCGCATCGTGCGAAAGTCAGCCATTGATTTCCTCCATGGTTGAACAAGTGAGCGGACCGCGTGGCTGCGCGGGACCCTTGGCTCAAATATTGGCAAGTTGATTTGCCGTTTCAAGTGGTTGAAGGCCAGAAACACTACTTTTCGCACGAAACTGTGACTTAGGAGGAATACCAGTGCTCGGGAGCATCCCAAACGGGCCGTTTGGCCTCGCGCTCTACCTCGGAACGGCTGCGACCAATGTCGCGCAAGCGCTCATCGGGTAAAGTCCTGAGCGCACGACGTTGCATGTAAAGCGCGATTGCGCGGCGGAACGAGAAGTGGGCGGGTATGATTTCGAGAAGTGCCATCCGACTGTGCCTTTCATGTCTGAATTAGGAATGTCTTGAAACTCACACGTCCTGGATGAATAATGAAATGAGATATAATTAAACCTCAGATCACAGAACTTGATATGTTGAGAAACCTTGATCTAACAGCGCTTCGTTCACTGGTCGCGATCTCGGACACCGGAGGGGTGACCAAAGCCGCAAATCGCGTGCATCTGACCCAGTCCGCCGTATCGATGCAGATCAAGCGTCTGGAAGACAGTCTCGGGCTGACCCTGATCGAGAAAAACGGGCGTTCTGTCGAGCTGACCGCCTCTGGACACCAACTGGCGGGCTACGCACGCAAGATGCTGTCACTGAATGACGAGGTGCTCGGTCGCCTGCTTGCCACCGAATATGAAGGCGAGATCATTCTCGGGGTGCCGCACGACATCGTCTATCCGACAATTCCCGAGGTGCTCCGCGCCTTCAGTGCTGCTTTTCCCCGGATGAAGGTGCAGCTTCTGTCGTCGTTTACACGGACGTTGAAGGAGCAATACGCCAAGGGGGAGATCGATCTGATCCTGACGACAGAGCCAGAGCCCGATAACGGCGCAGAGCCGCTTGCGGAAAAGCCCTTGATCTGGGTCGGGGCTCCGAACGGGACAGCGTGGCGCAAACGGCCTTTGCCGATGGCATTCGAGACCCGCTGCATGTTTCGACCGGAAATCGTGCGTAGGCTCGATGCAGCGGGTATTCCATGGGACTTGTCGGTGGATGCTGAGTCCTCGCGCAGCGTTGAAGCGGCGGTCAGTGCCGATCTTGCGGTGCATGCTCTGCTCGAAGGCACCTGTCCGCCCTATTTCGAGATCATCGACCACGGCGGCGCCCTTCCGACCCTGTCGAGCCTCGGCATTCACATGTATCTGAGGCGAGACGAAGAGCGTCTGCCGGTTCTGGAACTGGCCGGAATGGTGCGGGACGCTTTCGATGCGGGCTAGGGTTTGACCACGACTTTGCCCGTGGATCGACGCGACCGAAGGAGCTCGAGCGCCTCTTCAGCGCGATCCAGCGGGATAACATGGCTGATATGCGGCTTGAGCTGGCCTTTTGCGTGCCAGTCCATCAATTCGGCGAGCGAGTCAAAGAGAGCATCGGGCGCGAATTTGAGGTATCCACCCCAGTAGAACCCGATCACATCGATGTTCTTCACCAGCAAATGGTTTGCAGGGATTTGCGGGACCTCGCCACTTGCAAAACCGATAACGAGATAGCGCGCTTCGCGGTTACAGGCTTTGAGTACCTGTTTGAAGGCATCCCCACCGACGGCATCATAAACCACATCGACGCCGCCGAGATTGCGTAACTCTTGGGCGAGATCGGCGCCCGCGTCGATCAGAATGTCAGCGCCTGCTTGGCGTGCAATCTCGAGCTTTTCCGCACCTCTGGCCACTGCGATGACACGCGCCCCCATGAGCTTGCCGATTTCAACCGCAGTGAGACCCACACCGCCTGCAGCGCCCAGAACGAGCAGCGTTTCCCCCGTTTGCAGACGTGCCCGTCGCTTGAGGGCAAGGTGCGAGGTTCCATAAGCGATCATGAACCCCGCCGCTTCTTCCGAGGTCATGGAGGCTGGCACGGGGCGGCACAGCGCCGCGGGATAGACGGCATAGTCCGCCATTCCGCCTTGACCTGCGTAGACGGCAACTCTCGTTCCGATTGAAAGTCCCTTTGCTTCGGGGCCAAGCGCTTCGACGGTTCCGCAAACTTCCAAGCCCAATGTAAAGGGCGGCGTGGGCGTGTCCTGATAGGTGCCTTTGCACATCAGGAGATCGGCAAAATTCACGCCGCATGCCTCTACCCTGAGTAGGACTTCGTCGCCTTGTGGCTCGGGTTTTTCGATGCTCTGCAACGAAGGGGGCGTGTCGGTCGATAAGACTTGGAATGCGCGCATGATGGTCTTTGTCCTTTGGTCACAGCATTTTGAGAGAGTTTGAACTGACGGTGCAAGACCTTCGCCTGTATACTTTAGAATATATAAAACAGCCCAAAGCTGTGCAAATGCCCTCTTTCTCTATCCAAAAGGCAAGCTAGCGACTGCAACCGATACGTGTTTCAACTAAGGGTAATGAAACTTTTCTCTGTTCAGCTTCGGTTTCGCCTTTCGCCCTAGGGGATGAACGGCCCAGCTGAACAGGTTTTAATCTAGGAGCACAGCGATGAGCCATCCCGTAGATGTCCACGTCGGTAAACGTATTCGTCATCGTCGCTGGATGAATGGCACCACTCAACAGCAGCTTGCCGAAGCCGTTGGGATCAAGTTCCAGCAAATCCAGAAGTATGAAACCGGTATGAACCGTGTCAGTGCCTCCCGTCTTTGGGATATTGCACATGCGCTCAACGTCGATGTGTCCTTCTTTTACGAGGGTCTCGAAAGCGAAGGCGCACCCACTCAGGCCAGTGACATGCCGAGCGACATTCTCGCGGACAAGGAAGCGCTCGAGCTGCTTCGCTCGTATTACGCGATCCCCGAAACCCAGCGTCGCCGCTTGTTCGAACTCGCACGTGTGCTGAGCGACGCGGCCTAAGGCTTGACGTCAACGGCTGTGCCGCGCTACCGCAGGTGAGACACCAAAGGGGGCGCGCATGGCTGAACAAATCGACCAAAAGACATTGGGCGACCTCAAGCGGGTCGCCCTTTTGCTTGCCGATGCGGCGCGGCCCGAGACACTGCGCTATTTCAGACAGGCGCTGGAGACGGACAACAAGGACGCCGCCGCCTTTGATCCCGTGACCGAAGCAGACTGCGCCGCTGAGCGTGCCATGCGCGATGTTCTTGCGCGAGAGCGCCCTGATGACGCAATTTTCGGCGAAGAATATGGGATCAAGTCAGGCACTACTGGATTGACTTGGGTGCTCGATCCGATTGACGGAACTCGCGGCTATATTTCGGGAACGCCGACTTGGGGCGTTCTGATCGCGGTCGGGGATACGACGGGCCCGATCATCGGTGTTGTCGACCAACCCTATATCGGCGAGCGGTTCTTCGGTGCCCCCTTTGAGGCCTATGTAGAGGGGCCGCAGGGGCGAACACCCTTGAAAACGCGCGAGGCGCGGTCGCTCTCCGAAGCCATCGTTTTCACGACTTTTCCCGAGGTGAATACTCCCAAAGACCGCGAGGCTTTTGAACGCGTTTCCGCCAAGGCGCGGCTTACACGGTTCGGCATGGATTGTTATGCCTACGCTCTTGTTGCGACGGGTCAGGTCGATCTTGTGATCGAAGCGGGTCTCAAGGCCTATGACATTCAGGGGCCGATGGCGGTCATTCAGGCGGCAGGGGGGATCGTCACCAGCTGGTCCGGCGGGTCCGCCAAGGACGGCGGACAGGTGATTGCAGCCGCAAACGCACAAATCCATGCCGAGGCATTGGCGCTTCTTGCCCCCTATGCGGACAAGCCAAAAGGTTGAAATAACGCGCGCAGCGCGGTAAGAATTTCGCGCCGCGTCCTTCGCCCCTTCTGGCGGCAAGAACGGTCCACCGAAGGGGATGGAGGGGCCGCTCATGTCCAAGAAAAAACTCATCCGCAATGCGTATATTCTGACTATGGATGACGTGCGGCGCGAATTCGTCGGTGACCTGCTGATCGAGGGCGGGGTGATCCGCGAGGTTGCGCCGACGATCAGCGCAGAGGATGCAGAGATCCACGACGCCACGGGCTGCGTTCTGACCCCCGGTCTCGTGAATACGCACCATCATTTGTATCAGACACTCACCCGCGCAGTGCCGGGCGGGCAGGACGCGCTTCTCTTCGGCTGGCTTCAGACGCTCTATCCGATCTGGTCGCGCTTCGGGCCCGAAGAGATGTTCATCTCCGCTCAGGTGGGGCTTGCCGAGCTTGCGCTTTCGGGCTGCACGATGACGTCGGATCACCTTTATCTGTTCCCGAACGGATCAAGGCTCGATGATACGATTGCGGCAGCGGGTGAAGTGGGTCTTCGGTTCCATGCGACGCGCGGTGCGATGAGCATCGGGGAGAGCGACGGCGGATTGCCGCCTGACAGTCTCGTCGAGGAAGAACAGGCAATTCTCGAAGATTCCATTCGCGTGGTGGATGCTTTTCACGATGCCAGCGAAGGCGCGATGGTGCGGGTCGCTTTGGCGCCGTGCTCTCCCTTTTCGGTGAGCCGTGACCTGATGCGCGATGCGGCGCTACTGGCCCGCGACAAAGGTGTGATGTTGCACACCCATCTTGCCGAAAACGACGAGGATATCGCCTATTCCCAAGCAATGTTCGGCTGCCGTCCGGGGCAGTATGCGGAAGAGCTTGGCTGGACTGGGGACGATGTCTGGCACGCCCATTGCGTAAAGCTTGATGGTTCGGAAATTGAACTTTTTGCGCGGTCAAAGACGGGTGTCGCCCATTGTCCATGTTCGAATTGTCGACTCGGCTCGGGGATTGCGCCTGTCCGCGAGATGCGAGACGGCGGGGTCAAAGTCGGCCTTGGTGTCGATGGATCGGCCAGCAATGACGCTGGCAATCTTATCCTTGAGGCACGGCAAGCCATGCTGCTCCAGCGGGTCGCAAAAGGCGCCGACGCCATGTCCGCCCGCGAGGCGCTCGAGATTGCGACGCGCGGAGGTGCGGAGGTCTTGGGCCGTCACGATTGCGGCCAGATTGCCGTCGGCAAGCGGGCAGATATCGCCATCTGGGATACGCGCGGGATTGAAAGCGCAGGGAGCTGGGACCCCGCTGCCCTGCTTCTTGCCGGACCCGTCAAGGTCAAGGATCTCTTTGTCGAGGGTCGCCAGATCGTTTCTTCGGGGTATATTACATCCATTGATGTTCCCCTCTTGGTAGAGCGGCAGAACCGCCTTGCCCGAGGATTGATGGAGTGATTCATGCGACCGATTTTTATTCTTTGCGCGGCTTTGGCGCTTGGGGCCTGTGTCAGTCAGGTTCGTGAAGTCGTGCCCCAAACGATCACTGAGCCAGCAGGCTCGGCGGCCCTTTCGCTCGATTTGATTAATGCAGAGCGCAGCGCGGCGGGACTTTCACCGTTGCGCCGTGATGCGGCTCTTGAACGGGCGGCCCTTGCCCATGCCAAGGATATGGCTGCGCGGGGATACTTCGACCATGTCTCACCCGAAGGCCAAACCCCCAGAGGACGTTTGCTTGCTGCAGGGGATTGCGGCCTTTTGACGGGCGAGAATATTGCCAAGGGCCAACGCTCTACCGCAGAGGTGGTGCGCGACTGGATGGCGTCAGAAGGACACCGCCGCAACAATCTCAATGGATCATTCGTGCGCGGCGGCTTTGTGCAATACGGTGATATCTACGTTCTGACGTTCAGCGGCGCGTGCTGATTTCTCGCCCCGCGACCCAAGTCGAGACAATGGCGCGGTCGTCCCCCATCATGATCGTCGGGAAGAGGGCGTCCCAAGGCGTCTCTGCTCTGCTCGAACGCTGGGCGATCAGCGGCGTCGAGGCGAGGTCGATCACGCAAAGATCCGCCGCTGCGCCAATGCCGAGATGCCCGATTTCACCGCTCATATGCAGCGCCCGCGCTGAACCTTCTGTGGCGAGCCAGATGAGTTGGGCGGGGTGGACGGCCACACCGCGAAGCTGTGCAATCTCGTAGGTTGCAGCCATCACGCGCAGCATCGAAAAGGACGATCCGCCGCCAGTGTCCGTGGCAAGACCGATGCGCAGCCCTTGGGCGCTTAGCCCCATGAGGTCGAAGAGACCCGAACCGATAAAGGTGTTCGAGGTCGGGCAGTGCACGAGAGAGGCGTCCACCTCTGCCAGTCGCGCTTTTTCGCGGTCGGTCAAATGGATGGAATGCCCATAAAGACCGCGTGGCCCCAAAAGACCAAAGGCCTCGTAGGTGTCGAGATAGTCTCGTGCATTCGGGAACAAGGATTGCACCCAAGCGATTTCGGGAAGCTGTTCGCTCAGATGCGTTTGCATCAAACAGCTCGGATGCTCTGCCCAAAGAGCGCCGAGCGCTTCAAGTTGCTCGGGTGTCGAGGTCGGAGAGAAGCGGGGCGTGATCGCGTAGTTGGCGCGTCCCTTTGCGTGCCATTTTTCAAGCAGCTGTTTGCTTTGATCATAGGCGGTTTGGGCCGTGTCGCGGAGCGTGTCGGGCGCATTGCGGTCCATGCAGGTTTTCCCTGCGATCACGGCCATGTTGCGGGTTTCGGCTTCGGTGAAGAAGGCGTCGACGCTTTCGGGATGGATTGTGCAAAAGCTGGTGAGGGTCGTCGTGCCATGCGCCAGAGCAAGGTCAAGCGTGCGGCCCGCCACATCAGACGCGTAAGCCAGATCGCCAAAGCGCGACTCTTCGGGGAACGTATAGGTGTTCAGCCAATCGATAAGCTGTTTCCCCCAGCTCGCGATGATCCCTGTTTGGGGGTAATGCATATGCGCATCGACAAATCCCGCGCTGATCAAGGACGAGCCATAGTCGTGCACTTTGGCGGTGGGGTGGGCGGCGCGTAGGTCGTCCGCGTCGCCGATGTCAACAATGCGCCCGTGTTCCACGAGAACGCCACCGCGCGAGGACCAGTGTGCGGCCTCGCTCCAGTCAATTTCAAAGGGGGACCCCGAAAAACGGAGGGTCTGGCCGATCAGCAAATCTTTGGTCATAGGGTGACACTAAGCTTTGTCCTTCGCAGCGTAAATCGCACATTTGCGCCGACGCACGGTTGCGGGCTTGGACCGTTTCACTATGTTGCACAACAAGACGACTCGGGGGTGCTATGTCCGAAGACCTGCAGGAAATCGAAGAAGAAGCCTTCGGCGTTACGGACCGTCTCATCGAGGACGTTCTCGAGGCCGTTGCCGCAGAAGATGCGGCACAGGTCGACGAGCTTCTCGACCCACTGCACCCTGCCGACGTTGCGCACCTTTTCGAACAGATCGACGCGCGGGACCGCAAGGATCTCCTTGTCGTCTGGAAGGGCGGGATGGACGGCGAGATCCTCTCGGAACTCGACGAAGGGATCCGTGAAGAGATCATCGAGTCGCTGACACCTGCGGAACTCGCGGAAGCGGTGCACGAGCTCGAGTCGGACGATGTGGTCGACCTTGTCGAATATCTCGACGAAGACCAGCAAGAAGCGGTTCTGGACGCGCTTGATGCGACCGACCGTTCGATTGTCGAAAAGGCGCTCGCCTATCCCGAGGAATCAGCTGGCCGCCACATGCAGGTCGAGGTGGTGCGTGTTCCCGACTTTTGGGACGTGGGCCAGACCATCGATTATTTGCGCTCCGACATCGATTTGCCCGATCAGTTCTATCACGTGGTGATGGTGGACCCGCGCATGAAGCCCGTGGCGCATGTGACGCTTGGACGGGTGCTCAGCTCGCCGCGCTCCACCAAACTCCGCGAGATCACGGAAGACAGCTTCCGCACCTTCCATGTGGAAGATACGGCCGCCGATGTCGCGCATACCTTCAACCACTATCACCTGATTTCGGCGCCTGTTGTCGATGATGACGACAGGCTCGTCGGGATGATCACCATCGACGACGCGATGACGCTTCTTGATGAAGAGCACGAGGAAGACATCCTCCGTCTCGCAGGTGTGGGCGAGGGGAGCCTATCGGATTCGGTCATCGAAACCACGCGCCAGCGGTTTCCATGGCTTGCCGTGAACCTTGTGACGGCCGTCATTGCCTCGATGGTCATCGCGCTCTTTGAAGAGACGATTGCCGGGCTTGTCGCCCTGGCGGTGCTTATGCCGATTGTCGCGTCGATGGGGGGCAACGCGGGCACCCAGTCGCTCACGGTTGCCGTGCGCTCGATCGCAACGCGCGACTTGACCGATGCGAACGTCTGGCGTGTGATCCGCCGCGAGGTCCTCGTCGGGCTTGTGAACGGGATAGCCTTTGCCGTGGTCATGGGGATCGTCGGGTTTATCTGGTTCGGAGAGCCGATGCTGGGATTGGTGATCGCCATTGCAATGGTGATCAACCTCGTTGTCGCGGGACTTGCGGGGACAGGTGTTCCCGTGCTCCTCGAAAAGTTCGGGGTCGATCCTGCATTGGCGTCTGGGGCCTTTGTGACGACTGTGACCGATGTGGTCGGCTTTTTCGCCTTTCTCGGGCTTTCGGCGGTGATCCTGTTATGATGTCTCTCGAAGAACGCAAAGCCGAAGCGCGCAAGCTTGCTTTTGCACGACGCAAAGAAGCCCATCAAAGCGGTGTCGGGACCGCAGCCCATCTGTCCGAGATCCTTGCCGGTTATCGCGGTGTGCCGCTGTCGGGCTATATGCCGATCCGCACTGAAATCGACCCGATGCCCGCCATGGAAGAAGCCGCCGCCCACGGCGTGGTCGGTGTGCCCGTGATCATCGGCGCTGGCCAACCTCTTGAATTCCATCGGTGGGAGCCGGATTGCGGGATGGTGGAAGGCGCGTTCAAAGCTATGATCCCCGCGCAAAAGGTTCTGGTCGAACCCGAGATCCTGATCGTGCCGCTTGTCGCCTTTTCGCGCGCGGGCGGAAGGCTTGGTTATGGCGGCGGGTTTTACGATCGCACCTTGGAAATGTTGCGCGCCCGCCGCGCGACCATGGCGATCGGCTTTGCCTATGGCGCTCAGGAGATGGACGATCTGCCTCTGGAAAAGACCGACCAACCCCTTGATTACATCGTTACCGAATCCGAGATCATCGAAATCAAGCGCTGAGGCGCGGCAATCTGCGGCTTGCCCTTGAGGCGTTGCGGGCCTAAGCAGTTGCCCATGAAAATACTCTTTCTTGGTGACGTCATGGGGCGCTCTGGGCGCTCTGCAATTTCCGCCCATCTTCCGCGTCTGCGCAAGGAGTGGAACCTCGACTTTGTCGTTGTGAACGGTGAAAACGCCACGAGCGGCGCAGGCCTTTCGGGCGAACATGCCAAGCTCATTCTCGAGGCGGGCGCCGATGTCATTACACTCGGGGATCATGCTTTCGACCAAAAGGACATGATGACCTTTTGCGAGAAAGAGCCTCGGATCATCCGTCCACTGAATTTCTCCAAGATCGCCCCAGGCAAAGGGGCGCGCGTCTTCGAAGCTCGCGGCGGCCGAAAGGTCCTTGTGGCCCAAGTTCTGGGGCAGGTGTTTATGAAGCGGCCCTTTGATGATCCGTTCTCTGCGCTGGACGCCACGTTGCGCCAATTTCCCTTGGGCGGCATGGTGCAAGCGAGCCTGATCGACATCCATTGCGAAGCGACCAGTGAAAAGATGGGTGTCGGACATTTTTGCGATGGCCGTGCCTCGGTCGTGGTCGGCACCCATACCCATGTGCCCACGGGGGACGCGATGATCCTTCCCGGAGGGACGGCCTATCTCTCGGATGCGGGGATGTGCGGGGATTATAATTCGGTGATCGGGATGGTGAAGGACGAGCCACTTCGCCGCTTTGTCACAGGGATGCCCAAAGCACGTTTCGAGCCCGCAGCGGGGGAGGCAACGCTCTCGGGGCTTTATATCGAGACAGACGACCGCACAGGCAAAGCGACCCGCGTCGAGATGGTGCGCCAAGGCGGTCGGCTCCAGCAATCGGGGCCCACCGTTTAACAGCGGACTTGCGCTGGCGCTGGTGAACGGCGACAATACGCCAAGACGTTTTCGGGGATACCATGATTGAATTTCTCAACCTGTCGCAGAATGGGCAGGCTCTCCTGACGCTTGCCATTGTTGTTGGCATGTTCCTGTTATTTCTTAAAGAAACCTATCCGACCGAGGTGGTCGCCATCGGCGGCGTGGCCGTCATGCTTGCTCTTGGTCTTCTGCCCTATGATCTTGCGATTGACTCGCTTGCCAACCCTGCACCCTGGACGATTGCGGCGATGTTCATCGTGATGGGCGCGATTGTGCGCACCGGGGTTCTGGGTCTCATGACCTCTACGGCTGAAACCTATGCCCGCACCAAGCCCAAAACGGCACTTGTCGGGTTGATGGCGTTCGTCGTGGTCGCTTCGGCTTTTGTGAACAATACGCCGGTGGTTGTGATCTTGCTCCCCGTATTCGTGCAGCTTGCGCGGACGATGGGCACCACTGCGTCCAAACTCCTGATCCCGCTGTCCTATGGGGCGATCGTCGGTGGCACGCTGACTTTGATCGGCACATCGACCAACCTTTTGGTCGATGGTGTGGCGCGCAAAGCAGGGCTCGAAGCCTTTTCCATCTTCGAGATCATGCCGCTCGGGATCATCGTCACTTTGGTGACGGGCCTTTACCTTGCGACCATCGGACGAAAACTGCTTCCTGAACGGGACAGTATGGCGACGCTCCTTTCGGATCGTTCCAAGATGCGGTTCTTCACCGAGGCGGTGATCCCGCCGGAGTCAAACCTGATCGGCCGCGAGGTTTCGGGGGTCCAACTCTTCAAGCGCGAAGGCGTGCGTCTGATCGACGTGATCCGCGGGGATGCCTCGCTCCGCCGTGATTTGTCTTCCGTGACGCTTCAGGTGGGGGACCGCGTGGTTCTTCGCACCCAGATGACCGAGCTTCTCTCTCTTCAGCGCAACAAGAGCCTTAGGCGCGTCGATCAGGTGTCGGCCGTCGAAACGACCACGGTCGAAGTGCTGATTACGCCCGGTTCCAAAATGGTGGCCAGACGGCTCGGGGATATGCGGTTGCGCCGTCGTTACGGTGTCTATCCTCTTGCCGTGCATCGTCGGGACAAGAATATCGGACGACAGATCGACGATCTTGTAGTGCGGGTCGGTGATACGCTTTTGCTCGAAGGCGCACCTGAGGATATCCAGCGTCTGGCTTCGGATATGGCGCTGGGCGATGTCTCCAAGCCTTCGGCGCGTGCCTATCGCCGCAACAAGGCC
This sequence comes from Marivivens sp. LCG002, assembly GCF_030264275.1. Taxonomy (NCBI): domain Bacteria; kingdom Pseudomonadati; phylum Pseudomonadota; class Alphaproteobacteria; order Rhodobacterales; family Paracoccaceae; genus Marivivens; species Marivivens sp. LCG002. The sequence goes on along the minus strand of NZ_CP127165.1, from coordinate 2,047,214 downwards.
CCGATCGCGGTCGGAGCGATGCTCGGGATCGTTTTGCTTGCCGCTTTTGACGTTGCTCCGATCCTCTTGTTGTCGGTGATCGCGGTGGCGGTGGTGCTCTTCACGCGCTGCATCGACGCTGATGAAGCCTTTGAACATATCGAGGGACAGCTTCTTGCCCTGATCTTTGCCATGTTGGCCATTGGAGCCGCCTTGGAGAGTTCGGGGGCGGTTGAACTGATCGGCAATGCGCTTGCGCCGCATTTTATCGGACTTCCGCCTTACTTGGTTGTCTTTGCGGTTTACTTCCTGTCGATGGTTTTGACCGAGCTAGTGTCCAACAACGCGGTCGGGGTTGTGATGACGCCCCTTGCCATCGGTCTTGCCCAAGCCATCGGGGTTGACCCGCGTCCTCTTGTGGTCGCCGTGATGTTTGCAGCATCGGCGAGTTTTTCGACGCCCATCGGGTATCAGACGAACACGCTGGTCTATGGCCCGGGCGGATACAAGTTCACCGATTTCATCAAGGTCGGGCTTCCGCTCAACCTTTCGCTTGCGGTGATCTGTTCGGTTACGATCCCGTGGATTTGGCCGCTGTAACGGCGGCCATATTCTGCCCGATATGGCGGTTCGGACCGAGCCCCATGCCGGGGCGGAACTTGTGCGTTTCCTTGTAGCCGAAGAAGCTGTCCTGCACGCACACGCGGTCCGTCATCAGGGGCCAAATCTCGTCACGCAGAAAAAGCTGGTCCTCGATCCTGCTGTTGAGCAATTTCGAACGGGCTTTGCGATAGTCTTTGATGCGTTGCGACATCTTGCCGATATTGCCACGATGGGCGCCCCACATCCCTGCAAGGACCAACTCCGAATGGGTGCGATGGTCGCGCATCACGTGAAACGCCTTGCCTGACGAGAGCCAGTCGGCGACCGCCGCTCTTTCCTTGACGTTGATGACCGAGTCCGCATCGCGGCAGAGATAGAGCGCGACACTTTCGTCATCTTCGACAAGGAAGCGCCAGAAGAGGCCGAACTCTGCTGCGGGCATGTCGGGAGCGGTTGTGACTTCTGCACCTTCTTGGCGCAGCAATGTGACGACCTGAGCGGGCACCGAGCTGTCGACATAGAACCGCGCTGTCCAACCCGGGTAGATATAGCGGGTTGCGATGGCATTCTCGAGGGCACCTCGAAGATACCGCTCTGCCGAGCCCCAGAGAGAAAACGAAATCACATGGCGATTTGGCGTGTCGATATTGAAGCGGTGCAGGGTCGGCATCACCGGCTGTTTGGCTTCTTTTGTTCCGGCGTCCTTGAGCTTGAGTGCCTTGAGCCCCCAATGACGACAGTGTTCGGTGTCGGTCGTGCGCGCCAGAAGCTCGTTCATCAGGCTGGCTTGCCGCATCGGATCAAGCTGGGTGTCTTTGGAGGACACCATGGCAATCGCCTTGTCGATGTGCCTTGCACGCAAGAGAGCCGAGACGAGGTTGCTTTCATTCTCGGCCGTGCCGTTGATGTCATAGGCCCGTGTCGCCGCTTCGATGGCAAGATCGAACTGGCCCGTGTTGAAGTAATGCGCGGCAAGAAGTTTTGCGGCCCGTTCGTCCGACGCTTCGCCGGTCAGGATCGAAATTTCGGCTTCGGACAGGGTGATTTTCTGACGCGCGATGATGGCCGAGATGGTGCGCTCTAGCTCTAGGTTCATCCTTGCGCCCTCGCTCCTGCAGAAAGCGGGCCCGTCATGTCATCGCCGATGTGGGTTCCGCGTTCCAAAGAGAACGCTGGATCGAATTCATGCGTCTTGCCATAGCCGAAAATGCTGTCGTGGACACAGACCCGCCCTCTCATAATGGGCCAAACAACCTCGCGCAGGAATTGTTGGTCGAGGATACGGCTGTTGCGCAAGGATGCGACGGTTTTATCAAAGGCGATGACGCGGTTGGTCATCTTGCCGATGTTGCCACGGTGCGCGCCCCACATGCCCGCAAGAACGAGTTCCGATTGGGAAGGGCCGTCGCGCATGAGGTGAAAGGGTTTCTTGCTCGAGAGCCATTGATCGACCGCAGCCCGTTCTTTGATGTTCAGGATCGAGTCGCAATCGCGCACGATGTAGAAATCGACCTCGGGATCATCCTCGACCAGAAACCGCCAGAAGGTCCCGAAGCGGTCCGCAGGAAGTCCCCCGACACGGCGAAGCTGTGCGCCTTCGCGGCCAAGTGCCTTGGTGATCTGGGGGGAAATGCTGTCGTCGACGTAAAAGCGGGTCGTCCAATCGGGATAGAGATGGCGGGCGATCATCGCGTTGCGAAGCGCGCCTTGGGCGTATTTCGGATTGCTTCCGAACAGCGAAAAGGAAATCACGTTCCGCGCGGGCGTTGCCGAATTGAAAGTATGGAGCTTTACGGGCGGGAGCTTATCAAGGGTGCCCGCGGCTTTATCCTTGAGCCCGAGCGCCTTGAGGCCCCAGATTTTGCTTTGCTCAAGGCTCCCTGATCGCGCGAAAAGTTCCGACAAAAGAGAGGCTTGCCGCATCGCGCCCAGTTTCGTGCTGCTCTTGCTGCACAGATCGATTGCTGCTTTGACCTGCTTGGCTTGAACCAGACAAGAGATCAGGTTCTCTTCGGTTTCTGCATTCGGAAAGCTTTGATAGGCCTTGGTCGCGAAATAGACCGCGTCCTTGCTCGAGCCGCGATTGAAGGCGTCTCCGGCAAGAAGTTTGAGCGCTGTCGGATGATTTGTCGCCGTCAGCAAAAAGGCGCGTTCCTCAGGGCTCAGTTCGATCCTGTTGCGGGACAGAATCTGATTGAGTGTATTCTTGAGAATTTGATCATCCATGGATTTAGCATGATGCAAACCCACTCAATGGTAAAGCACTGTCGCATACGTCTTGCGGCGGGCATGGGGCATGACATATAGAGGCCCGAAATCTTGTCTATCAGGTCAATTAATATTGGAGGCACACCATGGCCGGCCACTCAAAATGGGCAAACATCCAGCACCGTAAAGGTCGTCAGGACGCTGCGCGCTCGAAACTGTTTTCCAAGCTTGCCAAGGAAATCACCGTGGCGGCCAAAATGGGCGATCCTGATCCTGACAAGAACCCGCGTCTGCGTCTTGCCGTAAAAGAAGCCCGTTCGAACTCGGTCCCCAAGGACGTGATCGACCGCGCGATCAAAAAGTCCCAAGGCGGCGACGCCGAGAGCTATGACGAAATCCGCTACGAAGGCTATGGCCCGAACGGTGTTGCGATCATCGTCGAAGCGATGACCGACAACCGCAACCGCACGGCATCGAACGTCCGCTCGACCTTTAGCAAGAACGGCGGCAACCTTGGTGAAACGGGCTCGGTCGGCTTTATGTTCGATCGCAAGGGCGAGATCATCTATCCTGCCTCTGTGGGCGATGCCGACACCGTCATGATGGCCGCGATCGAAGCGGGCGCCGAGGATGTCGAAAGCGATGACGACGTCCACGTGATCTATTGCGCCGATACGGACCTTGCCGAAGTTTCGAATGCGCTCGATGCCGCGCTTGGCGAATCCGAGTCGACCAAGCTGATCTGGAAGCCGAATATCTCGACCGAGCTCGATCTCGAGAATGCGCAGAAACTCATGCGTCTTCTTGAAGTGCTCGAGGACGACGATGACGTCCAGCGCGTGACGTCGAACTTCACCGCCTCCGACGAGGTGATGGAAGCTCTGGCCAACGGCTAAGACATCGGTCAAAGTTGCAAAGCCGCCTCTTCGGGGGCGGTTTTCTTTTGGGGGAAAGCCATGCCGTTCCTGACGGGTTTGCAGACGGGTCTTGCTTTGATCATGGCGATCGGTGCGCAGAATGCCTTTGTTTTGCGACAGGGCATCCGGCGCGAGCATGTTTTCGTCGTCTGCTTCATCTGTGCGCTTTCGGATGCAGTCCTCATTGCTCTGGGTGTGGGCGGCTTGGGCGCGATTTCGGGTGTCGCGCCTTGGATCTTGCCGTTGATGCGCTGGGGCGGCGTAGCCTTTCTTCTGGCCTATGGCGCGCGCGCGTTTTGGGCAGCTTTGAAGGGTGGCGCGGCGCTCGAGGCAGAGGGCGCAGCAGAAACCAAGCTTTCCAAGATCGTGTTGACGGTCGTTGCGCTGACATGGCTGAACCCGCATGTCTATCTTGATACCGTCGTCCTCTTGGGGTCGATTGCGGCACAGTTCGGCGCGGCGCGATGGGAATTCGCTTTGGGGGGAATGACGGGGTCCTTCCTCTTTTTCTTTACTTTGGGTTATGGCGCCCGCCTCTTGGCGCCCGTTTTTGCCAAACCTGTCGCATGGCGTGTGCTTGATGTTCTGGTCGGGCTGGTCATGTGGAGCATTGCGTTCAAACTGGCGTTGGGCTGATCCGCTCTTGTGGCCGCGCCTCAAATCGGTTCATCTCGCGCCATGACGGAACAGCGTCCCCTTTTCGGCATACTCTGGATGATCGTGACAGGACTTGCCTTTGTCGCGGTGAATGTCCTTGTCAAGATTGTCGGGCCACGCCTGCCTGCCGCAGAGGCCGCGTTTCTGCGCTATGCCTTGGGGCTTGTTTTCATCGTCCCCGCCATTCCGACCTTGCTTCGGATGCAGATCACTGCACGACAATGGAAGCTCGTTTCGGTGCGCGGTTTCGTGCATACGCTCGCCGTTATCACGTGGTTCTATGCGATGGCGCATATTCCCATGGCAGAGGTGACGGCGCTCAATTACCTCAATCCTGTGCTTGTGACGGTCGGCGCTGCGCTCTTTTTGGGCGAAAAGCTTGCCAAACGGCGGATCATCGCAATTGGTGTCGCTCTGATCGGAGCGTTGATTGTCCTAAGACCCGGAGCGCGCGAGATCGACCTTGGACATCTGGCGATGCTTTGCACCGCGCTCGGCTTTGCCATCGGCTATCTGATCGCAAAACAGCTTTCGAGCGAGATGTCGGCAACGATGGTCGTCACCATGCTGTCGCTTTCCGTCACCGTCGGGATGGCGCCTTTTGCTTTTGTGGTCTGGGTGACGCCTACGCCTTACGAGCTTGCCATGCTCTTGGGTGTCGCATTCTTTGCGACCATCGGGCACTATACCATGACGCGCGCATTCGCAGCCGCGCCGCTGAGCGTGACGCAGCCCGTGACGTTCCTCCAATTGGTGTGGTCGGCGAGTATCGGCGCGATGTTCTTTGGTGAGCCCGCCGATGGTTTCGTCCTCTTGGGTGGCGGGATCATCATTGCGTCGATCAGCTTTATCACGTGGCGTGAAGCGCAGGCGCGAAAGCGGATCACTCCCGCGCCGAACGAGGCGAAACACTAGCGGGCAAGCCGTGTCATAAGGCTCTGGCGATTGATCACACCGATGGTTTGTCCGTCGTCGGTGACGCCCAGTTCTTCGGCTTCGGCCATAAGGGCGATGACCTCTTGGACAGGCGTTTCGGCACCCACCTTTTGCGCGGTGCCTGGTGTTCCTTCCATCATGACATCGCGTGCGGTCAGAACGCCGAGCGGGTTCATATGGGCGACGAAATCCTCGACATAGTCGTTTGCAGGATTTGTGATGATCTCGCGCGGAGTGCCGCATTGGATAATGCGGCCGCCTTCCATGATGGCAATGCGATTGCCGATCTTGAAGGCCTCGTCCAAGTCGTGGCTGACAAAGATAATCGTGCGCCTGAGCTTGGCCTGAAGGTCGAGAAGTTCATCCTGAAGGCGCGAGCGGATGAGCGGATCGAGCGCAGAGAAAGGCTCGTCCATAAGAAGAATCGGCGCATCGGTCGCAAAGGCGCGGGCAAGCCCGACGCGTTGCTGCATGCCGCCCGAAAGTTCGCCTACCTTGCGGTCGGACCAATCCGAGAGACCGACAAGCGTGAGCTGCTCCTCTACCTTGGCATTGCGTTCGGTCTTGCTCTGCCCCGCAAGTTCGAGACCAAGGCCGACGTTTTCGCGCACCGAGCGCCACGGCAAAAGCCCGAACTGCTGAAAGACCATCGAAACATGGCTGAGACGAATACGGCGCAGGGTTGCTGCGTCGGCGTTCGTCACATCGACGTGGGTCTTGCCGTCATTCACTTTGACCGATCCGCGCACGACGGGATTGAGCCCGTTCACTGCGCGCAAAAGCGTCGATTTACCCGACCCCGAAAGCCCCATCAGGACGAGAATTTCGCCTTGCGCCACTTCGAGCGAGCAGTTGTGCACGCCGAGCACCTGCTTGGTGCTTTTCTGGATTTCTGCGCGATCCTGACCCTGATCCATGAGCGGCAGGGCGACGTCGGGATTGTCCCCGAAGACGATCGAAACGTTGTCGAAAATTACAGCGCTCATTTGCGGTCCATCCTCAGCATACGGTCGAGAATGATCGCCACGACGACGATGACAAAACCCGATTCAAATCCCAGTGCGGTGTTCACTTGGCCCAAGGCGCGCATCACCGGAACGCCAAGCCCGTTTGCGCCGACGAGTGCGGCGATCACGACCATGGACAGCGAAAGCATGATCGTCTGGTTCAGCCCCGCCATGATCTGGGGGAGGGCGGAGGGAAGCTCCACTTTCCACAAGACCTGTCGCTTGGTCGCGCCGAAGGCACGCGCGGCTTCAAGAAGCGAAACAGGCGTCGAGGAAATGCCCAAGTGGGTAAGGCGGATCGGAGCGGGAAGCACAAAGATCACCGTTGCGATCAAGCCGGGCACCATGCCGATGCCAAAGAACACAATCGCCGGAATGAGGTAAACAAAGGTCGGAAGGGTCTGCATCAGGTCAAGCACAGGCACGAGCGAACGATAGAGCCTCGGGCGGTGTGCCGAGGCGATACCGACAGGAACCCCCACGCCCATACAGACCACGCAGGCCGAGAGCACCAGAGTAAGGCTCTGCATCGTCTCTTTCCAATAATCCTGATTGAGGATGAAGACGAAGCCGATCAGGACAAGGAGACACGTTTTCCAGTTGCGCTGGATCACCCAAGTCAGTGCAACGAAGAGCGCAATGATTACAAGGGGATGCGGCGTGATGAGCAGCCACAAGATACCGTCGATCAGGGTCTCCATCGCAGTTGAGAGGCTCTCGAAGAACCATTCGAAATTGTCTTTGAGCCAATCAAAAGCGGCTTTTGCCAGCTTGCCGACCGGTATCTTTTCCTCGGTGAGCCACTCCATCAGTCTCTCCATCTTGGTGCAGCGTGCGAGGCGTTTTCGCCTTCGCCGATTGGATAGGAAAAGGGCCCCGCATGGCGAGGCCCTTTGTGGAGTGGATTAGTAGCCGAATGCGCCCGACACTGCAGCGGCGGCATCGCCACCGTCGGCGGTGGTCACACCGTCAACCCAAGCCATAACGGCATCTTTGTTGCCCTTGAGCCATTCCATGGTTGCCTCGTCGGGATCTGCGCCTTGGTCAAGGATCTGGCCCATGATCGAGTTTTCCATCTCGAGGCTATAGGTCACGTTCGAGAAGAGCTTGCCGAGGTTCGGGCACTCTTCCGAATAGCCTTTGCGGGTGACGGTATGCACGGTGCCTTCACCGCCGAAGAAGTCTTCGCCGCCCGGAAGATACTTGAGTGAGAAGTTGGCGTTCATCGGGTGCGGTTCCCAGCCGAGGAAGACTACATCTTCGCCCTTGCCGTAAGCGCGCTCGACTTGTGCAAGCATACCCTGCTCCGAGGATTCGACGATCTCGAAGCCGGTCAGGCCCGTGCCTTCTTTTTCGGCGAGCGAGACGAGATAGCCGTTGCCCTCGTTGCCGGGTTCGATGCCGTAGATCTTGCCTTCAAGGCTGTCCTTGAAGTTGATGATGTCGGCATAGGACTGGAGACCTTTTTCATAGGTATAGGTCGGAACGGCGAGCGTGTATTTGGTGCCGACGAGGTTGGTCGCCACGGTTTCGATCTCGCCGGACTCGAGGTAGGGGCCGATCGCGCCGGCCTGAGCGGGCATCCAGTTGCCGAGGAAGACGTCGACGTCATCGGATTCGAGCGACGCAAAGGTCACCGGAACTGAGAGGATTTTCACGTCGACATCATAGCCGAGCGCTTCGAGAACGTGCTTGGTGGCCGAGGTGGTCGTGGTGATGTCGGTCCAACCAACATCCGAGAAAGTCACGGTATTACAGTCGGCGAATGCCGGCACCGCTGCACAGATCGCAAGCGCCGAAAGCGTTGTCTTGAGTTTCATTTTAGGCTCCTTGTTGGTCGGTTTTTTGTTGATTGACGAGTCAATAAAAATACATCTACCCTTACTTGGCAAGCAAATTTGGTGAGGCGAATGCCTAAGGTTGGAATGGAGCCTATACGGCGCGATGCGCTATTGAAAGCGACGATCGCAGAGATCGGCCGCACAGGAACCATGGACGTCACCGTTAGCCAGATTGCCAAGAAAGCAGGGATGTCTTCCGCTCTCGCCCATCATTACTTTGGCGGCAAGGAACAGATTTTTCTCGCCGCGATGCGACATGTCTTGACGGTTTACGGTGCCGAAGTGCGCGGCGCTCTGGCGATGGCGGATACTCCCAAAGAGCGGCTCAAGGCGATTGTTTGCGCGGGCTTCAGTTCGACCAATTTCCGCAAGGACGTGATTGCGACATGGCTGAATTTCTATGTGCTCGCCCAGCGCTCGCATGATGCGAACCGTCTGCTTCTGGTTTACAAGGGGCGGCTCCACTCGAACCTTGTCCATGCGCTGCGACCGCTCGTCGGCCAACGCGCGCCCGAAGTGGCCGACAGGATCGGTGGGCTGATCGATGGTATCTACATCAGGCAGGTGCTCGGTGCGACACCGCCTTCAGGAAAAGATGCGGTGAGACAGGTCTTGACCGCGATTGAACTCGAACTTGGAACCCGATGATGAGCAAATCTCCGAATATCCTCGTGATTATGGTGGATCAGTTGGCGGGAACGTTTTTCCCCGATGGTCCTGCCGAGTGGCTCCATACGCCCAATCTCAAAAAGCTTGCCGAGCGCTCGACGCGGTTTGAAAACGCCTATTGCGCTTCACCGCTCTGTGCGCCTGCGCGGGCGGCTTTCATGGCGGGGCAGTTGCCGTCGAACACCAAGGTGTATGACAACGCGGCGGAGTTTGCCTCTTCGATCCCGACCTATGCGCACCACCTGCGCCGCGCGGGCTATCAAACCTGTCTCTCGGGCAAGATGCACTTTGTCGGCCCCGACCAGCTCCACGGTTTTGAAGAGCGTCTGACCACAGACATATATCCCGCCGATTTCGGCTGGACCCCCGACTATCGCAAACCCGGAGAGCGGATCGACTGGTGGTATCACAACATGGGATCGGTCACGGGAGCAGGGGTCGCCGAGATTACCAACCAGCTCGAATACGATGACGAGGTGGCCTATAACGCCTGCCGCAAGCTCTATGATCTTGCACGCGGCCATGATGCCCGTCCGTGGTGTTTGACGGTCAGTTTCACGCATCCGCACGACCCCTATGTCGCACGCAAGAAATACTGGGATCTCTACAAGGATTGCGCCCATCTCGAGCCGCAAATCGCACCGATCCCCTATGACGATCAGGACACCCATTCCAAGCGTCTGATGGACAGCACGGACTACAGGAACTTCGACATCACCGACGAGGATGTGCGCAAGTCCCGCCGCGCCTACTTTGCGAATATCAGCTACATCGACGACAAGGTCGGTGAAATTCTCGATGTGCTCGAACGCACCAGACAAGAGGCCGTCATCGTCTTCCTGTCTGATCATGGCGACATGCTGGGCGAGCGCGGAATGTGGTTCAAGATGTCCTTTTACGAAGGCTCTGCGCGGGTCCCGCTGATGATCTCGGCGCCGAATATGACCCCCGGGAAGGTTACTGCGCCCGTCTCTGCAATCGATGTGACGCCCACGCTTTGCGATCTGGCGGGGGTCGATATGGAAAGCGTCGCCCCTTGGACCGATGGCCATAGCCTTGTGCCTCTGGGGCAAGGGCAAGAGCGCACCGAGCCTGTCTTTATGGAATACGCTGCCGAAGGCTCCTATGCGCCGATGGTTTCCATCGTAGAGGGTCGCTTCAAATATAACCGCTGCAGCCTCGATCCCGATCAGCTTTTCGATCTCGCGGCCGATCCCCATGAGCTGACCAATCTTGCCGATGACCCCGCCTATGCCGAGGTCTTGGCCGATTTGAAAGGCAAGTCGGACGCACAGTGGGATATGGTGCGCTTTGATCTTGAAGTGCGGCAAAGCCAAGCGCGCCGCTGGGTGGCCTATGATGCGCTGCGCGCGGGCAAATACGAGCCTTGGGATTTCCAGCCGCATCACGATGCCACCAACCGATACATGCGAAACCACATGGACTTGAATGTGGTCGAGGAAAATCAACGCTTCCCCCGTGGAGAATGACCTTGGCGGACCTTTGTTCCGCCATGATTTGGAGAGACTTATGCGTTTTGCAAACTTGAAGATCCGTCCCTTGGTTCAGAGGGGGGCCTTCTGATGCAGGCAGATTATGTCATTATCGGCGCGGGCAGCGCGGGTTGCGCCATGGCCTATCGTCTTTCCGAGGCGGGAAAATCGGTGATCGTGATCGAGCACGGGGGCACCGATGCGGGTCCGTTTATCCAGATGCCTGCGGCTTTGTCCTATCCGATGAACATGAGCCTTTATGACTGGGGCTTCCATTCCGAGCCCGAGCCCCATCTCGGCGGGCGTATCATGGCCACCCCGAGGGGCAAGGTCATCGGCGGGTCGTCTTCGATCAACGGCATGATCTATGTGCGCGGCCATGCAAAGGACTTTGACCATTGGGCCGAAAGCGGCGCCCATGGCTGGAGCTATGCCGACGTGCTTCCCTATTACAAACGGATGGAGAATTGGACGAGCGGCGGCCACGGCGGCGATCCCGCGTGGCGCGGCACGAACGGTCCGCTTCATATCTCGCGTGGTCCGCGCACCAATCCGCTCACCCGCGCCTTTGTCGAAGCGGGGCGGCAGGCGGGTTATCCCGTGACGGGCGACTATAACGGCGCGCAGCAAGAAGGCTTTGGTCCCTTTGATGCGACCATCCACAACGGTGTGCGCTGGTCTGCGGCCAACGCGTATCTCAAACCCGCCCTTCAGCGTGCGAACTGTGATCTGGTGCGTGGCTTTGCGGAACGCGTCGAGATCCAAGAGGGACGCGCGCGCGGCGTTTGGATCGATCGCGGCAACGGCGCCGAGCTGATCCGCGCCAATGCCGAAGTCATCATCGCCGCATCGTCGATCAATTCGCCCAAACTTCTGATGCTTTCGGGTATCGGTCCGGCCGCGCATCTTGCGGCGCATGGGATCGACGTTGTCGCCGACCGCGCAGGGGTTGGGCAAAACCTTCAAGATCACCTCGAGATGTATATCCAGATGGCGGCGACCCAGCCCGTAAGCCTCTATAAATACTGGAACATCTTTATGAAGGGGCTGATCGGCGCGCAGTGGCTCTTGACGAAAAAGGGGATCGGCGCGTCCAATCAATTCGAAAGCGCGGCCTTTATCAGATCGGCAGCGGGGGTCGAGTATCCCGATATCCAGTATCACTTCTTGCCGATTGCGGTGCGCTATGACGGCAAAACCGCAGCAGAAGGACACGGCTTCCAAGCCCATGTCGGGCCGATGCGCTCGCCCTCACGCGGGAGCGTGACACTGCGATCTTCGGACCCCAAAGCTTCGCCCAAGATCCAGTTCAATTACATGGCGCATGAAAAGGATTGGGCCGATTTTCGGACATGCATCCGCCTCACGCGCGAGATTTTTGCTCAAGAGGCGTTCCGCCCCTATGCCGGCAAAGAAATCCAGCCCGGAGCCGATTGCCAAACCGACGACGAGCTTGATGATTTTACCCGCCAGCACGTCGAGAGCGCCTATCATCCCTGCGGCACCTGCAAGATGGGGGATGCCAGCGATCCGATGGCGGTCGTCGATCCCGAATGCCGCGTGATCGGGGTGACGGGGCTCCGAGTTGCGGACAGCTCGATTTTCCCGAGGATCACCAACGGAAACCTTAATGCACCTTCGATTATGACGGGCGAAAAGGCGTCCGATCATATTCTGGGCCGCACGCCGCTTGCCCCGTCGAACGACGAGCCGTGGATCAATCCGAATTGGCGCACTGAGCAGCGCTGATTTGATTAGGGTCAATTTGGGGAGACCGTCTTGGGGGTAATCTGATCTCGACTCAAACGAGGAAGGAAGACCCCGATGACCCATGTTCCCCACCAACTCGCAGAAGAGTTTCCCGAGCAAGCCGCACAAATTCGCGAGCTCAAGCAGAATGATCCCCATTTTGCCGTGGTTGCGGCCAAATACGAAGAGGCCAACCACCTTGTCCATTTGGCCGAAACCAATGTCAAACCGCTCGACGACATCGAGATGCTGAACCTGCGCAAAGAGCGCCTTGTTCTCAAGGACGAGATTGCGCAACTGCTTGCGCGGCTCGCGGCCTAGGCCGTTTGCATCTCGATTGTGTTTTGCAGGGCTTCAAAGAACTGGTCCGCGAAATTGCGGGCCAGATCTTTTGCGTGGGGCACGGTTTCACTCGATTGGAACCCTCCGAGCAGGGTGCGGCCGCGATAGCTCAGCTCGGTGCCGCCTTCCACATCGGTGAGGGTGATATTCGCGATGCTCTGGGCATACCCAGCAAGGCCGCCGTATCCGGTGCTGCGGATGGCATAAACCGAATGCTTGGTGACTTCTTCGATTTTGGCCTGCCCCGCAAAGCTCACGGTCATCGGGCCGAACCTCTGGGTAAGGCGTGCTTCGTAACCGGTTTCGGGCGATCCCGAAATGTCATCGCACCCCGGAAGACACCGTCGGAGTGCGGCGGGGTCTTGCAAGGCATGCCAAACAACCATCCGATCGGCATTGATGAGGTGGACGCCATTAAAAGTTATGGTGATTTCGCTGTGAGGATCAGTCGACATTATACGGCAGGACTCCACGATGGTTCGGATCAACTCTAAGTCGTCTTTCCAATGGTGGAACGGCACGTTGATGACAGTTTTTACGGTCACAAATCCGACAGGAAATCCCGATCGGCTCGAAAGCCTGAGGCGTGTCGATATCCATATGGTCGGCATAGACCAAGGCGGGGGCGTGGCGCACTTCACATCCGAGGCCGATCGCAAAGCGGCGTGTGGGGGCGTCGAAGGCACCGCCTGATTTCGTGACATCGCGCGCAAGGCAGAAATATCGAATGCCATCAGGGGTTTCCGCAAGCTGGCGCAGCCAGCGGTTCGGACTTTCGAACGCGCGGTGCACATTCCAGAGCGGACAGGCCCCGCCGTATCGTGCGAATTGCAAAGTCGTTGCAGAGTGCCTTTTGGTGATCGTTCCCGCAGGGTCGACGCGCACAAAGAAAAACGGAATTCCCTTGGCTCCCGGTCTTTGCAATGTGGACAGACGGTGCGCAACCTGTTCGAGCGAAGCGCCGAAACGGTCGGCCAGTCGTTCCAGATCGTGGCGCGTTTCCTGCGCCGCGCTCAGGAATTTCGCATAGGGCAGGAGCGCCGCGCCTGCAAAATAATTGGCCATCCCGACTTTGGCGATGGATCGGGCTTCTGGCGACTGAAAGCGGGCGAAATCGAGTGTCGCGTCGATCAGATCCTCTTTGGTGATCAGTGCCATCTGCAATAGGAGTTGGAACGTCTGGGTCGCTTGGTTCGATCTGCGCGAGATGACGAGTTTGCGCGTCTCGGCGTCATAGTGGCGCGTGGTGGGGACGTCCTCGAAGCTGACGTTTATGCCCCGTCCTTCCAAAAGACGGAGCGCTGCTAGGCGCACATCCCCCGATGGCGCCTGATTTGCAAAGGTCTCGGCAGCACGATCAACGGCGTCGATATAGTTGTCGCAGTAATGGAAGAAATCGCGCACCTCTTCCCAAGGGCTCGGTTGAAGCCGCGCATCCTCGCGCCCCAAGGCTTCGTCAAGCGAAGCGAGCCTTTCGTGGGTTTGGCGATAGGCGGAATGCAGATCAAGGAGCGCGCGGGCCAGTGCGGGCGCATTCGAGGCCGCAAGGCGTAGATCGGCGATCGAAGGGGCCGGTCCCGTAAAAACGGGATCGGCAAGGGCTTCGCGCATATCCCCGACAAGACGGGCTTCGTCCCCCGATTGGAGTTCGGTGACGTCGAAGCCGAATTCTTGCGCAAGCGAGAGAACAACCGTGGTCGAAACGGGCCTGTTGTTGTTCTCCATCTGGTTCAGATAGGGCAGCGAAACCCCAAGCTTATCGGCAAAGGATTTCTGGGTGAGCCCGAGACGGCCGCGCAGTTCGCGGAGTTTGACGCCTGCATAGAGTTTTTGAACGGCCATGACTTACCTTTGCAGAAAGACTTTCCTGCAAACTATGCTTTGCAAAGTCTTGTCGCAAGTTGTCTTAGAGCGTCTCTCCGAGGAACCTGTTGCGGCGTGCGACCAAAAGGATCGAGGCGAGGGCCAGAATGCTGCAAATCACCATGATCAAGCTTACGGGCAGTTCGCGCCATTCGGGATTCAGGATCGACCCCGCCAATCCCGAGAGAAGCGCAGCGCCGCCGAGTAAAAAGAAGGAGCTCAGGCCTGCCGCGGTTCCTGCAAGGTGGGGGCGCACCGAGAGTGCCCCTGTTGTGGCATTGGGCATGGTCAGCCCGTTGCCGACCCCCATGATCGCGCAGAGGCCGAAGAAGATATAGACGTTGTTGGCGTTCAAAACGCTCAGCCCGAACGATGTGGCCATGCAGGAAAAGGTCACGATGCAGCCCAGCAAAGTGAGTTTGTCGATGCCATAGCGCACGGCATATTTGCCCGAGAGATAGTTGCCATAGGCGTAGCCGAGTGCGGGGGCACCGATGGCAATCCCCGTTTGCGCTGCCGAAAGGTGAAAGACCACGCTCGAGACATAAGAGGCTGCGCCGAGGAGTGAATAGAAACCACCCGCCGTAAAGCTCGTGCAGGCGACATATCCCCAGAATCGAGGCGAGCGGAACAGTTCGGGATAGGTTTTCACCTGTTCGATGAACTTGGAATTCCCGCCCCTATAGGTTTCGGGGAGATCGAAATAGGTCAGAAGCCAAACAATCAGGCCCGTGGCCGCCAGCATCCAGAAACTTGCCTGCCAGCCGAAAGCCTGATCCAGCGCGCCGCCAAGCATCGGGCCGATCATCGGCACGATTGACATGCCCATTGTGACGTAACCGATCATCGAAGCGGCTTGGGAGGTCGGATAGACGTCGCGCACCACCGCTCGGGACAGCGCCATGCACGAGGCAATCGCGGCTTGGGCGATGCGGCAAAAGAGGAAAACCTCGACCGTTGTTGCGAGCGCTGCGCCAACGCTTGCCACAGTGAAAAGCGCAATCGTGATCAGCAATATCGGACGGCGGCCAAAGCGGTCGGAAAGCGGTCCGAAAAAGAGCTGAAGCACCGCCGTGCCTGCGAAATAGCCGGAGACCGACCACTGCATGATGCTGTAGGTCGTGTTGAAATAGGCAGTCATCCCATTGAGCGAGGGCAGGAAAATGGCATTGCTCATGGCCGATATGCCGGCCAGAAGAACAAGCGTCATGATATGGGGAGGCGTCGAGCGATCGAGCAGCCGAGCTTTGATCATTTGTGTCATTGGGGTCTCTCGCCCGCGAACTGTCGGGCCAATCGGCAAGACCATGTGGCCGACAGCAGTCAGATGCAACCCGTTCGGCCAAAATTTGCAAGTTTGCGTTTGCAAAGTTTAGCTAATCCAATACTTTGCAAATTTGCCCAATTTCTGTAGCAGCGAAAGATTGTTGCGCATATGGTTCGCTCAAAGACCTTAAGGGGACCGTGATGAAAGATATCCTGCAGGAACTCGAAGATCGTCGCCAGACAGCCCGTCTTGGCGGGGGTCAAAAGCGGATCGACGCACAACACGCCAAGGGCAAGCTGACGGCCCGCGAACGCATCGAGCTGTTGCTTGATGAAGGCTCTTTCGAAGAGTTCGACATGTTCGTCGCCCATCGCTGCACCGATTTCGGTATGCAGGAAAGCCGCCCTGCGGGTGACGGGGTCGTAACGGGCTGGGGCACGATCAACGGCCGTATGGTCTATGTCTTCTCGCAGGATTTCACGGTTTTCGGTGGATCGCTCTCCGAGACCCACGCTCAAAAGATTTGCAAGATCATGGATATGGCGATGCAGAACGGCGCGCCGGTGATCGGGCTGAACGACTCGGGCGGTGCTCGTATTCAGGAAGGCGTTGCTTCGCTTGCAGGCTATGCCGAGGTTTTCCAGCGCAACATCATGGCTTCGGGCGTGGTTCCGCAGATTTCCGTGATCATGGGGCCCTGTGCGGGCGGTGCGGTGTATTCGCCTGCAATGACCGACTTCATCTTCATGGTGAAGGACAGCTCTTATATGTTCGTGACGGGTCCCGATGTGGTCAAAACCGTAACCAACGAAGTTGTAACGGCAGAAGAGCTGGGCGGGGCTTCGACCCACACCAAGAAATCCTCGGTTGCCGATGGCGCGTTCGAGAACGACGTCGAGGCGCTGGCCGAAGTGCGCCGCCTTGTTGACTTCCTTCCGCTCAACAATCGTCAAAAGCCGCCCGTTCGTCCGTTCTTTGACGATGTGGCCCGTGTCGAGGATAGCCTTGATACTCTCATCCCCGACAACCCCAACACGCCTTACGACATGAAAGAGCTTATCCACAAACTTGCGGATGAAGGCGATTTCTATGAAATTCAGGCGGATTATGCCAAGAACATCCTGACGGGCTTTATCCGCCTCGAAGGCTCGACCGTTGGAGTTGTTGCGAACCAGCCGATGGTTCTTGCGGGCTGTCTCGATATCGACTCGTCGCGCAAGGCTGCTCGCTTCGTGCGCTTCTGCGATGCTTTCGAAATTCCGATCCTGACGCTTGTCGACGTTCCCGGCTTCCTTCCGGGCACCTCGCAGGAATACGGCGGTGTGATCAAGCACGGCGCGAAATTGCTCTTTGCCTATGGTGAAGCAACCGTTCCAAAAGTGACCGTGATCACCCGCAAAGCCTATGGCGGTGCCTATGACGTTATGGCCTCCAAGCACCTGCGCGGCGACTTCAACTATGCTTGGCCGACTGCCGAGATCGCTGTGATGGGCGCGAAGGGCGCGACCGAGATCCTGTATCGCTCGGAACTGGGCGACAAGGACAAGATCGCAGCGCGGACCAAGGACTATGAGGATCGCTTTGCAAACCCGTTCGTCGCTGCCGAGAAGGGCTTTATCGACGAGGTGATCCAGCCGCGTTCGACCCGTCGCCGCGTCTGCCGCGCCTTTGCAAGTCTTCGTGGCAAGCAGCTCCAGAATCCCTGGAAGAAGCACGACAATATTCCGCTCTAAGGTCTGGAGGAGGCCAAGGACGCGGTCGGCGGAGGCACCTGCGGGGAGCTTCCGCCCTGAATTCACCAAAGGAGCGAAAGCGCATGCGCGCAGCCTTGATCATAGCAATCGGATGCACGGCTGTTGCCGGCGGGGTGGGGGCGTCCGACGTTTCGCTCACCTCGGGGCATACGGTCGAGCTGATCGAGGTGATCCACGAGGACGCCCCGATGGTCTCGCGCTTTCGGTTTCTAAACGAGGGGATCGCAAGTCAAGGACTGTCTTTCGAGGATATCGAACCCGATCTTCATGAGTTGTGCGAACGCTACGCGTTGCCGCGACTCGCCGAGGAGCAGCGTCTCCCCGAGCAGGTCGTGATCTCGATTTCCGACCGGATTTTGCCGTTTGGTGAGATTTCACCCGACGCAACGCAATATTTTGACGCCTTTACGATTGAAGGTGCTCGCTGCATGTGGGAGCAGTTTTGATGAACCCACAATATCTTGCGAGGACCCTCACGCCCATGACTGCGTTTGATGCAAACAAGACACAAGGCCCGCGACTGATCGCGCCGATATGTCCAAAAACATCCGAATCTGCTATGGTTTTCTTGTCTGGCCGCCCGGCTTCGACACCCCAAACCGGTCACTTGAACACCATAAGTTCAGGGGCCAACCCAGGCAGTTTCAGGAGTAGTCCATGTCAAAGAGTTTCAAAGCGCTCACCGCGCTCGCCTTCCTTGTCGTTGTCGCAGCTTGTGCGGATCGCAACGTCGACACCTCGTCTGTTGTCGTCGAACAGCCCGCGCTTTCTGTCGAGCCGACCTACACCGGCAAATACAAGTAAGATCAGCCGCGAGCAGGCGCTTGCGTCTGCTCGCGCTCCGCTGTCTCTGTTCGGGGAGGCAGCGTGATGTACAAGCACCGTGGTTTCCCGGGTCGCCTTCCGAGCTCTGATTTCCAATTCGTCGTGCGGCGCGCCAACAAGAACGGTGCGACCAAAATCTTTGCCCGTGAACGGTTCAAGGATCGCAAGATCGCCGACCGTCGCGCGGACGAAGGATTCATGGCCGCCCTTTGGCACCATTTCGGCGAAGAGCCTTTCGTGCGCGGTAATCTCGACGCAGGCCGCCTCAGCTGGCTTTTCGGCCGCGAGGTCGTGCCTGCCGAGCCGAATTTCGATCCTCAGGATTATGACGCCCTTCTGAAAATCAACGTCGAGAAAGCGAAAGTGAGCTTTCCTGACGTCTTCAAAGAGGGCGGCGAGTTCCTGTTTGAAGAGGATGACGACTACGAGGACGACTGGGACTGATGCGCGGGATTTCGCTTGGCATAAAGCTGTTTAAGCAGAAATCGGCCCATGCAGGGTGTGCCGTGATCATGCCTGTTTTCCCAAGCGAAACGCTATGCAACGGTGGTGATGTGCTCGTCAAAGCCAGCTCTTTGGCGCACGCACAGTTCCAAAACCGTTACCCTTCCCCAACTCGGTCTGGTTCCAAAAGGATCAGGCCGAGTCTTGGGTGCCACAGTGGGCGGAAATCCACTCGGTTTGGCGGCTACCTTCAAATAGAAGTTGAGTTTGAACAGAATTCGATGGATTCTAGGAAGAGTATCGAGCTCTTTAAGGAATTGGTTTCATGCTCAAATCTACTTGGATCATCGCAGCAACGGCACTCATCGCGCTTGGCGCTTGCATGCCTTCGAACGACGTCGAACGTGGCGTCGTCGGTGCAGCCATCGGCGCAACCGTTGCTAACCTCACCGGCAATGACGGCGTCACCGGCGCTGCCATCGGCGCGGGTGCTGGCGTCTTCTGCGACAACGTCGGCGCATGCTAATCACACTCTGACGTCCCGCGCGGACGTCACTCGAAATCACCTGAACCGCCGTAAGGGACGTCTGTCCTTTGCGGCGGTTTTGCATTCAAAGGACCCCTGCACATGTTCAAGAAGATCCTGATCGCCAATCGGGGCGAGATTGCTTGCCGCGTCATCAAGACCGCCCGCAAGATGGGTATCCAAACCGTCGCCATTTATTCGGACGCCGACCGCAATGCGCTCCATGTGCAGATGGCGGACGAGGCCGTGCACATCGGCCCGCCCCCTGCGAACCAGTCCTATATCGTCATCGACAAGGTGATGGAGGCGATCAAGAAGACCGGCGCCGAAGCCGTTCACCCCGGCTATGGCTTCTTGTCCGAGAACCCCAAGTTTGCCGAAGCGCTTGAAAAAGCGGGTGTCGAGTTCGTCGGCCCGCCCGTCAAGGCGATCGAAGCCATGGGCGACAAGATCACCTCGAAAAAGATCGCGCAGGAAGCGGGGGTCAATACGGTTCCCGGCTATATGGGACTTATCGCTGACGCGGATGAGGCCGTGAAAATCTCGAACCAGATCGGCTATCCCGTGATGATCAAGGCTTCGGCAGGCGGTGGCGGCAAGGGCATGCGCATTGCTTGGAACGATGTCGAAGCGCGCGAAGGCTTCGAGTCCTCGAAAAACGAAGCGGCCAACTCCTTTGGCGATGACCGTATCTTTATCGAAAAATTCGTCACCCAGCCCCGTCACATCGAAATTCAGGTGCTGGCCGACAAGCACGGGAACTGCGTTTACCTGCACGAGCGTGAATGCTCGATCCAGCGCCGCAACCAAAAGGTCGTGGAAGAGGCCCCGTCGCCCTTCCTTGACGAAGCCACCCGCAAAGCGATGGGCGAGCAGTCTGTCGCTTTGGCCAAGGCGGTCGGCTATGCCTCGGCGGGCACCGTGGAATTCATCGTCGATGGCGACCGCAACTTCTACTTCCTCGAAATGAACACCCGTCTTCAGGTGGAACACCCTGTCACGGAACTCATCACGGGGATCGATCTTGTCGAGCAGATGCTCCGCGTCGCCAATGGCGAGCCGCTGACGATCAAGCAAGAAGATCTCAAGATCAACGGCTGGGCCATCGAGAACCGTCTTTATGCCGAAGATCCCTATCGCAACTTCCTTCCCTCGATCGGTCGCCTGACCCGTTATCGGCCGCCTGCAGAGGGCACGACCGAAACGGGCGGCATCGTGCGCAATGATACCGGCGTTTACGAAGGCGGCGAGATTTCGATGTATTACGATCCGATGATCGCCAAGCTTTGCACCTGGGCACCGACCCGTGCGCAAGCGATCGAGGAAATGCGCGTCGCGCTTGATACCTTCGAGGTCGAAGGCATCGGTCACAACTTGCCCTTCGTCGCTGCTGTGATGGATCACGAGCGCTTTACCTCGGGCAATATGACCACTGCGTTCATCGCCGAAGAATACCCCGAAGGCTTCGAAGGGGTGACGCTGCCCAAGGACCAGCTTGTCCGCGTTGCCGCCGCTGCTGCTGCGATGAACCGTGTCGCCGAAATCCGCCGTGCGCGTATTTCGGGCCGTATGGACAACCACGAGCGTCACGTCGGCGAAGATTGGGTGGTCACGCTTCAGGGCGAGAGCTTCGAGGCCAAGATCAACGCAGACCGCGAAGGCTCGGATGTCTTGATCGACGGTAAGACCTATCGTGTCGAGGGTGCTTGGACCCCCGGTGATAGTCTGGCCAATATGAAGGTCGATGGGGCGGCTCTTGTGCTCAAGGTCGGCAAGATCAGCCACGGGTTCCGCATCCGTTTCCGCGGTGCCGATCTCAAGGTGACTGTCCGCACACCGCGTCAGGCCGAGCTTGCCAAGCTGATGCCCGAAAAGCTTCCGCCCGATACCTCCAAGCTACTGCTCTGCCCGATGCCCGGCCTGATCGTCAAAGTGATGGTTGCCGAAGGTGATGAAGTTCAGGAAGGACAGGCGCTCTGCACTGTCGAAGCCATGAAGATGGAAAACATCCTGCGCGCCGAACGCAAAGGGATCGTGGCCAAGATCAACGCCGCACCGGGCGATAGCCTCGCTGTGGACGAAGTGATCATGGAGTTCGAATAAAGTGAACGAGGGGCGCATCATCCTCAAGGAAACCGCAGGCTTCGGCCTTGCCTTCCTTTCGTGGTGCGCCGCGACCTTTTGGTTCGTGCCCGAGCTGGCCGCCTGTGCGTCGCCGATGGCGGCCATGGCGGCCTATAGCCTTTTGAGGATCAGTTGATGATCCTACGATCCTCGATTTCCTGTTGGCGAAGTGCCGATTTATCAATGGAACGGCTGATTTCGCGGATCGTCCAAGGGGCGGGCTTGCGCAATGCAACACGACCATCCTTGTCGATCAGCACCAACTGGAACCCGCGCGGGCGCAGTTTCAGCCGGATATCCGATGCGGCACTCGGATCGGTATCTGTGATGATGACGACATCTCGCTCGGCAAGATCCTCGGGGCGCTCGGCCAAGAGATCGAGCTGGTGCTTGAAGTTGGGATCATTTGGCGTATCGGCAAAGAGAACAACAGGGCGCGCAAGCCAGATAAAATCATTCAAATTTATCTCGGATGCGTTGAATACAGTCGTTTTGTCTGCTTCCCAGCGCGTGGGTGACGTGTCTTGCGCGACGGCTGTAAGTGGCGCAAAGCATAAAACTATCAACGGGATGGTGCGTAATGCTGCTCTGATCATACAGAGCAATATAGGGCCTCTTTGGGACAAGTCTAAGGCCCAAGAGGGGACCTACACGAACAATTTTAACATTAAGCCTTCGGTCAGGAGCGAACGCTCATGATCGGCCTCATCAAGAAACAGGTTTCGCGCTGCGGAGCCCATCTTCGCGAGGCTTGGCGTGTTGTGGACGTGATTTTACATTTGGGTGCCCATCGGACGGCGACGACGTCGTTCCAGACCTATCTTGAACGCGAGCGGGGCGCGCTCGCCGCACAGCGTGTCGCGGTATGGACGCCGGAGAGAACCCGTTCGGGGATGTTTGCGGGTCTGATCGGGCGTCCCGAGGACAATTCCCCAACCCATGTTCTGCGCGCAGCACGCTCGTCGGGTCTTATCCGCATCGAGACGCAACGCCTTGAGAACCAAGGGTTCGAGGCACTGGTCGTGTCGGAAGAGAATATGATCGGTGCAGCGCGGGACAACCTTCGCAGCTCGGCGCTTTATCCCAACGTTCTCGAACGGCTCGATCGGTTCCGGACCTCTTTTTCGGACCGTTGCACGCGGATCGGGATCGCCGTGCGAGACTATGAGAGCTATTGGTCCTCGGCGCTCGCCTTTGCGGTTGCGCGGGGGCACCGGTTCCCGAACTTGCATGATCTCGAACAGCTTGTGCACCAGCCGCGTCGCTGGCGGCACGTGATCACGGATGCAGCGCGGGCGTTCCCGCGTGCCGAAGTGGTGGTCTGGTCCTTTGACGGCTTTGCCGCCAGACCGAATGTCGCGTTTTCGGCGCTGACGGGGCGTTCCGCTCCGAGGAGCGCCGAGATCTGGTGCAACAAGAGCCCCACACTCGATCGTCTGCGCCGCGTCCTCGATGATGCGGGGCAAGACGCGCGGCCACTGCCGAAAGGAAACGGTCGTTGGAAGCCGTTCAGCGATCGACAAAGTTACCACTTCCGGTCGCAGTATGAGGCCGATCTTGACTGGCTTCGTTCGGGAGCGGACGGGGCTGCGACCTTTTACGAACATGCGCCCGAGGCGCAGAGAAACTATCCATTCAACAAGACACAGACAGAAGTTTGCGGCGCTTTGGCGGCCAATAGGCTTGCCGCGTCGGTCACAGGAGGACGTCTCTATGGCAAACACTGAAAAATGGGCCGAATTGGCCAAAGGGGAACTGCGCGGGCGAGAGCTCGATGATCTGACGTGGAACACGCTCGAAGGGATCAAGGTCAAACCGCTTTACACCGAAGAGGACCTTCACGGTTTGCCGCATCTCGGCTCGATCCCCGGTGACGCGCCTTATACCCGCGGGCCGCGTGCAACCATGTATGCAGGGCGTCCCTGGACCATTCGCCAATATGCCGGTTTCTCCACCGCCGAAGAGTCGAACGCCTTTTACCGCAAGGGACTCGCTGCCGGTGGCCAAGGCGTTTCGGTTGCGTTCGACCTCGCCACGCACCGTGGTTACGACTCGGATCACCCGCGTGTGGAGGGCGATGTGGGCAAGGCAGGCGTGGCAATCGACAGCGTCGAGGACATGAAGATCCTCTTCGACGGCATTCCACTGGACAAAGTGTCGGTCTCTATGACCATGAACGGTGCCGTGATCCCGATCCTCGCCAACTTCATCGTCGCAGGCGAAGAGCAGGGCGTCGCTCGCGCCGCTCTTTCGGGGACCATCCAGAACGACATTCTCAAAGAGTTCATGGTTCGCAACACCTATATCTATCCGCCCGAGCCTTCGATGCGGATAATTTCGGATATCATCGAATACACCTCGAACGAGATGCCCAAGTTCAACTCGATCTCGATCTCGGGCTATCACATGCAGGAAGCGGGCGCGAACCTCGTGCAGGAGCTTGCCTTTACGCTTGCCGATGGGCGTGAATATGTCCGCACCGCGATCAAGGCCGGCATGGATGTCGACACCTTTGCTCCGCGTCTGTCGTTCTTCTTCGCGATCGGTATGAATTTCTTCATGGAAGTGGCCAAGCTTCGCGCGGCGCGTCTTCTTTGGCACCGCATCATGTCCGAGTTCAATCCCAAGAAGCCGGGTTCGTCGATGCTGCGCACCCATTGCCAGACTTCGGGCGTGTCGCTTCAGGAACAAGACCCCTACAACAACGTGGTCCGCACAGCCTATGAGGCGATGGCCGCCGCTTTGGGCGGAACCCAGTCGCTCCACACCAATGCACTTGACGAGGCCATTGCTCTTCCGACCGAGTTTTCCGCCCGCATTGCCCGCAACACCCAGCTAATCCTTCAGGAAGAGACGGGGATCACCAATGTGGTCGATCCGCTCGCGGGGTCTTACTATATCGAAACCCTGACGCATCAGCTTGCCGAAGAGGCCTGGAAGCTGATCGAAGAGGTCGAGGAAATGGGTGGTATGACCAAGGCAGTTGCCTCGGGGATGCCAAAGCTCCGCATCGAAGAGAGCGCAGCACGACGTCAGGCAATGATCGACCGCGGCGAAGAGGTTGTCGTCGGCGTGAACAAGTATCGTCTGGCAAAGGAAGACCCGCTCGACATTCTCGACATCGACAATGCCGCCGTCCGCAAGAACCAGATCGCACGTCTGGAGAGCATTCGCGCCACCCGCGACGAAGCCCAGTGCCAAGCGGCGCTTGCCGAAATCACGCGCCGTGCGAGTGAGGGGGGCAATATCCTTGAGGCCGCCGTCGATGCCGCGCGTGCCCGTGCCACCGTAGGAGAGATCAGCATGGCTATGGAGAAAATCTTTGGACGCCACCGCGCCGAGATCAAGACACTCGCCGGTGTTTACGGTTCTGCCTACGAGGGTGACGAAGGGTTTGCCGCCATTCAGAAAGAGGTCGAGAAATTCGCCGAAGCCGAAGGCCGCCGTCCGCGTATGCTCGTCGTCAAAATGGGGCAGGACGGTCACGATCGCGGGGCCAAGGTCATCGCGACCGCTTTTGCCGATATCGGGTTCGACGTGGACGTCGGCCCTCTGTTCCAGACCCCCGAAGAAGCGGCACAGGATGCCATCGACAACGATGTGCATATCGTGGGCATCTCGTCCCAAGCCGCCGGTCACAAGACCCTCGCGCCCAAGCTGGTCGAAGCGCTGCGCGCCCAAGGGGCCGAGGATATCATCGTGATTTGTGGTGGGGTGATCCCGCAGCAGGACTATCAGTATCTCTATGATGCGGGCGTCAAAGCGATCTTTGGTCCCGGGACCAATATCCCCAAAGCGGCTTCGGATATTCTGCGTATTCTGGCCGAGACCCGTAGCTAAGGTCCGTTTACCTAAAATGAGAAAGGCCGGCGTTTCGCCGGCCTTTTTGTTTTGTGTTATTCGGCTGCGACCGGTTTGGCGACCTTGGAGCCTGCGGTATAGAGCACAAGATACCCCGTGACCGCCGACAACAGCGAGCCGCCAAGAACGCCGACGCGCACTTCGTTCATCAACGCACCTTCACCAAAGCTCAGGCCGCCGATAAAGAGCGACATGGTGAAGCCGATACCCGCAAGACAGGCGACACCGAAGATATGCTGCCAGGTGACGCCACTGGGCAGCGTTGCAGTGCCGAGCTTTACCAAGAGCCAGGTTACGCCGAACACACCGATCATCTTGCCGATGTAGAGGCCAAGTGCGATCCCGAGCGGAAGCGCAGAGACCAGATCTTCGAGACCCAGACCGCTCAGAACGACGCCTGCGTTGGAAAACGCAAAAATCGGCACGATCAGGAAGAAGACATAGGGCGAAAGGGCATGCTCGAGCGCATGAAGCGGCGATTTGCCGAAGCGGTCCTTGAGCGGCACAAAGAATGCGGTGATGACGCCTGCAAGCGTTGCGTGAACACCGGATTTGAGGACAAGGAACCAAAGCACGACACCCAGAAGGATAATCGGGGCAATGCGGTGGATTTTCTTGTAGTGACACCACCACAGACCGGCGAGAGGAATGAGCGAGAGCCACAGGTAATCGATTTTCAGTTCGGCCGTGTAGAAGAGCGCGATAATGATGATTGCACCGAGGTCATCGAGGATCGCGAGCGTCAACAAGAAGATCTTGAGCGCTGCAGGGGCGCGGGTGCCCAGAAGTGCCAGAACGCCAACGGCAAATGCAATGTCCGTCGCCGCGGGGATGGCCCAGCCGTGGATTGTTTCGGCATTGCCCCAGTTAAAGAGCAAGAAGATCAAAGCAGGCGCGATCATACCGCCAACAGCTGCCGCCCCTGGAAGGAGCACATCGCGTGGGTTCTTGAGTTTACCTTCAAGCATCTCGCGCTTGAGTTCGAGGCCGATCAAAAAGAAGAAGATGGCCATCAGGCCGTCGTTGATCCAGAGGATCAGAGGTTTTTGAAGCCCCTCACCATCAAGGGTGACCGCCAGATAGGTATTCAGAGCGGAATGATAACCGCCCGACAAGGACGAGTTTGCGACGATGAAAGCGAGAGCAGCTGCTCCCATCAAGACGATACCACCGGCAGCATCGTGCTTGAAGAACCGGTTAAGGGCGGTGCCTAGGGACATTGAAGACTCCAAGATAAAAGGGACTGGGTGCTAACTACACCTATGGTGTAACGCGCCACGATCAACCTTTGTTCCGAATAAATTCGAGCGATTATGTCGGAAATAGGATTGGAACCCCGTTCTCATCGTGCAAATAAGGGAAAAAAGCGACTTGGAGCGTTGAATGTCGATCTGGAGCAAGATTGCCGAGGCGATCGCCGCCCTTGCAAAGGGCGAAAGCCTTGCGTCCATTTTCGAACGTTTGCGCACCCCTCCCGAGCGGTCTGTCGCTTTTGCCATTGCGGTGATTGCCCTTGGGGCGAAAATGGCCAAGGCAGACGGGCTTGTGACCCGCGACGAGGTCACTGCGTTTCGTGAAGTCTTTTCGATCCCGCCCGAGGACGAGGGCAAGGCCGCTCGGGTCTTCAACCTTGCAAGGCAGGATGTTGCGGGGTTCGAGGACTATGCGCTCAGCGTCAAGCGCATGTTCGGGGACGAGACGGAACCGCTTTGCGACTTGATGGAAGGTCTCTTTCATATAGCTCTGGCCGATGGGGAATACCATCCCGGAGAGGATGAGTTTCTCGAGCGTGTTGCCGCGATCTTCGGTTTCGACGAACGCCGTTTCAAAACGATCCGCGCGCGTTTCGTTCCGGATGCCGAGCGCGATCCCTTTGATGTGCTCGGCGTGCCACACGACGCGTCAAAAGAGGAAATTCGCGCTGCTTGGCGGGCTGCCGTAAAAGAAAGCCACCCCGATCAGATGATGGCTCGCGGTGTTCCCGAAGAAGCGATCAAGATGGCCGAAGTCAGGATGGCGGCCATCAATGCGGCCTGGGAAGAGATCAACAGGATGCGTCCATGAGGATCGCGACCTACAACGTCGAATGGTTTTCCAACCTGTTTGACGATGCGGGTCGGCTCCTCGAGGATGATCAGGGTTCGGGTCGTCTCGACGTGACGCGGCGCGAACAAATCCTTGCCTTGGGCAAGGTATTCGGTGCCATCGACGCGGATGCGATCATGGTGATCGAAGCCCCCGACGAGAACCGCCGCAGATCGTCCCGTCTTGCTTTGGAAACCTTTGCCGAACGGTTCGGGCTTCGTGCGTCGAAGGCGATGATCGGCTTCGGTAATACGACCCAACAGGAAATTGCGCTGCTCTTTGATCCGCACGTTCTCGAGGCGCGGCACGATCCGCGCGAGACAGAGGCCGTTCCGCGCTTTGATGGTGCTTTCGCGATCGACCTCGACACGGATGCCGCGCCCGATCTGGTGCGGTGGAGCAAGCCGCCCTTCGAGGTTGCCGTTCGCGCTTTGGCCAGCGGCAAAGCCTTTCGGATGATCGGGGTGCATGCCAAATCAAAGGCGCCCTATGGGTCGAGTGATCCTGCCGAAATTCTTCGGATCAGCATCGAGAATAGACGCAAGCAATTGGCCCAATGTATCTGGCTGCGCAAACGCGTGGTCGAAGATCTCGAGGCAGGGGACGATGTCATCGTCTTGGGGGATTTCAATGATGGTCCGGGGCTGGACGAATACGAGAAACTCTTCGGCCGCTCTTCGGTCGAGATCGTCTTGGGGGAAGACGGCGGGGAAAAGCTTTATGACCCGCATGCGGCCCTTGCGATCACGCAGCGCATTGGAGCAAGCCCGACCACCTCGAGGTTCCGCATACCGCCAGAGGGAAATTACCTCTCGGCCCTTCTGGACTATATCATGGTTTCGCCGCGCCTTCGGGCGCTTGGCCCGCGCTGGGCGATATGGCATCCCTTTGAAAACGCGGGATGTTACCGCCAATCCGAGCTTCGGGATGCGCTCTTGACCGCGTCGGATCATTTCCCCGTCACGCTTGACATCGACTTGTGATTTGGCGTTTTGCCCAAGAGCCCATATATGGGATCCATGAAGCAGTTTTACGCCCCGATTTTCGCTCTCGCCCTGTGCAGCGCCCCTGTTTTCGCTCAGGACACGACTGAGGATTCAGAAGGCTTCGATCTCATGGAAAAAGGTGTCCAGCTTTTTATGCAGGGCATTTTCAACGAGCTCGAGCCGACTATGAATGAGTTCCAGGAATTGGTTGAAGAGGCGGGGCCGCAACTGCGGGCGCTATTGCTTGAAATGGGTCCTTCACTGGTCGAAGCGCTCAACCAGATCGACGATTTTTCCTATTACGAGAAGCCACAAGTGCTCCCGAATGGTGATATCGTCATCCGTCGCGAAAAAGACGCGCCCGCCTATGTCCCGCCCGAGGGCGAAGCGCCCCCGACGGATATCGAGCTTTAATCTTTCAGGATGACAACGTCGGTCGAAGTTGCCGATAGCGCACTTGCCAAGGCGGCAAGGCGGCTTTGGGCGACCTCACCGAAGAGTGGCTCTGCGTGCGCGTTCAGAACGAGCTTGAGTTCGCGTTTCTTCGGTTTCCACTGAAGCGAGCCGAATTGTTCATCCGCGTTCAGCCAGATCATAGCGCCAAGCCGCATGGCCTTGCCCAAGACCTCTGCATCCCGAACTTCGTCGTCTGTCAGCATGCGAAACAGCGGCTCGAACCGTGATCCTTCCCGCTTGTTCGAATAGCGGTGAAGAAGTGAAAGTCCGAGGAAGACGCGTTCCGAATGCTTGAGTCCGCCAAGGTTCGCACGGGTCGCGTTGTCAAAGGCGATCTCGTCGCGATAGTCGGGGTGCGCGCGCCATGTCACGTCGTGCAAAAGACAGGCAGCTTTGATGATCCGCTGTTTTTGCCAATTGGCTTTTGGAAAGAGCGGCGTGACAAAGTCATAGAGAACCTTGCCGAAACCGGGGAGGCGCGCATCCTTGGCCTCGGCGAACCGACAGGCCTCGATCAATGGGTCACGATCCCGAAGCTCCTGTGGCATTTGCTCATAGAGCATGCCTTCGCGGATGCCATAGGACGAAATAGTGATGTCCTTGGGCTTGAACGTCTTGACGAGTTCGCGAAGAACAAGGATCGCAATCGGGACAAGCGCCATACGGTCGGATGAAATCCCGCAACGTCCGCGCAAGTCATCAAGATTTGCCGACGCGATATAATCGGCCGTCGTCGCGATGTTGCGGGCATTCATGCGGTATTCATGCAGAACGGTGAGAGGATAGCCGCGCCGCTCCATATCGACGCGTGCAATCGCCCGCCACGACCCGCCGACAAGGAAGAGCCGCATGCCCGTTTCCTTGTTCATCTTGGCGTGAAGATCACCGACGATGGTTTTGATATGGGCCTTGAGGTCTTTCTTGCTCTTGAAATTACGAAGCTTGAGCGGACCGAGGGGGGAGGTCACGCGTTCGCCGACTTTGCCGTCTGCGATATCGGCAAGTTCCATCGACGAGCCGCCGATGTCACAGACAAGACCATAGGAACCGGGCCAGCCGAGAAGCACACCTTGGGCCGACAGACGCGCTTCTTCGCGACCATCGATCACATAAAGCCGGATGCCCGTTTGTTCGAACACCTCGCGCCGAAACTCCTCGCCGTCCTCGGCTTCGCGCACGGCTGCGGTTGCGACAGCGGTCAGGGGCGAAATCCCCATACCATCCGCAAGGGCGGCAAAGCGTTTGATGGCATTGAGAGCGCGCACGCGTCCCGTCGGGTTGAGCCGGCCCGTTTCGCCAAGGCCTGCGCCCAGCGCACACATAATTTTTTCGTTGTAGAAATAAGCGGGTGAGCGTGCCGCACCGTCAAAGACAACGAGTCGAACCGAGTTCGATCCGACGTCAACAACGCCGACACGCGAAAGAGCTCGCGCTTGTGGGTCATCAAAGATCGGGCGCCCGAAGGGACCCCATTCGCTCAGCTCGGCTTCTGTAGAGTCGGTCATGAATTCTCCCATTCATCCCGACCTTTGGCCAAGCAGAGCTTCAGAGTCAATCTTCGGTGTGCGTGAGTTGCGGGACGTCACTCGCGCCTGCCGATCCGCGTCCCGACAACGAAGGGTTTTCCATAAAGAAGCGGTGACAACTAAAGGCAAAGTCACCGTCTTTGATCTCGGGGCGATAGAATTTGCCGTCTGCCGCCATCACCCAGCTTTGGGCAACATCCGCCATGTTCGCCGCCATGATCTGGCTTACGATCTGGGCTTGGACCGTGGGGTTCGTGATTTCGATAAGTGTCTCGACACGGCGATTGAGATTTCGGCTCATCCAGTCGGCAGAAGAAATGAACACACGCGCCTTTTTCGAAGGTAAGCCGTAACCATTGCCGAAGCAGACGATGCGGCTGTGTTCAAGAAATCGTCCGATGATGGATTTGACGCGGATATTTTCCGAAAGACCTTTGATGCCCGGACGCAAGCCGCAAATGCCGCGGACGACAAGGCTGATCTTTACGCCCGCCTGACTGGCTTCGTAGAGCGCGTCGATCACGTCTTTCTCGATCAGGCTGTTCATCTTGGCCCAAATCATCGCAGGGCGGCCATTGCGCGCGTGTTCGGCCTCGTTCGCGATCATCTTCAGCAAGGTCGGCTTGAGCGTCAGCGGCGAAATAGCAAGGTTTTCAAGCCCGTCTGGTTGGGCATAACCCGAAAGGAAATTGAAAACCTTGGTCGCGTCCCGTCCGAGCTTTGCATCGCAGGTAAAGAGGCTGAGATCGGTATAGATGCGGGCGGTAATCGGGTGATAGTTGCCCGTGCCGTAATGCGTGTAAGTGACGAGTTGGTCGCCTTCGCGCCTCACGACCGTGCTGATCTTGGCGTGGGTTTTATATTGGGTGAACCCGTAAACCACATGGGCGCCTGCGCGTTCCAGACGGCGGGACTGTCGGATATTTGCGGCTTCGTCGAAGCGAGCCTTGAGTTCGACAAGCGCGGTGACGGATTTCCCGTCTTCGGCAGCCTCGCAAAGCGCCTCGACGATGGGCGAGTTCTTGGAGGTCCGGTAAAGCGTCTGTTTGATCGCAACCACATCGGGGTCGGCAGCAGCTTGCTTGAGGAA
This sequence comes from Marivivens sp. LCG002, assembly GCF_030264275.1. NCBI lineage: Bacteria > Pseudomonadati > Pseudomonadota > Alphaproteobacteria > Rhodobacterales > Paracoccaceae > Marivivens > Marivivens sp. LCG002. The sequence goes on along the minus strand of NZ_CP127165.1, from coordinate 2,016,006 downwards.
CCGCACCACCATGTCGAAGGTTTCATAAGGGTGATGGAGAAGCATGTCCTTCTGACGGATCGCCGAGAACATGTCGCCATCATGGTCCTGCACCCGTTCGGGAACACGCGGGCTGTAGGGCGGCCAAAGGAGGTCTGGGAAATCGTCGACGACAAGCTCGCTGAGGTCGGCGATGCCGATAAGCCCTTCGACTTCGACAACCTCGTCCTCGGTCACATGCAGTTCGCTCATGATAAGCTTTTTGAGCGCGCTCGGGGACCCGCAGGACATTTTCATGCGCACGACTTCACCGCGCCGCCGCCGTTTCAGTGCCACTTCGAATTCGCGGACGAGATCCTCGGCCTCTTCTTCGACTTCAAGATCGCTGTCGCGCAGCACGTTAAAGGCGCAGTGGCCTTTGATCTTGTAGCCGGGAAAGAGTTGCCCGATGTGAAGGAGAAGGAGCTCCTCCAAAGGCAAGAAGCGTAGGCCCGTTTCAGAAGGAAGGCGGATAAAACGGTCGATCTGGTGCGGGACGGGGAGCAGCGCACGAAGCGCAGGGCGCGTTGCGCTTTCAAGCGAGAGCGCCAGCGCAAATCCTTCGTTCGGAATGAACGGGAAGGGGTGCGCAGGGTCGACGGCAAGCGGCGAAAGCACGGGGAACACTTTGTTCAGAAAGAAATCTTCGAGATAGGGAAGATCGCTTTCGGCAAGATCGGCACGACCAAGGATCGACAGTCCACGTTCGGCCATCTCAACGCGCAAAGAGTCATACACCGTTTGCTGTCGCGCCATGAGGCGGCGGGCATCAAGGTCGATCAAGACAAGCTGTTCAGCAGGTGTCAGACCATCAAGCGCGGGTGTGGTATTTCCTGCACGCTTGAGTTCGCGAAGACCTGCTACCCGAACAGTGTAGAATTCATCAAGGTTGGTGGCCGAGATCGACAAAAAGCGCAGCCGCTCCAGAAGCGGGGTGCGCGGATTTTCAGCCTCTTCAAGCACACGCCAGTTGAACCCGAGCCAGCTCAGTTCCCGATTATAGAAACGGGACGGACCTGTCAGATCGGCATCAAGATCGACGGCTTCGGGGAATGGCGAATCTAGAAAGTTCGAGAGTGTCATGCTGGGCATATGCCGCCGAAATGAAAAGGTTTTGTGACTATCACCCAAGGGCGACGTCTTTGTCCAGCAACGTTCGAGCGAGCATGATGTTGAGCGGTTTACCTTGGGCCAATGCCTCGCGGTCGAGAAGGTCGACAATCTCGGCGGCGGCGGCAAAAGATCGCTCGATGCGCGTCGAAAGATACTCGATGAGTTGGGGCTTGGGTGCGATCTGCCGGTCCTGAAAAAGCTTCATCAAGATTGCGGACAAGAGGCGGTCGTCGGGATCGTCGATGCTCACCACCGAAGTGGCCTGCATACGGCTGGCAAGATCGGGGAGCGTGATGGTCCAAGCGCTGGGCGCTTTGACCGAGGTCATCAACAAGGGAACCCGACGCTGGCGCAGGTGATTGTGGAGATGGAAGAGCTCTTCTTCCTTGTCCGAGCCGAGCGTCTCCATATCTTCGATCACAAGCGCCGGTGCAGAGCGCAGCGCCTCTGTCACTTCGAGGTTTGCAGCCGAAATGATACTGGCATTGAAAAAGTGACGGAAAACACGCGCCAGATGGCTCTTCCCCGATGATTTAGGTCCGATAAGTGCAAGTTTACCTTCGGGCCAACTTTCGGGAGCCTTGAGCATGGCATAGGCCTGAACATTGGCTTCCGAGACGAAATAATCGTCAGGGCCGAGAGCAACACGCGTCGGCCAGTCAAAGTTCAGTTGTTCCGCCATTTACTCGTCGTTTCCGCTCAGACCCTTGTAAAGCCTGCCTTCCTTGTAGTGCGCAATTGCAAAGCGTGCAAACACACCCAGAACGGCGGCCACGGGCACTGCGACAAGCATCCCGACAAACCCGAACAGAGACCCGAAAACCGAGAGCGCAAAGATCAGCCAGACGGGATGAAGGCCGATGCTGCTTCCCACGAGTTTGGGCGTCAGAACGTTGCCTTCGAGGAACTGGCCCACGGCAAAGATGCCCGCGACAGCTGCGATCCATGTCCATTCCCCCCAGAACTGGAAGATCGCAAGGCCGATGGACAGAGCGCCGCCGACAATTGCACCGACATAGGGGATAAAGGTCAAAGCGCCTGCCACTGCACCCGCAACAAGTCCGAATTGAAGCCCGACCAGCATCAGGGCAATCGCATAAAAGGACCCGAGGATCAGACAGACCGTGCCTTGGCCGCGGATAAAGGAGGCGAGGGTCGCATCCACCTGTTTGGCCAATTGGCGCACAACGGGAGCGTGGTCGCGCGGCAAAAGCTCGTCTACGCGGGCGACCATGTTGTCCCAGTCGAGCAAGAGGTAAAAAGTCACGACAGGAACAACGATCAACAGGATGAGGATATTGAAAAGGCTCATGGCCGAGGTCAGCACGCTATTAAGAAGCTCGCCGCCCTTGGACTTGATCGTTTCGCCCGTTGCGGCAAGCTGCTGGCGGATCATGCTTTCCTGATCGATCAGCGAGGGAAAGCGCTCTGTGAGCCACTGTTGCAGGTTTTCGAAGAGCGCGGGCGCGGTGTTGATAAGCTGCCCCGTTTGCTGGACGAGAGTCGGAATGACCAAAAGCGCGAGGATCACAAAGAGCAAAATCGCCACGATGGTTATCGTCGCAACGGACATCGCACGGGTCAGGCCCAAGGCCTCCAGTCGGTCGGCGATAGGGTCGAGAAGATAGGCAATCGCTCCACCGAGGACAAAGGGCAGGATCACATCGCCCAGAAACCAGAGGCTGACCGAAAGCGCGGCAGCGGCAACAACCCAATAGCGGACTTGGTCTTTGATCGGCAGAGCCATGAATGAATTCCTCAAATCTTGGTGCATATTTCGGCGCAAGCCCGCCAGAGTTCAAGTCTAATTGGGCAGAACTGTTCGACTTGGCTTGCTTGCGCGCTCGGGCTTTCGTAAACCCCTTGCGATTAACTCCTAACCTTCGGGGACCGTTTCCATGCGCCTGAGCCGCTACTTCCTGCCCGTTCTGAAAGAAAACCCTGCCGAGGCGCAGATCGTTTCACACCGCTTGATGCTGCGGGCCGGTATGATCAAACAGCAAGCCGCAGGCATTTATTCATGGTTGCCGCTTGGTTTCAAAGTCCTGCGCAAGATCGAGAATATCGTGCATGACGAGCAAATCCGCGCGGGGCACATCCCGATGCAGATGCCGACGCTCCAGCCTGCCGATCTGTGGCGCGAGTCGGGGCGCTATGACGCCTACGGTCCCGAAATGCTCCGGATGCAGGACCGGCACGAGCGCGATATGCTGTTTTCCCCGACCGCCGAGGAAATGTTCACTGATGTGTTCCGTGCCCATGTGAACAGCTACAAGGACCTGCCGCTCACAATCTATCAGATCCAGTGGAAGTTCCGCGATGAAGTGCGTCCGCGTTTCGGCGTGATGCGCGGCCGCGAATTCTACATGAAGGACGGCTATAATTTCGATCTTACGAAAGAAGATGCGCTCCACGCCTATAACCGTCACCTTGTGAGCTACCTGCGCACCTATGAGCGCATGGGCCTTCAGGCGATCCCGATGCGTGCGGATTCCGGCCCCATCGGCGGCGACGATACGCATGAATTCCTCGTTCTCGCGGAAACAGGTGAATCCGAGGTCTTCTACGACAGCCAGATCACCGATCTGACCTTCGGCGATCGCGAGATCGACTATGACAACCGCGAGCAATGTCAGGCGGTTCTTGAGGAATTCACCTCGCGCTATGCCCGCACCGATGAAACCCACGACGAGGCGATCTTCAACCAGATCCCCGAAGAGCGTCGCCGCGTGGCGCGTGGGATCGAAGTGGGCCAGATCTTCTATTTCGGGACCAAATATTCCGAGCCGATGGGCGCAACCGTCGTCGACAACGAAGGCAACCGCGTTCCCGTCCACATGGGCTCGCACGGGATCGGTGTTTCGCGTCTGCTTGGCGCGATCATCGAAGCCAGCCACGACGAAAAGGGCATCATCTGGCCCGAAGGCGTCACGCCGTTCCACGTCGGTATCGTCAACCTCAAGCAGGGTGACGAAGCGGCCGATGGTGCTTGTGAAAGCCTCTACAACGAGCTGACCGCTCTCGGGTTCGAACCGCTTTATGACGATCGTAACGAGCGGGCAGGCGGCAAATTCGCGACCATGGATCTCATTGGTCTGCCTTGGCGGATCACGGTGGGGCCGCGCGGTCTTGCCAACGGTGTTGTCGAACTCACCTCGCGCCGCACGGGCGAGAGCGAGGAACTTTCGCCGGCGGCAGCCGTTGCAAAGATCAAAGAGATCTACGCCAAACATCCGCACCCCAAAGGTGCATGATCGAAGAAGCGGGGGCAGTGCTCCCGCTTTTTTGACCGCCCGCTCTATTTCGGAGAGGGGCGGGATATGGCAAAGGCAGGCGATAGTTTGAGGGCTGGGAATGTCATTTGAGAACCGGATAAAATCCACGCCGCCTTTTGCTGCTTTCGAATGGATGATCGCTTGGCGCTACATCAAGGCCAAGCGCGCCGAGGGCGGTGTGAGCGTGATGACCTGGATCAGCCTGATCGGGGTCACGCTTGCGGTCTTTGCGCTTGTTGCCACTCTTGCGATCCGATCCGGATTCCGCTCTGAATTCGTGGGCACGATCCTTGGCTCCAATGCGCATATCACCGTTTACCAATCGCTCGAGATCAATGAGACAGGTCAGACCTCTCGTGTGATTGCCGATTACGAAGCGATGGCCGAGGCCATTCGCGGCGTCCAAGGCGTCACACGCGCCGCGCCTTTGGTCCGCGGTCAAGTCATGGCCAACTTTGCCAACGCCAATGCAGGGGTCGAAGTCTATGGCATTGCGCCTGCCGATTTGTTGACGATCCCCGGCGTCGCCCAGCCCGAACAGTCCTGGGGCTCGATCGATGATTTTGCCGCAGGTGCTGCCATCGGGTCGGGTGTCGCGCGCGAGCTTGGAATTACCGTTGGCGATAAGATCAAGATCATTTCGCCGAACGGCACCCGCACCGCCTTTGGCACGTCACCGCGGGTGAGCGCTTATGACGTGACCTATATCTTTACGGCGGGACGCTGGGACGTGGACCGCACGCGCGTCTATATCCCCATCAATGAAGCGCAGATATTCTTCGACAAAGACGGTGTCGCAGACGAGATCGAAGTCATGGTCGACGATCCCGACGAGGTCGAGCGCTATGTCGCTCCTATTCTCGATGTTGCAGGCGAGCGTGCGCTTGGCTGGACATGGCGTGACAGCTCGGGCGCGTTCCTGCGGGCTTTGACGGTCGAGGACAATGTGATGTTCATCCTCCTCTCGATCCTCGTTCTGATCGCTTCGATGAATATTATTTCGGGGTTGATCATGCTCGTGAAGAACAAAGGGCGCGACGTGGGGATCTTGCGCACCATGGGCCTTACCGAAGGGTCGATCCTTCGGGTCTTCTTTATCTGTGGCGCGGGGATCGGCACGGTCGGCACGCTTATGGGCGTTCTGCTGGGCTGTCTGTTCGCTATCTACATCGATCCCATTTTCAGCTTTGTGAATTATCTCTCGGGGGGAGGGGTCTGGGATCCTTCGATCCGGAATATCTATCACCTTCCCGCTGAACTTCACCTTGTCGATATCTTCAAGGCGACGGCGTTGTCGCTCTCGCTTTCGTGGGTTGTGACCTATTTTCCAGCGCGCCGCGCCGCCCGCATGAACCCTGTGGAGGCACTGCGCTATGAATGATGCCGTTCTGACGCTCCAAGGGGTCTGCAAGTCCTACAATCGCGGGAAACCCAATGAAGTGAACGTCCTTCGCGGCGTTGATCTTTCGGTCAAGCGCGGCGAAGTGGTCGCCCTTGTCGCGCCTTCTGGTGCGGGCAAGTCGACCCTTCTTCACATTGCGGGGCTCCTCGATACACCTGATCAGGGCACCGTCGAAATGGCTGGGCAGGACTTGAGCGGTGCAGGGGACCGCCAGCGCACCGCGCTGCGTCGGACCGATATCGGTTTCGTCTATCAGTTCCACCATTTGCTGCCCGAGTTCTCGGCGCTTGAAAATATCGTGCTGCCCCAGTTGGCGAACGGTGTATCCCGATCCGATGCACAAGCGCATGCGCTTGCTCTGCTCGATCGGGTCGGCATCAAGGAACGGGCGTCCCACAGGCCCGCGGCCTTATCGGGCGGCGAGCAGCAGCGCGTGGCTTTCTGCCGTGCTCTTGCGAACAAGCCGCGCCTTCTTTTGGCCGATGAACCCACTGGAAACCTCGATCCTGCGACCTCGGACCGCGTCTTTGCCGCCTTGATGGAGCTGGTGCGCGAAACGGGGCTTTCTGCGCTTATCGCGACGCATAACCTTGACCTTGCTGCGCGTATGGATCGTCAGCTCCGGCTTGACGCAGGGCGATTGACGCCGCTCTAGGCAAAGCATTGCAATGGCGCAAACTTCCCCGTGACAACGGCGCTCCAAAGCGGGATTATGGGGAAAACAGCTTCTAGGAGAGCAGAAATGAAGCGTCTTGTAGTATTGGGCGTTCTCGCCCTCGCGGCCTGCACCGAAGAGAGAGTCGCGGATGGTGCCAAAATCTATGCCGATCAATGCGCAGCTTGCCACGGTGCGACAGGGCTTGGAGACGGGCCGATGGCCGACGGGCTTGATCGCAAGCCGTCCGATCTCACCACGATTGCAGCCCGCAACGGCGGGGTCTTCGACCGTGATGCCGTCATGAGCCAGATCGACGGCATGCACCGTTCCAGCGACAGCGCGATGCCTGAATTCGGAGCCACCGACCTTGGAGATATCATTATGGTTGGCCGCACGCCTGTTCCCGCCGAACTCTATGCTTTGGCCAATTATCTGGAGAGCATCCAAGGGTGATCCAAGCCTCCTGCGCCTTCGGAATTCGAGGGCGCACCCATTTCCCTGATTCTCTGATAAATTCCATCGACCCGAGGGGTTTGATGTGATTTGATCAAAACTTTTAGCCGAGGCTGTTTTTTGGTCGGCCTCCACCTTGCGCTCCTGACCTCTATTTTTGTTATTTAAAATCAGTATCTTGATAGAAGTCCGTCAGGCTGTTTCCGGTGATGTTATGCGAAATCCTGCATCTAAAGTTTTCGATTGAAGGCTTTCGATAAAGGTATACCATTTCACAAGGAAGAGGAGATGCGGCGCTATCGAGGAGTGCTGCGGGGAGGATTTCATGAGCATTGCTGCGGAGAGCAACAAGGGTTCCGTGCTGATCGAAGCACAGGGGATCGACAAAGCTTTTCCGGGCGTCAAGGCTCTGAGCCAAGCCCAGATCAAAGTGCATGCCGGAGAAGTTGTCGCTCTGATGGGCGAGAACGGCGCAGGTAAATCGACCCTGATGAAAATTTTGACGGGCGTTTATCAACCCGATGCCGGCACCGTCAGTGTGGGCGGAAAGCCTGTGACACTTCCGGACCCGCGCACGGCCCAAGCTCTTGGGATCGGGATCATTCACCAAGAGCTGTTCTTGATGAACGATCTGACCGCTGCGCAAAATATCTATATCGGCCGCGAACCTCGCAAGGCCTTTGGGATGTTTGTCGACGAAGACCGGATGAATGCCGATGCCGCCAAGATTTTCGCGCGGATGAAGGTCGACATCGACCCCAAAGTCGAAGTCGGTAAACTCACTGTTGCACGACAGCAGTTGGTCGAAATTGCAAAGGCGCTGTCCTACAATTCCAAAATCCTGATCATGGACGAGCCGACGTCTGCTTTGAACGAGGCAGAAGTTGCCCATCTTTTCGCGATCATCGACGATCTCAAGGCCCAAGGGGTCGGGATCGTCTACATCACGCACAAGATGGACGAGGTGAAGCGCATTGCCGATCACATCGTCATCATGCGTGACGGGCAGTATATCGACACGCTTCCTGCCGCTACGACCACCATCGGCGAAGTCATTTCAGCGATGGTCGGACGCGACCTGATCGACACCAGCCGTGCCCATGGTCAAGGGTCGGACGAGGTCGCTCTCAAGGTAACGAACCTCAACGCAGGGCGCGCTGTTCAGAATGTGAACTTTACCCTGAACAAGGGCGAAATCCTTGGGTTTGCGGGGTTGATGGGGGCAGGGCGGACCGAGGTTGCGCGCGCGATCTTTGGCGCAGATCCTGTCGACAGCGGTCGGATCGAGGTCCATGGCAAAGCCGTCAATATCAAGAGCCCGCGTGATGCAGTGCAGCTCGGCATCGCTTACCTGAGTGAAGACCGCAAACACTTCGGCCTTGTGACCGGCATGTCGGTGCGTGACAACATCACCATGCCAAGCTGGGAGCGGTTTACCTCCAATGGTGTCTTCATGCGCGATGCCGATCTCGGCAGTATCGCCAAGGAATATGTCCAAAAGCTCAAGGTCAAAACGCCGACCGTCGAACAGGAAACGCGACTTCTATCGGGCGGCAACCAGCAAAAGGTCGTTATTGCAAAGTGGCTCCTGCGGGATTGCGACATCCTCATTTTCGATGAGCCGACCCGCGGTATCGACATCGGTGCCAAGGCCGAGATCTACAAGCTGCTTCAAGGGCTTGCAGACGAAGGTAAGGCCATCATCGTCATCTCATCCGAGCTTCCCGAGGTGCTCAAGCTTTCGCATCGCATCATTGTGATGTGCGAAGGCCGGATCACGGGCGAGCTTGAGGGCAAGACCGCGACGCAAGAAGCGATCATGACCCTCGCAACGCAGCGCGTAGAAGCAGCAGAGTAAACAGGACACATCCAATGACCGATACCACACAAGAAGCTCCGACCAACAAAGTCATCACGAGCTCCTTCCTCCAAAAGGCGGTGGCCTTTGTTGTGCTCATCATTCTGCTTGGGTTCTTTAGCATCTTTGCACCGAACTTTGCGGCTTGGAGCAATATGGTGAACATCATGCAGGCCACCGCTGTGAACGGTGTGCTTGGTGTGGCCGTGACTTTTGTGATCATTTCGGGCGGCATCGACCTTTCGGTCGGCACCATGATGACGCTGACAGCGGTGATTTCGGGGCTGATCCTGACCAATCTGGGGATGCCGCTTCCTGTCGGGATCGCGGGCGCGATTGCCTTCGGCGGGTTCATGGGATCTCTGTCGGGCGTGGCCGTTGCCAAGCTCAAGATCCCGCCCTTTATCGCGACCCTTGGTATGATGCAGATCGCGCGCGGTCTTGCTCTGGTGTTTTCGGGTGCAAAGCCGATCTACTTCAACAGCACGCCGAACTATGGGCTGTTGTCCCCCGAGAGCTCGATCTCTTTGTTGATCCCGGGTCTCGAGATGCCGAACTCGGTATTCATCATGTTTGGAGTTGCGATCATCGCCTCTATCGTGCTGAACCGCTCGATCCTTGGCCGCTATATCTTTGCTCTGGGGAGCAACGAAGAAGCCGCGCGTCTTTCGGGTGTTGTCGTCGATAAGTGGAAGATCATCACCTACGGGATCAGCGGTATGATCTGCGGTGTTGCGGGTCTTCTCGTGTCGTCCCGCCTCAACTCGGCGCAGCCCGCGCTTGGCCTTGGCTACGAGCTTGACGCTATCGCAGCCGTTGTGATCGGCGGCACCTCGCTTGCGGGTGGTCGCGGCACGGTCATGGGCACCATCATCGGCGCATTCATCATGAGCGTTCTGACCAACGGTCTGCGGGTGATGGGCGTTCAGGAAGAATGGAAGATCGTTGTAACGGGCCTGATCATCATCGTGGCCGTCTACATCGACATCGTGCTGCGCAAGCAGTCGTAAGAATTACTCTGGGAGGAGTATGAGAGGCAAAAGCTAGGCAAAACCAACACCCTAACAAGAGCCTTATTGAGTATGAGTTTCATCTAAATCAGGGAGTATCCAGATGAAAAAGACCCTTCTCGTTGCCGCACTCGGCGCGACCACCGCGTTCTCTGCACCTGCTTTCGCAGAAGACGTGTATTTCCCGATCATTGCAAAGGGCTTCAGCCACCAGTTCTGGCAGGCTGTGAAGCTCGGCGCTGAGAACGCTGCTGCTGCCAACGGCGTGACCATCACCTTCGAAGGTCCGAACACCGAAGCAGAAATCGACAAGCAGACCGACATTCTCAACGCGGCCATCGCCAAGAAGCCCCAGGGCCTCGGCTTTGCTGCTCTCGACAGCCAGGCACAGGTTCCCGCGCTGAAGAAAGCTGCTGACGCAGGCATCCCGATCGTTGCATTCGACTCGGGCGTTGACTCGGATCTTCCGCTCACCACCTGCACCACCGATAACCTTGCTGCTGCTGCCGGCGCTGCCAAGGGCCTTGCCGAAGCCATCGGCGGTGAAGGCGAAGTGGCTGCCGTGATCCACGACCAGACCTCGGCAACGGGTATCGGTCGTCGTGACGGCTTCCTCAACGAGATCGCTGCAAACTATCCCAACATCACCATCGTTGACGTTCAGTATGCAAACGACGCTCTGAAGGCTGCCGACACCATCAAGACGATTATGCAGGCACACCCGAACCTCAAGGGTATCTTTGCTTCGAACGAAGGCGCAGCCATCGGTCTTGCTGTTGCGATCAAGGAAACCGGCGCCCAGATCGCTGGCGTAGGCTTTGACTCGGGCAAGACCCAGAAGGACGCAATCCTTGACGGCTCGCTCATCGGTTCGATCACCCAGAACCCCGTCGGCATCGGCGAGTGCGTGGTTGACTCGCTTGCCAAGGCGATCAAGGGCGAAACCCTTCCGACCGTGATCGACACCGGTTTCTACTGGTATGATGCGTCGAACATGAACGATGCGAACATCGCAGCGGTTCTTTACGACTAATCTTGGCCTTTCCTCCTCCGCCCTTGTGGCGGGGGAGGACCCTCTTTGGCAATACCGCCAGAGCTTTAGAATTCAGGACATTACCGATGCTTAAAGGGATCGACCCATTGCTTGGGCCGGAGTTACTTGCTGTTTTACGTGCGATGGGTCATGGCGACGAAATCGCCATAGTGGATGGCAACTATCCTGCTTTGACCGACGCAAAACGTCTTGTGAGAGCAGATGGTCACGGGGTTGTGCCCGTCCTTCGCGCGGTATTGTCCGTTCTTCCGATTGATGAAGCCGTGCCGGAAGCGATCTTTCGCGCTGTGAACGCAAAGACACCGGACAAGCCCGACGCGGTTCACTCCGAGATCGAGGCTGTGGTTGCCGAGCTGGAGCCTGCCCACTCTGTCGTGCCCGTGGCGCCCGCCGAGTTTTATGCCCGCGTCAAGGCGGCCCATGCCATCATCGCGACGAGCGAGCCTCGTTTTTATGCCAATGTGATCCTGCGCAAGGGCGTTGTCGGTTATTGACCGACCCGTCCGAGCATCTCGTCGATGTGCTTTGGCCCGACCGGTCTTATGCCTGTCGGGTTTAATGCTTTTATCCCGTAATAGCCTCGGGTGATGTGGTCCATATTGACGGTGGCAGAGATGCCCTCGAGACCCAAGATGCGTTCCATATAGACGCTAAGCCGAGGGTAATCGGCAATCTGGTGGCGATTGCATTTGAAGAGACCGTGATAGGCCGCATCAAAGCGGATCAGGGTCACAAAGGTGCGAATATCCGTTTCGGTGAGGCTGTCCCCAAAGAGGTAATCCCCCGTCAAACGTTCTTCGAGCCTGTCCAGCATCTTGAACACGCCGTCCACCGCCTCGTTATAGGCCTCCTGCGAGGTGGCGAAACCCGCTTTATAGACCCCGTTGTTGAAGCTGTCGTAAATCTCGGCATTCAAGGCGTCGATCTGCTCTGCGAGCGCTTGGGGATAGAGACGGAACGTCGAGGGGGCGAGATGCTCGAAGGCTGTGTCGAGCATGCGCAGAATATCTGCGCTCTCGTTGTTCACCAGAACGTTCTGCGTCTTGTCCCATAGAACGGGAACCGTCGCGCGGCCCGTGAATGTCGCATCTGCTCGGGTGTAGATTTCGTGCAGATACTTCGCGCCGAAGAGCGCGTCTTGGCCGGCCCCCTCGTAGCCGCCGAATTCCCAGCCTTGCGGGCCCAAAGCGGGGTTTACAACAGTGACCGAGATGATTTCCTCAAGCCCCTTGAGCTTGAGCGCCATCAGAGTGCGCGAGGCCCAAGGGCAGATGTAAGCGACATAAAGGTGGTAGCGTCCCGCTTCGGCTTTGAAGCCGTCGCGCCCTGTCGGTCCTGCGCTTCCGTCAGGGGTGATCCAATTGCGAAAGCTTGAAACCTGACGCACAAAGCGTCCTTTTTCATCCGCCTTCTGGACGGGCTGCCAGTCCTCGGTCCATTTGCCGTCTACGAGCATCGCCGTCTCCTATCGGGCGTGAAATACGAAAGACCGCATCGAGATGGAGCCCATATCGATTGTGTCGGTCATAAAGGTGAGATCGTCTCGGTCGTCCGACGCCCCTGCGATTGTGAGGGTGGGCATATAGTGATCCAGCGAAGGGTGCGCCATTTGAAGAAGAGAGCCGAGTCCCTTGCGGTCGGCGAGCGCGCCGAAGTCGCGGTCGGTAAGCCGATTTTCAAAGATCGCATCAAACTCAAGCGCCCAGTCATGAGGCTTGGCCTTTGGGCTCCATTGCAAAGCGCGAAGGTTGTGCACCACATTGCCCGACCCAAGGATCAGGACGCCGCGGTCTCGAAGTTCGGACAGGGTGCGTCCAATTTCGATCTGGTGCTCAAGGCCTCGGCCCATATCGATAGAGACCTGAAACACAGGCACGTCGGCATCGGGATAGAGAAACTTGAGGATCGTCCAAGCCCCGTGATCAAGCCCCCAAGTGTCGTCTTCAGCCGAGTGATGGCTGGCCAAAAGGGTTACGACCTCTCGTGCGAGAGCGGGGTCGCCTGACGCGGGATATTGCTGCGCGAAGAGCGCATCGGGAAAGCCGTAAAAGTCGTGGATCGTCTTGGGCATTGCAGAGACGTCGACCAAGGTCGTGCCGCGCGTCATCCAATGTGCCGAAACGACAAGGATCGCCTTTGGACGGGGAAGGCTTTGACCGAGCTTGCTCCAAGCGCGGCTATAGGCGGTGTCCTCGATGGCGTTCATCGGGCTGCCATGTCCGAGAAAGACAATCGGCATGCGGTCAGAAGGCGCAAGAAGGGACTTCAGGTCATCAAGGGTGCGTGTCTTGAGCATGTCGGCGGCCTTTCATGGCAAATCTCGGAGGGGCGCATCACTTGGACTATGCATGATGCGCCCGCGATTCAAAGTCGAAGGTGGTTTAGGCGAACTGGCCCAAACGGCGCTCGATTGCGGGAATGCGAAGCGCAAAGGCGCCCGCACCGAAGAGCGCGATAGCGATCTGGGCGACGGCCCAGAACAGCGGGAATTCCCAACCGCCGCCTTCACCCGAGAAGAGCCAGCCATTGCCCGCATGAACCCAAGTCGCGCCAAACAGCACTGGGATCAAGGCAAGCGAGACGAGGCGGACGGCAACGCCCGCGATCAGGGCAAGACCACCGATCAGTTCAGCGGCGATGGTCAAATAGGCGAGAAAGCCAGGAAGGCCGAGACTTTCGAAAAAGCCGACGGTGCCCGCAATCGTGAAAACGTTCACTTTAAGAAGGCCATGCGCAAGGAAAAGCGCGCCGCTGGTCACACGAAGCAGGGTTGCACCATAGGCGGTGGTATCGTTGGTGGTCATTTACTGTCTCCAAAAGGAATTGCGCCGCCCATCGGGCCTGCGCCTGTTTGCTGTGACCTGAACCTAGGGACTATGATTACCACGTGAAATGGTGTTATCGTTGAATGACTTTCCTCAAATCATTCCTAATGGGGCCAAATGGACATCGTCGACGAGCTCAAGGCATTTGTGGCCACCGCCAAAACGGGGTCCTTTACGGCTGCGGCGGATCAACTCGGGGTCTCGAATAGACTGACATCCAAATATGTGGCCGAGCTTGAAGCGCGGTTGGGGGTGCGTCTGTTTCAACGGACAACGCGCAAGGTGGGCCTCACTCCTTCGGGAGAGGATCTGCTGGCCCGCGCACCAGCCTTGCTCGAGGATTTGGACGAGCTTTTGGCGCAAGTCTCCGAGCGGTCGCGCGGATTTACGGGCGGCATCCGTATTTCCGCGCCCGTCACTTTCGGCGAAACCTATGTCAGCGGGATGCTTGCGCGCTTTGCCGAAGCCAATCCCGCTTTGACCTTTGACCTCAGGTTGCAGGACGAATTCGTTGATCTGGCAAGTGACGGCATCGACGTTGCCTTTCGGATCGGACGGACGGATATGCTCTCGATCAAGTCTCGCAAGCTGAGCGAAATGCTCTCGGTGCTTGTCGCTGGTCCGAAATATCTTGAACGGCACGGCGTCCCTTGTTCGCCCGAAGATCTGGCGCAGCACGCCTGTATCCTCGACACCAACCGCAGAGCGCCACGGCGGTGGGGGTTCAGGCGCGACGAGCGGGACTTCATCGTCGAAGTGCAGGGTAGGTTTCAGGTAAACTCCGCGCGCGCAGCAGTCGAGCTTGCTGCCAACGGTTTCGGCATTGCATATGTGCCGAGCTTTGCAATCGAGGATAGGGTGAGCAAAGGCGCGGTGGTGCCTTTGCTGCAAGACTATGTCAGCGAAGCCGTTCAAGTGAGCGCGGTCTACCTCGAAGGGCGAACGCTTCCACGAAAGATCAGGGCGCTGATCGACTTTGCTGCGCAGGATATCAAGACCTTGGGTCCTAGACTTTGATGACCTCGATGCGCAACGCGGGCGCTCCGCCTGCAATCTCGAGCAGTCGGTCGATATTGGGATGTGCGCCGGGGCGGTTCTTTGCGTCTTCGGTATGCTCGGCGAAAACCTCTAGCCCGTGCATGGCAGCTTTGGCGTCGAGCGCGCCGAATTCGGCGAGAAGATACTGATAGACTGCAAGCGAGCCTTGTTTTCCGGGTTGGTTGTCGATGCTCGCAACGACCGCGCCGCTTTCATCGATCAAATCCAGCCGAACCACACCCTCGATCGACGGCAAAAGTGAAAGGTTGTCTTTGAAAGAAGAGGTGGCAGTGATCATCTTGGCGGCCTTTGTAGAATGTTACGCGACAAACGCGATGGGTGTGCTTGGACGGTTTTGATAGCACCGTGCTCCGGCGAGATATAGGGCTCAAAACTTTTCACTTGGCGCGGAATGTCGTTCGCTTTTTGTAAACCAGTTCGCGAATTCAATTGCCCAGATGTTGGCCGAGCCGTCTAAAGGTGCCCCTTCAATCGGTTTGGAGCTGGGGGTTGATCTCGCCGGTGGACTGGTTGAGGCTAAACCAAAGAGAGGCAGGCCGAGCTTGGCCTAGAGCGAAGTCATACCATTGCACGTTGACTGAAAACATTAGACCTATGGCTGGGTCATATTCCGCAGTGAGGCTGGAGAAATCCATCCCTGCAAACCCCGCGCTCTCGAGCCCGAGAAGGCGGCATTGCCGTCCGCCCCAGTCCTGTTCGGGTGGAGACAACACCATAAGCCAAGCCCAGCCGACAGCGGGTTCGATCGTGTCGAGCAAAGCGAGCCGAACATTCCCGTTTGCAAAACTGCGCGTATGCGCCTCCCATGGCTCGGGCAGGTTCTGCGCGCTGCTTTGCCAGTCACATTCGGAAAGGGTCACCGTTTGAGCTAAAAGAGGCGTGCCGTTGGCGACAAGGGCGGAGCCGAGAACGGCTCGAAGCAAGTGTTTCCTTATTTTCATCTCCCTGCCCTTTCTCAATGAATGTTGTGACCATAGCTTGGCAATTTAGCGCAATTTGCGGATTGCTTGTCGATCCTAGAGCCGCCGTCGCTGCTATTTGCGCGTGATACGAACTGAAAACACGATAGGCCGCATGTTGGGCGCAGGAGCCGTATCTTGCAAGCCTTTGCACATCTTCTTCGGCAGGTCATGTCGAAGGAGAGCAAGATGGTTCAATGGTCAGAGGCGAGCGCCACGCAGCTTCACGCGGAGCCGTTTATCCGCGCGATAATCGAAGAGGCGCGGGGGGCAAGAGGCATCGCACTGCCGGAGCAGGGGATCCACTCGCGCTGCCTTTACTCGGATTTTCGGGCCTATGTGCAGACCAATTTCGAGGGGGTGAGCTTTGCGCTCGCGGGGGCTGATAATCCAAACCTGCAGGCCCTCGTTCTCTCGCTCGAGACCCCGTCGATCCTCGAAAGCCGCACACTGCATACGGGCCGACGTGCATTAAGTCGGCAAGCGGCGAAGGCCATCGCGGTGCTCGATCTGCGCCTCGTGTTTGTGCATCAGAGGATTGCCGAGGTGCCGCTGGAGAGGGAAGGTCGGGTGGCGCAGGACCTTAGGATTGTGGTCGGTTTCGATGAGGGCTGTGATCCGAGGGCTTTGATCGAAGAGGTGGCTCAGGCGCTCGCCCCGCTCGGGTTCAAGGTGCAACTCGTCGACGGGTTCTGCGGGCTTCGTGAAGCGGCCTTCGTCCCCCACGAGATGGTGCATCTGATCGGTTGGAGAAAGGACGCGATCACGGATTTCGACGAGGCGACCGAAGGTGCAAAACTGGTGAAGTCGAGCGCCTCGCTCATTGCCCAGCGAAAGCAGCACGCGCAGGAAAAGGTGCGGCCGGTCCTTGTGAACGACCTGAAGCGCAGGGCGATGCAGCTTGTGAGCCTGCGCGAGTATCAGCGGCGGGCACAGTCGGAAGAGGCGGTCGATATTGCGACGGAGACAGAGACGCCGCGCGCTTCGGTAGAGGAAGTAGAGCCTGATCGCTCGGACCTAAAGCATTGGTCAGGCCGCGCTCGGAACGCCGCGCTGAAGCTAGTTTCCGAAAGGGCGGCACAAGCAGAATATGCGAAGTTGAGGCACACCGTTTTGTCCAGTCTGGCAGGGGAAACGCCCTTCGGTTTCGAGGTCACGAGCAGGGGGCCGCCTTTCCGTTCCTAAATCCCACCTGTCCAAATCATTCCATTTTGTGACATGCCCTTGCGCGTTACCCGAGAAGACTCCGGCGTTGTTTTGTGCCCTGAGGTCTCGGGGCCTCTCGGCATGTCTGTCAAATCCGCGTCCCTCCTGCGAAGGCTCTTCTCAGGAGCTTTTGGTGTGCGTGCCCGATACGCCTAATCCGTTTGGCTTTCTGCCCAGGAAAGCCAGTGGGGAAGGGGGCTTGCCCCTATCATTTCCACCCCAACGGCCCATTCGGATTGCCGAGAAGGGAGTGCCCTAAAAAGTAGAAGTAACGTTGAGGTCGCCCGCAAAATCCTCATTTCAAGTCAGCTTTTGCATCTTCATGAGCGGACCTGCGCACATGCTTTCAGCTCTCTGAAGATAAAGCCGCAAAAGAAAGAGCCTGTAGCGACCGACTAACAGCCTATCCCGAAACCCTTCACACATTCGCAAAGTTTGCGACCCACCTCCTGATCGTGCTCGATCGAAAGGGAGGAGAGATGAACATAAGTGAATACAGCAGTGCGGGCGAAACCTATCGTGCTCGCCTTCGGGTTAAAGGCGATTTCAGGCCAACGGACGAGGGGATTGAAAGAGAACCCGAAGAGGTCCTTGAAGTCCTCGAAGAGCCTCATGAGAGCGCAAGCAAAGCGCCAAATGCTGCGGCTATCATCACCACATGGCAGGCCACAAACGAGGCCCTTGTCCAAGCGCACCTTGATCTCGAAGCCCCGATCCCACGGGCCGAGGCCATCGCGGCTTGCATCTTTCTTACACTTTGCGTATATTGTAAACGTATTTACAATATAGAAAGATATTTGATGGACATCTCGCACTCTATCCGCGTCGCTACTCCGAAAGATCAAGTCTTTACACTATACGCCGACGTGGCCTCTTGGCCGACATGGGATAGCGAATTGGTCGATGCCTACCTACCCGCCTTCGTGCAGGGGGCGAGCGGGTGGTTGAAGCCGCGTCAGGGCCCGAAGGCAAAAATCAAGTTGGTCGCGATCGAACAAGATGCTTCATTTATCGTCGAAAGCGCGTTGCCCCTATGCCGCGTGCGCTTCGGGCATGCATTGACCGAGGAAGATGGCCAAACCCGCGTTACCCATTGGGTGAGCTTTTCCGGTGCGCTGGCCCCGCTGTTCAGGAGCTTGATCGCAAGGGGCATTGCGCGCGGCCTTCCTGACACGCTTGAAGGACTGAAGCACGCCTGCGAGGCCAAGGCTCAAGTCGCATGAGTGATGATAAACCAGATTGGGAGCGGATTTCCGCGTTTTCCGAGCCGAAACTTAGCCCCGGATTCACCTTGTGGCGTGACTTTATGCGCTGGCAACGCGAGTTGAATGCGCGTTTGCGGCCACTTGACCTCACCCAACCGCAATTCGCTGTTCTGGCTGTGTGCGCATGGCTTTCCCGAGAGGGTAAAAAGGTGACCCAACAAGAGATGGTCGATTTTCTCGGGATGGATCGGATGCATATCTCTCAGATAGCGACCAGGCTTGAACGGAGCGAATTGATCGAGAGAAGAATGGCTTCAACGGATCTCCGCGCAAAACATGTGCAGGTGACGGAAAAGGGGCGGACGCTTTTGGAAAAGGCAATGCCGATCGTGGAAGAGTTTGACCGAGCATTCTTTTCGTAACTCTGTATGATATCGAGAGCTCGCTCGCGGCGCTGACGTTGATTTTTCCCATTAGCTAAAATACTGAAGTTCACATGATGTTTATGTCTGTCTTCTTTCCTCGATTCTGAGCGAACCTCGTCGCATGCGCTTAGGCGCCTTTTGAATCGTAACGGCGTCGCTGGGCGACAGCCGCTAAGGAGGACGTGAAATGTCCAATTCCCAAGAAATCGGCCTGACCCCGCATCAGGTCGAAACTTTTATCAATGACGGCTTTGTCAGGGTCGAGGATGCCTTCAGCCGCACCCTTGCTCAAGATTGCAGAAACGAGTTGTGGGCCGATATGCGGCTCTCCCCTGACCGCCCCGAGACCTGGACCGAACCGGTCGTTCGCGTCGGTTGGAAGTCAACTCCATCTTTCGTGGCTGCAGCGAATACGCCGCGCTTGCATGCGGCCTATGATGCTCTTGTCGGTGACGGCCGATGGCTGGCCCCTCAGGGGCTCGGGACTTTCCCGATCCGCTTTCCGTCGCGCAAGAGCGCGGAAGATGACGGCTGGCATATAGACGTAAGCTTCGGGACCGAGAATCCTGACTTCATGGAATGGCGGGCGAACGTCATAAGCAGTGGAAGGTCTCTGCTGATGCTTTTCCTGCTCTCGGATGTCGGACCTGAGGATGCCCCAACGCTGCTACGCAAGGGGTCGCACGCCACCATTGCCCGTGAACTTTTACCCTATGGCAAGGCCGGTGCCACACTCAGGCAGCTCTCGGCCGATGGCTTTGCTTCCACAGAAAAATGCGAGATAGCTCTCGCGACCGGAGCGGCGGGGACGGTTTACCTGTGCCACCCCTTTCTGGTTCATGCAGCGCAACCGCATCGTGGGACCGCGCCGCGCTTCATGGCGCAGCCGCCCTTGGTGCCAAGCATGGAATTTGATCCAACGCTTGCACCTTCTCCTGTCCAGATCGCCATCCGGCAGGCCTGCGGGTTGACCACCTAAGGGCACGGTTCCGGAGCCACCAGTCGGTTCCGGAGCCTTGATGCCAATCTCGTAGTAGGGCTGGAAGCCGCTGTTTAGGCTCAAAGTCGAGCCTTCAATCAGCAGACGGCCACGCCTGCCGACACCATCTGCTTTTCAGCGATGTCTGTCGGCGCGGCAGCAAGGCTTCCTGCCTTCACGACTGCGACGTCATAGCCTCGGTTGCTGGCAGCAAGCGCCGTCTTTAATACACAGTAATTCGTGTCCAGTCCGACGATACGAAGCTTGCCGATGTCGAGGCGCTTTAAAAGTGTATCGAGTTCGCCCGTTTCGAAAGCATCCTGCACGCGCTTGACAAGCACATGGTCGGGCAGGGACCTGAAAGCCTCAGCGATTTCGGTGCCTTCGCTACCCTCGAGCGCTTGCCCTTTCATAGCCAGTTTTGCCACGACCTTGGTCGACGGGATCGACCATTCCTGACGCACGGCAATGATGGGATCGCCTTGCGCGCGCGCGGCTTCTGCTTCGGCAAGAATGGCGGCTTCGGCGGCGTCTCGTGCGGACTTCGGGTAGGGGCCGCGATCCCAGAAGACGGACTGGAGATCAATCAGCAGAAGTGCAGCCCCGGCTCGGTCGGGTATCTTTTCTCCGACACTGACCGCGCCTATGCGCCTGATGCCGTTGCCGAGCCAGAGGATGAGGAGCAAGACAGCAGCCCCCGTAATAATGCCGAATGTCATTCATTCTCTCCTGCTTGGGCTTTCAATCGGTTCGCCACCGCGAGCACGACCTCAAGCGCGGTGGAAATGTCTTCGCTGCTCAAATTCGCACCGATCTTGTGCATGAGCTTCATTTCGTTCGAAATTATCTCTTTGATCAGGGTGCGACCGTGATCGGTCAACGCCAGGGTCGGAGAGCGTTTGTGGCGGGGGTTCGGGCGTTGCTCGATCAGGCCCGAGGCCAGCGTCTCGTTGCACATGATTTGGACGTATTGCCGTTGGATTTCGAGCCTCGCCGCAATCTCCGGAACGGTCTGCTCTCCGTATTTTTCGAGCATCTCCAGCACGGCGCGCATGCGGACAGTCAGGTTGGTTCCGACCAACCCCGCTTCGACACAGGCTTCTGCAGCCTGCATCAAGGGACGTGACATCCAAATCAGTTGGTGTAATTGCTCTGCTTTCATAATGACACTATACATGTCAAATTGACAAGTGCAATGTCATTATTGATGGGGCTGACATCTGCATTGTCGCAGATGTCTTCACTGAGAGGATTCACAGTGTGACTCTGCCGCGTTAAGCCGCTCAGTGTGAGCAAGCCTACCTCTCCCCGCCACTGCACGACAAACTTGAAATCCTATGACACAGCGCTGAAGCGTTGCAGCTCTCTGCTGGTCTGCCCAGATAAAGATATGGTGTAGCCCGCGCCGAAGGCAGGGCACAATGGAAGACCGCGATGCGGCGATCTGGTTTTGCTTGATTGTGAACGTGCTCTTTGGCTTGCCGCTTCCGCAGACAATAGGAATGGTGTTCAGTATTTTGAGTAGTGCGGGGCTGGATTGGCCCATTCCAGATTTTTCCACCCTGAGCCGCAGACAAAAGACCATCACCGTCGAGATTTCTAGCCGCTTGGGGGCGGGTCCCCTCAACTTGTTGGTGGACCGCACAGCGATGAAGTTCCTTGGGAATGGAGAGTGGCTCGCGGCAAGCATGTGACCCACCGCAGACGCCAATACCGCAAGGTCCATCTTGCGATGGCCACAAGCTCCCGCGGCATCTAGGCGGTGGAACTCACGTCAGGCCGAGAGCGCGACAGTCCTGTATTGCCGGACCTCCCAGACCAGATCCCACCAGATCCGGAGATCGGCACCGTGATCCTTCCGATCGAGAAGTGCTGGTCGGGCTAGCACGTCCGAAATCGCTGTGAGGCCAAGATTTACGGCCTCGAAATCTTCGGAGAGAGGATCGCATCACGAGACCCCAACCGCCAGTCCGCCGATATCCATATCCATATTGCCCTCATGAACCGCTTCAATGCGCTCGGCCAAGCCAAGATCGAACGCGTGGCATAAGGTAACGGAGAAAAGGGGAAGCTAGTCTATCAGCCGACTTCTGCAACAAAGGCACTCCGATGCCTTCGGCCTCGTAGGACTTGATGAGCTGTTGCAGACGTCGAATGCCGACATGCCGAAAGGTCGGGAAGTGGGTTTCAAAATGCTCGATGGTTTCTTTCCAACTCAGGGAATTCTTGCGGCATGCGACGGTTGCGAGGACGAGTTGTTTTGTTTCACTGAGATGCAGCCGAACCGTTTCGGAAGTCGAATTGTGAATAAGGGGTTTCTCACCTTGTGCCCAAGCCAGCTTCCCGCACGCTTCGAGAAGACGAAGCTCGGAGGGGTTGATAGAGAGAATGGCGTCGTCATCGCCCTCGGCATAAAGGACATCGCCCTTCATTCCCGTAATTCTGAAATGCGCCCCATTTCGTTCAAATGTCGCGCCTGAAAATTTGACAAATTGCGGGTTCATAGCGGGATCAGCTCCAAATAGTCGTTTTGATTGTTTGAGGCGCAGACGGTGCTCGTTTGGGTCAATCGTGCAGTGCGAAGGTCACACCGAAGGTGTCCTGCGGCTACGAGAGCCAGCAGGGCGGATGCCTCCGCCTGTGAAACCTGAGCAAGGTCGCGCAGGGAAATGGGCTCACGTGCAAAGTGAAGGATAGCCGCTCGGTCGGAGCTAGGCTCGCTCCCAAGATAGCTCTTGAGGAACTTTGCATTGTAGACGGCTGCACCGTGCAAAAGCTCGTCGGTCACGATCCTGATCGTATGTCCGAGCGCACTCAGCATGGCGGGGAGGGTGGAGGCATCACCGGAACGCAACAGAAGCCCGCTGTGCCTGACCTCGATGATGACCTTGCTTCGATCTCGCAAGGTGAGCTCGAAGTCGGGCGTGTAGAGCCGCCTCTGCCGTGGAGCATCTTCGATGCGCGGCTGGGCGGGTTCATCGTTTGCCGCCTCGCGGTTCGGGTAAACCCGTCCCGACACCGGCCCGAGAGTAAAGGGTTGGCTGCGGATGCCCACGATGCGCGGATCAAGCTCAGCGAGTGCGACCAAACTAGCCTCGAGCATGCTTTCACATGCGATGGCCCCGTTGAACTTGCGTCCGGTGACCCGACTGACTTTTTTCTGATATCCTCTTTTGTGAACGTTACGGGCGGTCGGGGTTTTGATTGATTTGGATATGCCCAATAATAAATTTTCAAATCGGGCTGCATTAAGGCGAAACGAAAGGTTTTCGGTTAATGAATTTTTGTATCCATTTGCACTTATGGCTTTATCTATTTAAATTATATTTACCGCCTGATGGTTCAGGGAAATAGAAATTATTTATTGTAGATCAGCTTTATTTAATAAATGCATTTTTGGGAAATACTGAATTTAAATAAGTCGGGTATTGCTTTTGGAATTGCCGCCTTTGGTCGGTTCTGGGGGCGGTTGTAAGTGGGGATTTTCATAGGACAGTCGGGGACGGGGATGCGGGCTTCTGAACCCGAGAAGCGGAGCCGACAGGCGCTGGACTGCGAAAGTTGCCACGAAAAAGCCACAATTGAGGGTGGACCAAGTGGCTTACTTGCGACCGATCAAGAGAATCGTGTGAGGGGGCTCGAATTCAGGCAATCTTCTCCACTCACCATTAGGCTCGAGTAAAGTTGAGTTGGACGCGCCTGTGTTCCTTGAGGGTTAGGTCTACTCCCAGCCTTCAATTGTCCCTCAGAAAAGGCAGCAGATCACTTACTTCGAAACCGAGCCATCCCTGGCAGTGAAATCAGCAGTGTTTCCGCATCACCTAAAGTGCCCCAAAAGAATTCCCCGCCAAGACTTTCGAGCTTGCCAGCGGACTTGTCTTTGAATTCTTGCTCCGCTGCTTCCGCTTCAGCGATATTGGGGAAAGCCTGGGACCTATACTTGATCTCCCACTTTCCCTGCGAGGCTGGTGGAATACCTAGATTCAACTCGGAGCACCTCCGAATAGGGTCATTAGAGATGCCTATCTTTATTGCAATCCCCTTGTCTCCTTGCTTTTTCTTTCTACCAAGGAAGGAGTGGCTGTCTCCGGAATATCCTGCAATGTATAGAAAGGTTTCGCCATCCAAATAACTGGATGTTCTATTGCCTGGGCTATTAGGAAAAGCACGCGAAGGATGGAAAACATCAGCGAAAGGCATGGCTTCACTTTGTTCGGTGGAGACAGGCGGCTCACCGAACACATTTACCTCTCGAACCTTAATTTTTAACGCTTCATTGATTTCGTCTTCGTCCAGTTCAGCGCCATGAATAGCTAAAGCCTGTCCTGCGTCTGAGCGATACGAGTTAAAGGCGATGCGAGAGATCATGACTTTTTCTTCAGCACGCCAAGCGCGCCGGACAAGGATCCCGTAGGTCCAGCGGTCTGACTTGCCCCGTTTCAGTTTTCGTTCGATGGCCATTGGTGAAGACCTGTCGGTATCACGCACGGGGCGAGCTTCTATCTCAACGAAGCCGAGAACGTATGATCGCTGCGATTTTTCAGTTTCCGCGGAACTTGCGCCATAGATCATGATGAGGTCGCCAGTATTCAGCTTTTGCAGGTAAGTGTCGCGAGCCTTTTCTTGTGTCCAGCCTACATAGCCTTCATCTTCGGGCCCGAAGCCATAGAGCGAGCGGATGCGGATGCGTTTGCCTTCAGGGAGACCGCTGTTCATTCTGCAGCCTCCAATGTCCTTTCGCCAGGCTCTAGAGCTTCATGAAGGAGCGCTTCGAGGAGGCGGGTGCGGGTGGTGTCGGCCTCGGTCATGGCGGCCTCCAGCCGGTCGCATAGGGCCATGAGGGCGTCGACCTTGGCCACGATGCGGTGTTGTTCGGCGAGAGGGGGGAGTGGAATCGGTGTCTCGTTGATCTGCTTTGCACTAAGATTTGGGATCGCAGTACCCAGAGAAATGCTCAGATTGCGTGCAATGACAGTTTCAAAGAACAACCTTATGAAATAAATGTTCATTTGAAAGGGCTCAATTCGACCTACGCGCTGATTAAGCAAAAGGGGTTGACCTGTTGTGTTGAAAGCTGTCTTCCCCGTAGTGGCGCCTGACATTGCCAGCAGAAGAGCACCATTTGGTATCCAGATATCCTCGGGAGCTTGTGAAGCAATCTTTTCAGAGACGCACGCTGCGCCAGTAATGTTGACGAAACCGTCTTTTAGGTCTCCAATCCGGATCACTGGGATGCCAACCGTGCCGAAATCGGAACTCTTGAAAGCCAAACCATTCCAGAGCTTTACGACGTCGCCGAGGCGAACCCAATCCCAGTTGTAAGGCAACGCAAACTCACGCTCATTTAGTGCCACTGGCTCCAATGGCTTTTGAGTACGCATCCGGCCAGAAGCGACACGTTCGGCCTTCTCGTCTGCGATCCGCTCCAGCAGCTCCGATACCGGTTCATCCGTCTCATCCTGCTCCACCAGTTTGCCGCGGAGGGCGAGGTTTAGGATGGTTTGGCGGAGGGTCTTGATCTGGTCAGGGCGCGTGGTGAGGGCGGGGAGCGCCTCGAGAGTGAAGGCGGCGTGGGTGGGGAAATCCTCTGGAGTCGTCTCGGGGGCGGTCAGGCGGGCGAGGCTGGCGGCGGTGAGCTTGTCGCGCACCTCCTCCCGCGTCTTGCGGGCTTCCTCCAGCCGATCACAAAGCTTCATGAGCTCATCGACCTTGGCGACGATCCGGTGCTGTTCAGCGAGAGGGGGGAGCGGGAACGGCGAACTTGTGAAGTATTCACTGGAGACGCGCTTTTGCCCAGCAGTGCCGGTCATCTTGGGGATGCCGGTCTCGATGAACTGCGGGCTCTTCAAAAACAGAACCACATAGTCAGGGTCAACGAGGACTGGTCTGAGGATATGAAGTTCTGTTGTGCCACTTCCGAAGCCCCCGGCCAGGTTGCGGAAAACGGTGGATTTTCCGTTTTCGAAACAGGGCGTGATCTTCGCAAGGCCAACATCGCCTTCTGCGAAATGCGTGTAGCCTTTTTTGATTTCTCCCCATGAGCGGACCTCATGAGCGTTCGAGACGCCATACTCGGCGAAGATCATTGGCATCGGCACGAATGAAGCTTCGACATCGTCATCCGCCTCGTTGCGCGGAGAGATGAAGCC
Organism: Marivivens sp. LCG002; assembly: GCF_030264275.1. Classification (NCBI taxonomy): domain Bacteria; kingdom Pseudomonadati; phylum Pseudomonadota; class Alphaproteobacteria; order Rhodobacterales; family Paracoccaceae; genus Marivivens; species Marivivens sp. LCG002. The sequence goes on along the minus strand of NZ_CP127165.1, from coordinate 1,990,358 downwards.
AAGGTCCGAAATCTGCGTCCAACCCCAATTCGCGGGCAGGTTGGCCCATGTCTCGGCAGGGTCCATGTCGGCAACCTTGCGGGGTTTCCGCATGCCGGTTTCCGCAAGGATTCTTGCCTTTTCCTCTTCGATCCGTTCCAGAAGCTGTGACGCAGGCTCATCCCCCGCGTCCTGTTCCACCAGTTTCCCACGCACCGCCAGATCCAGCACGAACCGCCGCAGCCGCGCGATGGCGTCCGGCGCTTCGCTGATCTGCTCGTAGACCTCCAGCAACCGTTCCGCGTTCATCGCGCCAGCGCCTCGGTCAGGATGGCCTTCAGCTCGGCCCGCAGGCTGTCGACCGAGGCTTCGGCCTTGGTCAGGTCGTTCAGCAGGGTCTCGGGGTCGCCGTGGTCTACCTCGACCACATGCGGGTTCTTGATGTCGAGGTTAAAGCCGCGCTCACGGATATCTTCAATCGAGACCTTCCAGGCGCGGTCGCATTCCTGCCGCCCCTCGCGGCTTTCGCCGCCCCACCACACTGCGCAGTCGTCCAGATGCTCCAGCCGGATCGGCTTGGTCATGGAATAGGCCTTTTGCGTCTTGGGCACGCGGTGTTCCCAATACCAGATGTCCTGCGTGGGCGTGCCCTTTTCGAAGAACAGCAGGTTGGTGCCGATGGAGGCATAGGGTTTGAAGACCGAGTTCGGCAGCCGCACGATGGTGTGCAGGTTGCATTCCTTGAGCAGGTGTTCTTTCAACCGGGTCTTGATGCCTTCGCCGAAGAGGGAGCCATCGGGCAGGACCACGGCGGCACGGCCATTGTTCTTGAGTAGGCGGATAATGAGGGCGAGGAAGAGGTCGGCGGTTTCGCGGGTCTTGAACTGGGGGAAGTTGTTTTCGATACCGTCTTCCTCCTTACCCCCGAAAGGTGGGTTCGACAGGACGATGTCGACGCGTTCATCCTTGGTCCAGCTGATAAGCGGACGGGCGAGCGTATTGTCGTGTTTGACCCAAGAGGGCTCTTCTATGTTGTTGAGCAGCATGTTGGTGGTGCATAGCATGTGCGGCAAAGGTTTCTTTTCCACAGCACGGAGGGAGCCCTGCATCAGCGCCTCGTCCTCGGGGCGTTTGACGTAGCGGTCGCGCATATGACGCATGGCACAGGTGAGGAAGCCGCCGGTGCCACAGGCGGGGTCCATGAGGATTTCGCCGGGGCGCGGGTCAAGCTGCTGGACCATGAAGGAGGTCACGGCGCGGGGCGTATAGTATTCACCCGCGTTGCCGGCATTCTGCAGGTCGTTCAGCAGTTGTTCGTAGAGGTCGCCGAAGTGCTGGCGCTCGGTGAGAGAGTTGAAATCGACCTCGGAGATTTTGTTGATCACCTGACGCATCAGCTGACCAGATTTCATATAGTTGTAGGTGTCTTCAAAGACGGAGCGAACCACGCGCCCACGCGCTGTAGTCGCGGGAAGGTTCTTTAGCGCAGGGAAGAGGTCGTCATTGACGAACTCCAGTAGGCTGTCCCCTGTGATGCCTTCTGGATCCGCTGCCCATGCACGCCATTTTAGGTTTTCCGGAATTGGGGACGTATAGTTGTCGCGTGTGAACTCTAATGACTTGTCCTGATCATCTATTATTTTCAGGAAAAACAACCAGACAAGCTGCGACAAGCGCTGTGCATCACCGTCGACACCCACGTCTTTGCGCATGATGTCCTGTATGGATTTGACGAGGTTTCGCATGGACATCGTTCTTAGGCGCTTTCTTCGTAAAGGGCGTTCTGCAGATCATGGACGGCGCGCAGGTAATCGGGCTTTTGACCAAAAGCGCGCATGAGTTCCATGGGGGTTCCTAATTGTGAAAAAGGGTTGATCTGCAAGATGTTGGAGTCGTCGAGGTTCAGCAAGCCCTCGTCAGCATATTTGTCGAGAAGCGCTTCGAGGACTACTCGAGCTTTCTCACCATAGCGATTGAATACATCTTTCTTCTTCACGTTTTCTGCGCGTTCTTTGCGTGTGAGTGGTTTCGCACCGAAGGCAACATGGCAAACCAGATCGAATGGATCGAGTTCAGCGTCGATTTCATGTCCAATAGCTTCTAGGTCGAGACCTTCTTCTGCCAATTCTTCAATGATGACTTGTTTGCGATCTTCTGACCTCCAGCGGTTTAAGAAGTCGTTCAAAGAGGCAAAGCGGCGGGTTAGGTGCTTGCGTGTAAAGTCCTGTAGGCTCTCGGTGATCAATCTTCCATCGGCGTCGAGATATTCAACCCGTTCAGTGACAATGGTCACTGCTATGCCGTCGATATAGATCTTATCACGCGGTTTTAACGGTTCGGGCTCGTTTTGTCCCAATTCGCCAGAGTGAGTGGGATCAGGTGAAACTGGATCAATGAATGCAGTTGGTTCGTGCTCGGTCGCATTTGGTTCAGTATCATTTTCGGGTGGAACCATTTTGCTGCCTTCAGCCGGCACATAGATCTGAACTGGCTCACCATCAAAATCTGGATCAGCAAAGTGGTTTGTCGCTCCTCTGAAATCAATCAGCGTAAAGTAGAACTTACCTGTATCTGCGTGGACCCTAGTCCCTCGACCGACAATTTGCTTGAACTCCGTCATCGAACCTATCTCGCGGTCCAAAACGATGAGCCGACAGGTTTGGGCATCGACGCCAGTGCTCAATAGCCGTGAAGTCGTGACAATGACCGGATATGTCGCTTCCGGATCGATGAAGTTAGGTAGCTCAGATATTCCATCTTTGTCATTTCCAGTAATCCGCATGACATATCGATGATCTTTTGCCATCAGGTCGTCATTCTCGTTGATCAGGGCCTGCCTCATCCGCCCTGCATGTTCTTGGTCGACGCAAAACACTATCGTCTTTTGCATCCGATTGCCGCTTTCTTTGAGGAACTGCGTGATGCGCTTCGCAATTAACTTTGTGCGGTCATCGAGGACGAGAGCGCGATCGAAATCCTTGGTATTGTAAATTCGGTCTTCAACCTCGTTGCCGTCACGATCAAGCTGACCCTTTGTCGGTCGATAACCTTCGATATCCCGATCAATATGGCTCTTAACAACCTTATACGGGGCTAAGAAGCCATCCCGGATGCCTTCCTTCAATGAGTAGCTGTAAACAGGTTGGCCAAAGTAGCCAATGTTTGAGGCGTATTCGGTCTCGCTAGGGGTCGCGGTCATACCGATTTGGGTTGCTGATGAGAAATGTTCTAAGATTTCTCGCCAGGCAGAGTCGTCAGCCGCACTTCCACGATGACACTCGTCGACGATAATTAAGTCGAAGAAGTCAGGGGACAGTTCCTTGTATATTTTTTGGCTTTCGAGCGGCCCCGTAAGGGCTTGATAGAGACCAAGGTATATTTCGTAAGCTGTGTTAATCCGGCGTTTTTTGTCGATAGCAATTTCAAGCTCCTCTATCGACCCATCGGCTTTCTCGATTGTCTTAGAGTGTGTCGAAAGTTTAGCCATCGCACCGCCAAAGGGGCGAAAGTCGTTAACCATCGTCTGGTCAACCAAGACATTACGATCTGCTAAGAACAGTATCCTCTTCTTCGCACCAGACTTCCATAGTCTCCAGATAATCTGAAACGCAGTAAAGGTTTTCCCTGTTCCAGTCGCCATTACCAACAGAATTCGGTCTTGGCCCTGCGCAATTGCTTCGACAGCCGAATTGATTGCATTTGTCTGGTAGTATCGTGGTGTTTTCCCCATGTCGCGATAGTCGAAAAAGACAACCTGCGACGCTGCAGGCGTCAAACCTTTCCAAGCTTCATACTTTGCCTGGAGCTCTGCCGGCGTTGGGAACTGGTCGAATGATAACTCTGTCTCGATGGTAGGTGAAAGCCCTGTAGCATCATGAAATACCACGCCATCACCATTCGAAGAAAAAGCGAACGGCACGTTCAGCATCTTCGCGTATGTAAGAGCCTGCTGCATACCATCGCCGACTGCGTGCTTTGCGTCTTTTGCTTCGATGACTGCGATTGGTATGTTAGGCTTCAGGTAAAGAACGTAGTCGGCCCGCTTGCGGACCCCTCGGCTGACTAGTTTGCCGCGGACAATAATCCGACCATCGGTCAGCGATTTTTCTTCTATAATTTGAGTGTGTAAATCCCAGCCTGCTTTCTGCAAAGCAGGCGTTATAAACTTACTACAGATATCTCTCTCTGAGAGTTGCCACTTGTCCATAAGGCTCACACTAATTCTTTCAAAGAAACGCACAACTTAAAATAGTGACAGTGAGAGAAAAACCTTTGGCGTTGAAGCTTCAAGTCGTTTGGGCTTTGTTCTAAGAATCTAAAATTCTGCCGAGATTTTGATTGAAAAGGTTAGGACACAAGGTATGGTTGCACTGAGAAGCTGGATCGTTCTGAAACTGGATGTTTGATAGCCCCGTGCATCGTGGACGCCTTCTTCGCTAATTTTGAGGCAACGAGCCGATTATGAGCGGCGCCAAGTTCAGCGACGATTTCAAGCGAGATGCCGTTGCGCAGATCACGGAGAGACACTACCCGGTCAGGCAGGTTTGCGAGCGTCTGGGAGCAATTCGTATTCCGTGTTCGCCTAGAAGAAGATCGCGTAGGCGTCATCCAGTGACGATGGGAAGGAGGCCGAGATCCGTCGGTTGAAGTGCTTATGAGTGCTCTCAGTAATCACGTGCTTTATTAGCACTTCGTCCAACGATTTTATTACAGCAGCCACTAAAGATATGAATAGTTTCCACAGTTACTCTATGGAGAATCTCGCGATAACGACGTGTCAAGAAGTAGGAATTGAATTCTTGGCGCAGTCAGAAGAGTATAGTCCTTGCAGCAACCCAGCAATCATGTCGCTTATTTTTAGGTGTAATTTGACAAGCGTAATCGAAGAAAACTCTGAATTTCCCTCCCAGAATGATGTGTTGAAAAATAAGCTGTCGCGCAGGATGAAATTAACAAAGAGCAGCAGGTTTAACTATTCAAGACGGCTAAACGGTAGAGTCGAAAACCTAACATTCTCTTTAAACGTTATATCTTTCCTCACCATTCTGCTTGGGGTCTACTTACTTGCATTCTCAGGAGAATTGACACCGAAAGGAGCTCAGTTCATCGGGACGCTTTCGATCGGATTATCGGTTCTTGCCATAATTGTTTCGCAGGTTACTCCAGCTGGAATTGACTCGCGCAAAGCAAATGACGCGCACAAGTGCGCACGTGAAATTAGCTCACTTTATCGACAGCTAGAGACAGGGACAGTAAGTCTAAGTGAAGCCTCCGAAAAGTATGAAGCAATAGTTTCAGCCTACGTTGACAATCATGATGACTGCGACTTTATGCTTACGCTTTGCACATACAAAGATGAGATGAAGGCACTTAAAGACGAGCATCGCGCAAACGTATTTAACGGGACATTCAAAACACTAATTTCAATGAAGAGCCCATTCCTACTGACTTGCGCGGGTATTATGGTTACGCTCTTGGTCTTTTATAGTATAACCTCTGTCAATGAATGGTTAAATCAGGCCTCAGCTATTTCCGTCAACACTCAATAGATTTCTAGCTACGCTTTTTTACTACTAGCTCAGCCTTCCAAAGCACGCTTTGTTGCTGGCAAACAATATCGCCCTATTACTTCGCTTCGCTCTTCACGCTCTATTTTTGATACAGAAGCACGCTGTAAACGTTTCGAAATTCCTATTGCCTCGAGCTTGGGGCCGTGAGTCCGAATAAGCATAAGGAAGTTGGATACAGGGCCTGTGTATGGGCGCGACAGACATTGACCTCTTATCTGTCGAAACATGGCTTGCCTGTCATTGGAAATACTTATGAGATTAAACAATTGAAGATCGTTCAGTGTCCCAACAATACTTGGATTCTCAAACGCGACTTCAATCGCGAAGTTACGCTCGTATACTCCAGCTCGACCACCCATTCTATGTAGGTAGCCTAGAACGGCACGAAAGGCAGTATCTAGCCGCAGTGGTTTACCTTCTGATATTCTTGCCCTAATTGATCTCAACTCTTTCCGAACCTTCTTATTATCTCTCCTGCTTATCGCATCGAGTAATTCAATAACTCGTAAATCCGATAGTTCAGATTTTGTGTAGATCTTCGTTTTATGAGAATTTAAATTTAATCCTTCTGTCAAAAGTAGGCGAGATATTTCGTGCACTGCCTCCTCAATGCGTTGTTTGCTTCGGCCAAAGATCAGCATGTCGTCAGCGAACCGGACATAGACTAGAGATTTTGATGCACAGTAGTCTGAGAATTTTGCGTCAAAATCCTGCAGATAATAATGTGAGAGGAAACGAGAGCCGTCGGAGATGATCTCTTGCGGGATGCCGGTTGATGATTGCGTATAGCCAGTTATTCGCCTATTCCATAACCCTAAAAAAATCTCTAAAAAGCTAATCTCCTCATGGTGTTCCTTTGGCATGTCACGCCGAAGTTTCTGGATCAGGCGAGGAATTTCAATTGAGTCATAAAAATTTGATATATCTGTAGTAGCGACATATGGGCCAAGAGTGGAGTCGGAAATCAAATTTTTCACAAGCTGAGTGAACGATCTGAAGGCATCAAACCACATGACATTTGAGAAGGCTCCCGAAAAATACCCCTGCTGAAAGGCTTTGGCCTCACGCTCTGCCTCTTCAGAATTATTTGGCATACCAGAGGTTGTTATCGCGCGCCAGCCACCAAAGATCCGCTCTCTTTTTATTATCACTTTTTCCCCGATTAAGGTGCAGAGGTGATAATATATAGCCATGTCTTCTTTCGAGAGTATTGGCAGAAAACGAGTAACACCAACTCCCTTTTCGACCCCGAGATATCCATGTGCCACATCCGGCAAGTAGCTGCGGCTGCGCAATCTTGCCGTGTAAGCCTCCACAAACTGAGGGATACTGCTTAAATCTTCATCACTTAGTAAGGGAACGCGACCTGACTTCAATTCTTCCCAAACTTGGTAAGTTAGCTGAGCACCCAGAAAAATCTTAGACAAAATTCAACTCTACCTTTGGTAGTCACGATGTGTGCAATTTAAGTAGCACATGCAGGCAACATTCACTAGGGCCAGGCGCTTGGTAGCTTATTTCTTTTCGTTCGTCGGATAGCGCTCACGATCTGATGAAATATTGCGTTTAGTTAAATTAATTGTCACGGAGTTCGGCGCGGCGATTTCTGCTGAGCGCAGTCAAATGCGGTTTTGATACCTTCGACTACGATCCCCAGGCAGCCAATTGAAGATAATCTAGCAATGTCTGGCTCCTGCGTAGTGCAAACCCCCGTCCATCACGTAGCGAACGTGCGCTTGCCGCCCTATTGTTGGACAAGTGATGGGTAAGCCGCTTAGATCGGTAGCTGTCTTAGGTGGCTTTTGTCGCGGAGTTAAGTCTGCAGCTAGTTAGCTCGACCCTTTCATGCAAATCTTGATCACGCGCAAATTGGAGCTACTCGCGAAACCGGAACCCCATCCATCTTACAAGCCTGTTGGCTAAGCCGCCTAAACCCGTCCCCGCGAAAAACTATGCGCGCGTTGCGAACGACTTTGGGTGCGAATGCGAAATATTATGGGGATGCGAAAGACTATGCGCATCTCGACAAACAAATTAAACATCGAGTTCTTCGACGAATTTGGCATTTTCCTGGATGTATTGGAAACGCAGCTCAGGTTTCTTGCCCATAAGGCGTTCGACAAGGTCGCCGGTTTCACCAGGCTCGTCTTCGTCGATTGTGACGCGGATGAGCTTGCGGGTTTTGGGGTCCATCGTTGTTTCTTTGAGGTCCTTGGCATCCATTTCGCCAAGACCCTTGAAACGCTGGACGTCGATCTTGCCTTTGCCGCCGAGGCCTTTGGCCATCGCCGCTTCTTTTTCCGCATCGTCGGCGACATAGAGGCGGCGTGCGCCTTGGGTCAGGCGATAAAGCGGCGGACATGCGAGATATAGATGCCCGTGATCGATCAGCGGGCGCATTTGAGTAAAGAAGAAGGTCATCAAGAGCGACGCGATGTGGGCGCCGTCGACGTCAGCATCGGTCATGATGATGATCTTGTCATAACGCAGATCGTCAAGGTTGAACTTGGTGCCCATACGAACGCCGAGCGCTTCGCAGAGGTCATTGATCTCTTGGTTGGTCGTCAACTTGTTGGATGCGGCGCCGAGCACGTTGAGGATCTTGCCCTTGAGGGGGAGGAGCGCTTGGGTTTCGCGGATGCGCGCACCCTTGGCCGAACCACCTGCCGAGTCGCCCTCAACGATGAAAAGCTCGGTGCCTTCGCGGTTTTTGGCGGTGCAGTCTGTCAGCTTGCCCGGAAGGCGGAGTTTCTTGGTGGCGGATTTGCGCGCCGTTTCCTTTTCCTGACGGCGGCGAAGACGCTCTTCGGCCCGCAGCACGAGGAAATCGAGGATCGCGCCCGCGGATTTGGTGTCCGCCGCAAGCCAGTTGTCGAAGTGGTCGCGCACGGCCGTTTCGACCCAGCGTGAGGCTTCTTCGGTCGAGAGGCGGTCCTTGGTCTGGCCCACAAAAGAGGGCTCGCGGATAAAGATCGAAATCAGCGCACAGCCGCCTGTGAGCATGTCTTCGCGGGTGATCTGGCCCGCTTTCTTGTTGCCGACGAGTTCACCGTAGGCTTTCACACCCTTGAGCATGGCGGCCCAGAATCCTGCTTCGTGGGTGCCGCCTTCGGGGGTGGGAACGGTGTTACAATAGGACTGGATGAAACCGTCCCGCGATGGGGTCCAGTTGATGGCCCATTCGACCGATCCCGGAACGCCGAACTTTTCCTCGAACGAGACTTTGCCCGCGAAAGGACGCTCGGAATAGGTCATCACGCCTTCGAGCGATTGATTGAGAAAATCGGCAAGACCGTTGGGGAAGTGGAACGTTGCTTCCTGCGGGGTTTCGCCGTCGTCGATGTCGGACTTCCAGCGGATTTCGACACCCGAGAAAAGATAGGCCTTGGAGCGCACCATCTTGTAAAGACGGGCGGGCTTGAGCTTGAGCGAGCCGAAAATATCGGGGTCGGGGTGGAATGTCACTGTGGTGCCGCGACGGTTCGGCGCTGCGCCGATCTTCTGGATCGGGCCCTGCGGCACACCGCGAGAGAAGCTTTGTTCATAAAGCTCTTTGTTGCGGGCAACCTGCACGACCATGAGGTCGGAGAGAGCGTTCACAACAGAGGAGCCGACGCCGTTCAAACCGCCCGAGGTCGAATAGGCTTTGTTCGAGAATTTACCGCCCGCGTGCAGAACGGTCAGAATGACTTCGAGAGCGGATTTACCCGGAAACTTGGGGTGCGGATCGACGGGCATGCCGCGACCGTTGTCACGCACCGAAATGGAGTAATCGGCGTGAAGCTCGACCTCGATCCGGTTGGCGTGGCCCGCAACGGCTTCGTCCATCGAGTTGTCGAGGATTTCGGCCACCATGTGGTGCAGCGCGCGTTCATCCGTGCCGCCGATATACATGCCCGGACGCTTGCGAACAGGTTCAAGCCCTTCGAGCACTTCGATCGAAGACGCGTCATAGGTTGTGTCGGGCTGTGCCCCGGACAGGAGATCGTCGGCCATTGCTCTGCTCTTTTCTCTGTGTTTGCGACAATATGGCAAATACGAGGGGCGGGGGAAAGATGTTCCTCTCTACTTAATCCTTATCGGGTTGCGACAGATGGAGGCGTTATGTCCAAGGTTCAGGTTCTGCAGCGCCCGCCGCGCAAAGCCCAAATCCTCGGTCCTGTCGAAACATTGTCCTATTTCGATGTGCGCGCGCTCCCCATTTCCCGTGATCTTACCGCCATGCAGGCATGGAACATCGTGATGTCTCGCCCGCTTCCCGGATTAGCGCTGGCTTTCAAAATCAGGGATGCGGTCTCTTCGCTTTTCGGTGTCAAGAAAATCGGGGGCTTTGCAAGGTCGAGTGGCAAAGAACCTGTCGTCGGTGAAAAGCTCGACTTTTTTCTGATCGAGGGCGTCTCGCAGGACGCTTTGATTCTCACCGAGAGGGACCGCCATCTCGACGTCATGACCAGCATCACGACCACGGACGGATTTCTTGCCATCACATCCTCGGTGGTGACGCATAACCTCTTTGGCAAGCTTTACATGATCCCCGTAGGGATCGCGCATAAGGTCATTGTCACTCTTATGTTAGCGCGTGTCAGTATCGCCTTGAATACGCCAAGCGAGACGTTACCCTCCCGCTGAAGGAGGACCCAAATGCGTATTTTCATGACAGGCGGAAGCGGCAAAGCAGGGCGCTATACCGTCGACCATCTCATTTCGCTCGGGCATCAGGTCACGAATGCGGACCTTGTGCCTCTTGATCATCCCAAGGTCCACAACATCAAGGTCGACCTGACGGATGCGGGGCAGGTTCTCAATGCACTGCACGCCTATGCCGATTTTCACGAGCTTGAACCGGGGACAGGTGTGCCGCGCTATGATGCGATTGTGCATTTTGCTGCCGTGCCGCGTATTTTGCTCGTTCCCGATAATGAAACCTATCGGGTCAACGTGCTGAGCACCTATAACATCCTTGATGCCGCTGCCAAATTCGGCATCCGCAAAGTGATCTTTGCAAGTTCCGAAACGACCTATGGGGTCTGTTTCGCCGACGGCGAGGTCAAGCCCGAGTATATTCCCGTCGACGAAGAACATCCAACCGTGCCGCAAGACAGCTATGCGATGTCCAAGGTCGTCAACGAGGTTACGGCCAAGAGCTTTCAGGCCCGCACAGGCGCAGATATCTATGGCTTCCGGATCAATAATGTGATCGAGCCGCATGAATACGCAGAGAATTTCCCTGCGTTTGTCAAAGACCCCGCTCTGCGTCGGCGCAATATCTTTGCCTATATCGACGCGCGTGATCTGGCGCATATGGTGGAGTGCTGTCTGGATACGGACGGGCTTGGCTATCAGGTGTTCAACGTCTCGAACAATGACTCCTCGGTCGGGATCACCTCTGCGGAAGTGATCGAGCGTTTCTACCAAGGTGTTCCGCAAAAACGCGACCTTGGGACCTATGAGACCTTCTACGCCAATGACAAAGCAAAGAGGCTTGTCGGGTTTTCGCCGAAACACGGCACTTGGCGCTCGGAGATCTAGGTTCGTGATTTTGCGCAAGGCATGGTTGTGGATTACCTTTGCGCTGGGCCTTGCTCCGACGGTGGTCGGGGCATTGCCGCTGATCTTTGTCCAAGCCAAAGTCACTTTGGTCGCCGATGAGAGCGGAGCTCTTTCGGCGATCGGCATGGATTGGCTCTATGATGAGGAATTCACCCATCTTCTTGCGCATGAAATCGGAGCAGACGAAGACGAAACCATGCGGCTGTCCTCTGCCGAGATCGAGCGGCTGAGCCAATTGGTGCTCGACTGGCCACCTGAATTCAATGGTGACCTTTCGGTGTTTGCAGACGGTGAGCCGGTCGCTCTCCTGCCGCGAGAAGACGCCGCCATGACCTTTGAATTCGGCCACATCCGCGAGACCTACCGGCGCGGTGTCGTGCCCCCTGATGATGCAAAGTCCCCGATCGTCATCAAGCTTTTCGATCCTTACTACATTACGGCTTATACCGTTTTGCCCGAGCTTGAAATTGTCGGCGAACTTGCCTGTCCTGCGCGTGTGATCAAGGCCGATATGGACGCCGCCCACGAGGCGGTCAGCGCGCTCATAGGCGGAATACAAGTCGGGGATTTGACTGGAGAAGACATTTATCCCCCTTTCGGAGAGGTGTTTTCTGATATTGTGCTCATAAGTTGCGTTGAGTAGGGAGCGAGACATTTTGACTTATGCGCTTCGTTCTTGCGATTGTTGCATCTTAAAACTCTCGTTTGTTATGCGTAGAGGATCCTTCAGGGCAGTTTGATGACGACCGAAAAAAAAGAGGTCTGGGACCACGTTCAAGCGCTTTTGCGGCTTGGTATTCCGCTGGTCGGAGCAAATCTCGCGGGCTTTGCCATCCACCTCACCGACACTTTGATGCTCGGCCGTTACGACGTGACCGCACTGGCCGCAGCAACGGTTGCCACGTCGATTTACTTCGTGGTGTTCATGCTGGGCTCTGGCTTTGGCGTTGCGGTTTTGCCCATTGTCGCATCTGCGGTTGCCGCGGGTGACGAGGTTCTGGCGCGGCGTGCAACGCGCATGTCCATGTGGCTCGGCGTTATCTTTTATGCCTGCGCTTTTCCGGTCTTGTGGTGGTCTGAAGCCCTGATGAAGATGCTGGGCCAGACCCCGATCGTGGCTGAACTGGCTCAGGATTACCTTCGGATCGCCGTTCTCGGGATGCTGCCCGCGTTGGTTCTGATGTCGCTACGGTCCTTCCTTTCGGCGCTGAGCCACACGAAAATTCAGCTCATCGTCACCACAAGCGGCATTCTTCTCAACGTCCTCATCAACTACCTTTTGATTTTCGGGACATTCGGTTTTCCCGAACTCGGTATTCGCGGGGCGGCCATTGCTTCGGTCTTTGTACAGCTTGGTATGGTAAGCGCCAATATCATCTATGTGAGTATAAAAGAGCGCCGTTTTCAGCTTTTTATCCGCATCTGGCGTCCCGACTGGGAACTGTTTCGCAAGGTGGCGGGGATGGGGTTCCCGATCGGCCTCACCTCTTTGGCAGAGGGGGGGATGTTCTCCGCCAGCGCCATCATGATGGGCTGGATCGGCGAGATCGAGCTTGCCGCGCATGGGATCGCGCTCCAACTGACTGCGCTGACCTTTATGTTCCATGTGGGGATGAGTCAGGCGGCAACGGTGCTTGCGGGGCGCGCCTATGGGAGCAAGAACGAAGAAGAACTGCGCGATGTCGCAAAAGCAGCGATCATCATTGCGGGCTTCTTTGGTGTGGTTGTGATTTGCATCTTCTGTGTCTTTCCGAGCCAGTTGGTCAGCCTGTTCCTTGATCCGAACGAAGCGCGAATTGTCGAATTGCTGACGATCGGAACAACGCTTGTGATTGTCTCGACCATGTTCCAATTCATGGACAGCGGCCAGATCGTCGCCCTGTCCCTTCTGCGCGGGGTTCATGATACCACGGTGCCGATGTGGCTTGCGGTCGGAAGCTATTGGATCATCGGCTTGGCATCGTCCTATATCCTTGCCTTCGTGTTCGGGCTCGGAGCGGTCGGACTATGGTTTGGCTTATCTGCAGGGCTTGGCGCTGCGGCCTTTAGCATGATGGCCCGCTTCTGGGGCCACTCGGTCAAGATCGGCGCCTAGTCGCCCTCTCGCGCCTTAGCTTGCGCCGTCTTTGACCATCGCAGGCTTGAGGATGCGGTCTGCTTTCTTGCGCACCAGAACGGTTCTTAGGTCATGCATCGCAAGCAAGAGGGTGTCCGTGACTTCTTCAAGCTGCTCGTCGGTCGCACGCGCCTGCGCCCATTGGGTGGTCAGGTTCATGTGGTCGACGGCACGGAAAATATCGTCGATATCCCGCTGCATAAGGATACGGTTTCGCTCTTCCATCCAAGCCTTGATCTCTTTGAGATCGGCTTCGGTGAGCATGCGGTCCCCTTGGGGTTTAATATCGCCGTTTTTGACGTTGATCACTGCGATCTGGTTCATTTCAATGCGGCGCTGGCGGTTCTCGGTGTCGACTTTGAACACCACGGCGCCATTTTCACGCACACGAAAATAATAATCCGGAAGATCTCCGCTCATCCCCAACCCCTTAATACAAACCTTCACAAAATTCTTGGATCCGCGAACAAGCGTCCTGCAGCTCTTTATCCGATGTAGCGTAGCTGACACGGAAGTTCGGGGAAAGCCCGAATGCCGCTCCAAAGACCACCGCGACCCCAGTTTCTTCCAAAAGTGCCGAAACGAAGGCTTCATCGTTCTCGATACGCGCGCCGCCGGCAGAGGTTTTGCCAATACAGCCCGAAATGTCGGGATAGACGTAGAATGCACCTTCGGGCACGGGGCAATTGATCCCTTTGGCCTCATTGAGCATCGAGACGACAAGATCGCGGCGACGCTGGAAAACGGCCCGATTGGTCCCGAGAAAATCCTGCGGTCCGTTCAGGGCTTCGACTGCCGCCCATTGGCTTACCGAACAGGGGTTCGACGTCGACTGTGATTGGATCTTGCGAATGGCGGTGATGAGAGGAACGGGCCCCGCCGCATAGCCGATCCGCCATCCGGTCATCGCATAGGCTTTCGAAACCCCGTTGACGGTCAGCGTGCGATCGTAGAGCGCAGGCTCCACTTCGGCAGGGGTGCAGAACTTGAAATCGTCAAAGACGAGATGTTCATACATATCATCCGTCAGCACCCAGACGTGGGGGTGACGCAGGAGCACATCGGTCAAAGCCTTGAGCTCTTCGCGATTATAGCCAGCACCCGTCGGGTTCGAGGGCGAATTGAACAGGAACCATTTGGTTTTCGGCGTGATCGCTTGCTCGAGCTGTTCTGCGGTAATTTTGAAACGGTTTTCGAGCGAGCATTCGACAACGACCGGCGTGCCGCCTGCCAAAAGCACCATATCGGGATAAGACACCCAATAGGGCGCAGGAATGATCACCTCGTCCCCTGCGTTGAGGGTCGCCATGAGCGCGTTGTAAAGCACCTGTTTGCCGCCTGTGCCGACCGTCACTTGGGCTGGGGTATAGCTCAGAGCATTCTCACGCTCGAACTTGGCGCAGATCGCTTTCTTGAGCTCTGGGATGCCATCGACCGCAGTATAGCGCGTTTTGCCTTCATCGATGGCACGCTTTGCAGCCTCGCGGATATTGGCGGGCGTATCGAAATCGGGCTCGCCTGCACCAAGCGCGATAATGTCGCGACCAGCGGCCTTGAGCTCTTGGGCTTTCGTCGTCACCGCAATCGTGGGCGAGGGTTTTACGCGGTCGAGTGTCGCTGAGAGGAAAGTCATCAGGGGGCTCCGGTGGTCTTTTAAGGATGAATGTGTCATATGGTGGACGATTGCACCGATCAAGCAGCAACCAACAAGGAGCGAGATATGGGCGAGGAAAACGGAACAAATTGGTATAGCGAAGAGCAGGCCACCTTTGGTGATCGTCTCACCGCTGCGCGCGAAGCGGCGGGTTTGACCCAAAAGGAGCTGGCGTCCAGAATTGGCGTCAAACTCGAAACGCTGCGCGCGTGGGAAGAAGACCTCAAGGAGCCGAGAGCAAACCGCTTGCAAATGATGTCAGGTATCCTTGGCGTTTCACTTCAGTGGATGCTATCGGGGCAGGGCGACGGTCTCGGGCACCCCGATCAAGCCGAGCTTTCGCCGGATGTCTCCGCTCTATTCGCCGAGTTGCGCACGCTTCGTGCCCAAATGGCAAGTTCGGTAGAGCGTTTGGGGCAACTCGAAAAACGCCTTCGCGCCGCAGTAAAGGACAACGTATGACCGAAGACCGCCTGATCCGCATCAAACGCCTTGCCATGCGCTCTATGCGCCGTGGGATCAAGGAGATGGACCTGATATTGTCCGCCTATGCCGACACGCATCTTGCCGCGATGAGCGAGGCGGAGCTTGATGCCTATGAGGCCCTGCTCGAGGAAAACGATCAGGACCTCTATCAATGGGTGAGCGGTCAGATTCAGGCACCCGACGAACATGCCGCCTTGATTGCAAGGATCGCCGAAGGTGCGCATGGTTTGACGCGCCCAGCCTGACCCCGCCAAACTGACGCAATTTTAGCGATTTTTTGTGTGGTGGTTTAACTAAATGTTCTCGGTTTGATCTCTAGATTTGGCATAGCTGCCAAGAAGGAGATGAAACCGATGACACACCTTAGTTCGATCCCGAATGTGGGGTCATTCCACGCACCCATGGCCGCGCAGAATGCGGCCTTTATGACCAGTTATCTCGACACTCTGACGCTCGTCGAGCGTCTTCATCGCCTGCTCCTTGACGTGATCAAGGATGAATCCGAACGTCTTGGATTGATCGAGATTAATCCGGTCCAGGCTCTCTTGCTGTTCAATGTCGGCGAGCATGAGGTCACCGCAGGAGAGCTCAAATCGCGCGGCTATTACCAAGGGTCGAATGTGAGCTATAATCTCAAAAAGCTCGTTGAACTTGGATATATGCATCACCAGCGCTGCGAGGTGGATCGCCGCTCTGTGCGGGTGCGCCTAACCGAGAAAGGGCGGAAAATCCGTTCGATCATTGCCGAACTGTTTTCCCGTCACTCCGAGGGGATGCTTGATCGCGGCGTGCTCGATCTTGACGGGATCGACCATATCACATCGTCATTGCGCCGCGTCGAGCGGTATTGGACGGACCAGATCCGCTATATCTACTGATCCGCCCGATCTTCTTACCAGTGACCGATATTCGGCATGCTGGTCCAGGGTTCGGCAGGCTCCAGAGCATCGCCAGCCTGCAAGAGTTCGATCGAAACGTTATCGGGCGAACGAACAAACGCCATCCGGCCATCACGCGGCGGTCGGTTGATCGTGACACCGTTATCCATCAGGTGCTGACAGGTCTCATAGATGTTGTCGACCGCATAGGCGAGGTGTCCAAAATGACGGCTGTCAGAAGGTAGCCCGTCATCCCCATCCCAGTTATAGGTTAGCTCGACAGGGCATTCCTCCTGACCCGGAGGCGCCATGAAAACGAGCGTGAAACGTCCGCCTTCGCTTTCCGAGCGGCGGGTTTCGCGCAGGCCGAGCAATTCGTAAAACGCGATGGATTTCTCAAGATCGAGCACACGCACCATGGTGTGAAGGTATTTCAAAGGCATCGTCAAACTCCTGTGTGTGCTCAGGAGTTTGGCGTTTCGTGGCCCGAGTTCAAGTGTCTTTTAGAAAGCGGATCGGAAATTGAGACCGATGCTCGTGACCGTCTTGTCGTAAAGATCGCGGTCGCTTTGCGTCGCGCTTCCGCTCAGGCTCATGACAGGGACAAAGCCGTAAATCTCGGCTTTGGGGGCGGCGACATCAAGCCCGATGTTGAAAGTCGCGTCCGAACGTGTGCCTGCGCCGCCGTTCCAGCCTTCGAACCGACGCCAGCTTTGCCCCACCGTTCCCGAAATATCGAGGCCAAAGACCGGAGCGGGGTGGGAATACGAAACCGAAATACCACCGCCAAAGCTCGCTTTGAGAGGATCTTTTGCGCTGACTTTGCTCGTAGTGACATCAAACCCGAGCCTGCCACCCGTTTCGAGCACATGTTGCCATTGGGCGGAAACGCCAAATGCCTGGCTTTGGTCCGAACTTGCGGGATATCGCGTCAATTCATACCGCGGCAGGAGGGTAAAACCGTTGCGCTCGTCAATCGCCCAAAAGCGCTTGGCGTCGAGGGCAAGGCTCTGTTGCAAGATCGAGCCGCCATACCAGACCTGCGAGACTTCGGGCGAGATGGCATAGTAACCGCCATCATCGGCGGCCCACACGCGATCAAGACCGAAGCTCAGACTTTGCGTCGAATAGGCCCGAGGATCGATGGTAGGATTTGCGGCCTTCTCTGCTGCGGTAAAGACCACCTGATTTGCGCTTGCCCCAAAGGTGAGCGTCGTGCGTGAGGTCGGCGTTTGGCCGAGAGTATAGCCAAGGCTGAGCCCCGCTTGGATATTGAAGCCTTTGATGGCCTGCGATCCGGCAGAGAGATCGACAACATCCCCGACGACCGCACTGCTCCCCAGAAACGATTTGAGAAAATTGGCCCAATCGGGCGCAACCACCCGAGAATTGGAACTCCCGTTGTTCACGTTATTGCTCGGGCTGATCCCGAAACTGAACGAGACAGAGAGCGGATTGCGCGCGGCCACGATCCTGAAATCCTGCGCGGCAAGTGCGCGGGCATCGGCATCGGGCGCGACCTGCCTTGCGCGACGGAGCCAGAATTGCGCACGGGTGAATTCGTTTTGATTGGCATGAGCGAGGGCGACGACACGCGCCGCCGCAAAGCGGACATGTTCATTGCTCGAGAGGGAAAACGCGCTGCCCGCAAGGGTTTCGGCGTCCTCGAAATCCCCCAAGGCAATCGCGACACGTGCACGCACGATCAGAGCGGAAACGTCTTTGGCATTGCGCTGTAGCAGGACGTCGGACAGCTGATGAGCGGTTGCAAAATCACCTGCGTTGACCGCTGCGATGGCGACTTCTCTTGCTTCTTCGGGCGTGAACTCAACGCTTTGGGCAAAGCCCGACGATGCCGCGCATAAAAATGCCAGAAAGAGTGAACGAAAAACCATAGCCCGCCGATCTTAACGATAGGCGATAAAGCCGCCCGTTTCTTGTGCCTTTACCCCAGTAAAGCGCGGGTCGGTGGATTCAACAACCACAATCCCGACGATTTCCCCACCGTCCGCCGCGCTTGTGGCGTCGCCCGAAAGGATCGCATAATACTTGCCGGTTTCATAGGCCTGCGCTGCGCCGCCCGTGGAAATACTCACCGAACCGATCGTTCCCGAGACTTCACCGTTTGCTGCAATTCCTACGTCATCTTTTGCAACTGTGATGCGCAAGTCCGGCAATACGAGGTTGCCGGTCCCGCCGAGTGTAATGAGGTTACCGTCAATATCAAAGGCGCGACGGTTGGTGATCTCGCCGTTGATGGTTGCGCCGCTGTTGAAGTCATTGAAGTCGACAACGAGCTGAATATCACCTTCGGTAAACTCGAGACCGCCACGCGTGTCAAAGACGCGCATCCCCGCATAATCCCCTTCGAACACGGCTTGACCGCTTGTCGGCATGGTCACGCCGCCAACGCGTTGATACACAAACCCGCCAAAGCCATACTGGACGTAACCGCCGGTGCGGTTGATCGCAAAGGCCGAGCGCGGGGCTCCATCTACTCGGTTGGTGCTAAAGCCAATGAGGGCGCGGTAATTCGTGACCTGGGGGATTGTCTTGCCGGTCAATGGATCAAGTGCAGTCGCATCACCCTCGTAGACGGCGTAATTGTTCACCTGACTTACAGGGTTCCCGCGAGTGTAGACGTTTCCACCGTCAAACGCGATGTTGTCGATCACGATGGTGTCGTTTACCGACACATAGGTAAACCCGCGAGACAGGCCGCCAAAGCCGCTGTCCGACGCTTCGTAGCGGATGATCTGCTCGACACCATTCGCATTTGTGGTTGCAGGTGAGAGCGTCGTTCCCGATATGGTAATCCCATCGCTGTCGCCATTTGCAGATGGCTCACCACCCGTGTTGAGCAAGCTGGCAAGATCGTCCGCAAGCGGATTGGTCGCGGTGCAGCCCGCTGCAAATAAAGGAAGCGCTGCGGCAAGGCAAATGATGCGACTATACATAGGTATGTTTCTGTATCCGTTTGGGTTGAGGCACATTTGCCCGAGTGACAGAGTCTGTCAACCAGAGCTGGCAGCAGAATCGCCCCTGCAACCCCAAAAAACTACGCTATGTGGAAATAAATCTCACTAATCGCCTAGATATAGGGGTCAGACCCTACGGAGGAGTTCGACAAGCTCGCAGCGCGGGCCCTCGTCGCGCAGGGTGTGCCGTCCCACTTCGTGCCAGTCTGCGACCTCGATTTCGGGAAAGAACGTGTCTGCATCAGGCACGTCCATATCCACTTCGGTAATCAAAAGCCGGTCTGCTTTGGGCAAGAGCTCACGATAGATACCCGCGCCCCCGATGCCGTAAATCCGCCGATGGCCCATTGCGTGGGCGGCGGCGATGGCCGCCTCGAGCGAGGGATAGACGAATTCCGCTTCGGGCACGCCTTTCGACGACACCACAAGGTTTACGCGGTTCTTGAGCGGCTTGAAGGGGAGGCTGTCCCATGTGTTGCGGCCCATGATGATGACGCCGCCCGAGGTTTCGCGTTGAAAAAACTTGAGATCTTCGGGCGCATGCCACGGGATCGTGTTTTCACGTCCGATGGCTCCATTGCGGGCTCGGGCAACAACAAGAGAGATCATACGGCCACCGGTGCTTTGATGCTTGGGTCGGGATCATAACCGATGACTTCGAAGTCATCGAAAGTGAAGTCGAAGAGCGATGTCACCTTGCGTTTGATCCGCACCTCAGGGAGCGGCTTGGGCGTGCGCGAAAGCTGCAACTTCACCTGCTCCATATGGTTGGAATAGATATGGGCGTCGCCGATCGAGTGGACGAAGTCACCCTCTTCATAGCCCGTTACATGGGCGAGCATTTTCAGCAAGAGCGCATAGGAGGCGATGTTGAACGGGACCCCGAGGAACATATCAGCCGAGCGTTGATAAAGCTGAAGGTGGAGTTTACCGCCGTTGATCTTGACCTGCCAGAGCGTGTGGCAAGGCGGGAGTGCCATGTCCTTGACTTCACCCGGATTCCACGCCGAAACCACAAGACGGCGGCTGTCGGGACTTTGCTTGATCGTCTCGACGAGGGTCTTGATCTGGTCCACGCTGCCACGATGAAAGATCGGATGACCGCTTGCGTCTTTTCCTGCTTCGATGAGCTGGGGGAAATCGCGCCACTGGCGGCCATAGACGGGGCCGAGATCGCCGTTTTCATCGGCCCATTCGTCCCAGATCGAAACCCCGTTATCCTTGAGATATTTGATGTTGGTGTCCCCTGCGAGGAACCAGAGCAGCTCATGGATGATGGATTTGAGGTGCAGCTTTTTGGTCGTGACCAAAGGAAAGCCGTCCGAGAGCGGATAACGTGCCTGTAGCCCGAAGTATGAGACGGTTCCCGTTCCAGTCCGATCCGTTGAAACGTCGCCCTTTTCAAGAACAGTGCGCAAGGCGTCGTGATACTGCTGCACGCGAGGGTCCCCCAATCCAAGTGTCGGGGTATTTGTAGGCCGAGCCGCGCCCGAGTCCAAGCCAGAAACATAGGCTCCCGAAAAGGGCGCAGGGCCGACGCTTTGAAAGCGGGCCCTGTGCAAGTGGTAGTTCTGGCAGTGCGGAGGAACGATCAGTCCGCTTTTTTGATGCTTCCTGCCATTTGGCGTCCGTCGCGCCCTTCGATAAGCTCGAATTCCACTTTCTGGTTGTCGGCAAGTCCGGTCAGACCCGATTGCTCGACGGCAGAAATGTGGACGAATACGTCTTTGCCGCCGCCATCAGGTGCAATAAAGCCGTAACCTTTTGTTGTATTGAACCATTTTACGGTGCCGCTGGGCATTCCCGTCTCTCCTTTGTCGTTTGACCCTGAACAAGGGTCGAGGCCAAAAAATGAGCGAGAACCTTCCTCGCCAAAAGCCCTATCCAAAAGCTTAGCACGGATTCTCAAAACGCAAATGACAACCTTGTCATTGGCACTACTTTTCCCTCAAATAGCGGAAAATGGAGAGAAAATGCGCTTTTTTGGACTGAAAACCTGTGACACTTGCCGCAAATCGCTCAAAGCTTTGGCAGAAAACGGACACGCGCCCGAGGTGATCGACGTTCGCGCGGATGGGCTGACCGATGCAGACCGTTCTGCCATTCTCGCGGCCTTTGGCGATGCGGCGATCAATCGGGCTTCGACCACTTGGCGGGGGTTGTCCGATGTGGAAAAAGCCATGCCACCCGCCGAAGTGTTGGCCCTCCACCCGACGCTAATGAAACGTCCCGTGATCGAACACGAGGGACGGCTTTATCTCGGCTGGAAGAAAGATGTTCAGGACGCACTGCTTGGATAATCCATGCGCCGCACTTATGTGACCTAAACGCCCCAAGAAGGAGACCGCGATGCGCAACGCCGCACTGATGCTAGGGATTTTTGCCGGATTGATCGGAGTGGTCGTCGGCTTTGTGAGCTATGGCTACGTCTCACTCACCGAAAGCTATCAGGAGGTCGGAGAGGCTTTCGGTTTCGTGACCAACCCCGAGTTTATCAAAGCGGCGAGTTTCCTTGCTCCGCTCTTGGCAATTGCAGGGGGTGGAATGGCGCGGGCGCGGGCCCTTTGGGGCGGAGTGCTGATGCTCGTCTCGGCCTTGGCGATGTATGGCGCCTTCGGCTTCAACTTTGCAACGATGTTCCCCATCGGGATGGCGGGGCTTGGCGGGCTTCTTGCGATTGCCGCGGGTAAGCCCGATGAAGAAAAGGCGCACTTTTAAGTGCGCCTTTTCAGTCGTTTATGATGTTTTGATCAACGAAGGTCGGGCGGCGTTGCCTCGGCGGCAAGCTCTTGGACCATTTCTTCGACAGAGCGCACCGAGGTCTGTTGTTCCCCAAGGCGGCGCACCGACACCGTGCGCTCTTCGACTTCGCGCGCACCGATTGCGAAGATCACAGGAACCTTGCCGAGCGAGTGCTCGCGGATCTTGTAGTTGATCTTTTCGTTGCGTGTGTCAGCTTCGGCGCGGATGCCCTTGGCTTTGAGCATCTCGACCACTTCATGCACATAGCTGTCGGCATCAGAGACGATAGAAGCAACGACGACCTGACGCGGCGCGAGCCAGAACGGGAATTTACCCGCATGCTCTTCGATCAGAATGCCGATGAAACGCTCGAACGAGCCGAGCACCGCGCGGTGGAGCATGACGGGACGGTGCTTTGCGCCGTCCTGCCCGATGTAGTTCGCATCGAGACGCTCGGGCAGGTTCGGGTCCACCTGAAGCGTACCGCACTGCCAGTCACGGCCGATGGCGTCGGTCAGAACAAACTCGAGCTTGGGGCCATAAAACGCGCCTTCACCTTCCTGGATTTCATAATCATAGCCGGCGGCTTTGCAGGCATCGCCCAAGGCCGCTTCGACACGATCCCAGCTTTCATCGCTGCCGACGCGCTTTTCAGGGCGGGTCGAGAGTTTGATCTTCCAGTTATGGAAGCCGAGGTCGTCGTAAATCTTGGAGAGGAATTCGATGAACTTTTTCGTTTCGGATTCGATCTGGTCGTCGGTGCAGAAGATATGCGCATCGTCTTGCGTAAAGCCGCGCACACGCATGATCCCGTGCAATGCGCCCGAGGGTTCATAGCGGTTGCACGAGCCGAATTCGGCCATCCGCAATGGAAGATCGCGATAGGATTTGAGGCCGTGGTTGAACACCTGCACGTGGCAAGGGCAGTTCATCGGCTTGAGCGCATTCACGGTCTTTTCACGGGCATGATCCTCGTCCACTTCGACGATGAACATGTTTTCCTGATAGTTCTCCCAATGGCCCGACGCTTCCCAGAGTTTACGGTTCACCACTTGGGGCGTGTTCACCTCGACGTAACCATCGCGGCGCTGCTGGCGGCGCATGTAGTCTTGGAGCGTGGTATAAACCGTCCAGCCGTTCGGGTGCCAGAATACCTGACCGGGGGCCTCTTCCTGCATGTGGTAGAGGTCCATTTCCTTGCCGAGCTTGCGGTGATCGCGCTTCGCGGCTTCTTCAAGGCGGGTCAGATAGGCCTTGAGGTCTTCTTTGTTGAGGAAAGCCGCACCGTAGATCCGCTGGAGCTGTGCACGGTTTGAATCGCCGCGCCAATAGGCACCGGCCACGCTCATGAGCTTGAACGCATCCGCAGGCACTTGGCCCGTGTTCTGAAGGTGCGGACCACGGCAAAGATCCTGCCACTCGCCGTGCCAATACATGCGCAGCGGCTCGTTGCCGGGGATCGCGTCGATCAGCTCGACCTTATAGGGCTCGCCTTTGTCCTTGTAGTGCTGGATCGCGCGGTCACGGTCCCAGACCTCGGTGCGCACATCGTCCCGCTTGTTGATGATCTCGCGCATCTTCTTTTCGATGACGGCGAGGTCTTCGGGCGTAAAGGGCTCTTTGCGGTCGAAATCGTAATACCAGCCATTTTCGATGACGGGTCCGATCGTGACTTGGACATCGGGCCAAATCTCTTGCACGGCGCGCGCCATGATGTGCGCGAGGTCATGACGGACCAGCTCCAGAGCGGGGGCAGGGTCCTTCATCGTGTTAATAGCGATCTGCGCATCCTCGTGGATCGGCCACTGGAGATCCCAGTGCTTGCCGTTCACTTGCGCGGAAATGGCTTTCTTGGCCAGAGAGGTGGCAATGGATGCCGCGACTTCGGCAGGGGTGACACCTGCGTCATAGGAACGCGAATTGCCATCGGGAAATGTAAGGGAAATCTGGCTCATCGGCCTAGCTCCTCGTCAGTTTGGCGCCCACGGAACGCCCGGTTGCGGGTAATATGTTCGGGCTGTTTCTTGGCGCTGACACTCGGCGACGTCAAGTCTCGAAGTTGCCGCGCCCAAGATTATCCCTTGTAAATGTGACTTTTGCGACTGTGACCCTTGTCACCGTGGGGCCGTTTATGGTGTCACTGTCCCAGAACCAGACAAAAGGTATTTGATCCGTGACTGACTTTCTGACCACCCCGCAGGGCCGCCGTATCGCTTACAACTATACCGACGGGGCTTTGCCTGCAGTCGTTTTCCTCGGCGGGTTCAAGTCGGATATGGAAGGCACCAAGGCGATCCATCTCGAAGACTGGGCCAAAGCCCAAGGCCGTGCTTTCCTGCGCTTCGACTATTCGGGTCATGGCGTGAGTGAGGGGGATTTCGAAGACGGCGCGATCGGCGACTGGTTCGAGGATGCCTGCGCGGCCCTCTCATTGTTAGAAGGACCTGCCGTGCTCGTCGGTTCTTCGATGGGCGGTTGGATTTCACTTCTTGTCGCGCGCGAGATGCCAGAAAAGGTGGCGCGTCTTGTGACCATCGCCGCAGCGCCCGATTTCACCGAAGACAGTATGTGGAACGGTTTCAGTGCCGCCCAAAAGGCCGAATTGGAAAGCAATGGCAAAGTTGCCTTGCCTTCGGAATATGGCGATCCCTACATCATCACAAAGCGTTTGATCGAAGAGGGGCGCAATCGGCTGGTGCTCCGCTCTCCTCTGGCGCTGCCGTTTCCAGTGCGCTTTCTCCAAGGCACTGCCGATGCTGACGTCGATCAATCGGTCGCCATCCGTCTCTTGGATCATGCCCAAGGGGATGATGTGCGCCTGACTCTCGTCAAAGGCGCGGATCATCGTTTTTCAACGCCAGAATGCCTCTCGCTCATAAGCTATAGCGTGACCAAGGTTCTGTCGCGGGTCTAGGGCAACCAATTCGCCACTCTCGAAGAATTTTCCCGTGATTGCGAAGAGTTGCGCTTTTCAATGCAATCGAGCCGTGTATCATCCCCTCAAAATGTCAGAAAGACATAAGACGGGGTTAAGATGCAGTATTTGACGCGAGGGGGCGCCAATGGCTGAGCCATTGTTGTTCCTTCCAGGATTGTTTTGTGACGCGCGGGTTTTTGCCACCCAGATGACCGCTTTGGGGCGCGATATGTCCGTGATGATCGCTCCGACGTCCACACACGAGCGGATCGAAGAAATGGCCTCCGAGATCCTATCGGCCGCGCCGATGAAATTCGCGCTTGTCGGGCAATGTCTCGGCGGTGCGGTTGCGTTGGAAGTATTGCGCCGTGCCCCCGAGCGGGTCACGCGGATTGCTCTGATCGGAGCGACGCCGCTTGCGGATACGCCTCAGGATGCCGCCGCAAGAGAGACCCAGATCGTTTCGATCAAGGCCGGACGACTGGAAGATGTTGTGCGGGAAAACGTCTCGAAAGGGTGGTTCGTGGGGGGTAACACCCGCAACGACGGGATCACCAAGGTCATTACGATGGCCCGTGCCAATGGAACGGATGCAACGGTGCGCCAGCTCCGCGCGTTCCAGCGCCGCAAAGACCAACAGGGGACCTCGCGCAAGATCAAGCAGCCCGTCCTGGTGATGTGCGGGGACGAAGACGGTGTCACCCCGCGCAAACGGCATGAATTCATGGCTGAATTGATCCCCTATGCCAAACTCGAAGTGGTGCAGGGGGCAGGGCATGTGCCCTTACTCGATCAGCCGCAAGCCACGACCGAATTGCTCCGGTCGTTCATGCGGCAGCCGCTCGTTCTCAGGTGATCAGGCGCTTGTCGCCACCACGTGCGGCTTTTTCGGGGCCGAATTCGCGTCGATGAATTCAAGGACCAACGGGCGGATGTTGTTCCGCCAGCTTTTGCCCGCAAAAATCCCGTAGTGACCTGCGCCCGGCTCGAGATGCGCGGCCTTCTTGTCCTCGGGGAGACCCGTCAAAAGACCGAGCGCTGCTTTGCACTGTCCTGGTGCCGAGATGTCGTCCTCTTCGCCTTCGACCGTGATCACGGCGACGGTCGTGATCTTGGAGATATCCACGGGACGTCCGGCCACGGTAAAAGCATTGCGCGCAATCTCGCGGTTTTTGAAAACACGCTCGACGGTCGAGAGATAGAATTCCGCGGTCATGTCCATCACGGCAAGATACTCGTCGTAAAAGACGTTGTGCTTGTCATGATCCGAGGCCGCACCCTTGGCGGCGCGGAAGATCTGGTCCTGGAACGCTTTGGTGTGCTTGTCGGCGTTCATCGAAATGAACGACGCCAGCTGCAGGAGACCAGGGTAAACGAGACGACCCACGCCTGCGTATTTGAAGCCGACCCGCTGGATCATCGTTTGTTCAAGCTGGCCCATGGTCACAGAGCGGCCAAAGTCGGTGACTTCGGTGTGGTTCGCTTCGGGGTCGATGGGACCACCGATCAGGGTGAGCGAACGCGGCTGGGCCTTGGGGTCTTCTTCGGCAAGATAGGCCGTTGCCGCCAGAGTGAGCGGAGCAGGCTGGCAAACCGCGATCACATGGAGATCGCTGCCCAAATGCTTCATGAAGTCAACGAGATAGAGGGTATAATCCTCGACATCGAACTTGCCTGCGCTCACGGGGATATCGCGGGCGTTGTGCCAGTCCGTCATATAGACTTCACAATCGGGCAGTAGAGAAATCACGGTCTTGCGAAGGAGGGTCGCATAGTGGCCCGACATCGGAGCGACAAGCAGAATACGGCGCGCGAGCGGTTTGCGGCCCACGACCTTGAAATGGATCAGGTCACCGAAATCGCGTTTGATCACCTTTTCCACCTGCACAAGGTGGTCCTTGCCGTCACTCATGGAAATGGAAGGGATACCCCAGTCGGGTTTGACGACCATGCGCTCGAACGTGCGCTCGGTGACTTCGCCCCAAGCTCCGACCCACTCCACAAAAGGATTGGCCATCGCGGACATCCCCGGATACGCGGCAAATGCGCGCGCGGATGCGCCAAGCCATTGGTTTGTGTTACGAACACTTTCCATCAAGTCGTATGTGTACATATACTTCACTTGCGACGTCTCCTTGTGGTGCGGGCTGAACCCGACTCAGCTTGCGCCTAGGCCCACGACCCAAGGCGATGCTGCATGTGCAAAATGTATGGTGGGGAGGGCCGTATGACAACTAATGATTTGGTCGAAGATGACGCAGGCTCCGAAGCGAGAGCCCGTTTCGAGGCGAATCTCCAAAGAGTTGAGCAGCTTAGCCAGCGCATCGCCCACGTTCTGACGCACAAGCGAGAGGTCCCGATCGATCTCCAAGGCCCGTCACAGGAGCTCTATCTCAAGGCCGGTGCGGCCTATTTCAACGAAATGATTCACAATCCTGCCAAGGTTTTCGAGCAGCAACTCGAGTATTGGGGCAAATCCGTGAAGCATTTCATCGAGGCGCAAACGCTCCTTGCCCAAGGCAAGCTCGAAGCGCCTGTCGACGAAACGCCCGACGATAGCCGTTTCACCAATCCACTTTGGAAAACGCACCCCTATTTCAACTACCTCAAACAGCAATATATGATCGGCACCCAAACCATGCAGGCCGCTTTGGCCGAAATGGAGGGCGTGACGGAGGTGGAGCGCAAGCGGCTCCAGTATTTCGGTCAGCAGATCATGGATATGATGGCCCCCACCAATTTCCTCGGCACCAATCCCGACGCACTTGAGCGCGCGATCGAGACCGAGGGACAGAGCCTTATCGACGGACTTGAAAACCTCGTTCAGGATCTCGAGGCCAACAACGGCGAATTGGTGGTCACACTTGCGGATAAATCCGCGTTTTCGGTGGGCGAGAATATCGGGACGACAAAGGGCAAAGTGGTTTTCCGTAACCACATGTTCGAGCTGATCCAATATAGCCCGACCACCGAGACCGTTCACGAGATGCCTTTGTTGATCTTCCCGCCGTGGATCAACCGCTTCTATATTCTCGACCTAAAGCCGCAGAACTCCTTGATCAAATGGATCGTCGATCAGGGCTATACGCTCTTTGTCGTTTCGTGGGTGAACCCCGACGAAAGCTATGTACAGGTCGGCATGGATGACTATGTCGAAGACGGCTATCTGACCGCGATACGCGAGGTGAAATCCATCTGCGGCGTCGAACAGATCAATGTCGTAGGATATTGCATTGCAGGCACGACGCTGTCTCTCACGCTCGCTTTGATGAAGCAAAGAGGGGATACTTCGGTCAATTCCGCCACCTTCTTCACCACCTTGACGGATTTTTCCGATCAGGGCGAAGTCGGGGTCTTCTTGACGGACGACTTTGTCAACGGGATCGAGGCCGAGGCGAACAAGACGGGTGTTCTCGACAGTTTCTACATGTCGCGCACGTTCTCGTTCCTGCGCTCGAACGATCTTATCTATAAACCTGCAATCCGCTATTACATGATGGGCGAGACACCGCCTGCGTTCGATCTTCTCTATTGGAACGGGGACGGCACGAACCTTCCTGCCAAAATGGTCGTCGAATACCTTCGCGGTCTTTGCCAGAGAGACGAGTTCGCTGCCGAGACCTTCCGGATTTGCGGCCATGATGTGAACCTCTCCGAGGTCGAAGTCCCGCTTTGCGCGATCGCATGTGACACCGACCATATTGCCGCTTGGCGTTCGTCCTATCGCGGCGTGCAAAAGATGGGTTCTCGGGACAAGACCTTCATTCTTTCGGGAAGCGGCCATATCGCAGGGATCGTGAACCCGCCGACCAAGGTCAAATACGGCCATTGGACCAATTCCGACCTCAGCCTGTCGCCCGAAGACTGGAAAGCAGGTGCCGAACAGCACGAGGGCTCATGGTGGCCGCTTTGGAACGAGTGGCTCCAGAATCGGGCAGGGGGGCAGATACCCGCGAGAACTCCGGGTGATTCCACTCATCCTGTGCTTGCAGATGCACCCGGAACTTACGTTAAGTCACTTGGCGGTCAGAAGTCCGGTAGCTAAGTATTTGAAAATACTGCGATGCAGAATTTTTCTTGCTGCATCGCAGAAAAATACTTGATTTGCTGCACTGCAGCATGCATATTCTTACCAAGACAAACGTAAAGCGGCACAGACGCCGCAGGTTCTGAAAGGTAAGTAAAATGGCTAAGACTCAAGACTTCACCGCTATGTTCAAAGACGTCATGGGTGCTTTCCCGGTTGACACCAAAGCTATGGAAGATGCCTACAAAGCTCAGGCAGCTCTCGCAGAAAAGATGTCGGCAGTCGCTATCGCTGCTGCAAAGCAGTCGACCGACCTTTCGGCAAAGTGGACCCAGGACACCCTTGCAAAGGTAACCGAAGTTTCCAAAGCAAAGGCCGAGCCCGCTGACTACGCCAAGTCGGTTACCGATTTCGCTTCTGCTTCGGCTGAGTCGGCTGCAGAGCACATGGCTGCTTTCGCTGAAATCGCCAAGAAAGTTCAGACCGAGACCCTCGAGCTGATGATGTCCGCTGGCAAGACCATGACCGAAGACATGACTGCAGCTGCGAAGAAGGCCGGCGAAGAAATGACCGCTGTTGCCAAGAAAGCAACGGCTGCTGCGAAGTAATCGCAAAGTCCCTTCCGATCCAACTCCTCCCTCCTCCCTGATTGGATTGGAAAAAGTGCAAAGGGTGAGCTGCAAAGCTCACCCTTTCTTTTTGTGCGAAGGCAGCATAGGCTTTCTGCAATGCCGCACAGCTTCGGGAGGACCCAGTGGCCGATAAAGACAAACCGCTACTCATCAAACGCTATGCAAGCCGCCGTCTCTATAATACCGAGACAAGCGATTATGTGACCCTCGAAGACATCGCGAGCTTTATTCGCGAAGGCCGCGAAGTGCAGATTGTGGATCTCAAGTCCGGCGATGATCTGACCCGCCAATATCTCCTTCAAATCATTGCCGAACATGAAAGCCGCGGCGAAAGTGTTTTGCCTGTGGACGTGCTCACCGATCTGGTGCGCTCCTACACCTCGCAAGCCTCCTCTGTGGTGCCCCAGTTCCTTGCTGCGTCCTTCGAGATGCTGCGGGAGGGACAGTCCAAGATGATGGAAAACATGGCCAAGGCCAGCCCGATGGCCAAGATGCCGGGTTTTGAGGCAATGCAGGCGCAGCAAGCGGCATTCTTCAAGGCCATGACCGGTGGAATGGGCAACTTTATGGGAAGCTCGGGACCCGCCACCGACGGCGAGTCCACGGGCGATGATCTTGATGCGATCAAGAAGCAGCTTGCCGAGCTTCAGACCAAATTGTCCAAGATGGGCAAATAAAAGCGGATCACGCTAGAGACCGATCCTGTCTCTCAGCGTGGCCCAGCTCATTGCGAGCGTCAAAAGAGCAGCTCTTGTCATCTGACCTCTGGGGAGGGGGACCGTTGGCAAGAGCGCAAGCGTATCAAACCTTTGCGCGTGCCCTGCGACGGCTTCGGCCATCACCTTTCCTGCAAGACCGGATAGAGCGACACCTTGGCCAGAATAGCCGCCCGCCGCGACGATATTGGGCGCAACGCGCAAAACTGCGGGAAGCCGGGTATAGGTCACGCCAAGCGTCCCGCCCCAGATATAATCGAACGGAATATCCGAGATCTGCGGGAACATCGCTGCCATGCGGCGATGGAGCTTTGTGCCCATATCCTTGGGGAACTTGACCGAGTAATTGGCGCGGCCTCCGAAGAGCAAGCGCCCGTCCTCGGACAGCCGGAAGTAATTGACCACATTGCTGTCGTCATAGACCGCCACATCGCGCGAGAGCACCTCTTTGGCAGCATCGCCAAGAGGCGCAGTCGCCCCAATAAAACTGTTCACCGTCATGACCCGCGCGGCATAGTGCTTTTCGATCTGTGGCAGATAACCGTTGCCCGCAAGGATCAGATGATCCGCCTCGACATGCCCCTGTGCGGTTTGCACGCGGAGCGTCTTGCCCTGTTCGATGTGGTGCGCCTCGGAGCGCTCGAAGATCTGGGCGCCTGCGGTGGCAGCGGCAGAGGCGAGACCCAAGGCATAGCGTAGCGGGTGGATATGCCCCGCGCCGTGATCCAGTGTCCCGCCTTGGTAGAGGCGTGTTTTCACAAGGTCCCGAAATTCATCGCCCGCGAAGAGCTCCGTTTGGGTGTAGCCGTAATGCTGCGCGAGATGCTCGGTCTCGCGCTTGAGGTGTTCGAACTCTCGGGCGCTTTGAACGCCGTGGGCGACCCCCGGTTTATAAAGGGCATCCGGAGCAAAACGTTCAACACTCTCGCGCACAAGAGCCTTGCTGTCCTCGCACAGGTCCCACAAGAGCCGTGCTTCGGCTTTGCCAACGTGCCGTTCAAGCCACATCGGACCTTTGTTATAGCCTGATCCGACTTGGCCGCCATTGCGT
This sequence comes from Marivivens sp. LCG002, assembly GCF_030264275.1. Classification (NCBI taxonomy): domain Bacteria; kingdom Pseudomonadati; phylum Pseudomonadota; class Alphaproteobacteria; order Rhodobacterales; family Paracoccaceae; genus Marivivens; species Marivivens sp. LCG002. The sequence continues at coordinate 1,959,062 of NZ_CP127165.1, read as the reverse complement.
CCCGAAGCTCCCCAACCTGCGCGGTGAGCCTCCAGGACGACGACCGAGAGACCCCGCTCTCGCAAGGTGAGGGCCGCATGAAGACCTGTGTAACCCGCCCCTATGATGCAGACATCGGCTTTGATCCGTCCCTTCAATCGGGGGCGTTCAGGGGGAATTGCGGCCGTTGCGGCATACCAGCTTGGCGGAAACTGGGCCTCTTTGTCATTCAGATGAAGAGCGGAGCCCATCATACATTCAGCAAAAGATGCTCGCGTTCCCATGGGCTGATCACCTGAAGGAACTCTTCGTATTCGTTGCGTTTGACGATGGAATAGACACGCGCGAACTCTGGCCCGAGGACCTCGTGCAGCTTTTTTGCCTCCTCAAAGAGATCAAGCGCATCGCCCATGACGCGGGGAATATCTTCCTCGCCTTCATAAGCGTCGCCCTTGAACGAAGGGCCTGCGCGTTTTTCTTCCATGAGCCCGAGATAGCCGCAAGCGAGCGACGCCGCGATCCCGAGGTAGGGGTTGCAGTCCATCCCCGCAAGGCGGTTTTCAACGCGGCGGGACGACGGACCAGAGAGCGGAACGCGAATACCCGTGGTGCGGTTGTCGCGTCCCCACATCAGGTTGATCGGAGCCGCATGATCGCGGACATAGCGCCGATAGCTGTTTACATAGGGCGCAAGAACCGCAATCGCACTCGGAAGATGGTTCTGAAGGCCGCCGATGAAGTGGAAGAACGCATCCGTCTCGCCGCCTTGAGGGCCGGAGAAGATGTTTGTGCCATCCTCGATGTCGATCACCGAATGGTGGATATGCATCGCGCTACCCGGCTCGTCGGCAATCGGCTTGGCCATAAAGGTGGCGAAACAATTGTGACGCATCGCCGCTTCGCGGATCAGGCGTTTGAAGAAGAACACTTCGTCGGCGAGTTTGACAGGGTCGCCGTGGCGCAAGTTGATCTCGAGCTGGCCCGCACCGCCTTCTTGGGTGATGCCGTCGATCTCGAACCCTTGGGCTTCGGCAAAGTCGTAGATGTCATCGATCACGGGACCGAACTCGTCCACTGCCGTCATCGAATAGGCCTGACGTGCGGCGGCAGGACGCCCAGAGCGGCCCATCATCGGCTCGATGTTCTTGGCCGGATCAAGGTTACGGGCCACGAGATAGAATTCCATCTCGGGCGCGACAACGGGTTCCCAGCCTTGCTTGCGATAAAGCTCGACAACGCGTTTGAGCACATTGCGCGGCGAATATTCGATCGCGCGGCCCTTGCGGTCATAGGCGTCATGGATCACCTGAAGCGTAAGGTCTCCCGTCCAGGGCGCTGCGGTGGCGGTTTCCATATCGGGGCGCAGGATCATATCGCGCTCGATAAAGCCTTCGTCGCCTGCGGCATCGCCCCATTCGCCGGTAATCGTTTGGTAAAAGATGCTGTCAGGGAGATGGAAATACTCCTGACGTGCGAATTTGGTCGCAGGAACCGCTTTGCCGCGGGCAATGCCGGGAAGGTCCGAGACGATACATTCGACTTCATCCAGTCGCCGTCCGGCCAAATAGTCTTTGGCCGCTTCGGGGAGGTTTTCAGTCCAGTCGCTCATGTGAAGATGCTTTCGTCTTGAAAAAGTCTGTAATCCGACGCGCGAGCAAGTCGTTGTCGGTGGGTTTGTCGAGGTTGTTCAGCGCCCGTTCGAGGAGGGGATCTGGGACAACGCCGGGGCCGCGCGTGGTGGCAAGGCCCTCGATATAGTCGGAGCGAAATTCAGGGTGTGCCTGAACCGTGAAAATCCGGTCGTCATAAACAAGTGCAGCGTTCTCGCACATCTCGTTGGAGGCGACAACCGTTGCGCCTTGGGGGCGGACGACCACCTGGTCCTGATGCCAAGCGTTCAGCGCCACTTTTTGCCCGTCCAAGTCATAGGTTTGTCGGCCGACAACCCAGCCGCCTTGGAATTTCTCGACCTTGCCGCCGAGCGCTTGGGCGATGATCTGATGGCCAAAACAGATGCCGACCATCGGAACATGAGCGGCATAGGCGTCCCTGATAAAGGCTTCGAGAGGCGGAATGAACGGATGATCCTCATAGGCCCCGTGTCTCGAGCCCGTCAGAAGCCAGCCGTCACAGTCGTTTACCGACGATGGAAACTCCATATCGACGACATTGAACGTTTCGAATTCAAAATCCCCGCTGCCGAGGAGTTTGTGGAAAAGATGCTCGTAATCACCCAAAGTGTTGCGGAGCGTATCGGGAGAGTGTCCTGTTTGCAGGATACCGATTTTCATGAGTCACCTAATAGGTAGATAGGATAAAGGTAGTCTCGCCGCGCCAAGGCGGCAAGACCACTCAGACCGTATCGAGATAAAGATCCAACTGCTCTTCGGTCGACAGTTCCGAGAGATAGTGGTGCTCTTGTTGTTTGGTCATCACGAGGTTTTCGATCAGACGTTCCGAGAAAATACGGCGTGCGAACTGGCTTGCCTCGAAGGTCTTGATCGAGTCTTCCCATGTATCGGGGATCTGGTCGATCTCTTGCTCGTAGGCGTTGCCAGAAATCGGCGGCGGCGGCGTAAGGCCGTCTTCGATCCCGATGAGTGCGGAACCCAGAACAGCCGCGAGAAAGAGATAGGGGTTCACATCCCCCCCTGCAACGCGGTGCTCGATGCGGCGGGCCTTGAGGCTTCCGCCCGGAACACGCACAGAGGCCGTCCGGTTGTCATAGGCCCAGCAGATGCCGGTCGGCGCGTGGCTCTCGGGAACAAGGCGCTGATAGGAATTGCCGTGCGGTGCAAAGATCAAAGCAAGATCCTTGATCCCCTTGAGACAGCCCGCAATCGCCTGTTTGAGGATCGGCGAGCCTTCATAGCTACCGTCTGCGAAAACGTTGTTCCCGTCTTTATCGACGACCGAGAAATGCACATGCATCCCGTTGCCGGCATAGTCCTCGTAGGGCTTTGCCATAAAGGACGCCGCCATGCCGTGTTTGCGGGCCAAGCCGCGCACGAGCATCTTGAAGAGATAGGCGTCGTCGGCCGCTTTGAGAGCATCTTCGACATGCATCAAGTTGATCTCGAACTGGCCAAGCCCCACTTCGGAGGTTGCTGCGTCTGTGGGAATGTCCATCGCTTCACAAGCATCGTAAAGCTCGTTGAAGAAGAGGTCGAAGCTGTCGAGCGCGCGCAGAGAGAGCATCTCGGCGCCGGGACGCCGTTTGCCAGAGCGCGGGCTCTTGGGTTGGCGGATTTCCTTGCCGCTGTCGTCGACAAGGTAAAACTCCATTTCGGTCGCAACCACGGGGGTCAGGCCGAGCGCCTTGTAACGATCCAGAACCGCAGCGAGGGCATGGCGCGGGTCGCCGTCATAGGGGTTGCCGTCTTCGGTGAACATCCAGAGCGGCAAGAGCGCCGCGGGTGTCGAAAGCCAAGGCATCGGCACAAAACCACGTTCGGTCGGACGTAATATCCCGTCAGGGTCGCCGATCTCGAAGACGAGGGGGCTGTCTTCGACATCCTCTCCCCAAACATCGAGGTTCATCACAGAAAGCGGGAAGCGCATCCCGTCGGAAAGTATTTTATCGATAAAGCGAACGGGAACGCGCTTTCCACGTGCAATTCCGTTCAAGTCAGAAGCGCCGCAGCGAATGCTGCGAACCTCAGGCCGCTCCAATAGCCAGTTTTTCATGTCTCACCTGTCGGGCAGGGCAGACTCCAGATCAGGCGCATACCCAATGTATGCGCTGAATGGTCCATGCCCTTGGCCCAGATTACCTTTCAGATCAAACAGATTTCGGGATGTAGCTGTCCCCAAAAATTTGATCATATTTAATTGATACTACCTGATCAGTTTAAGGCGCAAGCGAATTTTGCTTTTCTGACCCTGCGGCAGGTGCCGATTGAGCCGAGCGTTCACCAGACCGAACAAACCGATCACGATCAGAGTCAGAAGGATGAAATAACAGGCAAGAATGGGATAGGGGATAAAAGGGTTGAAGGTCTTGTCCGCGAAATAGTTCGCGTAATAGAGCGCGTCGCCCTTTTGCTGCGAGGCGGGGAAGCCCGAGAAAAAGACCAAAGTCGTGGCATGAAAGAGGAAAATCGCCTCGTTCGTATAAGCGGGCCAAGCAAGGCGGAGCATTGTCGGCCATATGATCCGCTTGAACCGCGCCCATCCCGTCATGCCATAGGCGTCAGCGGCTTCGACGTCGCCTTTGGGGATCGACTGCAGCGCCCCATAGAAGATTTCACCTGTATAGGCCGAGGTATTGAGGAAAAGCACGATCAGCGCACCCAGCGAAGCCGAGGTCAGCGGCGACAGGATGGGGAACACACCTTTGAGCGACAGAAACAGGAAATAAGCAAAGAAGAACTGGATAAAGAGCGGCGAGCCTCTGAACACGAAGATGAACCACTCAGAGAGTTTGCGCAGAATCGGCGAGCGCGCCGCTTTGCCCAGTGCAACGGCAGTCGCAAGGAAAAAGCCGGCCACAATAGCCAGAACGCCGAAGTAGATGTTCCAGATCATCCCCGAGCCGATAAGCACGACCTGTTGGCAGATCGTAAAGTCGGATTTCGGCAAAAGCCGTTCGCCGATCCCGAGCGAGCGTAGGCCATAGTCTGCGATGACATCCCAACAGCTCATGCCGCTTTCCTCTGTGCTTCGCCTGCGGTCGTGGCCTGCCCATGAGAGAGGCGCTTCATCAGGCGGTCAAAGAAGACCTCCGAGACGCGGGTGAACAAAAGGTAGAACACCAAAAGCCCGAGGAAATACCACATCTGCCAGTTGCCATGCGGGTATTCGGTAAAGCGCGGCGTCTTGGTGCCGCCAAGTTCGCGGGCCCAATAAACAATGTCTTCGACCCCGAGAAGGAAGAGAAGCGGTGTCGATTTGATCAGAACCATCCAGAGGTTCGAGAGCCCGGGGAGTGCATAAACCCACATTTGCGGGACCAGCACGCGCCAAAAGGCTTGGCGTTGGGTCATGCCATAGGCAAGGGCTGTTTCGATCTGGCCATGGGGCACAGCCCGCATCGCGCCGAAGAGGACGTTGGCGGCAAAAGCACCGAACACGATGGCGAATGTGATCACCGCAAGCGAAAAGCCATAGACCTCGTGGATCCATTGCGGCGCATTCGACAGCGGAAGTTTGGCAGCAGCGCAAACAATGAAGTCATTTCCTTGGCGGATCGGCTGATCCCAGTCGGGGCACTTCACCTGATGGCGCAGCCACTCGAACCCTTGGTCCAAGGCAATGACGAAAAAAAGGAAAAACGCGATATCGGGGACGCCGCGGACAATCGCGATATAGGTTTTGCCGACAAGACGGAGCGGTGCAAAGGCGCTTCTCGCCGCACTCGCGCCACCAAAACCCAGAGCAAGCGCGACGGGTGCCGTAATCGCGAGAAGCAAAAGGACGGTTCCAAATGACCAATACAAAGACAGGTGCTTGCCCGTCGTAAGGTAGCAAGCAAACCACTTCGCCGTATCAAGCGAGGCCGGATCTACGCAAAAGTCAAAAATGGGATCAGTCCGAAAATCAGGGGGCGGCGGGACAGCCCGCCGCCCTTGTCTGTCTTAGAACAGTGCCGAACCCGGCAGCCATTCTTCGATGAGCTTGTTGAGCGAGCCATCCGCCTTCATGGACTGGATTGCCGCATCGAACTTGGCCTTCAGCTCGCCATCGCTCTCGCGAAGTCCGAGACCCACGCCGCCACCGATCAGAACGTCTTCACCGACGATCGAAAGCTCTGCATCCTCGTCCGCGATGGGGAGAAGATAGGCTTTGTCGGCCAGAACCGCATCGGCTTCACCGTTCTTGACGGCAGCGACGGATTCTTCGGGGGTTGCGAATTCAAGGAGCGTTGCACCCGAAGCGGCCACATAGGCGGCCTGAATGGTGCCCGACTGCGCAGCGATCACACCGCCTGCAAGATCAACACCATCCGACATCGCGACGAAAGCCGACGGATCGGGCTGGGTGTAGGGGTCCGAGAAGTCGATAACCTGATCGCGTTCTTCGGTGATCGACATACCGGCGATGATCACGTCATAGTTGCCCGAAACGAGGTTCGGAATGATCGAGTCCCAGTCGTTCGTGACCCATTCGCAGGTCAGCTCGGCGCGTGCACAAAGCTCGTCGCCCAGAACACGTTCAAAGCCGTCGACTTCGCCCTTGTCGTTGAGGAAGTTATACGGAGGGTAGGCGCCCTCGGTGCCCAGACGGACGACAGAGTGGCTTTCTGCGAATGCTGCGCCGGCGGAGAGCGCAACGAGTGCAGTCGTCAAAATCAGTTTTTTCATTGGATTTCTCCTGTTGGTTTTTGTCAGGCCGACACAGTCGCGGATAGAAACTGTTTGAGCCGTTCGGTCTTTGGGGTGCCGAAGAGGGTAGCGGGGTCGCCTTCCTCTTCAATCCTCCCCTGATGAAGAAACACCACATGGTCGCTGACATCGGCGGCCATGCGCATGTCATGGGTCACGATGATCATCGTGCGCCCTTCATTCGCGAGGTCTTTGATCACTTTTACGACTTCCTGCTCCAGCTCGGGATCGAGAGCAGAGGTCGGCTCGTCAAAGAGGATGGCTTGCGGCTCCATACAGAGCGCACGGGCGATCGCGGCACGCTGTTGCTGGCCGCCCGAGAGTTGCGCGGGATAGACGTCGCATTTGTCGCCGATCCCGACTTTCTCGAGATAGGCGCGGGCCGAGGCTTCGACTTCGGCCTTGGCGCGGCCCAAAACGGTGAGGGGCGCTTCCATCACATTCTCGAGGATCGTCATATGGGACCAAAGATTGAACTGTTGGAACACCATGGAAAGATTGGTGCGAATGCGCTTGATCTGTGCTGCGTCGGCGGGGCGGCGGTTTGCACCTTCGCCTTTCCAGCGCACAGGCTCGCCCGAGAAAATCACTTCGCCCTTCTGACTGTCTTCAAGTAGATTGCAGCAGCGCAGAAGCGTGGATTTACCCGAGCCCGACGAGCCGATCAGCGACACCACATGCCCACGGGGCGCGACGATATCCACGCCCTTGAGCACCTCAAGACTCCCGTAAGCCTTGTGCAGATTGCGGATCTCGATCACGGGGGTCTGGGAGGTCACAGCAAAAACGTCCTTCGAAATTTGACCAAGTAGGAAAAGAATTCCGATGATATTGCAATATTTATATCAGGTGACGCAGCGACGAAACGTCATTCTTGATCATTTTTTCGGCGAATTTTGCTCATACTCTCCGTTACTTGGCCGGATAGGGATATTTAGCGTTGAGACGCGGCGGATTGCGCAACCTCAAGGCGCAAGCGATGGCTTTCCTGATCGGTCAGTCCGAGCATCGGCGCAATCATCCGCATCAAGGCATCCTCGCCAGAATCACGGCTTCCGTCGGCAAGAACGATGCGCCACATCGCCTTGATCAATCCCGCGCGGGCTTCATAAGCGACATTGTCCTTGAGAGCCTTGGTAAAGCGCACCGTATCGGGGGCCTCTGCCTCAAGTGTTTCGCACTCACTCCGAAGCGCAGATGCCTCGGCCGCGTCAAAGCCGAATTCCTCAACAAACACTTGATCGATCAGAGCTTTTTCTTCGGGATCATAGTGCCCGTCGGTGCGTGCGACCCGCACAAGAAGCGCACCAAGCGCCCGTTTGGTGTCGAGCGTATCAAGAGAAGTGGCGGGGGCGGTCAAACGCCGGATCAAATCTGCGAACATAGCGCATAGATAGGCCGTAACACGGCGCTTGCCTAGCGCTGCTCGGTTCAGAGTGCCGCAAAAAGCCGTGAAAGCCGTGCGGCCTCGGCGTCGAACCCGAACGGCGGGTTCACCACGAAAAGTCCCGATCCCGTCATTCGGTGCCCTTCGCGTGCAGGCGGGAACCCCACCTCATGAACAACCCCCTCGGGGAGCGCGCGCCGCAAGGCGGTGACCATCGGGCGATGCAAAGCGCTCGAAAGGATCGGATACCACAGGATCATGACCCCGACAGGCCATTTGCGGGCGATCTTGGGAAGAACCTCGGCCATGATCTGGTATTCGTCTTTGCGCTCGTAAGACGGATCGATCAAAAGAAGACCGCGCCGTGGATCGGGCGGGCAAATCGAATTGACAAGTTCAAGACCGTCGCGCTTGTCGACAATGGCACGATAGGGGGCCATGGCAGCGACAAGGGCCGCGTGCTCTTGCGGATGCAATTCGACAAGCCGGATCGGGTCGGTGTCCCGAAGAAGCTCGCCCGCGATCAACGGCGATCCACCATAGGTCCGCGCGCCGTTCTTCGATCTGACAGCTGCAAGCGCTCGAGCATAGGGATGCTGCGCCTCGAACCAGCCGCGCCTTTCGACCATTTCGATCCCGCTGGCGGCCTCGCCCGTTTTGAGCGCCGCCTCGGAGCCGAGATCATAAAGCCCGCGCCCCGCGTGACTTTCCATATAGGTCAGAGGCTTATCCTTGCGGATCATATAGTCGATCACCCAAGCAAGGAGCGCATGTTTATGAACATCCGCCAGATTGCCTGCGTGATAGATATGTTGATAGGACAGCATGCCTTGCCTTTGTGCCTCAAATATCCCGGGGTGAATGCGCCAAAGGCGCAGAGGGGCAGAGCCCCTGATCCTGCACATGAAAACGGCGCCCGAGAGCGCCGCCTTGATCTTTATACCAGACGCGAGGTCTCGACCGCCGCACGCACGAAGTCCGCAAAAAGCGGGTGCGGCTGGAACGGCTTCGACTTGAGTTCTGGGTGGAACTGGACGCCGATGAACCACGGGTGGTCCTTCCATTCCACGATCTCGGGAAGGCTGCCATCAGGCGACATCCCCGAGAAGCAAAGCCCTGCAGCTTCCAGCTTTTCGCGGTATTTCACGTCCACTTCATAACGGTGACGGTGACGCTCTTCGATTTTCGTGGTGCCATAGACTTCGGCGACGCGCGACCCTTCGAGAAGCGTTGCATTATAGGCGCCAAGACGCATGGTGCCGCCCTTTGCGTCATCGGCTTTGCGCGTCACGGTGTGGTTGCCTTGCACCCATTCCTTGAGGTGATAGACCACGGGCTCGAAACGCTTTTGCCCCGCTTCATGGTCGAATTCCTCGGAGCCGGCTTTGTCGATACCGGCGGCATTGCGCGCGGCTTCGATGACGGCCATCTGCATCCCGAGGCAAATTCCGAGATAGGGGATCTTGCGTTCGCGGGCGAATTGCGCCGCCTTGATCTTGCCTTCCGTCCCGCGCTCGCCAAAGCCACCCGGAACAAGGATCGCGTGATAGCCAGAAAGGCGCTCGCCCACGTCTTCGCGGTCGAAGTCTTCGGCATCGACCCAGTTCACATTGACCTTGACGCGGTTCGACATGCCGCCATGAACCAAGGCTTCTTTGATCGACTTATAGGCGTCTTCAAGCTGGGTGTATTTGCCGACAATGGCGATATTCACTTCGCCGTCGGTGTTGTGGATGCGGTCCTGCACATCAAGCCAGCGGGCAAGGTTCGGCTTGGGCGCCGGGGCAATGCCGAAGCAATCGAGAACCGCCTGATCGAGGCCCTGCTCGTGATAGGCGAGGGGCGCTTCGTAGATCGACTTGAGGTCATAGGCGGGAACAACGTGCTCTTTGCGGACGTTGCAGAAGAGGGCGATCTTTTCGCGCTCGCGCTCGGGGATGACTTGTTCGGAACGACAGACAAGCACATCGGGTGCAAGACCGATGGATTGCAACTCTTTGACCGAGTGCTGTGTCGGTTTGGTCTTGAGCTCGCCCGAAGCTGCCAGATAGGGCAGAAGGGTGAGGTGCATCAGAATGCACTGGCCGCGTTCTTTCTGGTGGATGAACTGGCGTATGGCTTCAAAGAAAGGAAGCCCTTCGATATCGCCGACGGTGCCGCCGATCTCGCAGAGCATGAAATCAACTTCGTCTTCGCCCGTCGCGATGAAGTCTTTGATCTCGTTGGTCACATGCGGGATCACCTGAATGGTTTTGCCGAGATAGTCGCCGCGGCGCTCTTTTTCGAGCACGTTCGAATAGATGCGGCCCGAAGAGATCGAGTCGCTCGTGCGTGCGGCCACACCGGTGAAACGTTCGTAATGGCCGAGGTCGAGATCGGTTTCGGCACCATCATCGGTCACAAATACTTCGCCGTGTTCAAAAGGCGACATCGTGCCGGGGTCGACGTTGAGATAGGGGTCAAGCTTACGAAGGCGAACCGAGTAGCCACGTGCCTGTAGCAAAGCGCCCAGTGCTGCAGAAGCAAGACCTTTGCCGAGGGACGAAACCACACCACCCGTAATGAAAATGAAACGTGCCATCGGTTGGCGACCCCCGTGATTTACGATCGAATTAAAAGGTAGTTTCGCGGCGAAACGATTCTCGCAAAGCCGCATACTCACGGGATTTAAATATAACCGGATTCGCCCCGTTTACGCAACCGGTTACTCAATATGCTGTTGGCTATAAGCCTAGAGAGACTAACCTTTGTGGTTAGTTTCCGCTGGGAAGAAGCGGTGCGTCGCTGTCGGCGCTCGGCGGAAGAAGATCCGAACCAAGTGCATTGCCGGTCTCGGCGCTGGGCGCTTCGACAGGGGCGGCATCGATCAGGCGATCTACAACCGATGCACCGGCCGATTTTTCGGCGGCGATGATGGTCAGACCGATCGAGGTGCAGATAAAGGCCGCAGCAAGTGCCCAAGTGATTTTGCTCAAAGCGGTTGCCGCGCCACGCGCAGAAACAAGGCCGCCACCGCTGCCACCGCCGATGCCGAGACCGCCCCCTTCAGAGCGTTGCATCAACACAATGCCGATGAGGCACAGTGCGAGGATGAGGTGGATGACGAGAACGACGTTTTCCATCGGGCTGCCTTTTGCCTTTCGTGAACGCTGGGTATCTAGAGGCATGTGGCAAAGGCCGCAACCCCCCAGTTTCAAGCATGTCACGATTTATGCGCACTTGCGCTCGTCTTGTTGCTCTGGAACACAGGTGACATGACCCAAAACTTCGAAATCCGTCCCGCCGTCCTCCGCGATGCCACCGCTATAGCGGAAGTTCAGGTTTCCTCTTGGAAAACCACCTATAAAGGCATTGTGCCCGATGGTCTTATCGAGCGTATGACTGTGCCTGAACGCACCGGCGGATGGACACGGATTCTCACCGCACTCGAGGAAAGCGGGCAGGGTAAAGTCTTTTTGTGCGAGACCGGAGGGGAAGTCGTCGGCTTTGCCTCTTTCGGTCTACAGCGGGATAACACGCTCGAAGATCGCGGGTTCACCTCCGAATTGACCGCGATCTATCTGCTCGAAACCGCTCAAAGGCAGGGAATCGGGTCGGCGCTTCTTCAAGCCTGTGCGAGCGAGGCGCTCGGTCTTGGCCATGAGGGCATGTCTGTCTGGGTTCTGGAGCAAAATCTGGGGGCACGTGGGTTCTATGAGGCAAGAGGCGGCGAGTCACTTGCCGCTCAAGGTTCGGATGACCGAAACGCTCCTGTGGACGAAGTCGCCTATGGTTGGCGCGACCTGTCGTCGCTGATTTCAACCGCTGCACTCTGATTTTCCCCAGAATTGATCGCTCCGTCACCGTTTGATGCAAATAGCGGTTTCCTGTGTGGAAACGGCTCGCTATACGGACGCGGGTTTGACGCCAGAAATACGAGGAGACTCAGGTATGGCTAACGTTGTCGTCGTCGGCGCCCAGTGGGGTGACGAAGGTAAAGGCAAGATTGTGGACTGGCTGTCCGAGCGCGCGGATATCGTCGCTCGTTTTCAAGGCGGTCACAACGCGGGCCACACGCTCGTCGTAGACGGCAAGGTCTACAAGCTCCATGCGCTCCCTTCGGGTGTTGTGCGCGGTGGCAAGCTGTCGGTGATCGGCAACGGTGTTGTCCTTGATCCCTGGCACCTCGTGAAAGAAATCGAAACGATCCGTGGCCAAGGCGTCGAAATCACGCCCGAAACCCTGATGATTGCGGAAAACACGCCGCTGATCCTGCCGTTCCACGGTGAGTTGGACCGCGCCCGCGAAGAAATCGCCAGCGCAGGCACCAAGATCGGCACGACGGGCCGCGGTATCGGGCCGGCATACGAAGACAAAGTCGGTCGCCGTTCTGTGCGCGTTGCCGATCTTGCCGATGCGGCCACCCTCGAAGCCCGCGTCGACCGCGCGCTCCAGCACCACAACCCGCTCCGCAAGGGCCTCGGCATCGAAGAGATCGACCGCGATGCGCTGATTGCGCAGCTGCGCGAAGTCGCCGAGCTGATCCTTCCTTATGCCGCTCCTGTCTGGAAAGTGCTCAATGAAAAGCGCAAAGCGGGCAAGCGTATCCTTTTCGAAGGGGCGCAGGGCGCTCTTCTCGACATCGACTTCGGCACATATCCCTTTGTGACTTCGTCGAACGTGATCGCAGGTCAGGCCGCGACGGGCGTCGGCATGGGGCCGGGTGCGATTGATTATGTCCTCGGTATCGTCAAAGCCTATACCACCCGCGTCGGCGAAGGTCCTTTCCCGACCGAGCTTCTTGACGCCGATGGTGAGCGTCTCGGGACCCGTGGCCACGAGTTCGGCACCACGACGGGCCGCAAGCGCCGCTGCGGCTGGTTCGATGCGGCTCTTGTTCGTCAGACCTGTGCAACCTCGGGCGTCAACGGCATTTCGCTGACCAAGCTCGACGTGCTCGACGGTTTTGACACGCTCAAGATCTGTGTGGCTTACGACCTTGATGGCGAACGGATTGATTACCTTCCGACCGCTGCGGATCAACAGGCGCGTTGCACCCCGATCTATGAAGAGATCGAAGGCTGGTCCGAGTCGACCGAAGGCGCCCGCTCTTGGGCAGATCTTCCTGCTGCGGCAATCAAGTATGTCCGCCGCATCGAGGAACTGATCGAGTGCCCTGTCGCGCTTTTGTCGACCTCGCCCGAGCGCGATGACACGATCCTTGTCACGGACCCGTTTGCAGACTGATGGCGCTGTCATACAAAACCAGAAAGCGCCTTGCGCTGTTGATCTTGGTGGTGGGGATGCCGGCCTATGTGGTTGTCGCCGTTTCCATCATCAATCTCTTCGATCGCACGCCGTCGATTTTGGTTGAGCTGGCGATTTATGTGATCCTCGGTATTCTCTGGGCGATCCCGTTCAAATGGGTGTTCAAAGGGATCGGTCGCGCTGATCCCGACGCACCGAGCGACGACAAGCACTAAGACAAAAGGCCGGATTGCTCCGGCCTTTTCTTTTAACGGTGAACGCGATCTCTGGCGATGGCGAGAGATTTGAGCACCGCAAAGCATGCGGACCCTTCGACAAGCCCGAGCGAGGCGACCGAGCGCCGCGTGATCCGCGCCAAAAGGATCTCGCCGCCTGCATCTACATGCACCATCGCGCCGGGCCCATCCCCAAAGGCGATGGAGACCACTTTACCCTCAAGGATATTCAGCGCCGAAATGCCTGTGGGGCGCGCGTTCGCCAGCATCACATCATGCGCCAAGAGGCGGAGCTTGACCTCGGTTCCAATATCTTCGCGGATTTGCGGCACAAAGAGTGCGCCGGCTGGGTGAGCAAGCCGCGTGATCCCGTCGGTATCGTGTGCTGCGACTTTTGCAGTGAGAACGGCCCCCGTCTGGCGAAGCCCCAGAACGCGCATCGCCTTGGGGTCCAAGGCGACCTCGGCAAGGCTTCCTTGGCAGACAAGACGCCCCTGATCTATGACCGCCATACGGTCGGCAAGCCGCTGTGCCTCGTCCATGTCATGGGTGACGAGAACGACAGGCATTGAAAGCTCACTGCGGAGTGCCTCGATTTCTGCATAAAGGCTCTCGCGTGTCGGTCGATCCACCGCAGAAAAAGGCTCGTCAAGGAGGAGGACATCGGGTTTTCGGGCGAGTGCGCGAGCGATTGCGACACGCTGTTGTTGCCCGCCCGAGAGTTCGGCAGGCCGCCGTTCGGCCATGTCGCCAAGGCCCACAAGGTCGAGCAGGCGATTTGCTTCTTTCGTCGCATCCATGCCTTTCTCGTCGAGCGCGGCGCAGACATTCCCGCGTGCCGTCAGATGCGGGAAAAGCGCGTAATTCTGGAAAACCATTCCCACACGCCGCTTGTGTGGGGCCATATCGCGCCACTCTTTCCCTCTGACAGTGATCGTCGTCTCTTCGGGGTGATAGAGTCCCGCAATGCTCCGCAGCACCGTCGATTTACCTGATCCTGATGGGCCGACGAGCGCGAGGATTTGCCCTGCCTCGACCGAAAAAGAGAGGTCAAGCGGGATGGGCGCTTGGGCTTTGAGGCGAATGAAAAGCGTCATGACAAACGCCGCCCGATTTTGCGCGACATAAGGAATGTCAGCGTGATGGTCGTGACCGAAACCGCCAAGAGCACTGCCGACATTTCTGCGGCAGATCGGGCATCAAAGCTCTGGACCTTGTCATAGATCGAGATGGCGATGGTTTTGGTTTCACCCGGGATTGCGCCGCCCACCATCAGGACCACACCGAATTCCCCAAGGGTATGGGCGAAGGTCAGAACCGCGCCCGTCAGGACAGCGGGCCACGCAAGCGGGAGTTCGATCTTCCACAGGGTTTCAAGCGGCGACATGCCTGAACAGGCAGCCGCATCGCGAAGCTCTTGCGGCACGGCCTCAAAACCGCGCTGGATGGGCTGCATCGCAAAGGGGATGTTCACGATGATCGAGGCAAGCAGCAGCCCTTCGAAGGAGAAGGCCAGCGAATGACCGAAAACGGTTTGCCACAGCTCCCCGAGCGGAGAGCCTTTGCCAAACGCGGTCAGAAGATAGAACCCCAAGACCGTCGGAGGAAGCACGAGGGGAAGCGCGATAAGCGCCTCGATAACGGGGAGGCTCTTGCTCTTGCTAAGGGCAAGGCGTCGCCCGACGAAAACGGAAACAGGCACCAGAATAGCTGCGGTCAGAGCCGCGAGGAGGAGCGAGAGGTTCAGCGCCTGCCAGTCCATCATTCACTCTCGGGGACCGCAAAGCCATAGGAGACAAACACCTCCCGCGCCGCGTCGCTTTGAAGATAGGCGTAAAAAGCCTCTGCTTCGGCGGAGGCATCGGGCAGCAGAGCCATGCGCTGATGGAGCGGGGCGTGCCACTCTGCTGGGATCAAGGCAAAGTTGCTCTGTGCCTGCACTTCGGGCGTAAGCGCCAATGCATAAGCGACAATCCCGCCGTCGGTGTTCCCTGAAATGGCGAACTGGGTGGCTTGGCTCACGTTTTCGCCAAAGACCAGATGGTCTTGGATGTCGTCCCAAAGCCCTTGGTGTTCCAGCGCTTCTTGGGCGCGCATACCATAGGGGGCGTGCACGGGGCTTGCGATGGCAAAGCGGCCAAGCTCGCCTTGTTGGAGCGCGATGGCAAGAGTGGAAAGGTCAGCGCTAGCGGCCAAAGCGCCGTTCTTGGGGGTGAGCATAGCAAGGCGACCCGATGCATAGATGACCCCTTGGTCACGGGTGAGACCCTCTTCGGCAAGGCCTAGGATGAAGGCTTCATCCGCCGCCAGAAAAAGATCAAAGGGTGCGCCTTCGCGAATTTGGGCGGAAAAGTTACCCGTGGAGCCATAGGCAATCCGCAAGGCTTGGCCTGTTTGCGCCTCATAGGCCGTGGCAATGTCGTCGAGCGCGAATTTGAGCACCGATGCGGCGGCGATCAGCGGCTCTTGGGCCGATGTAATCACAGGCGTCGCCCAGAGGGCGAGACCTAACAGCGCGGGCGCGAGGGGCTTCATCTTGGCTCCTTTCGGGTTGCCTTGACCATATCGCCCCCCTGCGCCCGCGCAAGCTGTAATGCTCTGATCTGACTTAGCGTTTCGTCGCAACGCGCGCCGAGAGCGGGATCGCGAGCATCATCAGGGCCAGCAAGCCAAAGGCAAGCGGGAGGGTGATGATTTGCGCCGCAAAGCCGATAATTGCAGGGCCCATGAGGATGCCTGCATAGCCCGTGGTTGTTACTGAAGCGATGGCCATCCCTGCCGGCATGATCTTTTGCTTGCCCGCCGCCGAGAAAAGAACAGGCACGATGTTCGCCGCCCCGATCCCGACAAGGAGAAAGCCCGCGAGCGAGGCGATCGGCCAAGGCATGAGAACCGTCATGGCCAGCCCCACAGCGGTCAAAAGGCCCCCAAGAAGCAGAATGCGGAACCCGCCGAGCGCGGCGACCACTTTGTCCCCTGTGAGACGGCCGATCACCATCGCGATCGAGAAGAGGATATAGGCGGTGCCAGCCTGTTCGACAGGTGTAATCTGGCGTTCGACAAGAAGCAGAGCGCTCCAATCGAGGATTGCGCCTTCGACGAGGAAGGTGATCGCCGTCAGCGCAGCCAAGAGAACGACGATCCCCTTGGGAAGAGCAAATGGCACGGGATCACCGCCCTTTGCCTTGAGGAAGCGCGGCGCGGCGAAGGCCATGACCGCAAATGTGATTGCCCCGCCGACGAGGATGGCGACTTGGGCTTCGACCCCGCGAGACAGAAGATAGGTGATGAGCGTAGCCCCAGCAAAGCCGCCGATGCTGAATTGGGCATGAAAGCCCGACATCAAAGGCCGATCTTCTGTGTTCTCGACTTCGACCGCGTGAATGTTCATCGACACGTCGATGGTGCCCAAGAAGGCGCCGATAAAGAGAAGAAGGGTCGCCAAGAGCCAAAGGCTCTGTGCTGCAATCAGAAACGGCAGAGCAAGCGCAAGTCCGAACCCACCGATCAGGATCATCGGCTTGGCACCGCTGCGCGCGGCAAGCCATCCCGTCAAGGGCATCGCAATGAGAGAGCCGATCCCGATGCAGAGCAATAAGAGGCCCAAAGTCGCTTCGTCCGCGCCGATGTTTTCCTTGGCAAAAGGAATAAGAGGGGCCCAACAGGCCATTGCAAAGCCCGCTGCGAAAAACGCAAGCCGCGTGGCAAGACGCGCAGGGGCAGTTGCTGAGTAATCAGGCATTTTTTGCAGCTTTCAGAGTTATTTCGAAAGAAGTCGCGTCACCATCTCGGTGGTGTCGCGGCTCAGGTTCGGTGTGGATTTGATGCGCGTCAGAGCCGCTTCGGCCTTTGCCTTGCGGTCCTCATCGTAGCGGGTCCAGCTTTGGAACGAGCCCGAAACCCGCGCAGTGGTCTGCGGGTTCACAGGATCGAGCTTGATCAGCCAGTCCGCAAGAAGGTCATAGCCCGATCCGTCTATGGCGTTGAAGCCCGCGTGGTTCATGGCCAAAGCGCCGAAAACGGCGCGGAAGCGGTTCGGGTTTTTCCAATCGAATTTTTTGTGGCGCGCCAGATTGCGTGCGATGGCCACGGCGTCCGCGGGATTGGCACAGGCGACTTGGGCACGGAACCACATATCCATCACAAGGCGGTCGTCTTTCCAGCTGTCTGCAAAACTCAAAAGCTCTTCCTGCCCTGCGTCGATACGAAGAAGCGCGCAAAGTGCCTCGTATTCCTGGGTCATGTTGTCGGCACCCGCAAACTGCGAGGTTGCAGCCGCACCGCCATCCACAAGGCTGATGAAGTTGAGCGCCGCATTTGTGAGCGCGCGCTTGCCCGCCTGCTCCGCTGAAGGCGCATAGGGTCCATGGACCTGATGGATCAGATAGATGTTGGACAGTTCGATCAAAGCATGTTGGGCAATCGAGAGCCTGAAAGCTTCGCGCTGTTCATGGATAAGATCGGGATCAGGCACAACGCCACGCGCGGCAAGTGCGATTGAGAGCGCCTCTTCCGTCGGAAGAGCAAGGAGTTTGGCGCGGAAGGCGGGATCGAGGGACTCGTCGCGCAGCGCACGGCGGAGCGCATCGATATACCCTTTGTCGTCGGTGTCCCCGCTCTCGATCATGGCCAAAAGCACGTCACGGGCAAGCAGCTGGCCCGCTTCCCATTTGTTGAACGGGTCGGTGTCATGGGCGAGTAGGAAGGCCTGTTCCTCGGCGGACTGTTCGCGTTCAAGGATCACAGGTGCCGAAAAATCCCGAAGGATCGACGGGATCGGGCGAGAGCCGAGCCCGCTAAAGCTAAAGCTCTGTTCGGCTTGGGTCAGTTCGAGGATTTGGGTCGGGACGACTTCGTCACCGTTCGCCCCCAAAAGCCCGACCGCCACGGGGATCACCAGCGGCACTTTGTTCGGTTGACCGGGTGTCGGGAGCGTTTCTTGGGCGATGTGGAGCGTAAAGGTGGCGTCGTTCCACTCTTCACGGATCTTGAGACGGGGCGTGCCGGCTTGCGAATACCAGAGCTTGAATTGGCTCAGATCGCGGCCTGTCGCATCCTCGAAGACCTTGATCCAGTCTTCGATGGTGGCCGCGTCCCCGTCATGGCGGTCGAAATAGAGATCGAGCGCTTTGGCATACCCTTCGTCACCGACAAGCCGCTTGAGCATCCCGATGATTTCCGCACCCTTTTCATAGACGGTCACGGTGTAGAAATTGTTGATCTCGACAAAGCTCTCGGGGCGGACGGGATGGGCGAGGGGGCCTGCGTCCTCTTTGAATTGATTGCTGCGCAAAAGCTGGGCATCGTCGATCCGTTTGACCGCGTGGCTGCGCATGTCGCCTGTAAATTGCTGATCGCGGAAAACGGTCAAACCTTCCTTGAGGCAAAGCTGGAACCAGTCGCGGCAAGTGATGCGGTTACCCGTCCAATTGTGGAAATACTCGTGCGCGACGATGGCTTCGATCCGTTCGAAGGTCGCATCTGTCGATGTGGCAGGGCTGGCCAGAACGCAGGAGGAGTTGAAAATGTTCAACCCTTTGTTTTCCATGGCGCCCATGTTGAAATCATCCACCGCAACGATGTTGAAGATATCAAGATCGTATTCGCGGCCATAGACCTCTTCGTCCCATTTCATCGACCGTTTGAGGGCGTCGATCCCGAAGGCGCATTTGCCGATGTCGTCCTTGCGCACCCAGATGTTCAACTCGACCTCTTTGCCCGACATCGTTGTGAATGTGTCGGGATGGTTCACAAGATCGCCTGCGACCAGCGCGAAAAGATACGCGGGTTTGGGCCAAGGATCGTGCCACTCGGCAAAGCCGTCGCCCATCGCGCCCTTGTTCCCGTTCGAGAGAAGAACAGGCATATCGCTTTCGATCCGAACGGAGAACGGCGCGAGCACATCGGGACGATCGGGATAGAATGTGATCTTGCGAAAGCCCTCGGCCTCGCATTGGGTCGAATACATGCCCCCCGACATATAAAGCCCCTCGAGCGCCGTGTTGCCAGCGGGATCGATTTCAACCTCGGCTTCCCAAATGAACGGAGCATCGGGAACATCCGCTTTGATCCCGCCTTCGACGACTTCGGGCGTGATGCTCTTGCCGTCGATCTTGGCCGAAATCAGTTTGAGCTGCTCGCCATGGAGAAAGAAGTCGCGGCTTTGGGATGCGGGGTTTGGCTTGAAGGAAATTTTGCTCAGCACCCGCGTGGCGCTTGGCGCAAGACGAAAGGTCAGATCTACCTTCTCCACCAGATAGGCGGGCGGCGTATAGTCTTTGAGATAGATCGTCTGGGGGCTTGCGTCTTTCACAGTCGTCTCCGTCTGGTATCATTGATTGGGCCGACGTTATGGCCGCCTCGGTGATGCCGCAAGACGCGAGAGAGCGCTAACAACAAAATATTTCCTTGTCCTACCAAAGCGTGAGCCTAGCTCTGGCGACATGGGAAAGATGATCAAGAAATCCGATTTGCCGACAAAGCTTTGTCCGAGCTGCGGGCGTCCTTTTACCTGGCGCAAGAAATGGGCCAAGGTGTGGGACGAGGTCCGCTATTGCTCGGACAAATGTCGGGGCCTGCGCAAGGGCAAGAGCTAGGCGCCGATAAAGGCCGCGAGCTTGGATAGTGTCGTCTGGCCCATCTCTTCGGCTTTGTAATCCTTGGCCGCCTGAAGCGCCTCGAGCGAGGGGAAAACCACCGAATGGGTGAGCCGGGTGCCGCTGCCCTCGGGGGTCATCAGCACCGTCACTTCCATCGGAGCGGCGTCGTTGTCGCCATCATCCATCATGAATTCGATCCGCTCGTTCGGAACGATCCGCGTATAGCGATGGCGGTTATGAAACCGCATCCCAAGCCCCACCATCTCGAAAATCCATTGGCCGCCTTCGCGAAGGTCGATCTCGACCGTTTCACAGTGGAACCCCTCGGGGCCAAACCACTGCGGTATTGCTTCGGGATCGGTCCAAGCCGCGAAAACCACGTCACAAGGCGCTTCAAAACGCCTTGTCAGTGTCATGGTGCGCGCGGTGCTCATGCACGTTCCGCCAACAAGGTCTGGGCGTATTCGACGAGCTGGTCGACGACCGTGCCCCAACCGTCATAAAAGCCCATCTGCTCGTGTTGTTTGGCAGTGTCGGCCGAGCGGTGACGGGCAATCGCGGTATAGTCGCAAGTGCCGTCCCCATGATCCTTGAGAAGCAGGATCGCTGTCATGAACGGTTCCGCTGCGGGCTTCCAACCTTCGGAATAAGTATCTGTAAAGACCAGTTTTTCGTTCGGCACGACTTCGAGGTAGACCCCGTTGTTTTCCATTACATTGCCGTCGACATCAAAGGTCGTATTGAAACGTCCGCCCACGCGCACATCGAGTTCGGCGCTCGTCACCTTGTGGGGACGGGGGACGAAGAAATTCTTGATATGCTCGGGCTGGGTCCAGCATTCGTAGACGAGCGCCGCAGGCACGGGAAGGGTGCGGGTAAAGTGGAGGTCGGTTTCAGGATTGAGGTCCATTCTGGCGCTCTTTCATAAGGTTGATAACATAGTCTTCAAATCGATCGAGCCGCGCTTCCCAAAGGTTCCTTTGTTCATCGAGCCAATCGGTGGCGGGCCCCATAGCCTCGGGGTTGAGAGCACAGGTTCTCACACGCCCCTGCTTCTCCGAGGTGATCAATCCGGCGTCTTCGAGCTTGCGCAGGTGTCCCATAAAGCTCGGTAGGCTGATGTCATAATCTTCGGCAAGTTCGGTCACACTCGCGGGGCCTTGGCCAAGTCGCGCAAGGATTCCGCGACGCGTCGGATCGCCCAAAGCGGTGAAAATGACATCGAGCGAGGAATCATACTTAGCCATGTAGCTAAGTTTTCATGCTTTGTGACTTTCGGCAACACATAGTTGGGAACCTGCCGAAGTTTTCATCACGAACGCGGCGGCGCCAAACTCTCTGTGACCCTGCGGCGCTGGGGCTTTCCAATGCGTTGGTGACGCGTTACTTTTGACCAAGAGCAAGGAGAAACGAGCAAATGCGCCCAGTCGTCGGCATCATCGGGAACGCTACGCTGATCAATGAAGAATACGAGACCCACGCAGGCGGAACCATGAATTCCTGCGCAGTGTCCAACGTTTCGAAATGCCTGCCGATGATCATTCCTGCGGACCCTTCGATCGTTTCGGTCGAGGAACTGCTTGAAACCTGTGATGGATTTTTGCTGACCGGCGGTCGGCCCAACGTTCATCCCGAGGAATACGGCGAAGAGGAAACGCCTGCCCACGGGATCTTTGACCGGAGCCGCGATGCGATCACGCTTCCCTTGGTGCGGGCCTGTGTTGAACGCGGGCAACCGTTTTTGGGTGTTTGCCGTGGGTTTCAGGAAGTGAACGTCGCTATGGGCGGCTCACTCTATCCCGAAATTCGTGACCTTCCGGGACGCGACAATCACAGAATGCCGCCCGATGGCACGCTCGAAGAAAAATTCGCGCTTCGCCATATCGTCACGCTGACCGAAAACGGGCCGTTCCATTCCCTGTTCGGTGCGCGCGAGGTGTTGACCAACACGTTGCACGGGCAGGGGATCAAAGTCGCAGGGGCACGCGTCGTGATCGACGGCTATGCACCCGACGGCACGCCCGAGGCGCTCTATATCAAGGATGCACCCGGATTTACGATGTCGGTTCAGTGGCATCCCGAGTGGAATGCCGCGAATGATCCCGTCTCGCGCCCGCTGTTTGAAGCGTTCGGCAAGGCAACGTATGAATTTGCCGCCAAGCGCCGCGCACGGGATTACGCAAGGGCTGTCTAGATCAACAGGGTTGCTTCGTGCTGTCGTAGGCAGCGCCGCGCCGTCTGACCATAGGATGACGGAAGGCTTCTAAGCTCTGGGAATATCTGGAAAAGCTCGTCGCGGGCCTGATCCGTGATCCCCGAAATCGAACTTTCACCGGGGTGAAAACTCTCGGTCGCCGCGCCTTCGGCATAGATCACTTCGTGACGGTCAAAGAGCATGTGCACGTAAGTGACTTCTTTGAGCGTTTCCTCGATGATATCAACGCCATCCACAAGGTGCCGCGCAGATACGAGAACTTCGCGCTCTCCGAAAAGAAGCTCGGCCTTATAGCCTTGGAACAGAATCCTGTGCTGTGGCGAGACGATGAGGTCGCGTTGCTGCCCGTCCATCACGCCTTTGCGGATGCGGATCGGTCCGAGATTGTTCAGCGCGGGCACTTTTCGACTTTGGATCCAGCGTATCGGTTGGGGGCCGTGGTCCCGCGTTATCACATAGTCCCCGACCTTGAGCGTTTCGATCGCTCGGGGGCCGCGGGGTGTTGCAATCAGGGTGCCCGGCACGAAGCAGATGATATTCTCGATCTCGTTGAAATAGAGGATCGAGCCGTTGTCGAGCATGATCGAGCCCGACAACCCCGCAGCATTGTCATTCGGATTGGTGATCGTAAGCGTCGACATATCGGCCCAAAAGCCGAGCTGGAGCGTGTCGCCGTTGGTCTCGCCGCCTTCGCCGCCATAGATGGTCGTCGCAAAGTTACCCGTTTCGTCCGTGCCGTCGTAGATGAAGAGATCATCCCCATCCGATCCATCGACATAGTCGCCTTCGCCGAAGTGGACTTCGTCGTTGCCGAGTTCGCTATAGATCGAGTCGAAGCCGACACCTGCGTAGATCGTGTCACCGGCGGCAGTGCCGTAGATAAAGTCATTGCCAGCGCCACCGTAGATCGTTGCAGCGTCATTAGTCGCGGCTTGGTCCGTATCGTCGATAAAATCGTTGCCGTCACCACCATAGACGAGGTCGCCGCCCGCGCCGTAATTGATCCAGTCGTTGCCTGTGCCGCCGTCGATGCTGTCGGCACCTTCTCCGCCGTAAATCGTATCGGCTTCCGAGCCGCCTTCGATCCTGTCGGCGCCATCGCCGCCATAGAGGATGTCATTGCCGCTCGCGCCGTAAAGCGTGTCGATGCCGGCACCGCCATAGACCGTATCTTCGCCGTTGCCAGCGTAAACGGTATCGTTGCCGTTACCCGCATCGATGTAATCGTTGCCGCTGTCGCCGAAGATGGTGTCGTTGTCGTCGCCGCCGTAAAGCGAGTCGCCGCCCGAGCTACCGGCAATAAAGTCATTGCCCGTGCCGCCATAGACAGTGCTCGCATCGGGGGTGGAGTCCTCCCCACCCAAATCGTCGATAAAGTCATCGCCCGCACCGCCATAGACGATGTCGTTGCCGAAGCCGTAATTGATGCTGTCGTTGCCATCGCCACCGTAAATGGTGTCGTTGCCGCCATCGCCAAAGATCTGGTCCGCGCCAAGCCCGCCGTCGATGACGTCGTTCCCGTTGCCGCCATAAATCGTATCGGCGGCATCCGTGGCGGGATAGAGCGAGTTGTAATAGACGTCGGTGAGCCAGACGCCTTGGAAGCCGACGCCGACGTTTCTGAATTCGACGACAACGCGATGGACGGGGCCCGCAATTTCGACAAGGACCGAGCCGCCTACGGTATTGGGATCGTCTACCGCATCATTCGCTGTGACGGTGTTGCCGTTGGTCAGAACATCCGCGCCGCCGAGCGTGAGGTTGACGGGGACCGGATTGTTGTTGGCGTCGTACGCGTAGACGATGATCTGGTCGCGGTGATCCAGACTTTCCCAGTCGACGTCGTTGATCCGGAAATTGACGTTCGCAACTTCGTTCGTGACCCCGCTGCCGCTGTCCGCGTTGAAGGTCAGCGTCGAGCGGGAGGTCGTGGTGTTCGTATTGGTGAGCGCGTCACCGTCAAGGCGAAGGCTAGAGTTCTGGTTATAGGGCTGCGCGCCGACATATTGCTGGGTTGTGTCGATGACGGCATCATCGAGTAGCCCGCCGTTGCTGTCCTCATAGGAGAAGGTAACGCGGATATTGCCAGTATCTTGGGTAAAGCCGCCCGTCACCGAACCCGACTGGAGGTTCCATGCAAGGTGCTCGGTCGCGCCTACGTCATAACCGCCGCCGTAAAGTGCGTCGTCGCCATCGCCGCCACTGATGCTGTCGGACCCGCTCCCGCCGAAGACGGTATCGGTGTCGGCCCCTGCGTCGATCGTATCGCTCCCGCCGTCCCCGAAGAGGACATCGTTACCTGCACTTCCGAAGATCGTGTCATTCTCGGTGCCGCCTGAAACAAAGTCATTGCCGGATTCCGCATCAAGGGTATCGGCGCCCGATCCCCCAAAAATGACGTCGCCGCCGTCCCCTGTGAGGACCGTATCGTTCCCGCCGTTGGCATAGATCGTGTCTTTGCCCGAGTTAATCCCGCTGACGTCGCCATCCCCGAAAATAAAGGCACTGTCGTTGTCGTCGGTATAGGTCTCGTCGCTGGCCGAACCTTCATAAAGTTGGAACGTGGGAGAGGGAGCGGTGCCGACCTGAAAGTTGATCGCGCCAAACGGCGGGTTGCTGTCGGGGACGAAATAGACCTCGAGATCGGTGCCGAGATAGTAGGTGCCCGTGACCGACTGCGGAAAGAAATAGAAATAGCTAAGGGTGCCGCTGCCGATGGTGGAATAGGATGTAAAACTGGAGGTGCTCGCGGTCGATGAGTCCCCCGAGTTGAGTTCTCGGTTGCTCCCAAGTGTTATCCGATACCCGTTTGGCATCCAAATCTCCATTGCAATGGCGACTCAATGCGCATGAGTGCCACCAGTAATTACTTTGGTGAATTGGTAGCTGGCCCGCGTGTTGCGACTTGGGCCTAAATGTGACCAATTTAAGAATACTAAACTGGTAACGGGTCGATTGTTCTCGGTTTTAGGGCTCAGACTTCCTTAAGCTAGAAAATCGAAGGATTTTACGAGAGGGAGTTCACGAGGTCTTTCCCCCGTCAGGTCGAACACGGCATTCGCAAGCGCAGCGATCGAGGGTGGCGTTCCGGGTTCGCCGATCCCGCTGACGATCGGTTTGTTCTGAAGGATTTCAACTTCGAAACTCGGTGCGGTATGCATCCGCAAAAGCTCGTAGTCATAGAAATTCGACTGCTCGACTGCCCCTTCGGCAATTGTGATTTCGCCGAAAATGGCAGCGCTGAGACCGAAAATCGCGCCGCCTGTCAGTTGGGCTTTGATGATCGAGGGGTCCAGTGCAACGCCCACATCACAGGCCATCCAGACTTTGTTGAGGCGGATTTTGCCACCCTGATCGACGATCTCGACGACTGTGGCGACGGGGGTTTCGAACGAGCTGGTAAAGGCGACACCGCGCCCGACCCCTTGGGGGGTCTGACCCGTCCAGCCGCACATTTCACCAACCTTTTCGAGCACCTTGCGAGAGGGCTCGTGTTCGTCACCCATCGCCGCAAGTCGGAAGGCAAGCGGATCGGCGCCCGCAGCATGCGCCATTTCATCCATGAAGCTGTCGAACATAAAGCCGTTGAAGGACGCACTCACTGAGCGCCAGAACCCGACAGGGAGCCGAGCGTCCGCGATATGGGTGCCGAAGCGATAGTTCGGGATGGCATAGGGCTGATCGAAACCGCCGGCCCCGAGTTCTTTGTCAGGACCGACTGGGTCCTGTCCCATCCATCGCTTCATCGCTTGTTGCGATGCCGAAGGCGCTGCAACGCGGCCATCGAGAAGAACGGCGGCTCCGTCCTTGACCACACCGCGATAGCGTCCGATTGCGGCGGGGCGATAGAAATCGTGACGCATGTCCTCTTCACGCGACCATGTGACCTGAACCGGAACATCGGGCACTTCGCGGGCCACGCGCGCGGCAATTACGGCAAAGTCGGTTTCACCGCGACGTCCAAAACCGCCGCCCATGAGGGTGGTGTTCACGGTCACCTGACTTGCGTCGAGCCCGACAGCGGCAGCGGCATTGCGCTGGACAAGAACGGGACCCTGATTGCCGCACCAGATGGTGAGCGCATCGCCCGTATAGAGCGCGGTTGCGTTCAGAGGTTCCATCGTGGCGTGGGCGAGATAGGGCACACGGTATTCGGCTGTGACTTCGATCCCGTCCTGCGCCTTTTCGACATTGCCTTCATCGCGCGTGATGTCGGCCTCGGTTCCGAACGCGGCTTCGATTTGAGCAAAGGCGTTCTCGGTGCTTTGCGAATGGGTCGCATCGTCCCACACAATCTCGACCGCTTCGGCCGCCTGGATGCAGAGCCAGGTGTTCGAGCCGATGACCGCAATGCCGTCGCCAAGGTCGATGATCTGTTCGACACCATCCATCAAGATCGCGTCGCTGGCATCAAAGGAAAGCATCTTGCCCCGTTTCGGGCTCATGCGGACTGTGGCGAATTTCATGCCTTCAAGCCGCACATCCACGCCAAAGGTCGCCGTGCCTGTGGATTTGCCGATCATGTCGGTGCGGGGCATGGACTTGCCCAGATATTTCCAATCCGATGCGGGTCGCAGTTCGACCTTGGGTGGTTCGATCTGCGCGGCCTCTACCGCGAGCGAGGCATAGGACAGCAGCGTGCCGTCTGGCGCAATCACGTTCCCGTTTTCCGTCTTGAGCGAAGAGACATCGACGCCAAGCCGTTTGGCCGCAGCAAGTTTGAGCGTTTCGCGGGCCGTCGCGCCCGCCTCGCGAAAGCGTTCATAGGCATCGGCGGTCGAGGTGGAGCCGCCCGTAACCTGAAGGCTGACAAGCTTGCCGGCTTGGCCCACGAATTGGCGCATATCCTCTTTGATCGGTCCGACCTTGTAATCAAGGAAGGGGAGCGCCTTGCCGAGAAGCGCCCCGTTGTAATAGGCCGCTGCCCCCGGACCATGCATGACGCGGATGTCCTGCCATGCCACATCGAGTTCTTCTGCGATCAGTGCAGGAAGGGTGGTGTGCACGCCTTGGCCCATTTCGGCGCGCGGCGCGATCAGTGTCACGCCGTCTTCGTTGATGATGACAAAGGGATTGAGCGCGGTCGCCCCCTCGCGAGAGACCAGCGGGTTCTTGGGGTCTTGTTCAAGTTTATAGACACCAAAGGCGACCCCGCCCACAACGGCGGCCGATCCGATCAGAAATGTGCGACGCGCGATTTTCTTGAGGCTCGCCATGGCTTAGGCTCCCTTCATCTTGGATGCGGCGTCATGGATGGCGGCGCGGATACGGGGATAGGTGCCGCAGCGGCAGAGGTTGCCCTGCATGGCATCGTCGATATCGTCGTCGGTCGGCTCGGGGTTGCTGGCCAAAAGAGCGGCGGCCTGCATGATCTGGCCCGACTGGCAATAACCGCATTGCGCAACCTGATGATCGACCCACGCACGCTGCAGGATCGAGAGGTTTTCAGGGGTTCCCATGCCTTCGATCGTGGTGACTTCGCCCCAAACATCGGCCAATGCGACTTGGCAGGACCGCACCGCTTCGCCGTCGATCTGCACCGTGCACGCGCCGCATGCGGCCACACCGCAACCGAATTTGGTGCCCGTGAGGCCGATTTCATCCCTAAGAACCCAAAGCAGGGGCACGTTGTCGGGAAGCTCGACGCTATGTCGTTTGCCATTAATCGTCAGAGTTGTAGCCATGCTGTCCTCCACGGGGCGCAATTCGTTTGGTCATAAAGATAGGGCCTCGGCGACGAAAAGGAAGATATCACCGTGGTGGTTTACGTTGGGAAACGCTTACGTCACCGCAGCGCGAACCTGAAATTCTGGGCGTTCATAGAGCTTTTCTTTCATCACTGCGGCGATCTTTTCGACAGCGAGATCGACGTCCTGTTCGTCGATATAGAGCGGGGTAAAACCGAACCGCATGATGTCGGGGGCGCGAAAATCGCCGATCACTCCTTGGGCGATGGTTGCCTGCATTGCGGCATATCCATGGGGATGCGCAAAGGACACCTGACTGCCGCGCATGGCATGGTCGCGCGGGGTTTGCAGCAGAAGATCGGGGCAGGCGGCTTCGATCCCGTGGATGAACCGATCCGTGAGCGCAAGCGATTGCGCTCTTAGGGCGTCCATGTCGACCTCGTCCCAGATATCGAGCGCGGCTTCTAGCGCAGCAAAAGCAAGAATGGGCGGTGTGCCGACCCGCATCCGTTCGATACCATCGCCAGCGCGATAGTCCTGTTCAAAGGCAAAGGGCGCGCGGTGGCCAAGCCATCCCGAAAGGGCGGGACGCGCGGTTTGGGCGTGACGCGGCGCGACATAGATGAATGCGGGCGCACCCGGTCCTGCGTTGAGATATTTATAGGTGCATCCTACGGCGAAATCCGCCCCTGCTGCGGCCAGTTCGACAGGGAATGCACCGGCAGAGTGTGCAAGATCCCAGATGGTCAGAGCACCGACCTCGTGCGCTTTTGCCGTCAAAGCCGCCATGTCGTGCTTGCGGCCTGTGCGGTAATCCACTTCGGTGATCAGGGTGACGGCGACCTCGGGCGTGATATGGGCCTCGATGTCTTCGGGGGCGACGACCCTAAGTTCGTGACCACGGCCAAGCGATGCGATCAGTCCTTGCGCCATATAAAGATCGGAAGGAAAGTTGCCGCTGTCGCTCAGTATCACCTTGCGGTCGGGACGCATTTCGAGTGCGGAGGCAAGCGCCTGGTAAACCTTGATCGAGAGAGTATCCCCCAGAACCACGTGACCTTCTTCTGCCCCGATCAAGCGCCCGATCCGATCCCCGAGCGCTTTGGGCTTGTCCATCCACCCCGCACGGTTCCAACCCGTGATGAGCATATCGCCCCACTCGTCGCGCATGGTCCGCGTCATGCAGGCTTCGGCATTCTTGGGAAGGGGGCCGAGCGAGTTTCCGTCGAGATAGATCATCCCGTCCGGAAGGTGGAACATCTCTTTGCGCGCTTTGAAATTCGACATTGTAGTCTCCTGCTTTGAGGTGCAGCTTAGTCCGTGGTTCGGCGCTGTCCAGATCGGCGGCGGGATAACGATTTGACCGTTTTAGGTCGCATTTGGAAGGGACGTTTTCATGAAGTGGACTGATATTCCGCCCGTATGGCTCGCTGGGTTTATTGCTTTGGCTTATACCTTCAACAAAATCGACCCTTGGGGGCTGAGTTTGGATCACCCGATCACGCAGCTTGTCGCGGGTATTCTGATCGGCGGGGGCATCATCCTGATGTTGCTTGCTGTTTATGAAATGCAGCGCCAGAAGACGACGTTCGTGCCCCATCGCGATGCAGACCGTCTTGTTCAGTCAGGCATATTCTCGAGAAGCAGGAACCCCATTTATCTTGGCGATATCCTTGTTCTTGTCGGCGTGATCCTCTGGCTCGACGTGCCTGTCGCTTTGCTCTTGGTGCCGGGATTTTTGTGGGTGATCGAACGGCGATTTGTCATTCCCGAGGAAAACCGGCTTCGTCGCAAGTTCCACGCGGATTTCGCGCGATACTGTCAGAAAACCCGCCGTTGGCTCTGAATGCGGTCTGAAAAGCCTCGGGGGCGAGACGTTAGCGCTATAACTTGCGGAAAGCCGCAATGGTTGCTTGTGAAATAAAATTGCTTTGGTTAATTCGGTTTTGAAGTTGAACAACAAGGGGGACAGTCCGTGAAAATCGGTGCACCTAAAGAGATTATCGCCGGTGAAAACCGCGTGGCGATGACTCCCGCCTCTGCGCGGGATTTGCAGAAACTTGGCTATGAGTGCGTGATCGAATCCGGTGCCGGTGCGAATGCCGGCTTCTCGGATGCGATGTATCAGGAGGCAGGTGTCGAGGTCGTCAAGACTGCAGCCGCTCTGTTCAAGGCCGCAGACATCGTTGCCAAAGTGCGCGTTCCCACCGATGCCGAGGTCAAAAAGCTCCGCGAAGGGCAGCTTTTGATTTCGTTCTTCAACCCCGGTGCAAACGAAGAGCTGATGAAGCTTGCCGCCGAAAAGGGCGCAAGCGTGATCGCGATGGAAATGGTCCCCCGTATCTCGCGGGCCCAGAAGATGGACGCTCTGTCGTCCATGGCAAACATCGCTGGCTATCGTGCCGTAATCGAAGCGGGTAACAACTTCGGCCGCTTCTTCACCGGTCAGGTGACGGCTGCAGGTAAAGTGCCCCCCGCCAAGGTTCTTGTCGTGGGCGCAGGTGTGGCAGGTCTTGCCGCCATCGGCACCGCAACCTCGCTTGGTGCGATCACCTATGCATTCGACGTTCGCCCCGAAGTGGCCGAACAGGTTGAATCGATGGGTGCCGAGTTCGTTTACCTCGACTTCGAAGAGGAACAGCAGGACGGCGCTGCGACGGGCGGTTATGCGTCGGTCTCATCGCCCGAGTTCCGCGAAGCCCAGCTCAAGAAGTTCCGCGAGCTTGCACCCGAAGTCGATATCGTGATCACCACCGCGCTGATCCCGAACCGCGAAGCCCCCGAGCTTTGGACCGAAGACATGGTTCAGGCCATGAAACCCGGTTCTGTCATCGTCGACCTTGCTGCCGAAAAGGGTGGCAACTGCAAGCTGACAAAAGCAGACGAGCGGATCGTAACCGACAACGGTGTGATCATCATCGGCTATACCGACTTCCCGTCGCGTATGGCGGCTCAGGCTTCGACGCTCTACTCGACCAACATCCGTCACATGATGACCGACCTCACCCCGAACAAGGACGGTGTGGTCAACCATAACATGGAAGACGATGTGATCCGTTCGTCGACCGTGACCCACAACGGTGCCGTGACCTATCCGCCGCCGCCGCTCAAGGTTGCTGCGATTGCCGCCAAATCCAAGGAAAAGCCCAAAGAGCTCACGCCTGAAGAGAAAAAGGCCGCCGAAGCCGCAGCATTCAAGGCTCAAACCCGTCAGCAGGTTATCCTGCTTGGCGTCGGTGGTGCCCTGATGCTTCTCGCGGGTCTTTATGCACCTGCTTCGTTCATGCAGCACTTCATCGTGTTCGTGCTCTCGGTCTTTATCGGCTTCCAGGTGATCTGGAACGTGTCGCACTCGCTGCACACACCGCTGATGGCCGTGACCAACGCGATTTCGTCGATCATCATCCTCGGTGCTCTGATGCAGATCGGGTCGGGCTCGTTCCTCGTCATCATTCTCGCCGCGTTGTCCGTCTTTATGGCTGGCATCAACATCTTCGGTGGGTTCCTTGTTACGCGTCGCATGCTTGCGATGTTCCAGAAGTCGTAAGGAGTAGAGGATCATGGAATTCGGATTCACTACCGCGGCCTATGTGGTCGCAGCTGTCCTCTTCATCCTGTCTCTTGGCGGTCTGTCGGGTCAGGAAAGTGCTAAGCGCGCTGTTTGGTATGGCATTGTCGGTATGGCTCTGGCCGTTGCCGCAACGCTCGTCGGTCCGGGCAAGGGTCTTTGGGTCCTCTCGGTCCTTCTGATCATCGGTGGCGGTATCATCGGCACCTATGTCGCGAAAAAGGTCCAGATGACCGAGATGCCGCAGCTTGTCGCCGCGATGCACTCGCTCGTCGGTCTTGCCGCCGTCTTCGTCGGGTTTATCGCGCACTTCGAACTAGCGAACGTCATCGAGGCTATGTCCACGATTTCGTCCACGCTCACCGAAGCCAAGCGCATGGAAATGTTCCACGAAATGCACCTTGGTGCCTTTGCTGAACTTCTTGCGCACAAGACCCCGGTCGAACAGAACATCCTTCGCGTCGAACTGTTCCTCGGCATCTTCATCGGTGCTGTGACCTTTACGGGTTCGGTTATTGCCTATGGCAAACTGGCGGGCAAAGTGACCTCCAAAGCCGAAAAGCTTCCCGGTGGTCATTTCCTCAATGCGGGCGCCGCGATTATCTCGGTGCTTTGCCTTGTCTGGTATTTCCAGTCGGGTAGCTTCCTCGCGCTAGCAATCATGACGCTTGCTGCGCTCTTCATCGGCTATCACCTCATCATGGGGATCGGCGGCGCCGACATGCCCGTCGTGGTGTCGATGCTGAACTCCTACTCGGGTTGGGCTGCAGCTGCGATCGGCTTCTCGCTCGGCAACGACCTTCTGATCGTTGTGGGTGCGCTGGTTGGTTCTTCGGGTGCGATCCTGTCCTACATCATGTGTAAGGCGATGAACCGTTCGTTCATCTCGGTGATCCTCGGCGGCTTTGGTGGCACCACCGGTCCCGCGATGGAAGTCGAGGGCGAACAGGTGGCTATCGACTCCGACGGTGTTGCCGCTGCTCTGGAAGATGCTGACAACATCATCATCATTCCGGGTTACGGCATGGCTGTTGCTCAGGCTCAGCAGTCGGTTTCCGAACTGACCAAGCGTCTGCGTGCCAAGGGCAAGAACGTCCGCTTCGCGATCCACCCCGTTGCGGGCCGTCTTCCGGGCCACATGAACGTGCTTCTCGCTGAGGCCAAGGTTCCCTATGACATCGTTCTGGAAATGGACGAAATCAACGAGGACTTCCCCGAGACCGATGTTGCAATCGTCATCGGTTCGAACGACATCGTGAACCCCGCCGCACAAGAGGACCCGAACTCGCCCATCGCAGGCATGCCGGTTCTCGAGTGCTGGAAGGCCAAGCAGGTGTTTGTTTCCAAGCGTGGTCAAGGCACGGGCTATTCGGGTATCGAGAACCCGCTGTTCTACAAAGAGAACACCCGTATGTTCTATGGCGACGCCAAGAAGTCGCTCGACGAGCTTCTGACCAAGATCCAGTAAAGACCCTTCAAGGTCCTTGGAAAGCCCCGCTATTCGGCGGGGCTTTTTCTTTGGCTATACACTCGACGCCTCTCGCCGTGGCACTAGCTTCGGGGGGAGAGGAACATGCGATGTATAATGATGATGTAACGGCAATTTGCCCTGACTGCGGATCAGCGGATGTCACCTATACGAGTCAGAAGATCTCGTGCCTCGCTTGCGAGTTCGAAGAGACGTTCGGTTACGACTTTGCACAGCCATCAGCAGTAACGGACGCACTCGATCGAGCCAAGGCGCTTGATATTCTCAAGCGTTGGTCGTTTGCTGGATAGGCAAGGACTAAAGGGAGAAGAGCATGACCATCAGCGCCAACGAGATCGAAGCCTTGCTTGATGCAGAGGTCGAAGGCTCTGATCCGACCGATCCGAATGTCACGCATTTCGTCTCGGCCCGCGTGACCCCAAGGTTGAGGTCTGTCAATTTCAGCGGTGGGATCGTCCAGAAATGCTGGGCTGTTACGCGCACGGATGGCGATTACCGCGTGGTGTATCTTCCGACAGCGGGCTACTTCTCGCTTTGCGTTGAATCTCAAATCGGCCTTTTGGACATCGGGGTCCACGGCTCCGCCATCGGGTGTTTTTCGTCGGTCTAGGGATGTGCCGCAAAGTGCGCGATGATCGTCTTGAAAACAAAACCGCGTGTTACGGGGAGCTCCATGAGCGTTTCGTGCTTTGCGTTCCTAAGGGGCACAAGCGTGCCATCCGTCCACTCTGCCATTTTGGAGCGGATACGCTCGGCGTCGACGATCGCTTCCTGATCTCCGAGAAAGGTCACGGTCGGCACCTTGGGCGGTGCGAGCCGCGAGAGGGCGTCGGTTTCTTTCATCGCCTCAAGAATCCAGCGATAGGATGGGCCACCAAGCGTCAGCTCGGGATGGGCATTGGCCTGATCCCGCATATAGCCCCACTGCTCGAGATCGTTCGTAAGAGCATTGTCCATGAATTCGCCGTGCATCACGACCGTCTCGGTTTCGCGCCCTGCAGCTAGGTTGTGACCTCGACCGACCAGACAGGCAAAAGTCGAGGCAACGCGGGCAAAAACGCGCAATGCGGAGGGCATTTCGATGCCCCACATGGGTGCGGAAAAGGCGGCAGCTTTGACGGGAAGCCCCAGATGGAGCGCACGAAGTCCGATTGCACCGCCCATGGAATGGGCCAACAGATAGAGCGGAGCGGGGAGGTCTACGGCCTTTACATGCTCACAAAGGGCGCGCACATCCTTTTGAAAGTCGAGAAAGCGCTCCACATGGCCGATATACTCAGGCGCGGATAACCGATCGGAAAGCCCTTGGCCCCGCCAATCAATGACCGCGACGGCAAAACCTGCCTCGGTAAGGAGCGCAACATCGCGTCCGTATTTCTCGATATATTCCGTCCGTCCGGGAAAGAGCAGCACCGTTCCCTTGGCCGCTTGCGCGCGCCAGTGCACAACACGCAGGCGCACCCCATCAGAGGCCGTCATCCAATGACTTTCGGCGCCGCTCGGGGCTTCTGCGATTTCGGTGAAAAACGGTGCTGTTGTCATATCAGGCGAGCGTTCCAGCAAGTTTCATCGCGGCGCCCATGTCACCGTCGATGGTGAGTTTGCCGGTCATGAAAGCGGTGGTCGGATTCTCGTCGCCCTCGAAAATGGCCTGAAATGTTTCGGCCGTAGCGGTCAGGGTGACATCTGCAGCGTCATCGCCCGCGCGCGCACCGCTTGCATCAAGGATGATCGATCCTTCGCCGTCGATGACGAATTTTGCGGTTCCGTCAAAGCCTTGGCCGCCGAGTTTGGCATTGAGGGCTTCTACGGCTCCGTTGACGATATCGCTCATGTCGTGTCCTTTCGTTGTTTCTGGCATACTCCCTCTGGAGATTGCCGCCGCAATGGCTACATTCATTGTTATGAGCACCTTGGGAAACTCTTTCAAACATATCGTTGCGGCACTTGTCGTCCTCTGCACATCTGCCGTAGCGGCAAATGCGGCAGACGCAGCGCGTCTGGAGGAGTTGTTTCGCCAGCTCAAGGAAGCGGATGCCTCGACCTATCTCGGCATAGAGCGCCAGATCGGTGAGGAATGGTCCAAAAGCGGATCTGCGGCTATCGATCTTTTGCTGCGGCGTGGTCAGGATGCGATCGATAAGGGTGATTTCCAGACCGCGGTCGAGCATTTTTCCGCTGCCATCGACCATGCGCCAGATTTTGCCGAAGCCTATAACGGAAGAGCGACGGCGTTTTATCTCCTTGACGAGTTCGGCCTCTCGTTGGAAGACATCCGTCAGACTTTGATCCTTGAGCCGCGCCATTTCGGTGCTCTGTCCGGGTTCGCGATGATCCTCGAACAGATCGACAGAGAAGACGACGCACTCGAGGTGTATCGCCAAATTCTGGAGCTTGCGCCCGCAGCCCCGGGGATCAACGAAGCCGTAGAGCGGCTGGAACTGCAACAAGAGGGTCGGACGCTCTGACGCCCGATCCCCCCACCGGGGACGAAAAATGACTTTGCCTTCCCGGATTACGGCCATGCTCGGGCCGACGAACACCGGCAAAACCCATTACGCGATCGAGAGGATGCTTGCGCATCAGACGGGGGTCATCGGGCTCCCGCTTCGGCTTTTGGCGCGTGAGGTCTACGACAAGATCGTGGCGCTTCGTGGCCCGTCTGTCGTGGCACTGGTTACAGGGGAAGAGCGCATCGTTCCGCCCCGCGTCAAATATTGGGTCTGCACCGTCGAAGCCATGCCCGAAGGCATGATGGTCGATTTTCTGGCCGTAGACGAGATCCAGCTCTGCTCTGACCCCGAGCGGGGCCATGTGTTCACCGACCGTCTGTTGCACGCCCGCGGACGGCTTGAAACGATTTTTATGGGCGCCGATACCATGCGTCCCGCAATTGCCGCATTGGTCCCCAAAGCGCAGTTCCATAAGCGCGAGCGGATGTCGACACTTACCTATTCAGGTTCGAAAAAGATAAGTAGGATGCCCGGAAGAGCCGCAATTGTCGGCTTTTCTGTTGATAATGTGTATGCGATTGCCGAGCTGTTGCGGCGCACCAAGGGTGGCGCAGCGGTCGTTATGGGGGCGTTGAGCCCGCGGACCCGCAACGCTCAGGTCGCCATGTATCAGAACGGTGATGTAGATTACCTTGTGGCGACGGATGCCGTCGGGATGGGGCTCAACCTCGATATCGATCATGTCGCTTTTTCCTCGCTCACCAAATTCGACGGGCGGCGCATGCGCTATCTCGAGCCGCAAGAGCTTGGTCAGATCGCGGGCCGCGCGGGACGACATATGAGCCACGGCACCTTCGGCGTGACGGGCGAGGCTCCCGAGCTTGATGACGAGGTGGTCAAATCCATTGAGGAACACCAGTTCCGCCCCGTCAACAAACTCCATTGGCGCAACTCACGGCTCGAATTCGGTTCGGTGCCGCGACTGATCCGCACGCTGGAGCAACGCACCGATGATATCTGGTTGTCTCGGATGCGCGAGGCAGATGACCTTTTGGCGCTCAAGGCTCTCTCGGCGGATGCGGAAGTTATGGCGCGGGCCAGCGATGGCCCCTCGGTCAAACTCTTGTGGGATGTGTGCCGCGTCCCCGACTTTCGCGGCATTTCCTCGGGGGAACATGCGAACCTGTTGCGGGACTTGTTCAACTTTCTGCACCAGCACGGCCATGTGCCCCGCGACTGGTTCGCGCGGCAGGTCAAACGCATCGATCGGACCGACGGCGACATTGACACATTGTCGAAAAGGCTCGCCTATATCAGAACTTGGACCTACGTTGCGCAACGCAATGGGTGGGTTCAGGACGAATCCCATTGGCGCGAGCAAACTCGCGCTGTAGAAGATCGCCTGTCAGATGCATTGCATGATGCCCTGACCCAAAGATTTGTGGACCGGCGGACGAGTGTTCTCCTTCGCCGGCTCAAGCAGAAGGAGGGCCTTGTGGCCGAAGTAAACGATAATGGTGAAGTGACCGTCGGCGGCGAATTCGTCGGTCGGTTGGAAGGGTTCCGTTTCCGCATGGATAAAACCGGAAGCCCCGATGAAGCAAAGACCCTCCGTCAAGCTTCGGTTCAGGCATTGGTGCCGCAGTTCAACCTGCGCGCTGACCGCTTCTATAATTCTCCCGATACCGAGATTGATTTTACCGAGCAGGGTGGCCTCATGTGGGGCGATCAGGCTGTGGGCAAGCTCGTTGCCGGTGCAGACCCGCTCAAGCCGCAGGTCGTTGCTTTCGTCGACGAAGAAGCAGGCGACGATGTGGCGACCAAGGTCCAGCGCCGTCTCCAGCACTTCATCGACCGCAAGGTCGCCGCTCTGTTCGAGCCGATGCTCAACATGCAGCGTGATGAAACCCTGACGGGTCTTGCACGCGGATTCGCCTTCCGCTTGGGCGAAGGCTTCGGCATCGTGCCGCGCGGGGATGTTGCCGAAGAGGTCAAGACCCTCGATCAAGAAGCACGCGGCGCACTGCGCAAACATGGCGTGCGCTTTGGTCAGTTCACCGTTTTCATGCCGCTCCTGCTCAAGCCCGCTCCGACGCGCCTGCGTCTCGTGCTTTGGTCGCTTGCGCAAAAGTTGGATGAATTCCCCGAAGCACCGCCGCCGGGTCTTGTGACTGTTCCCGCGCTCAAGGATATGGCGCCGGGCTATTTCGCAATGGCGGGATACCGCGCTGCGGGGGAACGTGCGATCCGTATCGACATGCTCGAACGTCTTGCCGATATGCTTCGTGATAAAGACAGCCGTGGTGGCTTTGAAGCCAACGCCGACATGCTTTCCATTACAGGCATGACCCTCGAGCAGTTCGCGGACCTTATGCAGGGTCTCGGCTACAAGGCCGAAAAAGGCGAACGAGCCAAGGTCAAGGCGACCGAGACCGCTGCCCCCGCAGAGGGTGAGGCGTCCGAGGTTGCGGCCGAGCCCGTCGTAGAGGCTGCACCGGAAGCGGCAGAACCCGCTGAAATGGAGGTCTTCTACACCTTCACTTGGGGCGCACGCCCGCAGCGTCAGGCCCGTCCTCAGGGTGGTCGCCGTGAAGGTGGCAAGCCGCAGGGCGAACGCCCCCAAGGCGAGCGTCCGCGCGGTAAGGGCAAAGGCGGCAAAGGGCGCAAGCCCGAAGGCAATACCAAGCCTCAGAAGTTCGAGGCCAAGCCCAAGCGCGAAAAGACGATCGACCCCGATAATCCGTTCGCAGCCGCTCTTTCCGGTTTCAAAACTAAGTAATGGCCGAGGCGGAAGGCTCCATCCGGATCGACAAATGGCTCTGGCATGCGCGTTTTTTTAAAACGCGCAGCCTTGCCACAAAGATCGTCTCGGAGGGAAAGGTCCGCATCGACGGCACCCCGATCAGCAAACCTGCACGTCAGGTCGGACCGGGGGCCGTGCTGACCTTTGTCAAAGAAGGGGACGTGAAGATCGTCCGAATCCTTGCCCTTGGGGAAAGACGCGGTCCCGCACCCGAAGCGAAGGCCCTTTACGAAGATCTTTCGCCGCCGCCCGAGGAAAAATCTCCTGCCAATCCGTCCTTCGATGGGAAAGGCAAACCGGGAAAGCGCGAGAGACGGAACATGGATGCGCTTCGAGCAAAGGTAGACCCTTTCACGCTTGAATGATCCGCCAAGCTGTCCTAGCTAGTGCCCCGAAAGCATCAGGAAAAGACTATGACCTACATCGTCAACGACAACTGCATCGCCTGTAAATACACCGACTGCGTCGAGGTTTGCCCTGTGGATTGTTTCTACGAGGGTGAGAACATGCTCGTGATCCATCCCGATGAATGCATCGACTGTGGTGTGTGCGAGCCCGAGTGCCCTGCAGACGCAATTCGTCCGGACACCGAGCCGGATATGGAAAAGTGGGTTGAGTTCAACCGCAAATACGCCGAGCAATGGCCCGTCATCACGGTCAAGAAAGACCCTCTGCCGGGTGCAGAAGAGATGGACGGCAAGCCTGGCAAGATCGATCTTTTCTCTGCCAAGGCTGGCGAAGGTAACTGATACCGGCCCTGATTCG
The DNA here is from genome assembly GCF_030264275.1 of Marivivens sp. LCG002. NCBI lineage: Bacteria > Pseudomonadati > Pseudomonadota > Alphaproteobacteria > Rhodobacterales > Paracoccaceae > Marivivens > Marivivens sp. LCG002. Next base: position 1,920,332 of record NZ_CP127165.1, on the reverse strand, counting down.
CTGCAGATGGCGTGATTCGCCTCTCTCCGTAAGCGCATGAGCTTGAAACTATTATGAAAACCGGCCTTTGACGGTGCTGCAGCGCGGCACTTTCGATGGGCCGGTTTTTGTGCTATAAGAAATACAAATGTTGCCAGTGTCTTAACCGCCAAACGCTACAAAACGCCGCCGGAAATCATCTTTTCCGGACGGTTGTCTTGTCGTCTGACGGGTGCCAAAGGAAGGACCGTTATGACCAAGAAGAAGAACGAATTCAGCCCGAACGAGTTTGTTGTATACCCCGCTCATGGTGTGGGTCAGATCGTTTCGATCGAAAAGCAGGAAGTGGCTGGCTTTGAGCTCGAACTTTTCGTGATTTCCTTCGAAAAGGACAAAATGACCCTTCGTGTGCCGACCAATAAGGCGACCGATGTGGGCATGCGTTCGTTGTCGTCCCCAGATATCGTCGCGCATGCGATGAAAACTCTGAAGGGCAAGGCCAAAGTGAAAAAGGCCATGTGGTCGCGCCGCGCTCAGGAATACGAACAGAAGATCAACTCGGGTGATCTGATCGCCATCGCCGAGGTTGTGCGCGATCTGCACCGTGCAGATGACCAGCGCGAGCAATCCTATTCCGAGCGTCAGCTTTATGAAGCCGCTCTCGAGCGTTTGACCCGCGAGATTGCTGCTGTCGGCGGCAATGACGAACAGGCTGCGGCCAAAGAGATCGACTCGGTGCTGATGGGCCGTGCGGCTTAAGCCCGATCATGTCTGAAGATTGAAAAAGCCGCCCTGAAAAGGAGCGGCTTTTTTGATGGGAGAGGGGGCTCTGCCCCCCGCGCCTTTGGCGCTCCCCCCGGGATATTTGGGGCACAAAGGCAAGTTAGAGGGCGCGCCAGCCGATGTCTTTGCGGCAAAAGCCCTCGGGCCAATCGATCCGGTCGACCATCGCATAAGCACGGTCACGCGCCTCTTGCAGGGTTGCGCCGCGGGCTGTCACATTGAGAACGCGGCCGCCGTTTGCGAGGATCGCGCCGTCTTTTGCGATGGTGCCCGCATGGAAGGTATATTCCGACGAGGTTTCGGGTAGGGCATCGAGGCCGCGAATTTCGGTGCCTTTCTTGTAGGTGCCGGGATAGCCGTCCGCAGCCAGAACCACGGTCAGGGCATGATCGTCAGCCCAGTTTGCCTTGATTTCGGAGAGGCGGCCTTGGGCACAGGCGAGCATGAGATCCAGTGCCTGAGCCCCGAGGCGCATCATCAGAACCTGGCATTCTGGGTCGCCGAAGCGGCAATTGTATTCGACGAGGCGCGGCTGACCATCCTTGATCATGAGACCTGCATAAAGAACGCCTTGATAGGGTGTGCCTTGGTCCTTCATGACCTTCATTGTTGGAATAACGATTTCATTGAGGGCTTTGGCCGCGATCTCTTCCGAGAGCACGGGCGCGGGCGAGTAAGCGCCCATACCGCCGGTGTTGGGGCCGGTATCGCCGTCGCCGACGCGTTTGTGGTCCTGAGCGGTTCCGATGGGAATCACCGTCTCGCCATCGACGAGAATGAAGTAGGAGGCCTCTTCGCCCTCCATGAATTCTTCGATTACGACTTCTGCGCCGGCTGAGCCGAATTCGCCGCCGAACATATCGTCGATCGCATCAAGGGCCTCGGCTTCGGTCATCGCGACGATCACACCTTTGCCTGCTGCAAGCCCGTCGGCCTTGACCACGATGGGAGCGCCTTGATCCTTGATATAGGCCTTGGCGGGGGCGCTTTCAGTAAAGCGCGCATAGGCGGCGGTGGGGGCATTCGCCGCGTCGCAAATCGCTTTGGTGAAGGCTTTGGAGGCTTCGAGGCGCGCGGCGGCAGCCGAGGGACCGAAGACGGTGAAGCCTGCATCACGCAGTTGATCGGCAACGCCTGCTGCGAGCGGGGCTTCGGGGCCGACGATGACGAAATCGATCGCATTATCCGATGCGAAACCTGAGACCACGCCGCCGTCGAGAATGTCGATATCGGCACATTCGGCGATGCTTGCGATCCCGGCATTGCCCGGCGCAACGATCAGTCTGTCACATTTCGGGTTTTGCTTTACAGCCCAAGCCAGTGCATGTTCGCGCCCGCCGCTGCCAAGGATCAGGATATTCATGTCTCGTGCCCTCTGGTAAATCTTGGGCCTTCCTAGTGGCCTTGGGCAAAATGGGCAAGCGTGGGGTGTTGCCTGTGCGCGCTCCATATCGCACAAAGACGCTATGAGCGACCTATTCGAAGATCCAGAGCCGCAAGGCAGCACCGGAAGCAATGCACCCGAGTTCTCGGTGTCCGAGATCAGCGGCGCAGTCAAACGGTCGATCGAGACGGAATTTGCCTATGTCCGCGTGCGCGGCGAGGTCGGGCGCGTGTCGCGGCCTTCGTCGGGGCATCTTTACCTGGATCTAAAGGACGACCGTGCTGTTCTGGCCAGTGTAATCTGGAAAGGGCGGGCGCAGGCTTTGACCCATCGGCCCGAAGAGGGAATGGAGGTGATCGCAACGGGGAAACTCACCACCTTCCCGGGTCAGTCCAAATACCAGATGGTGATCGACGATATCGCACCTGCAGGTGCCGGCGCGCTCATGGCGATGCTGGAGAAGCGCAAAGCCCTTCTACAGGCGGAGGGGCTTTTTGCACCCGAGCGGAAAAAAGCGATTCCCTTTCTGCCGGAAGTTATCGGGGTGGTGACGTCGCCATCGGGTGCCGTCATCCGTGACATCCTTCACCGTTTGCGGGATCGCTTCCCGCGCAAGGTTCTGGTTTGGCCTGTGGCGGTGCAGGGGGCGTCTTGCGCACCGCAGGTTGCCGCAGCGATCGAGGGCTTTAATCGCATGACGCCGGGTGGTTCGCTGCCAAGGCCCGATCTTTTGATCGTGGCACGTGGTGGCGGGTCGATCGAGGATCTTTGGGGCTTCAATGAAGAGATTGTTGCGCGTGCTGCGGCGGCATCCGAGATTCCCCTGATTTCTGCGGTCGGGCACGAGACGGACACGACCCTCATTGATTTCGTATCGGATAGACGCGCACCGACCCCGACCGCTGCGGCGGAGATGGCGGTGCCGGTGCGGCTTGATCTTTTGTCGTGGACCGAGAACCAAGGCGTGCGGCTTGCGGGCGGCGTGACGCGCAGCCTCCAGATGCGGCGCCAGCGGCTTTCGGATTTGTCCCGCGGATTACCCAAGCAGGATGCGATCCTAGAGGGGCCGCGTCAAAGGCTTGACGTATTGGCCGAAAAGCTCCCTGCTGCGCTGCGGTCCGGTAACGGGCAAAAGGCGCTCTTGTTGAGCCGCACCTCGGGAGCCCTGCGTCCTCAGGTGCTGTCGCGGCGCATTGCCGAGGAAAAGCGCGTCCTCAAGGGCCTCTCTGACCGCCTCTCGCCCGCCTTGGCGCGTGCGAATGCGGACAAGGGGCGGCGGCTTGATCAGACGGCGAGGGGCCTGCGCCCGCGCGAACTTGATGCACAGATTGCACGAGGGAACGACAAGCTCGAAACGCTCTTGCGTCGATTGAGCGACCGTGCGCGGCGTCTGCTTGATGATCGTCGGACAAGGCTCGAAGCCTTGGACCGCCTGCGCGAAACCTTGGGCTATACCGAAACGCTTAAGCGGGGCTATGCCGTGGTGCGCTCGTGTGATCATGTGATCACATCGGCGCAAGCCGCCAAAGAAGCAGGTGCACTAGAGATCGAGTTCAGCGATGGACGCTTTGCGCTCGGGGGGGCTGCCACCAAAGGCAAAACAAAGCCCAAAGAGCCAGAACAGGGGTCGCTCTTCTAGGGTGTGCAGCTTAGCGGCTCGTCGGTCTCATTCACCGTGTAGAACGGAGAGCCACTGGTCACGCCCAGAAATTCCGCAGTGAGCTCGCCGTCTTCGAGGTAGAAGTTCCAGCACTGTAAATAAGGGCTGTGATCATAAAAGAAACAGGTTTGGCCGTTGTTGTCGAACCATGTCCCACCGTCGCAGGTGCCGTCGAGATTGGACCAAAGAATGTGTCGGTCCGGAAGATATTGCTCGGCGCCATAGTCGCCTTGGTCTGTGTGGCCGAAGAGGAACGTTTTGCCAGCTGTATAGGCATCGAAAGCATCCCCGCTCAGGAGGGTTTGCGCTTCGGCCGCAGAGAGGCCAAGCCCCGCAAAGAGGATGAGGGGCCTGAGGCTCACGCGCGTGTCCAGTCCTGAACAAGCGGGTCCATCACCCTGCGCCACCGTTTGGGCGAGAGCGCGAGGGTTGCCATGAACGGCAGCGAGCGCGGCAACATCGGAACATCTCCGAGTCGCAGCAAAGGATAAGGCGTTGCGGGATGCGCATGATGGTCCGAGTGGCGCGGCGCATTGAGCATCAACGCCGAGGAAAACCAATGCGGGGTATTCCAGCTGTGCTGGGGTCCGACAGGTTCAAGCTTTCCATCTATCTCGGCACGGCGAAGACCGTAGTGCTGCACATAATCCGAAAGCAAAAGCTGCATCTGCGCATTTCCTGCAAGAAGCACATACCAAAAAAGCCCCGCCGGTCCTCCGATCAGGACTGCGCCGATAGCAAAGGCCAAGGCGCCGCCGATGTAGCCGACATAGGGGTGGGTCAAGCGGGATTTGCCTGCGCGTGAGCGGCGTTCGCTTTCTGCCTCCAGTCCTTTGAGAAACGAGCCTTTCCAAGCGCGCTTTGCAAAATGGTAAAAACTTTCACCCAGCCGTGCTGAGTTGGGGTCGTCATCGGTGGCGACAAATCTGTGATGAACCAAAGGATGTGCCGAGGCGTGATGCCCGAAAAGCAGGGAAATGAACACAAGCCGCCCGAGCCCATTCAGGAGGCGCGTGCTTCGGTGGATCAGTTCATGGGCGTTGGAATTGCTGACTTGGCCAAAATACTGACCCGCTGCAAAGAAAAGAAAAATCTTCTCCCAGATTGCCCAATCCCCCTTGGCCAAAGAATAGACCACAAGGGCGAGTGTGATGAAATGTACTTGGGCCAAGAGCATGGACAGCGCGTCGGCCCACTCGATGTCCTCTTCCGAGCCTTCGGGGCCGCTTCGTGCGACTCCCTCATCGAGAGCCATAACTCCGACGGTAATCACGATCAGCGCAAGCACGGTCAGCCATCCTCCGAACATGGCAGCCCCCCAAAGAAAGGGGATCGGCGCGAGCGAGGCGATAGCAAAAAGATACATCCCGAAAGTCCTTGGCGAATTCTAACTGATTTTTACCACCGCAAGACGCGTGGGGCGAGAGGGAATAGAGTTGCGCAGTTGGACTTTAAAAAACCAGCGTGAAGGAGTAGGTGATACCTAGCAAATACGTGAAGGGCCCCGATGTCGTTTTTCAAGAAGCTTAAAGATCGTCTGACAAAGTCATCGTCCAAGATCGACCAAGGTCTGGAAAGCATCGTGGATGATGGGGGCGTCATCGAGGAGGCTGCATCTTCTGCACCCGAGCCCGAGACAACGGCAGATCAGGAGCCGCAAGCATCCCAGCCCATCGAGATTGTCCCTCCGGTTGTCGAGCCTGCCCCTGCGATTGCAGTGCAGCCGGTGATCCCCGACACGCCCAAAGCCTCGGGCGAGCCCGAGAAAAAGGGTATTCTCGGCCGTCTTTTCGGAGGTGCCGAGCAGAAAACCGTTGTGCGCCGCACGCTCGACGACGACATGCTCGAACAGCTCGAAGAACTGCTCATCAGCGCGGATATGGGTGTGGATACCGCACTGCGCGTAACGGCCAATATGGCCGAGGGCCGCTTGGGCAAGAAGCTCTCGGTTGAAGAGATCAAACAGCTTTTGGCAGACGAAGTGACGCGGATCATGGAACCCGTGGCGCGACCCCTGCCTCTCTATGCCAAGACGCCTCAGGTTGTTCTGATCGTCGGTGTAAACGGCGCAGGCAAAACCACGACAATCGGAAAACTCGCCAGCCAATTCCGCGCTGCGGGCAAAAAGGTCGTCATCGCGGCGGGGGACACCTTTCGCGCAGCAGCCGTCGAGCAACTTCAGGTCTGGGGTGATCGCGCAGGTGTGCCCGTTCTGACTGCGCCCGAAGGTTCTGATCCTGCCTCGCTTGCCTTTGATGCGATGACCAAGGCTCAAGCCGATGGCGCCGACCTGTTGCTGATCGATACCGCAGGCAGACTGCAAAACCGTCAGGACTTGATGGAAGAGCTGTCCAAGATCGTGCGCGTGATCCGCAAGAAAGACCCCGAAGCGCCACACAATACGCTTCTCGTGCTTGATGCGACGACGGGCCAAAATGCGATCAATCAGGTTGACGTGTTCCAAAAGCTTGCAGACGTGTCGGGTCTTGTGATGACCAAGCTTGATGGAACGGCAAAAGGCGGCGTCCTTGTGGCGCTTGCTGATAAGTTCGGTCTTCCGATCCATGCAATTGGCGTGGGTGAACAGATCGACGATCTTGCCCCCTTTGATCCCGAGGAATTCGCCAAGGCCCTCGTCGGGCTGGAATGATTCTTTCAAATCGCCGGTGTGATGGACGCACTCGGTCCGGAGCACCCCTGCCAAAAGGCCTTTACTTTGGGTGATTATCTGATTTCGCTGGCTGGGACGCCCGAAGGTGCGCGGCTTGCCAGTTTGCTCGCTCTTACCGCGGCGGTCGCCCATGCGCTATTCGGGGCCTTGCAAAAAGGGCGTTTCGATCCTTGGCTTTCGCGTGCGGTGATCGACGCAGGCTTTTTCGTCATCACGCTCCCCGTCGTCCTGTTTTTTGTTCCCGCGCCGGGATTGCGCGATCTGGTCATCCTACTCGGGGCGGCGCTCATCCACCTCGTTTACAAGATCACGATGGCGCGCGCCTATGAAAAGGCAGCTTATACTGTGGTTTATCCGGTCGTGCGTGGCACGGGGCCATTGGTGACGGTTGCGGCCGCCTCGATCTTTTTCCACGAGCATTTCACGGGCGTTCAATGGATCGGGGTCGCATGCCTTTCGGGCGGTATCCTGCTGCTTGCGCTTCGGAACCTAAGCGAAGAGAAGATCGCCAAACAAGCCCTGAGGATCGGGCTGATCTGGGCGCTGGCCTGTGGATTTATGGTGGCGGTTTACACGACCTATGACGCTTGGGGCATTCGTGTGGCCGAGAATGCCTTTACCTTTCTGGCTTGGTTCTTCTTTTTGTCGTCTTTCGACTTTCCCGTCCTTGCACTTCTTCGGCATCGCAAGACGCCGATCAAAGCGCCCTTCAAAGCGCTCGCATGGCGCGGGCTTAGCGGTGCGTTCCTTGGCTGGATCAGCTTTGGCGGCGTGATGCTCGCCACAAGGCTCGATAAAGTCGGTGAAGCCGCTGTTTTGCGCGAAACCTCGACCGTGTTCGCGGCCTTGATCGGTTGGTTTATCCTAGGCGAAAAAGTCGGGCCGAGACGGCTCTTTCTTATGAGTCTGATTGCCATCGGAGCTGTGATCGTGGAATTAGGGGGCTGAAGGAGAACCCGATGTCGCAAAAACCAATCAATCCGATCCTCAAGCAAATTCTCGAACTCGGACCGACGGTCGCGTTCTTTGTCCTTTACCTGAAGATCAAGGAAAAGACCTTCACCATCGCGGGGACCGAGTATTCGGGCTTCATCATGGCGACCATCGTCTTTGTCCCTGTGCTTTTGGCGGCGATGGGCGCGCTTTGGGCTTTGACCGGCAAGCTGAGCCGAATGCAGATTTTCACCGCTTTTATGGTGATTTTCTTTGGGGGTCTCACCGCTTGGTTCAACGACAAGACCTTCTTTATGATGAAGACCACCATCGTCTATGGTCTCTTCACCGTGCTACTCGGGATCGGATTGTTGCGGGGGCGCAGCTATCTCAAATACGTCATGGAAGAGTTTCTCCCAATGCAGGACGAGGGCTGGATGAAGCTCACGCGCCGTGTCACGGCTCTCTTTGCAGCGCTTGCCATCGGGAACGAGATCGTCTGGCGCACCATGAGTGAGGAGACTTGGGTCACTATCGAGACTTTTGCCTTTCCCGCCGTGACATTCGTGTTCCTCTGGAGCCAGATCGTCATGCTCCAGAAGTATCTTATCGAGCAGCCCGAGTAGAACGGGGTCAAAGCCCCGCTTATCGTTACTTCTTGCCTTTGAACAAAAGGTCCATCTGTTCTTTGCTATAGCTGGCCTGACGCGCCTCGGCGTTCACGGCAAGGCCGCGCTCGACCGCGGGACGTGCAAACATCGTATCGAGCCAGCGTTTGACGTTCGGGATCTTGGTGATGTCCTGCTGTTGGCCTTCCCATCCTTTGACCCAAGGGAAAATCGCAAAGTCGGCAAGGGTGATCTCGTCTCCGCAGACAAAGGCTTTGCCTTCGAGCTGGCGATCCAGAACGCCGTAAAGACGCCCCACCTCGTTGCGGTAGCGGTCTTGGGCATAGGGGAGCACTTGGGGCGGGTCCATCATTGGGGCGTATTTGAGGAAGTGATGTGCCTGACCCGCCATCGGGCCGACGCCGCCCATCTGCCACATGAGCCATTGCTCGATGTTGACCCGCTCGCGCTCGGTCGATCCATAAAATTTTCCAGTTTTGCGCCCCAGATACTGCAAGATCGCACCCGACTCGAAAACGGAAATCGGCGCGCCGTCGGGGCCGTCATGGTCGATTATCGCGGGCATCCTGTTGTTCGGAGCGATCTTGAGGAAATCGGGTTTGAACTGATCGCCTGCGCCGATGTTCACAAGGTGCACGGTATAGGGCAGCCCCATCTCTTCGAGCGCAATGGTGATCTTGTGGCCGTTCGGTGTCGGCCAGAAATAAAGGTCGATCGGGGTGGACATTTGTCTCTCCTTTTTGTCGGGCACAGCATGGCGCAAGCCGCGCTGGAGGCAAGGCCTTTTCCTTGACCAATTTCTTGCAAGAGAGTAATTGCGCAGCGTGGCGATTTGAACCGGATTGCGGGCCACGTTAAACAAGCCGCTAAAAAGGGAAGAGGGTGAGCCTCGATACCTTTGCCGGTGTCGAGGCTTTTTGTTGTAAGGAACTTGGGACATGACGAACTGGAGCAAACGGACCCGCGCAATTCATTCGGGCATCCGCCGCAGCCAATATAACGAGCTGAGCGAAGCGATGTTCCTGACCCAAGGTTTCGTCTACGAAACCGCCGAGCAAGCCGAAGCGCGGTTCGTCAAACTGGGCGAGGATGAGTTCATCTATGCCCGCTATGGCAACCCGACGGTTGCGATGCTCGAAGACCGTCTTGCCGATCTCGAAGGGGTAGAGGCCGGGTTTGCGACCGCTTCGGGTATGGCTGCGGTCAATGGCGCTCTGATGTCGCTTTTGAAGGCGGGGGATCATGTTGTCTCGTCCCGCGCACTTTTCGGCTCTTGCCTATATATTCTTGAGGACGTCCTTGCGCGGTTCGGTGTCGAAATCACGCTGGTGGATGGTCGCGACCTTGACGCATGGAAAGCCGCCATTCGCCCCGATACCCGTCTGGTGTTCTGCGAAAGCATCTCGAACCCGACACTCGAAGTCATTGATCTCAAGGCGGTTTGCGATCTGGCGCATGCCAACGGAGCGCTCGTCGTCTGCGATAACGCTATGGCAACCCCTGTCTACAGCTATGCAGCCGAGGCAGGAGCAGACCTTATCGTCTATTCGACCACGAAGCACGTGGACGGGCAAGGGCGCTGCCTTGGGGGTATTATCCTTGGCAAGCGCGACTTGGTGCGTGGTCCAGTCGAGGCCTATCTCAAGCATACGGGCGGCGCGATGAGCCCCTTTAACGCTTGGGTCATGCTCAAATCACTCGATACCATTGATCTGCGCGTGCGGGCGCAAACCGCGACCGTCCTGAAATTGGTGGACGCGCTCGAGAACCATCCCAAACTGTCGCGGGTCGTTTATCCCGGTCATCCGTCGCATCCACAGTATGCGCTCGCCTCGCGTCAGGCCGAGGCTGCTGGAACCGTCTTTGCGATCGAGGTGAAGGGCGGGCGGGAGGCTTGCTTCAAGTTCCTCAACGCGCTCGAAGTTTTCACGATCTCCAACAACTTTGCTGACAGCAAATCCATCGTGACCCATCCAGCGACCACCACGCACCAGCGTCTTCCTCAGGAGCAGAAGGACACTTTGGGTATCACTCCGGGTCTCGTGCGTGTATCCTGCGGACTCGAAGACCCCGAAGACCTGTTGCGTGATCTTCTTAATGCACTTGATGTCGCCTAGAGGATAACAATGAGTGATCCAAGTGACGGTTTGAAGCGTATACCCTTCGCATTCGTTGAAAAACTGTCGCGTGGGCTCGATATAAAGGGTGCCACTGATGAGCAGGGGGACCCGCACATGAACCTTCACTCGCCTGATCTTGAACGGCTCCCGAGCCGTGAAGAGGCGGAAGCGGCGCTTGCCGTGCTTCGCCGCTGGGCTGCAGACGTGACGCCCGAGGAAATCGCAACGCTCGACCCCTTGGTCGGGCGCCTGATCCCCGGTCAGGAGGTCAGCAATTATCCCGCGCTCGCGCGCGCCTATCCAGAGGACTTTCAGGTCGACGAGGATTACAAAGCCTCGATGCCCGATCTTCAGAACGGACCGTCGAGCCTTATTCGTGGGGCCAAGGCCAATATCCAGCATGTTGGGATCAGCAACTTCCGCTTGCCGATCCGTTTCAAAACCCGCGACAGCGCCGATATCACCCTCGAAACCTCGGTCACGGGCACGGTTAGCCTCGAAGCCGAGAAAAAGGGCATCAACATGTCGCGCATCATGCGCACCTTTTACAAGCACTCCGAAAAGGAGTTCTCGTTCGAGGTGATCAGCGCGGCGCTCGACGATTACAAAACCGACTTGCAGAGCTTTGATGCGCGTATCCAGATGCGGTTCCGCTTCCCGCTTCTGGTCAAATCGCTGCGTTCGGGGCTTGAGGGGTATCAGTATTACGATATCGCTCTCGAGCTGGTCGAAGTGGCAGGTGTCCGCAAGCGGATCATGCATCTTGACTACGTCTATTCCTCTACCTGCCCTTGCTCGCTCGAACTTTCCGAGCATGCGCGCCAGTTCCGTGGTCAGCTTGCTACACCGCACAGCCAGCGCTCGGTCGCCCGCATTTCAGTCGAACTCGAAGAACAGGGTCCCGTGATGTGGTTCGAAGACCTCATCGAGTTGGCCCGCGCCGCTGTTGCGACTGAAACCCAAGTGATGGTGAAGCGTGAAGACGAGCAGGCCTTTGCAGAGCTGAATGCCGCTAACCCGATCTTTGTGGAAGATGCGGCCCGCCTGTTCTGTGAACAGCTTCAGAAGGACGCGCGCGTGGGTGACTTCCGCGTGATCGCGAGCCATCAGGAAAGCCTTCATAGCCATGATGCTGTGAGCGTCCTGACCGAGGGCAAAACCTTTGCGTCGGAAAGTCTCGATCCACGACTGTTCTCGACCTTGTTCCACGTCGGATAAGGCTTGCATGATCGACATGGCCGAGTTGATCGAAGAGAGCACCTCGGCCAAATTTTTTTGTGCTAGTCATGAGTTAGGGAGGAAGCCAGTCAAAGAGACAGAGGTTTCCAAATGGCACTTGCAACGACTCACATCCAATTGTTTCCTGTCGGCCTGCGCGACCAGATCGATCGCTTTTTTGTTGCTATCGGCCAAGGCATGAATGCTTACATGGAGCGCCGCAGCCACATGCGCGAAATCATGGCGCTCAATGCCAAGACCGATGAAGAGCTCGCGGCCCTGGGTATTACCCGTGATGGCATTCCGCGCTATGTCTTTCGCGATATCTATTACATCTGATCCGAATGCGCGGATTTAGACACTGAGCCGGAGCGTTTGGAGCGCTCTGGCTTGACAGGCTCGCTTGGGCGGTCCAACCCTTCGCCCATGCTTGACTTGCGCCCCGTTGGATATGTCACTGGACTCTTGATTGCCGTTCTTGGCCTTGCCATGATCGCGCCTCTTGCCTTTGATTTCTTTGCCGACGATCCCGAATGGGAGACATTTTTTCAAAGCTCCATTTTGACCACCACCGCCGGAGTGCTCCTTGCGCTCGCCTGTCAGAACGGGATCAAGTCGGGGATCAACGTCCGCCTTAGCTTTGTGCTGACGACCGTGGTCTGGATCGCTTTGCCTGCTTTCGGTGCAATCCCCTTTATGATCGGCGAGACGAATCTTTCGCTTGTCGATGCGATGTTCGAAGCGATGTCGGGGATGACGACGACGGGTGCGACCGCAATCCATGGTCTCGAGACCCATTCATATGGAATCCACGTCTGGCGCGGGATCTTGCAATGGCTCGGCGGGCTTGGGGTTGTAATCGTCGCGATGATTTTCTTGCCCGTGATGAAAGTGGGCGGGATGCAGTTTTTCCATTCGGAAGGCTTCGATACCTTTGGCAAAGCGCTCCCGCGCGCACTTGATATCGCCAAGGGTCTGCTCTGGATCTATGTCATCCTCACCGTAATCTGCGCGATTTCTTATGTCGCGGCAGGTATGAGCGTCACGGATTCCATCGTGCACGCTTTTACCACCATTGCCACGGGCGGATTCTCCACCACCGATGCGTCCTTTGCCGCCTTTCCGGGGGCACCCCAATATGTCAGCGTCGTGTTCATGTTGCTTGCAGGGCTTCCATTCCTCCGCTTTCTGCAACTGATCCAGGGCGACCCGCAGCCGCTTTGGCGCGATAGCCAGATCCGCACCTATCTGACTTGGACGGTCTATGCGATCCTGCTCATCGTCGTGTTCCGCATGTCGGTCGAAGGTGAATTTTCCGAGGAACTTTTTCGCTCCACGCTTTTCAATGTGGTTTCGATCTTTTCGGGCACGGGCTATGGTGATGGGGATGTTTTGGCATGGGGGCCGTTCCCCTTTGCCATACTTTTTGCCGTGGGCGCGATTGGGGCCTGTTCAGGATCGACGGGCTGCTCGCTCAAAGTGTTCCGCTACCAGATCCTGCTTCAGGCGATTTCGGCCCAGATCGCCAAGATGTATAGCCCGAACCGTGTCGTATCGGTGAAATTCGAAGGTCGGGTCGTCTCGCCCGAGGTCATCAGCTCGATCATGCTCCTCTTCACCTGCTTCATCCTGTCGTTCGGTGTCCTGATCGTGTTGATCGGAATGACAGGCGTCGGCTTTATGGGCTCGGTCACGGCGGCATGGACCTCGATTTTCAACATCGGTCCGGTGTTCGGCAGCGAGGTCGGTCCGTCGGGGGCGGTCAACACATATCCCGATCCCGCCAAATGGTTCATGATTTTGGGGATGCTGTTGGGACGGCTCGAAATCGTTTCGGTCTTTGTTCTTTTTCTTCCGCGGTTCTGGCGGGCATAAAAAAGGGCGCCAGATACGGCGCCCTTTTGTGTTCGATCTTTCCTGACCCTACCAGCAGCTGACCAGAACGGTCATATCCGAGGCCGCGTTGGTAAGCGTTTCGGGCGGCATATAGGTCATCGTATCCGTGATCGTCAGGCGAATACCTGCGCTACTAAGAGAGGCAATGATCGCTTCGGCGTCGACGGCAAATCCGACCTCAGGAGGAAGAACCTTGCCCTCTTGGGTCCAAGGGGTGAGCATGCCGAGCACAGCACCGCCGTTGTCGAATACGGGGCCACCAGCGTCGCCTTGCTCTGCCTTGATATCAAGACGCTTGAGCTCTTCCTCGCCGCCCAAGCCTCGCAGATCGGCAAGTTTGCCGAAGGTGAGCGTCGGGGTCGGAAGGACACCGCCATAGCTAAAGCCAGCGACCGCGACATCGGACTGGAGGCGCGGAACTGCGCTTTGGAATTGGGCAATTCCCATCGGGGCGAGCGGGTCTCTGGATTTGAGCACCGCAAGGCCCAAGGCATCGTCCCGATGGACCACATCCGCATCATGGTCTTTTTGAATGGTGATCCGCTCGCAGGCATCGACTGCGGCCAAAGTCGTCAGGACGGTGCCCGCTTGGTCGACAAAGAAACCGGAATAGGAAATCTTGGGCTGACGGACCGCAAGGCCCGAGATCAGATCGATCGACTGGTCCTCGTCAAGCGCGGCAACCGCGGGGTCAAGCGTCCCTTCGATGCGCGTGAACGAGGCTTTCATCTCTTCGAGCACCCGGGTGCGGCGCTCGTCGTCTCCGTTCGGCCAGATCAGGGAAAAGCCCTTGATCTCGTTGTTTTCAAGCGTGGCGTAGGTGTAGGAGTGGATATCTTCGTCAATTCCTTCGATTTCAAAGCTGTCTTTGCCACGTGAACGCAGGCCATCGACGGGAATGATTTCGAGCGTCTGGAGGATTTCAAAGAGCCCTGCAAAGCGATCCTGATCTCCGGGTTGCGAGATAAGCACCACACGCGCCCCGAGAGCATCCTTGGATTTGTATTTCGCAAAGGGGGGCTCGTATTCTTCGAATTCCACAACACCGCTCGGGATCTTGATTTCGATCCCTGCTGCATCATCGCGCACAAGGGTCAGGTCCATACCTTCGAGGACGGCGTTGAATTGACGCGCAAGCTCGGCGCGTTGACGGGTTGTCAGCACACCCGTGACTTCGAAACCGTTTGCTGCTTGCCAGTCGCTCATCGAGCTACGCGTTCCGCGCCCGAATGAACCGTCTATGGCAGCCGAATAGAACCCTGCCCATTGGAGCATCATTTGAAGCTCTTTTTTCTCGTCGCGGGAGAGAGCGGCCTCGGATGCCTGAGCTTCGCGCAGGGTTTCATCGGGTGCCTCAGGCTCCTCAATTGCGATCGCAACCTCGGCGGCGGCCTCCTCTATGACTGGGGCTTCCTCGACCACGGCGTCGGGTTCGGCATCTTGCGCGGGGGCAAGGGAAAGGTTGGACGGAATGTCCTGCACGGTTGCGGCGCTTCCTGCGCCGATGGGCCAGAATTGTTGGCCATAGCGCGTGCCGTCGGCAATAAAGGCATCATTCGGGATCATCCCGTTGCGGCGCAACTCCCGGCGGATATTCTCGGCATCTTCGCGGCTATAGGGCCCTAGGGTGATCACATACCAACCCGACCCCATGTAGAAGCCGTTCACATCCTCGAGATTGGTGGCATAGCCTCGAATTGCGTTTTGAGCGGCGCTCAGCGTGGGTTGGGCTTCGACCTGGACCCATCCGATATCGTCACCCGTAATCTGGGCCGCAGCGGGAAGGGCGCAAAGTGCAGCAAAAATAACCCCGGCAAATCGCATTTTCATCTTCATTGTGGTTAATCTTTTGATCTTTACTGTTTTATCCCGACGACCCTATCAGATGGTCAAGCCTGTGCAGCATCAAATTAACGCCATTTGTGCTTTTCTGGGCCAAACCGACCAATTGACCACAGCTTGCCTGCAGCCTAGTAAGGCGCGGAACGAACATGAGGGTCGAAAATGGCAGAAAAACCGCGTTCTTTTCAGGAAATTATCCTGAGGCTACAGAACTACTGGGCGGCCAAGGGCTGCGCCGTGCTTCAACCCTATGACATGGAAGTGGGCGCGGGCACCTTCCACCCTGCCACGACGCTGCGTTCGCTGGGGAGCCGTGCTTGGGCTGCGGCCTATGTTCAACCGTCGCGCCGTCCGACCGATGGCCGTTATGGCGAGAACCCGAACCGCCTCCAGCACTATTACCAGTATCAGGTGCTCATCAAGCCGAGTCCACCCGATCTTCAGGATCTCTACCTCGGGTCGCTCGAAGCGATCGGGATCGACGCTTCGCTTCATGACATCCGCTTTGTCGAAGACGACTGGGAAAGCCCGACGCTCGGCGCTTGGGGCCTCGGTTGGGAGGTCTGGTGCGACGGGATGGAAGTTTCGCAGTTCACCTATTTCCAGCAGGTCGGCGGTCACGACTGTAAACCCGTCTCGGGCGAGCTGACCTATGGTCTTGAGCGTCTTGCCATGTATGTGCTTGGCGTCGATCACGTTATGGATATGCCGTTTAATGACCCGCAGTCGCCGATTGCGCTGAAATACGGCGATATCTTCCGTCAGACTGAAGAAGAATACTCGCGTCACAACTTCGATGGTGCGACCACCGAGATGCTTCTCCAGCACTTCCAGGATGCCGAGGCTGAGTGCCAGCGCCTTTTGGATATGCCTGCCGATGATCCCAAGACGGGCAAGCGTATTATCCTTGCTCACCCCGCCTATGATCAATGCATCAAGGCCAGCCACCTCTTTAACCTTCTGGATGCTCGCGGGGTGATCTCGGTCACAGAGCGTCAGGCCTATATCGGCCGCGTTCGCGCCTTGGCCAAGCTCTGCGCCGATGCCTTTGTCCAGACCGAAGCCGGTGGGTTTGCGGCATGAAACTCAAGTTCCTCCTTGCGAGTATCGTCATGATTGCTGTCGCCGCTGGTGCGCTTCTCTATTATCTTCAGGTCTATGCCTATTACGAAGAAGTCAGCGCCGAGGTTTCTTCGGTCGAGCTGACCTCGATCCACACGGGCGCCCCCGAAGAAATCCTGTTCGAGAACTTTACCGCCATCGACTCTGACAGCTCGCCGATCCGCTATCGCGCCTGTTTCACAACGCCTGTCAGCTATGGGTCGCTCACCGACAACTACGTGATCTACGACAAGGCAGAGCCGCTGGTCGCCCCAAGCTGGTTCAACTGTTTTGACGCCAAAGAAATCGGCGCAGCTCTCGAAACGGGCGAGGCTGTCGCCTTCCTCGGCACTGAAAACGTATCCTATGGCATCGACCGTATCGTCGCTGTCATGCCGGACGGCCGCGGCTTTGTCTGGCACCAGATCAACCACTGCGGCGAAGTCGTGTTCGACGGTGACAAAGCCCCCGAGGGCTGCCCCGTTCCGCCGGAAGGAATTAACTGATGCCTAATCTTCTCATCGAACTCTTTTCCGAGGAAATCCCCGCTCGCATGCAGGGTAAAGCCGCCGAAGATCTGCGCAAGCTGGTGACCGATGGTTTGGTCGAGGCTGGTCTGACTTATGAGGGCGCGGCAGCCTTCTCGACCCCGCGTCGCCTTGCGCTGTCGATTGAGAACCTCACCGCCGAGAGCAAGCCCGTGCGTGAAGAGCGCAAAGGGCCGCGCACCGATGCGCCCGCTCAGGCGATCGAAGGCTTTCTTCGCTCGACAGGTCTCTCGCTCGACCAGCTCGAAGCCCGTGACGAGAAAAAGGGTCAGGTCTATTACGCCGTGATCGAGAAGCAGGGTCGCAAGGCCGCCGAGATCATTGCCGAAGTGCTTGAAAACGCGATCCGTAATTTCCCGTGGCCCAAGTCCATGCGTTGGGGGTCGGGGTCACTCAAATGGGTGCGTCCGCTCCATTCGATCATCTGCCTTTTGTCGGACGAGGGCGGCTCCGAGGTCGTTCCGCTCGATATCGACGGCATCACCTCTGGCAAATCGACCAAAGGGCACCGCTTCATGGCGCCCGCGGCCTTTGACGTGAACGGCTTTGACGACTACGAGGCCAAGCTCAAACGTGCGCGTGTGATCCTGCGCGCCGAAGAGCGTGCCGAGACGATCTGGAACGAGGCGACCAATATGGCCTTTGCTCAAGGTCTCGAGATCGTCGAAGATCGCGGCCTTCTGGCCGAAGTTGCGGGGCTTGTGGAATGGCCCGTTGTCCTTATGGGGCCGATCGGCGAGGCGTTCCTTGGCCTTCCGCCTGAGGTGCTTCAAACCTCGATGAAGGAACATCAGAAGTTCTTCTCGGTCAAAAATCCGAAAACGGGCCGTATCGAAAAGTTCGTCACCGTCGCCAACATCGAAACCAAAGACAATGGTGAGACGATCCTCAAGGGCAACCTCAAGGTTCTTTCGGCGCGTCTCTCGGATGCCAAGTTCTTCTACGAGAACGACCTTCGTGAAGCCAAAGCTGGCATGACCAAGTGGCTTGACGGCCTTGACGTTGTGACCTTCCACAACAAGCTTGGCAGCCAGAAGGCTCGCATTGACCGCATCGCCGCGCTCGCGCGTGAGATTGCGCCCGCAGTTGGTGCCGATGCAGACAAAGCGTTTGAGGCCGCTCAGATCGCCAAGGCTGACCTGCGCTCTGAAATGGTTGGGGAATTCCCCGAGCTTCAGGGCCTTATGGGGATGTATTACGCCACCGCTGCAGGCCGCACTGCGGATGTCGCGGCAGCTTGCCGCGACCACTATTCGCCGCTTGGTCCGTCCGATGATGTGCCGACTGCGCCCGTGTCGGTCGCGGTGGCGCTGGCCGACAAGATCGACACCCTCACGGGGTTCTGGGCCATCGACGAAAAGCCGACAGGCTCCAAGGACCCCTTCGCTTTGCGCCGCGCAGCGCTGGGCGTGATCCGATTGGTGCTGGAGAATAACCTAGAACTAGCGCTCAATTCTACCCTTGAGGCGTTCGTATTTGAACACTTGTTTGGTCTTGAAAGTTTGAAGCGCCTAAATGCAGAAGCACAAACTGCTGCGACCGAACATGAAGTCGAAGGGTTTCCTGTTGCAAAAGGCAAAAGTCGTCTAGAAGACGCGAGAGCGTTGGTGAATTTCGCCGAGAAAATTGATCGAATTTCGGGCCTTATGGATATATCTGGTGGAGCTATTGAAGATAGCGAGTTGAAGTCTGCGGACCTCCTCGCCTTCTTCCACGACCGCCTCAAGGTGTTCCTCAAGGACAAGGGCGTGCGTCATGATGTGATTGACGCCTGCATCGCGATGGAGGGGAACGACGATCTGTCGCTCTTGGTCAAGAGGGCAGGGGCGCTCTCGGCGTTCATGGCGACCGAGGATGGTGAAAACCTGATCCAAGGCTTCAAGCGGGCGAACAACATCCTGTCGCAAGCCGAGGCCAAAGACGGGGTCGAGTATTCGTTCGGCGCTGATGTGAAATTCGCAGAAAACGACGAGGAAAAGGCGCTCTTTGCCGCGCTCGACACCGCCGAAGCCGCGATCACGCCCGCGATGGCGTCGCAAGACTTTGCGGCGGCGATGACCGCGATGGCGGCGCTTCGTGCCCCGATCGACGCGTTTTTCACGGCTGTTCAGGTGAATGCGGACAACGAGATCATCCGTCGCAATCGGCTTAATCTTCTGTCCCGTATCCGCACAACCTGTCTGGCTGTTGCGGACCTTACGCGGATTGAAGGCTAAATAAACTGTTACCTTCCCCTTGCTGCGAATCGAACTTGCTCTAAAGTGCATCGCAGCAAGGAGATGCCGCAGTGCAGCAAGATAAAGTTTTTCAGCCGGTTACACTGATAACCGAAACGGCCCCGATGAGCCCCGCCGTTCATGGGGGGCGTGCCAAATGTCTTCAGCGTTTGGTGCGTCTTGCGATGCCTGTGCCGACCACCGTTGCGCTCTCCTTTGATGCGGTGCGTGACATCGCGCGGGGCAAGATGCCCGATATGGCCGAGATTATGGGCCATTTCGAATCTGCACCACTTTTGTCCGTTCGTCCGTCTTCGCAAGATCCCGACTGGGGCGGTCCGAGTGCTATCCTCAACATCGGGATGAACGAAGAGCGCCATCGCCGCATGGCGCAGACCATGGGCGAGGGGCCTGCAACGGCGATTTACCTGCGCTTCATCCAGTCCTATGCCATCTATGTGGCGCGTCTTGATCCCGAAGCCTTTGACTTGCCCGACGAGCCGACGGCCGCTGCTCTCAAAGCGTTTCTCGAGGCTTATGAATACGAAACGGACGAGCTTTTCCCGCAGGACCCATCGGTCCAGCTGACCGAAGTGCTGCGCTCCATGGCGCGGGCATGGGACGGAACGACCGCACGATTGCTGCGTCAGGCAAAAGGTGCACCAGCAGATGCGGGCCTTGGGCTTGTGGTGCAGGCTATGGCGCTTGGCGTCGGCGGCAAGAACTCGGGATCGGGCGTGATCCAGTTCGTTGATGATCAAACAGGCGAGCAGCGGATCAAGGGGCGTTACCTTGCGCAAAGCCAAGGCCGCGAAGCTTTGTCGACGCCCCTCGGTGCGCTTTATCTGGTCAAAGACGGGCGCGGTCCCTCGGTCGAGGAATCCTTGCCCGAAGTCTTTGAACAGCTTGTCGAATACGGCCAGTTGCTTCGCCGCCGTCTACGTGAAGAAATGCAGATCGAATTCACCTTGGAAAGCGGCGTTCTGAAGGTGCTTGATGGTGTGCGTGTCCAGCGTTCGAATCGCGCTGCGGTCCGGATTGCCGTTGCGCTGGCAGAAGACCAGATTATCCCGCGAGAAGAGGCGATCCTTCGGGTCGAGCCGAACGCAATCTCAGAGCTTCTTCATCGTCAGGTCGACCCGAGCGCGGAACGGGATGTGATCGTGCGCGGCATCGCGGCCTCGCCAGGGGCGGCGTCGGGACGTCTTGTGTTTACGGCAAACGATGCGCAGGCGAGCGCCGCGCGTTCTGAGCCTTGCGTTCTTGTGCGCCGCGAAACCAGTCCAGAAGATATTCGCGGTATGCATGCGGCAAAAGCGGTTGTGACGCTTCGCGGCGGCATCACGAGCCACGCCGCCGTGATCGGGCGTGGTCTTGGTCTTCCTTGTGTGGTCGGTGCCTCGGAACTCAAGATCGACCGCAAACGCAAATTGATCGTCGCCCCCGATGGCCGCGTCTTTAAAGAGGGCGATCTGGTCACGGTCGACGGCACCACGGGCACACTTTTGGCGGGAGAAACCGCCTTGATCGAAGCATCTTTGGATGGGGCGTTCCAGACACTTCTGACGTGGGCGGACGAGTTTCGCGATATCGGGGTCAGGGCCAACGCCGACACGCCAAAAGATGCGCAGACCGCCAGCAATTTTATGGCCGAGGGCATCGGCCTTTGCCGAACGGAACATATGTTCTTTGAGGGGGATCGTCTTGGCGTAATGCGCGAGATGATTTTTGCCGATAGCTCCGAAGATCGCCGCGCGGTTCTGGATCGGCTCTTGCCGATGCAGCGCGCTGATTTCAAAGACCTTTTCGAGATTATGGCGGGCAAACCCGTCTGTATTCGCCTCTTTGATCCACCGCTCCATGAATTCCTTCCTGCCGACAAGACAGGTATTCGCGAACTTGCAGATCAGCTCGCCTTGCCGCTCGCGGATGTGACAATGCGCGTCGATGCGCTCAGCGAACACAACCCGATGCTCGGGATGCGCGGTGTGCGTCTTGGTCTGACCTATCCCGAAATCTACGAGATGCAGGCCCGCGCGATTTTCGAAGCCACGGTCGAAATCCACAAGAACGGCGCGACCGTAGTGCCGGAGATTATGATCCCTCTGGTCAGCGCGATGCGCGAGGTCGAGCTGGTCAAGAGCCGTATCGATGCGACCGCCAATGCGGTGAAAGCCGAAAGCGGGACCGATTTTGACTATCGCTTCGGCGTCATGGTTGAAACGCCTCGGGCTGCACTTCGCGCACAGGACATCGCCAAATATTCTGCTTTCCTTTCGTTCGGCACAAACGACCTTACCCAGATGACCTATGGTCTGTCGCGTGATGACGCGGGGCGGTTCATGTCATCTTACGTGCATGCGGGCGTCTATGAAGAGGACCCGTTCCATACCCTTGATCAGGATGGGGTAGGGGAGTTGCTTTCGATGGGGGCAGAGCGGGGCCGAAAGGGGAATAAAGATGTCGTCCTCTCGATCTGTGGCGAGCATGGCGGGAGCCGTCTTGCGATCGAATTCTGCCGTCATCAGGGATTCGATTATGTCTCTTGTTCGCCGTTTCGGGTGCCTGTGGCTCGGCTGACTTCCGCTCAATTGGCGATTGCGGAGAAGCTCGGGCTCTAGTTTTGCGGATTTTTTCGAACATAACTGTTTGAAAATATAACTAAAAATAAAGTGACTAAGAGCGCATTCTACTTATGGGTAGCTAGGGTGGACACCCTGAGGGTCGTCCTTTAAACCCGCCGAGCCTGCGTGGGGTCGTTCCACGTGCCGCTTTGAGGTAGGACGATGACGTCGTCTTCCAGTCGTTTAAAGATCCGTTCGGTCGCTGTTCTGGCGGCCTTTCTTTCACTCGGAACCAATATTGCACTTGCAGACTCGGTCATTGAGAGCCGCCTATCGGCCCTCCTCGGTCAGGAACGCGAGGCGCTTTCGGTGGCGGCAACGGATCGGATGGCGGCTTTGACGGTGCCTCCTGCTGCACAGCGCGGTGTAGAGACTGCGCCCAAATCTCTCGAATATACCCAAGCGATGCTCGACTCACTGCCCACCCCTACGGGCGGTGAAAACCTCCAGTGTTTGTCCGAGGCGCTCTACTTTGAAGCGCGCGGTGAAAGCGTTCAGGGTATTTTTGCCGTCGGTGAAGTCATCCTCAACCGCGTTGACTCGAGTGCCTATCCCGGATCGGTTTGTTCGGTGATCCATCAGGGCACAGGCCGCAAATATGCTTGCCAGTTCACCTATACCTGTGATGGTCAGGCCGAAGTCATCAACGAGCCCGAGGCGTGGGATCGTGTCTCCAAAGTGGCCAAGCTTCTTTTGGATGGTGCGCCGCGTGCCCTGACTGCGGGTGCAACCCATTATCACACCAAAGCTGTGAGCCCCTCTTGGGCACGGCGTTTCCCGCGCACAGCCGCGATCGGGTCCCATTATTTCTATCGTCAGCCGACGCGCACGGCTTCGAATTGACGCGAAATCAGTTTTGAAATGTCGTGTTTGGATACATAGGCTTGCCCGTAAGCGGGTAGGCAGGTATCCACCACCGAAGATTTCGAACGGATTTACGAATGACCGAAGACATCAGCATGGCTTTTGCCCACCCCAGTGAGCGGGCCGAAGCCAGTGCAACCCAGCCCGTTGATCGCATTTCTCTTCGAGATTACGTCGTTGAGGTGGAAATCGGAGCGTTCCAGCAAGAGCGCGGTCATCTCCAGCGCGTGCGATTCAACGTTGTGGTCGAAGTTGCGCCCCAATCGGGCGAGATCGACGATGATGTGGATCGCATCCTCTCCTATGATCGAGTGACCGAAGCCATTGCGCTCGAGCTTGGCGAAGAGCGGATCAATCTTCTCGAAACGCTTGCTGCACGGGTCGCGGAACGTATCCTGCGCGAGCCACAAGCGCTTCGTGTCTTTGTGCGTATCGAAAAGCTGGATCGCGGCCCTTTTGCTCTGGGTGTCGAGATCGTTCGCGCCAAGGGCGAAGTTGCCCGCGCCGGCCAAGATGTCATCAATATCCCGCATCCTCGCGTTGTCTATTTCGGCAATGAGGCGTTCGATTCACCCCGCCTCAAGGGATGGATTGATGAACTTGCCGCCGACGCTGCGCCATTGATCATTTGTGTCGGTGCGCCAGACAGTCTTGCGCCCCGTGTCCCCGTCGCCTTGGCACAGCGCCGTATCGACCTTTTGGCGATCGAGACGAACGCTTGGGTTCTGGCATCTCGGGACAAGCGTTGCATGGTTGTCGAGACCCGCACGGAACTTGATTGGGCGATGAAGAACGGACAGATCTGTCTTTGGGCGCCAAGTAAGATCGTTCTTGATGCGGTGGATGGACCTTCTGCAAGCGCAGGCGATGCCATCGCCTTGGTGGCTTGGTTCGCAGCGCAGATGCAAGCGTGTGAATTGGTTCTTGTCGGAGCGGATCATGTGCCCGAATGTGCTGTGCCGCTTCGTGAAGCGGGCCTCGAAGCAGAGAGACTTCTTTGAAAGACTACTATCGTCCGATCGCTTGCGTTGATGCTTTGACCTTTTCCGAGCAGCTCGCAGGGGGCTGGACGCGGTTTGCCTCTGCCGAGCGTATCACGCGCGATGGATCGGAGATCGTCCCGATTTCAGAGATTCCCGCCGCTTGGATGGAACGACTGACGGCACCCCGCGCGCCGTTCGGATCGGTGGACATGTCAGCGCCGCAAGTGATGGGCATTTTGAATGTTACACCCGACAGCTTTTCCGATGGCGGGCGTTTTCGTGATTTCACGACGGCCATGGCGCAGGCGCGGGCCATGCAGTCCCATGGTGCAAGCATCATTGATGTGGGCGGAGAAAGCACCCGTCCCGGTGCTGAAGAGGTGCCTGTAGACGAGGAAATAGCGCGCGTTGTGCCGATTATTTCCGAGCTGCGGTCTCAATCCGGTATCGCAATCTCGGTCGATACGCGCAAATCCGCTGTCGGAGCAGCCGCGATTGCCGCTGGGGCCAGCATTATCAACGATGTAAGTGCCTTCGAGTGGGATGCGACACTAGCCGATGTGACCGCCGAAAGCGGACTTCCCGTCTGTCTCATGCATGCCCAAGGCGACCCCCAAACCATGCAGGCCGATCCGAAGTATGATCACGTCTTGCTTGACGTTTACGACTATCTCGAACGCCGTGTTGCCTTTGCCGAAAGCAAGGGCATCCCTCGCAGCCGCATTATGGTTGATCCGGGCATCGGTTTTGGCAAAACCGTTCAACACAATATTTCACTCATTCGCGGAATTTCGCTCTTTCACGGGCTTGGGTGCCCGATCCTGCTTGGCGTTTCGCGCAAGCGCTTTATAGGTGTTATCGGTGGAGCAGACGGCGCGACCGAAAGATTAGGCGGTTCCGTGTCTGTTGCGCTTTGGGGGGTATCTCAGGGGGTTCAGGTCGTGCGTGTGCATGACACCTTTGAGACCGTTCAAGCCATAAAATTACAACAGGCGATTTTGGGACAGTAAATGGGACGTAAATACTTCGGAACCGACGGCGTTCGTGGGACAGCGAACGTTTTTCCGATGACTGCCGAGATGGCGCTTCGTATCGGAGCCGCGGCGGGGCGATATTTCCGGAATGACGGATCGAACGGGCACCGCGTGGTAATCGGCAAGGATACCCGTCTTTCGGGCTATATGTTCGAGAGCGCTTTGACTGCGGGCCTGACGTCGACGGGGATGAACGTCTTTTTGCTTGGACCCGTTCCGACCCCCGCCGTTGGGCTTTTGACGACGAGTATGCGTGCGGACGTGGGCATTATGATCTCGGCGAGCCATAACCCGCATACGGACAACGGGATTAAGTTCTTTGGCCCCGATGGGTTCAAGTTGTCGGACGAGGCGGAAGAAGAAATCGAGCGTCTGATCGACGGAAATATCGAACCTGCCCAAGCCGTGAACATCGGCCGCGCCAAGCGCATCGACGATGGTCGTTTCCGCTATGCAGAACGCATCAAGTCGACCTTTCCTCGGGGGCGCAGTCTCGAAGGGCTCAAGGTCGTGATCGACTGTGCGAACGGCGCGGCCCACCGCACCGCGCCTGAGGTCCTTTGGGAGCTTGGGGCTGAAGTGATCCCCGTTGGCGTCTCTCCCGATGGTCGCAACATCAACAAAGGGTGCGGCTCGACCGATACCCGGACGGCTTCCGAAACGATCATTGCCCATGGTGCGGATGTAGGCATCTGTCTGGATGGAGACGCGGACCGCGTGATGATCCTCGACGAGCATGGGCGTGTGGCCGATGGTGATCAGATCATGGCGCTCCTTGCCAAGCGCTGGGCAGACAACGGCACGCTTAAGGGCGGTGCTTTGGTTGCGACGGTGATGTCGAACCTCGGACTGGAGCGCTATCTCGAAGGGCAGGGCCTCGGACTTGTCCGCACCAAGGTCGGCGACCGCTATGTGGTCGAAGAAATGCGCAAGAACGGATATAACCTCGGCGGCGAGCAGTCGGGGCATATCGTCATGACCGATTATGCGACCACGGGTGATGGTCTCTTGGCGGGCTTGCAGTTCCTTGCTGCGATGGTCGAAACGGGCAAACGCGCAAGTGAGTTGTCCAAGACCTTTATAAGCGTTCCCCAGCTTCTCAAGAACGTGCGTTTTGGCGAAGGCAAGGCTCCGCTTGATGATGCCATGGTCAAGAAAGCGATCGACGAGGCCGAGAAGTCGCTTGTCGGCAAGGGGCGATTGCTGATCCGTAAATCGGGAACCGAACCGCTTGTTCGGGTGATGGCCGAATGCGAGGATGAGGCGCTGTTGCTTCAGGTTGTCGACGGGATCGTCGCCGAAGTGCAGGCTGCCGCCTCCTAACGAGAGAACAAGCGTTTGAGGCTTTGCCACTGCGAAGTGGCAAGGCCGATCATGATAAGCCCGAGTGCTCCGTAAAAGCGGAACGGTAGGTCTTCGTTTAGGACCAGAGTGCCAAACAGCATCGACCAAACGGGCACCTGATAATTCACCAAAGTCATAAAGACAGTGCCCGCGGAGCGGATAACGCTTACGCGCAAGAGCGCTGCGAATGCGGTCGGGACAAAGCCGAGAAATATGATGGCATAGCTCGAACTCGATCCGTGCCACGTCGGAACCCCCTCGACCCAGAGCATCAGCGGCAGCAACAGCGCCGATCCCACAGCCAGCGTTGCTGCGGTCATCGCTACGGGATCAATCGGCGGACAGCGCCGTGTCATTACCGACGAGCACGCATAGCAAAGCGTGGCAGCGAGACAGGCAAGTTGGGCGAGTCCTTCGATACCAGCGCCTGGGCGAAGCGCGGAGGGACCGATCAGCCAGAGCGCGCCGACAAAACCGATCAGCACACCGATCAAGCGGCGCTTGTTCAGCGCTTCATCGGTGAAGAAATGCGCCAAAGGCAGCACAAAGAGCGGTAGCGCGGCCATCGTGATCCCTGCAAATGCCGAAGGCACATATTGCTGTCCCCAACTTAGAAGCAAAAAGGGCATTGCCGTATTGGTCGCCCCGATGACCAGAAGCGGGCCGAATGTATTCTTGGCGGGCATCGGACGCCGCAAAGCAATCGCCAAGCCCGTCATGGCAAGTGCACCGAGTGTCGTGCGTGCACATGCGACGGTTACGGGGCCATAATCCTTGAGCGCGATCGACACGACCATGAATGTGCCGCCCCAGATAATTCCGAGAAGACATATGGACATCCAGTTTCTGGCGGCGGGCTGTGTCGACATAGGGTCTCTAGATCAAAACGCCCAAAGATCGTCTAGTGGAAAAGAAAAGAGGCCCCCGAAGGAGCCTCTTTGAACCGAAAGTCGGGTCGATTAGTTCTTCGACTTGTCGACCATCTTGCCCTTGGAGATCCAAGGCATCATTTCGCGGAGCTTGGCACCAGTGGCTTCGATCAGGTGCTCGTCGTTTGCACGGCGCGACGCTTTGAGGGTCGGCTGGCCAACAGCGTTTTCGAGCATGAAGTCGCGAACGAACTTGCCCTGCTGGATGTCGGCGAGAACTTCCTTCATCGCGGCTTTGGTCTGCTCGTAGGGCAGGATGCGCGGGCCGGTGACATACTGGCCGTATTCGGCGGTGTTCGAGATCGAGTAGTCCATGTTGGCGATGCCGCCTT
This sequence comes from Marivivens sp. LCG002, assembly GCF_030264275.1. Classification (NCBI taxonomy): domain Bacteria; kingdom Pseudomonadati; phylum Pseudomonadota; class Alphaproteobacteria; order Rhodobacterales; family Paracoccaceae; genus Marivivens; species Marivivens sp. LCG002. The sequence continues at coordinate 1,893,242 of NZ_CP127165.1, read as the reverse complement.
CATAGATCAGGTCAACGATCAGCTTCACTTCGTGGAGGCACTCGAAATAAGCCATTTCCGGAGCGTAGCCAGCTTCGACGAGGGTTTCGAAGCCACAACGGATCAGTTCGACGAGACCGCCGCAGAGAACTGCCTGTTCGCCGAAGAGGTCGGTTTCGCACTCTTCACGGAAGTTGGTTTCGATGATGCCCGAGCGGCCGCCACCGATAGCGGAGCAGTAGGACAGACCGATTTCGAGTGCTTTGCCCGAAGCGTCGTTGTGAACTGCGACGAGGCAGGGAACGCCGCCGCCCTTGACGTATTCGCCGCGCACGGTGTGACCCGGACCCTTGGGGGCCATCATGATTACGTCAACGCCTTCGGGGGCTTCGATGAGGCCGAAGTGGATGTTCAGGCCGTGTGCGAAAGCGATCGCAGCACCCGGCTTGATGTTGTCCTTGACGTATTTCTTATAGGTGTCAGCCTGAAGTTCGTCGGGCATGGTGAACATGATCACGTCACACCAAGCCGCAGCTTCGGCGATGCCCATAACCTTGAGACCTTCGCCTTCGGCTTTCTTGGCCGAGGGGGAGCCTTCGCGCAGAGCGACGACGAGGTTCTTGGCACCCGAGTCACGCAGGTTCAGCGCGTGGGCGTGGCCCTGCGAGCCATAGCCGAGGATAGCAACTTTTTTGTCCTTGATCAGGTTCACATCGCAATCGCGATCGTAATAAACGCGCATTTTGGCGCTCCTTGTCTCGTGTTTCTATTGAGGCGCACATTTTCACATCGGCTAACGGAACGCGATAAGAAAACGGGTGAAATTTTCGTGTATAGTGAAGTTGTTATTCACTGTTTTCTGTATTATCGGTAATTTTATGCTTGATGACACCGACCGCCGCATTATCCGCCTATTGCAGGCCGAGCCGACACTGACCGTGCCCGAGCTTGCCGAGCGCTGCGCTCTGACCACCGGCCGCGCCACGCGCAGGCTTGATAAATTGCGGGCGGATGGGGTGATCCTCGGGCAGGAGGCGGTCATCGATTGGAAAGCCTTGGGGTTCGAGGTTGCCGTGTCCTTGCGCATCACTTTGGACAAGGCCGCGCCACGCGCCTTTGACGATTTTCTTGAAGCGGCGCGATTGGTGCCCGAAGTTATCGAGATCCAGACATTCCTCGGGCGCGTGGACGTGCGGCTTCATATCGTCGCCCGCGACCTTGCGCATTGGCAGAATATCTGGCGCAACAAGGTGCTCCCGCTTCCCCATATCGCCGATATCGAAGCCCTCATGACGGTTGCCTCGGTCAAGCGTGAAGAGGTGCTCCCGATATGATCGAGCTTGACGAGATCGACCGCAAAATCCTTCGGGCGCTGTCGCAGGACGCAACCCAGACCGCAAGCCATTTGGCGCGCAAACTCGACCTGAGCCAACCTGCCACATGGCGGCGGATCAAACGGCTTGAGGACGAAGGCGCGATTGCGTCGCGCCGTTTGGTGCTCAACAGCGAAGCACTGGGATTCGGTGTTACCGTTTTCCTCGGGATTAAGCTTGCCGCCAAAGGACGTGCGAGCCTTGAAGATTTCGAACGCGCCGTGTCGGCCATCAGAGAGGTGCAAACCGTAGAGCATGTCCTTGGGCTCTATGATTACCGATTGCGCGTGGTCGCTGCCGATATTGCCGATTTTGAACGGGTGCTGCGTCGCCGTATCATGACGCTCCCAGGGGTCGGGCATGTCGAGGCGAACGTGCTCTTGAGCGAGGAGCGGCGTCCTGGCCCCTTGTAATCGGGGCGATGTCTCTCTTACCTTCTGATCAAACAGGAGGCACTCATGACACATAGTCCCGTAGACCCCGATGGTCTTATGGAATTCTCGGTCGTTTTTACCGATCGCTCACTCAACCACATGTCGGCGGCCTTCCAAGGCGTCATGCGTGACATCTCTTCGATGCTCAAAGAGGTTTATAGCGCCGATCATATCGCCATTGTTCCAGGGGGTGGAACCTATGGAATGGAAGCGGTCGCGCGCCAATTCGGCACCGACGCCCACGCTTTGATCGTGCGGAACGGCTGGTTTTCCTATCGTTGGACCCAGATTTTTGATGCAGGCAAGTTCACCGCACAGACCACGGTGTTTAAAGCGCGGCAGACGGGAAACGATACCCGCGCACCCTTTGCGCCCGCTCCGATTGCCGAGGTGACGGCTGCCATCCGCGAGGCAAAGCCTGATGTGGTTTTCGCGCCGCATGTGGAGACGAGCGCGGGCATCATTCTGCCCGACGATTACATCACCGCGCTCGCCGACGCCGCACATGAGGTCGGCGCTCTGTTGGTGCTCGATTGTATCGCCTCGGGATGTGCTTGGGTGGATATGAAGTCGACGGGCGTTGATGTTCTTATCTCTGCGCCGCAAAAGGGCTGGTCCTCGACCCCGTCGGCGGGGCTTGTGATGATGTCCGAGCGGGCCAAGGCGCGTCTGGAGACGACGATCTCCAATTCATTTGCCATCGATCTCAAGAAATGGTCCACGATCATGGAGGCCTATGAGAACGGTGGCCACGCCTATCATGCGACTATGCCGACCGATAGCCTTCGTGCGTTTCGCGATACGATGGCCGAGACGCGTGAATATGGCTTTGAAAAGTTACGCCAAGCACAATGGGCATTGGGCAACGGCGTGCGTGCCATGCTCAAGGACAAGGGCGTCAAATCGGTTGCGGCCGATGGCTTTGGAGCGCCGGGCGTTGTCGTCAGCTACACCGATGATCCCGACATCCAGAACGGCAAGAAGTTCGCGGCTTTGGGAATGCAGATCGCAGCAGGTGTGCCGCTCCAATGCGACGAGCCAGCAGATTTCCGCACCTTCCGGCTGGGGCTTTTCGGTCTCGACAAGCTTTATGACGTGCCTGCGACCTTGGCACGGCTCAAAGGCGTCGTTGATCAGGTGATCTGATCAGCGCGCGCCAAGTCCAAGCTGCATCAGCGTCTTTCTAAGGGGTTCGAAGCCATAAAGCGTTTCGAGCCCCTTTGCACGTGCATCGCGCAGAACTTGCCCCCCTGCGATGGAAGCACGATTGAGAGCGTCCACCCCCCGCACTCGGAGCACAATTTCGGGATGGCGGCGGCGTTCATAATCGGCGAGCATTTTGGCGTCGCCAAGGCCCTCAGGGCGGGCTTTGGCGAGATCGAGAAGATATGACATATCGCCCACGGACATATTGAGACCCTGCGCCCCGATTGGCGGGACGACATGGGCGGCCTCGGCCACAAGAGCGGTCCGTTCTGCGGTAAGACGATCGGCAACTTGGCTGATGATCGGCCAGACCTGTCGTTGCCCGACAAGAGCAAGCGGGCCATAGACCCCCGCCGAGCGTTCGGTTGCTTCGGCGCTAAATGTTTCTGCGTCAAGTGCGGCCAGTCGAAGCGTTTCGGGACCATGTTCCATCCAGACAACTGCGGAGCAAGGTTTTCCATCGTGATTGGGAAGCGGCACAAGCGTGAAAGGGCCGCCCGAGCGGTGCACTTCTGTCGATACGTTATTGTGCGGGTGCGGGTGGGTGACCGCAAAAACCACAGCTTTTTGGCCGTAACGTGTTGTTTTGGCGTCGATGCCAACCGCCTGTCGCACGGCCGAATTGCGGCCGTCGGCACCGATGACAAGTTTGGCCCTGACCGCGGTGCCATCGCTCAGCGTGACCAACGCTTCACCCGTGCGTGTTACCATATGGGCAAATCCCGTGCCCGCGCGGAAATCGACATTGGGGAGCTCGGCAAGACGGGCCACCATCTCGCGCCGCAAAAGCCAATTGGGAAGGTTCCAGCCAAAGGGGAGGTCCGAGATATCCGCCGCATCAAAGTCTTTGACGACGCGCGGCTCAGCGATCTCGCCGCCCGCATCGACAATGCGCATGACCTGCAAAGCTGCGGCATGGGCTTCGAGCCTGCTCCAGATACCTGCCTCGTCGAGAAAACGGCGCGAGCCTTGGAAGAAGGCGGTGGTGCGGTGGTCTGCACCTTCAAGCGCCTTGTCTGTCACAGGTGGCGCAGGATCAACGCAGATCACATTGAACCCTGCCGAGCCAAAAGCGGCCGCACAAGCAAGACCGGCAACGCCGCCGCCTGCGATTACGATATCTGTCTCGAGTCTATCCATGAGCTAGACTTAGACCTCGGGGCGGCGCACGGAAAGGGGCGTTACCCTAGGTGCGACAGAAAATCAGAGAGATCGCGGGTGTGGTGATGGATGTGGTCGACATCTTGCGGAAAGTCTGGGCCGACAAGCACCGTGCGCATTCCCATCGCATGCGGGGCCATCAGGTTACGGATGTCATCCTCGAACATGGCGCCCTCTTCGGGTGCGATGCCGTCAAGCGCAAAGACCGCTTCGAAGGCTGCCTGTTCGGGCTTGGGACGAAAGCCTGCGTGTTCGACACCGTAGACTGCGCTGAACACGTCTCTAAGGCCGCGTGCTTCAAGCACATTGAGCGCATAGGGCATGCTGCCGTTGGTGTAGACGATCTTGCGCCCAGGCAGGCGCGCGATCCGTTCGGCCAAGAGAGGATCGGGGCTTAGGTTCGAAAAGTCGATGTCGTGCACATCTTCGAGATAGGCCATCGGTTCGATCTCGTGCTCGCGCATGAGACCGGCGAGGGTAGTGCCGTATTGCTTCCAGTAATGCCCGCGCAGGTGGTCTGCCTCTTCCTTCGAAATGTTCAAAAGCGAAGAAACGTAATTCGTCATCCGCACTTCGATCTGGTCGAAGAGACGGACCGAGGGGTGATAAAGCGTATTGTCGAGGTCAAAAACCCAGACTTTTACATGAGAAAACGATGCAGCAACCATAGGGAAATCCTACGCTCTTGTCGCATCTGTCGCAATATGAACCGCTTGAAACCTTTGCGTTCGAAAGTGTAGTCTTTTCCGACATCAATACAGAGCAGAACAATGGCCGATCAAAAGTCTCCGCAAAAAGATGCCTACGCCCTCATTCTCGAGGCCATCGACAGCCACATTTACAAACCCGGCGATAGATTGGTCGAAAGTGATCTGGCCGACCGTTTCGGTGTTTCGCGCACGCCGATCCGCGAGGCATTGCAACGGCTTGAAACCCAGTCGCTCCTGACCCGTGACGGTCGGTCACTTATTGTCGCCTCTCTGGATCACACCCAAATGGCCGAGCTCTACGTTGTGCGCGGCGAGCTCGAGGGATTGGCAGCCCGCCTTGCCGCGCGGCATGCAACGCCCGAAGAAATTCGGGTTCTGCGCGATATGCTCGAAGCAGATAAGGCGCTCCTTGGGGACCCTTCCGCGATGAGCCGCGCGAACAAGCGGTTCCACAAGCAAATCCATCTGGCCTCGCACAACCGCTTTCTTGTGCAGCAGCTTGATCTTGTGCACCGCTCGATGGCGCTTCTCGCGACGACCTCGCTTGCGGCAGAGGGGCGCGGCGAAGTGGCTTTGGCCGAACATGCCGCAATCGTGGATGCTATCGAAGCGGGTGACGGGGATGCGGCAGATCGGGCGCTGCGCGATCATATCTCCAAGGCCTTTGTCACCCGTCTCAGGCTTGATGCCGCCGAGGTCGAACGCAAAGGTTAGGGCGACTTGAAGATCCCGTGTTCGGTCTTGTCCCAGTAAAAAGGATGGAAGAACACCTCCCAAAGCGCCTTATACATCGCAGCCGTGGCGAGCGGGAAATAGAGCAATCCGAGCGGGGCCCAGCGAATAAGGTTCCGCTTGCCGCACCTTGCGAGTGTCATGGCTGCAAGGGTGATGTTCGCGACCTCGAACCCGAGAAAGAAGGTTCCGATCACCCATGCGCCCCAATGCGGCATGATCGGGTCCAAAGGATGCGGCAGCCCTATGGCCATGCCCCAAAAGCTCCACATCAAAGGGGCAAGGGCGAATTGGCAAAGGGTGCCTAAGAACAGCACCTGAACCCCCCAGAATTTCTTGAACCCGAGGTCCTGCAAAAGCCTCCTCGGGTTTCGCATATGGGCGCCATAGGTCATCGCATAGCCCTTGAGCCAACGGGAACGTTGCTTGACCCAAGGAAGACTTTGGCAGTTCGCCTCTTCTAGCGTGACAGTGGGGATAAGTTCGGTGCGGTAGCCATGCCGCGCCAGTCTGATCCCGAGGTCCGCATCCTCGGTCACGTTGTGGGCATCCCACCCACCGAGCGCCTCGAGCACGTGGCGGCGAAAGAAAAGTGTGGTGCCCCCGAGCGGTAGCACCAGCCCAAGTCGCTCGAGACCCGGAAGGATCATCCGAAACCAAGTGGCATATTCGATGGTGAATTGGCGCGAGATAAAGTTTTGCTCGGCATTATAGAAGTCGAGAACACCTTGAAGGCAGGCAACTTTCTCGCTGCGCGCGGCAAAGGCATAGACGATTTTGCGGATTTGGTCAGGCGCGGGGGCGTCTTCGGCATCATAGACGCCGATGATCGATCCCTTGGTGAATTTCAGGCCATAGTTCAACGCGCGGGGCTTCGTTCGTAGCGTGCCTTTGGGGACAGTGATCTGCCGCATCCAGCGGGGGATATTCGCAGCCTCGAGCGCGACTTTCGTGAGAGTATCGTTGTCTTCGAGCAGAAGGCAGACGTCGAGAAGTTCGAGCGGATACTCGAGCCGCCCAAGGCGATCCAGCAAAGCCGCTGCAATTGCCTTTTCACGGTAGAGCGGCACGAGGATCGACACGATTGGATAGCGATGCGGCGTGACCGAGTTGTGCGTATCAGGTGGTTTTCTGAGGGCCGATATCCCCGCGATCACGCGCAGGGTCTGGATCGCGAGAAAGCTGGTGAGTGCGATGGCAAAGAGAATGTAGAGCAGCGGTGTCAGCGCGAAATGATATGCGATGTAGCCGGCAAGGAGCGTCAGCGCTCCATAAGCAAAAGCGCGATCGGCCCAAGGTCTTACGCTATGCGCCAGAGGTGTGAGGGTTTCTGCCGCCGCGACGAGTTTGCCTTTGGCAACGTGCGCAACCGCCGCCTCGAGGTCGTCCTGCGCACAAACGGCGATGCGGATATCGCCGAACTGCTCTTGGAGCGCGGGGAGGTGGTTGTTCATGTCCTCGGGATGGCTTGTCAAAACGATGATCCCGTCCCCCATCCGTCTCCACGGGAGAACGCTTTGGTGGAGGGCAAGAAGCGCACCGTATTGATGCACAAGCCGTGGATCGGGGGGGTGACGCAAGGGGTCGATGGTGCCGGTGTCGTGAAGCTCGGCCTGAAGGTCCGCGACATCGCGCGCGCACAGACGCAGAGCCTTACGAAGTCCGTCAACAATTCCGATCTGATGCCGTCGCAACGACCTCTCGGTTTCGGCAACACGCTGATCAGAAGCAAGGCCGCGCGCAACAAGGCTCCACCCGATATCGCTTGAGGCGAGACGGGCCGACGTATGCACGACTTCTAAGCGGCGTTCTGCCCCCATGCGCGGTCTCCGAGCTATCGAAGATTAAGATAGAGGCGGGGACTTAAAGGGAGGTTAATGGCCGATGCCCCGACTTGGGGCATCGGAAATCAGGGCCTTGGCCGTTTATGCTTTGCGGGCTTCCATGGCTTCGGCGAAACGCTCGAAGAGATAGAAGCTGTCCATCGGACCGGGCGAGGCTTCAGGGTGGTATTGCACCGAGAAAACGGGACGATCGGTCATACGGATACCGCAGTTCGACCCGTCAAAGAGCGAAACGTGCGTTTCCATCACGCCATCAGGAAGGGTCTGGCTGTCCACGGTGAAGCCGTGGTTCATCGAGGTGATTTCGACCTTGCCGGTTTCTTTGTCCTTCACGGGGTGGTTGGCCCCGTGGTGGCCGTGGTTCATCTTGATCGTCTTTGCACCGAGCGCGAGAGCGAGCATCTGGTGTCCAAGGCAGATCCCGAAGACGGGAAGGTTGGTCTTGTCGAGCACGCCCTTGATCATCGGAACTGCATATTCGCCGGTTGCCGCCGGATCACCGGGGCCGTTCGAGAGGAAGACGCCATCGGGATTGTGGGCGAGCACGTCTTCGACCGTCGCAGTTGCAGGAAGAACGGTCACATCACAGCCGACCGAAGCAAGGCAGCGCAGAATGTTGCGCTTGGCACCAAAGTCCACGGCGACAACCTTGTATTTCGGGTTTTCGATGGCGGTATAGCCTTCGGGCCATGCCCAACGCTTTTCGTCCCACTTGTAGGACTGGGCGCAGGTGACGTCCTTGGCAAGATCGAGACCGACAAGGCCCTTGAAACCGCGGGCAGCGGCGACGAGCTTTTCTACGTCGAAGTTGCCTTCGGGGTCATGCGCGATGGCGACGTGCGGAGCACCTTGCTGACGGATCGCACGAGTGAGGCGGCGGGTGTCGATGCCGCCGACACCGATGCGGCCACGCTTGGCGAGCCAAGCAGTGAGCTCTTCGGTCGAGCGCCAGTTGGACGGCTCGGTCGGGTCCCATTTGACCACCATGCCGGCGGCAACAGGATCGCCCGTCTCGTCATCCTCGGGGGTTACACCGGTGTTGCCGATATGGGGGAAGGTGAAGGTTACGACCTGACCCGCGTATGAGGGGTCGGTCATGATTTCCTGATAGCCCGTCATCGCGGTGTTAAAGCAGAGTTCTGCCTCGGTCTGGCCCGTTGCGCCGAAGCCTTTGCCATAGAAAAGGGTTCCATCCGCAAGTGCGATACAAGCGGTCGGTTTTTCCTGAATGCTGTTCGGCATGGCAACGACTCCCAAGTGGTTAAACAGCCGCGTAACTAAGGGTGAGACAGGCCGCGGTCAAGGCAAGTTTGACCCAAAGTGACGCTGCGCCGCGAATGGTTGAAAGGGACTGTGCTTCGGGGTATGACGTGCCTCGTGTTATCGCTCCCAACAAGGACAGATATATGGATATGCGCAGCCGCATCAGTGCCAGCCTCAAAGAGGCGATGAAGGCCAAAGATGCCGACCGCCTTTCGACCCTCCGTTTGATCAATGCCGCTATCAAGGACCGTGAAATCTCGGCCCGCGGTGATGGCGATGAAAACGAGATTGGGGATGATGTTGTTCTCGCCATTCTTGGAAAGATGGTCAAACAGCGTCAGGAAAGTGCCCGCCAATATGAAGAAGGCGGCCGTCTCGAGCTTGCTGAAAAAGAACTCGCTGAAATTCGGGTGATCGAGGATTTCCTTCCCCGTCAGCTCGATGCCGAGGAAACAGCCGCCGCCATCGACGAGGCCATTGCTTCGACCGGTGCCGAATCTATTCGGGACATGGGCAAAGTGATGGGGGCTCTCAAGGACAAATACACGGGCCAAATGGACTTTGGCGCCGTGGGACCGATGGTGAAGGCCAAGCTCGGCTAAACCCCAGCTCCATGAAAAATCAAAGGCCGCCTCGATGGGGCGGCCTTTTTCATGCGGATTTGATTGCGTCGATCAATTCGCCATATAGCTGTTGGCGTTCAGGCGGCGTAAGGAATGCGCCGATCTCGACGACACGCGCGCCGCCACTCAGAGTGAGATAGTTTTCTACGGGACCGCCTTTGGGGTGCATTTCGACCCTGATCCAATAGGGGTTGGCCTCCCAATCGCGTTTGCGTCCATTGGGATCATGGCGCGTGAGATTGACCGTTTCGCTCCGGATCACAAGCTCTTCAAGGATTTCACCGTCACGGTAGCTTCGGTTGAGCGCGGCCCAGAGCGCCCAGACAGCGAGAGCGAGAAACGGCAACAGCCCCCAAAGCACCGCAGTTCCGATCACGGCAAAGAGCGGCACAGAGATGGTGACGATCGTGCCGCCGACAAACCAGACGAAGCCTTTTTTCGGCAAAGACCGATAGGGCCAAAGGTGGAGTTCCTTTGCGCGGCGGCCGTCTTCGTTCTGGGTTTCAAGCCATTCGTAGGGCATTTTCGTCTATGTTCCGTTGAGACTCCGAGGGAAACATAGTCGGGCAAGTGGTCTCAGCAAGTCGCGCCTATGTCGCAGGTCGGGAGCCAAGGGATTCAAATGGTCGCAAGCGGTATCCGTCGGGATCTGCCAAAACACATTGGTAATTGCCGACCTCTTCGCCGTTGCGTCGATACCACTTGCGTTCAGGTGGCAAAATCCAGTCGGTGCCGTGCGTCTCAAGGCGCGAGATGATTGGGGCGAGGGCAGGGACTTCAAATTGGATGTTGAACCCTGGTGGTTGCTTGATGGGTCCATCTTGCAGGCCGAGGGTCCGCCCAAGGCCGATCTGGTCCAGCATAAGATATGCCCCACCAAGCCTTAGCATGGCAAAGCCTTCTTCGGGGCGCTGATAATCGACGCCGAAGCCAATCACCTCGCAATAAAAGTGCAGCGATGTTTTGAAATCGGTAACGCCGAGTTCGGGGATGAGCGCTGGATACATACTTTCACCTCGTGATCTGTCGGCAATCTAACAGCTCCAAAAGAAAAAGCCCCGCACAGAGCGAGGCTTTTCCTGATTTCCTGAAGAGCGTGCCTTAGTGGGCGTGGCTCTTGTCCCAGTCGGACTGCTTGGGCAGCTGCTCGAAGGTGTGTTCGGGCGGCGGCGAGGGCAGGGTCCACTCGAGGGTGTCAGCGTATTCGTTCCACGGGTTCGGCTCGGTCACGCGGCGGCCTGCAAGCAGGGTGTAGGCGAGAACACCGATGAAGAACACGAAGGACGCGAAGGCGATGAACGCACCGATCGACGAGATGTAGTTCCAGTGCGCAAAGGCCTCCGGATAGTCGATATAGCGGCGTGGCATACCCTGACGGCCAAGGAAGTGCTGCGGGAAGAAGGTCAGGTTTGCACCGATGAACATCATCCAGAAGTGCAGCTTGGCGGCCCACTCGGGAGCAGCGCGGCCCGACATCTTGGGCAGGTAGAAGTAGATACCTGCAAAGATCGCGAACACGGCACCGAGCGACATCACATAGTGGAAGTGCGCAATCACGTAGTAGGTGTCGTGGTAGGCACGGTCCACACCGGCCTGCGACAGAACGATACCGGTCACGCCGCCTACGGTGAAGAGGAAGAGGAAGCCGAACGCCCAAACCATCGGAGATTTGAACTCGACCGAACCACCCCACATGGTCGCGATCCACGAGAAGATCTTAACGCCCGTGGGCACTGCGATCACCATGGTGGCGAGCATGAAGTAGGACTGCTGGGTCAGCGACATACCAACGGTATACATGTGGTGCGCCCAGACGACGAAGCCCAGAACACCGATCGCAACCATTGCATAAACCATCGGCAGGTAGCCGAAAATCGGCTTGCGCGAGAAGGTGGCAATGATGTGGCTGATGATGCCGAAGCCCGGAATGATGATGATGTATACTTCAGGGTGCCCGAAGAACCACAGGATGTGCTGATAGAGGATCGGGTCACCGCCGCCAGCAGGCTGGAAGAAGGTAGTGCCGAAGTTACGGTCGGTCAGCAACATGGTGATTGCACCGGCGAGAACCGGAAGCGACAGAAGGATCAGCCATGCGGTCACAAACACGGACCATGCAAAGAGCGGAACCTTGTGAAGCGTCATGCCGGGAGCGCGCATGTTGAGGAAGGTGGTGATGATGTTGATCGCACCAAGGATCGACGAAGCGCCCGAAACGTGCACTGCGAAGATAGCGAGGTCCATCGAATAGCCAGCTTCAGAGGTCGAGAGCGGCGGGTAGAGAACCCAGCCCACACCCGAACCGAGCTGGCCATTACCACCGGGCGACAGCATCGAAGCGACGCCGAGCGCGGTGCCGGTGACATACATCCAGAACGAAAGGTTGTTCAGACGCGGGAACGACATGTCCGGAGCGCCGATCTGGAGCGGCATGAAGTAGTTGCCGAAACCACCGAAGAGTGCCGGAATAACCACGAAGAACATCATCAGAACGCCGTGATAGGTGATCATCACGTTCCAAAGGTGTCCGTTCGGGGTGCAGGTCGCATCGGAGGCGATGAAACGAGCGCCTTCGAGGCACATATACTGAACGCCGGGCTCCATAAGCTCGAGGCGCATGTAAACGGTGAAGAGCACCGAGATGAAACCTACTGCACCTGATACGAACAGGTAGAGGATCCCGATGTCCTTGTGGTTGGTGGACATGAACCAACGAGTGAAGAAGCCTCTCTCGTCGTGGTGTTCATGGCCATGGATGGCTGCATCTGCCATTTGGCTCTCCCATATTGGCGTCATCTAAAGGACAGGACGAGTCACACTCTTCCCGCCAGCTTTGCCAAGGGTTCTAGTGCGTGAGACGCCCTAGGGCAATATTCGAAAGGCGCAATATGGGAGGATAAATTGGCGCACCCCACCGAAGGGGGAGGTCTCTGGCAGGGCGCGCTAGGTGTTGTTTAGCGCCTTGTTCGGATTGATTCTTTGATTTGAGTCAAAAATGCAGGATGTCCTAGAAAATTATGCATCTGCGTTCGAGCAGCTGCGATCCTTGCCGAAGCGTGTTTCAAACGTCCGCTTGAGAGCGACATCAACGTCTTCCATCGATACTGGGAGCCCTAAATCTACGAGGCTTGTGACCCCATGTTCCTTGATCCCGCAGGGCACAATCCCGTCGAAATGCGAAAGATCGGGATCGACGTTGATGGAAAGGCCGTGAAAGCTGACCCATTTGCGAAGTCTGATCCCGAGCGCGGCAACCTTGTCTTCTTTCAGTGAGCCGTCGATGTTGCGGGGTTTGTCTGGGCGCTCGACCCAGACACCGACGCGGCCGTCACGGATATGACCTTTGATATTGAACTCTGCCAAAGCGGCGATGATCCAGTTTTCGAGGTCCCGCACGAAACAGCGCACGTCCTTGCCGCGCTCGGCGACGTTGAGCATCACATAGGCCACACGCTGGCCGGGACCGTGATAGGTGTATTGACCGCCGCGCTTGCTCTCATACACGGGAAAACGGTCCGGATCGGTAAGATCGGCAGGTTTGGCGGATGTGCCTGCAGTATAGAGTGGCGGGTGCTCGACCAGCCAGATCGCCTCGTCGGCTTCGCCTTTGTGGATCGCCTCCGCGCGCGCCTCCATGAAAGCAACGGCTTCCTCGTAGTCGGTCAAACCGTTCGACGTGATCCATTCCACCATGATGTCATCGGGGAATTAGCCCCGCCTCCTTGGCTGCAGCAATATTGGCTCTGCTGACGGGTATCTCTGGCCCGTGTCGCATCGTCAAGATCGCGCGCGCATCATCACGCCGCGCGGCTGTCACCTGATCAAGCGCGATCCAGTGCGAGCGGTGGACCTGTAGTCCTTGGGTTGCGCCCGTTTCCTTGATCGCGTCCGAAAGCCTGAGCAAAAGGATTTCTTCGCCTTTTGTCGTGCGCACACGGACATAGTGGTCCTCGACACTGATCGACACCAGAGGCGCTCTTTTTTCAAAGGGCAATCGGTCAAGGATGGGGATTTCGGTGTCGCTCGGCGCAACAGTTTGATGTTGTGCGAGCGCGTGGAGTAGAAGCGTCACCACAACCGAGATCAACAAAATGTTGAGCCCGAGGTTGATCATAGTTCTCGCATCGAGGACCGGACCGAAGACGATGTAGATTATGCCAAGCACGACCGCAACGATCCCGATGCCGCTGATTAAGGCTTGAAGAAAGACTGCGGTCCAGCGCGATCGCCAGTCCTCGAGGATGTGGCCAAAGAAGGACGCGGTCAGAAATCCGACCGAGTAGGTGGCGTAAATCTGCACCAGCCAGAATCCAAACCGCGGACCGAGTCGCAAAACCTCGCTTGTTCGGAAGGGGCCAACCACGGTCAATATAATCGTAAGCCCGAGTATGATGATATGCGTGAGGGGTTTGGAAAAATGTCGCTGCCATTCGCGAAACGTGGCTTGCAGTTGGCTAGTATTCACGAAGGACCTCGTCTCTTTCACGTATCGGGCATTGAGCTGAAAAGCGGACACACTCAAGGGTTGCTCATCGAAAACTTAAATCCCGAGAGAGTAACACACAATGTCTTTAGAACCTTTTGTCCAAGCCCCGCTCTACATTCAAATCCATGCAGCTTGTGCATTGTTTGCATTGGTTGCCGGGCCGTTCTCGCTCTACAGCCGAAAGCGCTCGGTCTTTCACAAATTGCTTGGCTACACATGGATGCTTGCAATGATCGGCGCTGCGGTCTCTTCTTTCTGGATCGGAAGCTTTGGCGTCATAGGGTCCTTTAGTCCGCTGCACGCGCTCTCCATCCTGTCGCTTTGCTCGGTTGCGCTCTCGCTCTACTTCATTCTAAACGGCAATATTATCGGGCATCGCAAGACGCTGACCAACCTATATTGGCGCGGCCTCATCATTGCAGGCATCTTCAACTTTTTGCCGGGGCGCACGACAAACCGTGCGTTTTTTGGCGATAACGAAAGCATAGGTCTCGTTGTCGTGGGCGTGGGGCTAGGTATTGTGTTTGGCTCTATGGTCTGGACGCAGAGAAGCGCAGTTCTTGCCCTTATCGGGCCCAAGAAAAACCTGCCCATTTAACTGAAACCAGAAAGTCCACAAGAGGCAACACCTTCATTTACATGGAAAAAATGTAAGATCAAAAAAAACATGACAAAGGGTGTTTTTCCTCTTCCCTTCCTCCGAATCCAAGGTTAAACACCGCCTCACCAAGCCAGAAGACAGTGCGGTCGTGGCGGAATTGGTAGACGCGCAGCGTTGAGGTCGCTGTTCCTTAACCGGAGTGGAAGTTCGAGTCTTCTCGACCGCACCATTCTCTCCTTGGAGAGATCAGAAACGCCCTTCGGGGCGTTTTTCTGTTTTTGGGCTAAAGATTTATTATCCTTTGCCGTTCATGGTCCTGATTAGCTCACATCGCATTTGCGGGACCAAAAATGGCTACGATTATCGGCATCAATTCCACGGATATTTCCCTTGTCGGAGGGAGCTGGTCCAGTGGTGGTTTTATCCGCCTTGATCCGAATTGGTCCGAAACGACCAACGCCTATAGCTTTGAATTTTCGATCTTTGATCTGAATGGCGTGCTGAACGGCGACTCGTCGCAAAACGAAGTCGGTGACGACTCGATGCAAACAGTCACGATCCGCAACGCGCAGGGTCAGATTGTCGACAGCGGTCGTGCGTATGCCGAAGACGTCACCACCCTAACCGATCAGTTCGGCAATGTGATTAAGCTTTACCGGATCGAAATCGGCGGCCGTTTCGTCGGGTATCTCGTCGACGGTCAGATGGACCCGGGCGAAACCTATCAAATTACATCGGTTCAAGATGTGACGACCTCGAACGATCCGAACTATTCGGCGCTCGACGACCAAACATTTAATCCAGCTGATTCCACCGAATTATCCTTGGGAGATTTCAACGATACGTTCTATGCGGGATCGGGTAACGACCGTATCTCGGGACGTTCGGGGAATGACATTATCGACGGCGGGAGCGGCACCGACGAGCTCGTCGGCGGTATGGGCACCGATGCGATCTATGGCGGGACAGACAACGATCTGCTGCTCGGTGATGGCCAACTATATGTCATCGGTGCTTGGGCCTCTGGCTCTAACATCACGGCGACAACGCTTACGGTCGTCAATGGCTCCGATGGTCCGATATTTCTTCACAAGATCAATTCGGATGGAACAACGACACTCGTTCATCAGCTCGCTTCGGGCGAGACCTATAATCTCAACACCTTTGTCGAATCGAATTACGTCCTCCGCGATTCCGATAACTTCTATCTCCAAGTCATAGAAGGCGCTCCGAACCAGACCTTTACCTACACAAGTCAAGTGGGGGACACTCTTTACGGCGGTGATGGGTTCGACACCCTTTATGGTCAAAACGGTGCCGACATCCTCTATGGCGGGAATGATGGCGACCAGATTTACGGCGGCTATGGGTCTGACAGCCTATACGGTGATGCGGGTAACGATACCCTCTTCGGTGATGCAGGGACGGATAAGCTTTATGGTGGGACGGGCACGGACACGCTCTATGGCGGGGCCGATCAAGATACGTTCTACATGGCGGCCGATGGCGGAAGCGATACAATCTTCGGTGGCGAGACCGGCGGGGACTGGGATACGATCGATTTCAGCAGCATCGGCGGCGTCGGACTCAATGTCACCCAAACGGGATATGAGACCGGCACTGCCACGACGACCTCTTCGCAGACACTTGCCACGTTCTCCGAGATCGAAGTCATAAAGCTTACCGATCAGAACGACACATTCGTTGGCTCTGATGCAGTCATCCAGAATGATTTCATCTATGCTGGGGCAGGGGATGACACTATCTGGGGCGGCGGCGGCGATGATTACATCATGTTCGGTGCCGGCAACGACATCGTCTACGGCGGAGATGGCAACGATACCATTGATGATATAGGCGGAACCAACCTTAACGGTATCAACACCATTTACGGTGGGGCCGGGAACGACTCTGTTTATACCGGCGAAGACAACGACATTCTCTATGGCGGCGCGGGATCCGATGCGCTTCACGGTGAAGGCGGCGATGACACGCTCGTCGGCGGTGACGGTGACGATTATCTCTATGCGGGCTACGGGGATAAAGATGTTATCGTCGCGGGGGCAGGGAACGATACCGTCTACGGCTTTGATCTTTCGGACCCCGATCTCGACGGTTTTACCAATACGCAAATCGATGTCAGTGGTCTGACCAATCTCAACGGCGATCCCGTAAAGACGCGCGATGTGACCGTTGTTGATGATGGCAACGGCAATGCTAAGCTGATCTTCCCTAATGGTGAGACGATAGTTTTGGCGGGAATCTCGCCGTCGTCAGTGGATACAGGGATCGAGCTTAATGCCATCGGCATTCCCTGTTTTACCACGGGAACTTTGATCAAGACCCTACGCGGCGAGGTCCCTGTCGAATTTCTACGACCGGGCGACATGGTTATCACACGTGACAACGGCCCTCAGGAACTCCTCTGGTCGGGAATGCGGCGTCTTTCGGCGCGCGACCTTGATGCCGCGCCGCATCTTCGGCCTATCTGGCTCGCGCCGGGGGCATTCGGCGGTGAAAAGGGCCTCTTGATCTCGCCACAACACGCGGTCGAAGTCGATATCCCTGATCGCGGTCGGACAGCGCGTTTTGTCCGCGCGCGCCATCTTGCGCGGCTCAAAGGGGGCAAAGTGCGTGTCGCCCACGGCATCCGCAAGGTCACATATGCCCACCTTTTGTTCGCCGAACATCAAGTGATCTATTCGAACGGAATTGCGACCGAGAGCTTTTATCCCGGTGATGTCGCAATCAATTCGCTTTCTGATGCTTCGCGCCGCGAACTCGAGGCATTGTTGCCTGATTTCGGTCGTTTAGCGGCTTCGGACTTCTACGGAGACACCGCGCGACCCGTCGCCCGATTCCGCGAATTGCCCGAAGATTTGCGCGAACTCGGCGTCTAAGGCCGATTCCGTCCGATTCTTGTCAAAGTCAATTGTCCTGCAGGCTGGAAAATGCGCAGTCGAGTTTCCTCGGGTATTCTCATGCGCGGGGAAACTTCCCAATTTGTGACGTTTTTGAACCATTTTTGGTCTGATAAGTTGCATTAACTGGAATGACTTGTTCTACTTTGAAAAGATAAACGCAGCACAAGCTGCCAAAAATAACGTCAGGGAGAGACGGCTTGACCAAATCCGCTAACGACGGTGCGTTCGTCGAATTCGAACGGGTTCAAAAGAGCTATGACGGGGAAACGCTCGTTGTAAAAGATCTCAATCTTACCATGCCCAAGGGCGAGTTTTTGACCATGCTTGGGCCGTCGGGCTCTGGCAAGACGACTTGCCTTATGATGCTTGCTGGGTTCGAGACTGCCACCCACGGGGAAATCCGTCTGGACGGTGTTTCGATCAACAACATCCCGCCGCACAAGCGCGGCATCGGTATGGTGTTCCAAAACTACGCTCTTTTCCCGCATATGACTGTTGCAGAGAACCTCGCGTTCCCGCTCGAGGTCCGTAAGTTGGGCAAGTCCGAGCGTGAAGAAAAGGTAAAACGCGCACTCGATATGGTGCAGATGGGGTCCTTCGGGGGACGCCGTCCTGCCCAGCTCTCGGGTGGTCAGCAGCAGCGTATCGCTCTCGCCCGCGCCCTTGTGTTCGAGCCCGAGCTTGTGCTCATGGATGAACCTCTGGGTGCTTTGGACAAGCAGCTCCGCGAACATATGCAGTTCGAGATTACGCGCATTGCCCACAATCTCGGGATCACCACTGTTTACGTGACGCACGACCAGACCGAAGCTTTGACGATGTCTGACCGTGTCGCCGTATTCAACGATGGCCGCATCCAGCAGCTTGCTCCGCCGGACGAGCTTTATGAAGCGCCGCAGAATTCCTTCGTTGCGCAGTTCATCGGCGAAAACAACACTTTGAACGGTGTTATTCAGTCGATCAGCGGCGACCGCTGCACGGTGCAGCTCGATAGCGGCGACGTCATCGATGCAAAGCCTGTCAACGTGAGCAAGGTCGGGGATCGCACTCAGGTGTCGATCCGTCCCGAGCGCGTCGAAATCAACAAAGACCGCCTCAGCAAGGATGCCCATACGCTCAAAGCCGAAGTGCTCGAGTTCATCTATATGGGCGACATTTTCCGCACCCGTCTGCGCGTTGCGGGAACCGAGGATTTTGTCATCAAGACACGCAACGCACCCGATCAGGTGCGTTTGCAGCCGGGTCAGCAGATCGAAATCGGCTGGCTTGCAGAAGATTGCCGAGCGCTGGACGCCTGAGTCCCGCTCAAGCAAAACTCCCCCTGTCCGGCCCGGAAGGGCAGCGGGAGCAAAAACGAACCGGGTGTAACACGGGAGAACAATATGAAACTAGTAAAGACCCTTCTGGCAACTTCGGCAATGACCGTAGCTGCCGGTGCGGCATTCGCTGAAGCCCACGGCAACATGGCCAATGAAATGACCATCGTGAGCTGGGGTGGCGCATATCAGATGAGCCAGACCAAGGCTTATTTTGAGCCCTACAGCGCGATGAACGAAGGCCTCACCATTCTCACCGACGAAAGCTCGGGCGATGCCGTAACCAAGCTTCGCGCAATGTCCGAAGCCGGCAACGTGACCTGGGACCTCGTGGACGCTGTTGCTTCTGACGCAATGCGTCTTTGCGACGAAGGCCTTGCGATGGAAATCGACCATGACGCAATGCTTGCCCCCGCACCCGATGGCACCCCTGCGTCCGAAGACTTCGGCGACATGATCGTATCCGACTGCTTCATCCCGCAGATCGTATACTCGACCACCTTCGGCTATCGCACCGACCTTCTCCCCGAAGCTCCGGACTCGGTCTGCGCGATCTTCGACACCGAAAAGTTCCCCGGCAAGCGTTCGCTTGAAAAGCGTCCGATCGGTAACCTCGAGTGGGCTTTGATCTGTGACGGCGTTTCGATCGACGACGTTTACACCACTCTCGAAACCGAAGAAGGCGTTGCTCGCGCATTCGCCAAGCTCGACACCATCAAAGCAGACACCATCTGGTGGTCGGCTGGTGCAGAAACCCCGCAGCTTCTTGCTGACGGTGAAGCTGTCCTCGGTTCGACCTACAACGGTCGTCTCTTCTCGGCCATCGCCGAGCAGGGCCAGCCGATCGGCATGCTCTGGGATTGGCAGATGCTCGATCTCGACGGTTGGATCATCCCCGCCGGTCTTCCGGAAGATCGTCTCGCTCGCGTGATGGACTTCGTCTACTACGCAACCGACAGCCAGCGTCTTGCTGATCAGGCCAAATACATCTCGTATGGTCCGGCTCGTCAGTCGTCTGCTCCGCTCGTAGGTCAGCACGCTGAACTCGGTATCGACATGGCGCCGCACATGCCGCTCGACCCCGCAAACTCGGTGAACACCTTCCTGTTCAACTACGAGTGGTGGGCAAACTATCGCGACGACATGGACGCGAAGTTCCAGGCTTGGCTGCTCCAGTAATCTGGGCACCTTTCGCAGAGGGCCGCTTGGCCCTCTGCACCCCGCTTTGTTTTCGCAAGGCGCTTCGGCTGGGAGCGTCCCGCAAAGACAAAGGTTCACAAAGGACCTGATAAAAAGACAGGGAGCGAAAATGGCTCAAGATGACAGCACCACGGGCGGCGTGATGCTTGCCGCAGACGGCACTCCGCTTAAGAAAAGTCTCGATCGCGCATTGCGGGCGCAAAAGATCCGCGCGCTTGCGCTGATCGCACCGCTTTTGCTTTTCATCCTCGTGAGCTTTGTGTTCCCGATTGGTGAGATGCTTCTTCGTTCGGTCCAGAACACCGTCGGCACGGATTACATTCCCGACGTTCTTCCCAACGTTGTAGCAGAGCTCGAGGAGTGGGATCCCGCGTCGGGTGAAACCCCGCCCGAAGCCGTTTATCGCGCGATGGCGATCGATTTTTCGGCCGCTTTCGATAACAAGCTCCACACACAGCTCGGTCGCCGTTTCAACTATGAAACCCCGGGTATGTCGTCGCTGTTCCGCAAGTCGGGGCGTCCTGTGACCAAGCTCGACCCTGAAGGCGGCAACCTCAAGGAAGCCTTCCTCGACATCGACAAAGATTGGGGCCGTATCGATTACTGGGCCACGATCAAGTCGAACTCGGGTCGCTACACGATCAATTATTTCCTTGCCGCTTTTGACGCCGAGCGCACGCTGGACGGCATCAAGCTCAAGGACCCAGATGAGCGCGTATACCAAAAGCTGCTGCTGAGAACGCTCGGCCTCAGCCTTGTTATTACGCTCTGCACGCTGGCGCTGGGCTATCCCGTGGCCTGGTTGCTGGCGGACCTTCCGGCGCGCACCTCCAACCTGTTGCTGATCCTTGTGCTTCTGCCCTTCTGGACGTCGCTTCTGGTGCGCACCTCCGCATGGAAAATCCTACTCCAGGAACAGGGTGTCATTAACGACATCTGGATCTGGCTGGGATTCGAGGATCGTCTTTCGCTGATCAACAACCAGCTTGGTGTGATCATCGCGATGACCCATATCCTTCTGCCCTTTATGGTTCTGCCGCTCTACTCGGTGATGAAGACGATCCCGCCGTCCTATCTGCGTGCCGCCAAGTCGCTTGGTGCGACCAACACCGTCGCGTTCCTTCGGGTTTACTTCCCGCAAACGACGCCCGGTATCGGGGCAGGTGGACTTCTCGTGTTCATCCTTGCAGTCGGCTACTTCATCACCCCCGAACTCGTGGGCGGTGCAGACGGCACGTTCATTTCGAACCGCATCTACTACCAGTTCTCGGCCTCGGGTAACTGGGGACTTGCAGCCGCGCTCGGCACGGTGATGCTCGTGGTGGTTCTGGTTCTCTACTACATCTACGACAAGCTTGTCGGCGTCGATAACGTGAAGCTGGGGTAAAAGATTATGGCAACCACTCTCCAACCCTATGCAACAACCGGTCAGCGGATTTGGTTCTATACCTTCCGCGTGATCTGTGGGCTGATCTTCTTCTATCTGATCTTCCCGATCCTTGTTGTGATCCCGCTGTCCTTCAACTCTCAGGACTTCTTCACCTTTACGCCAGAGATGCTGCGGCTTGATCCCGATGGGTTCTCGCTCAAGCATTATCGCGACTTCTTTGGTGAAAACGGCGACTACAGCTGGCTTCAGGCGTTCGGCAACTCGATCAAGATCGCACCGCTTGCAACGCTCATCTCGGTCAGCCTCGGGACCTTGGCCGCGATCGGCTTGACCCAGCCGCATGTGCCGTTCAAACGCCAGATCACAGCGCTCCTGATCTCGCCGATGATTGTTCCCCTGATCATCACCTCGGCCGGTATGTTCTTTTTTTATGCGAACATCGGGCTTCAGGGGACGTTCGCGGGCGTTGTTCTTGCGCATGCTGCGCTTGGTATTCCGTTCGTGATCATCACTGTGACCGCGACCCTGTCGGGTTTTGATACCTCGCTGACCCGTGCGGCTGCGAATATGGGGGCCGACCCGCTGACCACATTCTTCCGCGTTCAGATGCCTCTGATCCTTCCTGGTGTGATTTCGGGTGGTCTCTTTGCCTTCATCACCTCGTTCGACGAAGTGGTTGTGGTTCTTCTCGTCGGTTCGGCAGGTCAAAAGACCCTGCCGTGGCAGATGTTCATCGGTCTGCGCGAACAGATCAGCCCGACCATCCTCGCCGTTGCGACGATCCTTGTGGTGGTCTCGATCGGCCTCTTGACCACCGTGGAAATGCTTCGCCGCCGCTCCGAGCGTCTGCGCGGTATGTCGCCAACCTGATCGGCACGCTTTCATCCAAAAGAAAACGCCGGCTCTTTGGGCCGGCGTTTTTGTTTGTCCGGAACGCGCGCTGGTCCTAGGGGATGATCAAGAGCCAGCCCCACACGGTGAGGATCGAAGCGGCAGTTGCGATCAGAACAGTCGAGGCGGCAACACGCATTGCGCGTTGATACATGTTCGCGAAGAGGAACGCATTCACACCGGGGGCCATCGATGCCGTCAGTACCGCCGAACGGAACTCACCTTGGGTGATCCCGAGCCATTTGCCCATGGTCCATGTCACCGTCGGGTGAATGATGAGGGAAACGAAAACCATGAAGAGAATGGCGCGCATGTCGCCCTCGGGGCGATAGCGATAAAGCACGCCGCCCAGAGCGAAAAGCGCCGCAGGAAGACCCGCTCTTGTCATAAGGCCGATGGCGTCCCAGAGGACATTGGGCAAAGGAATGTTACCAAGATTTACGATGGCGCCCAGCGTGATCCCGACGATCAACGCATTGTGGAACATGGCATTGAGAACCTTGCCCGGAAGCTTGGCAAGCGATCCGCCCTTGTTCTGGGTGATCTCCATCGCCGTGATGCCGATGGCATAGCAAAGCGGCGAGTGGATCGCGATGATCGCAAAGTTGGAGACGAGAGCATCTGCGCCATAAGCTCGTTCGGTGATCGGAACGCCAAGAAGGAGCGAGTTGGAAAAGAGACCGATGAAGCCAAAGGCAATCGCATCTTCCCAAGAGCGCTTGAAGATGAAGCGTCCCCCCAGCATGCCGACGACAAAACCTGTGATCGCACCCGTATAAAAGCTCACCAGCAAGGGCAGGTTGAAATTCTGACCGATGTCAAGCTTGGCCACCCCAGTGAAGAGAAGGCAGGGAATTGCAAAGTTCTGGGCGAACTTCATGACGAAGGTGACGCCTTCGTCGGGAAATAACTTGCGCCAAACGGCGAGATAGCCCGCGCCGATCACGATGAAAACGGGCAGGATAACGTCTATGAGAGCGCCCATAGTGGGACCTTTGTGCTGAAATGCCTAGAGCGGCAGGGTGATGGTCATGCCGTCAAAGGCGGGGTCGATGTGGTCTGGCGTTTCGGCCGCCACATCCGCGTAATCGAGATCGATATGCATATTGGTAAGAACCGCCCGCTTGGGCTTGACCCGTTCGATCCACTCCAGCGTCTGGGCCAGGTGGGAATGGGTAGGGTGCGGCGTGCGGCGAAGCGCATCGACGACCCAGACATCGAGACCTTCCAGAACGGGCCAGACGTCGTCGGGAATATGAGCCACATCAGGCAGATAGGCGAGCCCATGGATGCGGAAACCCAGAGCGTCGATCGATCCGTGGTTGACCTGGAACGGCTCGAAAGTAATCGGGCCGCCTTTGCCCGTAATCTCGAAGGGTGCGTCGATGCTGTTGAGATCACATATCGGTGGATAGGGGGACCCTTTGGGCTGAACAAAGGCATAGCCGAAGCGCGAGAGCAGCGCGTCCGAGGTATCACCATCGGCCCAGACCTGCAGCCTTGCGCGGGTGTTGAACACAATCTGCCGAAGGTCGTCGATACCGTGCACGTGGTCGGCATGCGAATGGGTCATAACCACGGCGTCGATCTCGCCGACTTCGGCGTCGATGAGCTGTTGGCGCATGTCGGGCGAGGTGTCGATCAGGACGCGGGTCACACCTTCGGAGCCAAAGCGGGTGACCAGAGCTGAGCAACGCGTGCGGCGGTTCTTCGGGTTGGCGGGATCGCATTCGCCCCAAAACCCGCCGATACGCGGCACGCCGCCCGAAGAGCCACAGCCAAGGATACGGAACTCGATGCGATCACTCATGCGGAAGCCTTTGTAAACAGGCGGTCGAAATTGGCCGTGGTTGCGGTGGCGAAGTCTTCATAGCTTATCCCGAACACCTCGGCACCGACGGCGGCGGTGTGAGCGGTGTAAGCCGGCTCGTTCCGTTTGCCGCGATAGGGCTTGGGTGCAAGGTAGGGGCTGTCGGTTTCTACAAGAATGCGGTCCAGCGGGGCAGCGGCGAAAATATCACGGACCTCTTGGCTTTTGGGGAAAGTCGCAATGCCGGACATCGAGAGATAGAACCCCAGATCAAGCATTTGGCGGGCAAGCTCTGGACCCGAAGAAAAGCAATGCATGACGCAGGAATACGCCCCTTTGCGGAATTCATCGGTCAGGATCGCGGCCATATCTTCATCCGCCGAACGCGAATGGATGATAAGCGGAAGGCCCGTTTCGCGCGCCGCTTCGATGTGGATACGAAGCGATGTTTTCTGGATCTCGGCGCTTTCGGCGGTGTAGTAATAATCCAGCCCCGTTTCGCCGATGCCGACCATCTTGGGATGCTGTGCCACTTCGACGAGCCGCTCGACCGTCATCAGGGGTTCAGAGGCGGCGCTCATCGGGTGGATGCCGAAGGCATAATAAACAGGTGCGAATTTCTCGGCGATCGCACGAACCTTTGGTTCGTTCTGGGTCTTGGTGCAAATGGTGACCATGCGCTCGACGCCCGCCGCGACGGCACGCGCCACGACCTCGTCGACCTCTCCTTCGAAATCGGGAAAGTCGAGATGGCAGTGGCTGTCTACGATGCGTGCAAGTGTCATGAATGGGGTCCGGCGCTTGTTATGCGGCGACCTGAACCGCCGTTTTCTCAATCCTAAGAACCATATCAAGGATCAGGGCGGAAGGGTCAAGGTTCACCGCCCGCCCTTGGCGCACGCGGGCACTCAGATCTTGTTGAAGTTCGGCCCAAGCGCGGGCCGCAACATCGGTCGGTGAAAGACGGGCCAGAAGACGCGCTTCGCCCTGAGCGCCTTGGGTCGAAGGCTCGCCCAAAAGGCCTGCACGGGCGGCACGCGCAAGAAAGACGTCGATCAAATCGACCATCATGGGAAAACGGGTTTCGGCATTCTTGCCGGCGCAGCTTTCGGCCAGCTTGATTGCCGCGTTGCGATCCATGCGCGGCATGCCTTCGAAGAGCGACACGATCTCGTGATAGAGTTGGAGGCCATCGTGGTTGACCAAGCGGATCGCTTCGCCGACCGAACCTCCTGCCAGCGTGGCGAGGGCTTCGCCGCCATCGGTCATGATCCCCGCTTGGGCCATGGCATCGGCGGTGTCCTGCGCCCCCAAAGGGGCACAGCGCAGCTCTCGGCACCGCGAGCGGATCGTGGGAAGAAGGCGCGAGGGCTGATGCGCGATCAACAGGATCGTTGTGTTCGCTGGGGGTTCCTCGAGTTCTTTGAGGATCGCGTTCGCGGCATTGCGGTTCATCTCGTCTGCGGCATCGACGATCACAACGCGGCGGCCACCATCTGCGGCAGACATATGGAAGAAATTCTTGACGCCGCGCACCGCATCGACAGTGATCTCGGAGCGGAGTTTGCCCGATTTTTCGTCATAGGGACGTCGGACCAGAAAAAGACGGGGATGCGCCCCCGATTGAACAAGCCGCGCATCTGGATGATCCGCAGATACATAGAGCGACGTCGGGGGAGGCGGTGCATCACCGAAGAGACCACCTTCCTGCGGCGGCTCGGCAAGAAGGAAGGTCGCGATCTTCCACGCAAGCGTTGCCTTGCCGACGCCCTTTGGCCCTGTGATCAGCCAGCCTGAGTGAAGACGGCCCGAGGTATAGGCCTCGAGAAAATCCGCTTCCGCGCGCTCTTGGCCAAAGACCCTGTCTGTTTCGCGCGGGTGGGGGGCACCCTCGATCCGATCGGGTTCGGGCAGGGCGTCGCTCATAGCTCGATCCCGAGCCGGTCTGCGGCAAAGGCAGCAACCTCCGAGGCCACGGCCTCGAGCGATCTGTTGCCGTCGACAACGATGCAGCGTTCGGGGAAATCCCGTGCGAGCGCAAGAAAGCCGTGACGGAGCGTTTCTTGAAAGCCGAGGCCGAAATCTTCGAACCGGTCCTCTCCAGAGTTGCGCGCGAGGCCACGCTCGAGAGCAACTTTGGGGTCCATGTCGATGATGAAGGTAAGGTCGGGCTCTTTGCCGATCATGAGGCTATGGAGCTTGTCGACGGTGCCGCGCAAATCGCCGCGCGTTGCGCCCTGATAAACACGTGTGGAATCCGCAAAGCGGTCGGAAATCACGCATTTTCCCTGTGCCAAAGCCGGCTGGATCGTCTTTTCAAGATGATCACGGCGCGCAGCGGTAAAGAGAAGGATCTCGGTTTCTGCGGACCAGCGGTCAGGTTCCCCTTGGAGGAGGAGGGCGCGGATTTCTTCGGCGCCCGAACTGCCACCGGGTTCGCGGGTCCTCAGGACATCAACGCCAGAAGCGCTCAACCTTTCGCACAGACGCACAGCTTGGGTCGATTTGCCCGAACCGTCGATCCCTTCGAAAGTAATGAAAATCCCTTGGCCTTGCTCTGCCATGGATCAGCCTTCGACCTCTGCCTCGGGCAGAAGCTTGCCGAGGATGACCTTGGCCGCGGTCGAGAGTTTGACACCGAAGCCGCCGTTCGCCACTGCGTTTTCCGCCACTAGCGGGACGCGGGTTTCAGGCAGACCTTCAAGCGTGATAACCAATTCGCCGAGTTGCTGACCCGCAGCAACAGGCGCAGAAATCGGGCTATCGAAAACCACTTGGGCATCAAAGTCGTTGCCGCCCAATGCAGGGACCAGAAGGTTCACGTCTTCGGCGACAGTGAGCCCGACGGTTGCAGCTTCCCCCATCCAGACGCTGGCATCAGCAAGACGCGTTCCGGCGCGAGCTACGTTCTTCTGGGCGAACTGGCGAAACGCCCAATTGATGATCTTGCTCGATTCTTCGGCCCGTTGCGCGGCGCTTTCAAGGCCGGTGATCACGAAAATGATGCGGCGATCCCCTTGTTTGGCCGATCCCACAAGGCCGTAGCCTGCTTCCATCGTATGTCCTGTCTTGAGACCGTCAGCGCCCAGTCCCAGACCGAGGATCGGGTTGCGGTTCTGGCTGTTCGAGGGCACGCGACCGTCGAACAGGAACTCTTGCTCCGAAAACAGCGGATAGAATGTGGGGAAGTCCGAAATCAGTCGGTCGGCCAGAATACCAAGGTCACGGACCGACATGCGCTGCCCGATGGCAGGCCAGCCGTTCGAGTTTGCAAAAGTCGAGTTCATCATGCCGAGCTGTTTTGCCCGTTCGGTCATCATGCGCGCAAAACCGGCCTCGGTTCCATCCGGCGACAGAGCTTCTGCGATCACCGTGCTGGCGTCATTGCCCGAAAGGATGATGATCCCGCGAAGGAGATCTTCGACCCGAACCCGTTCGCCCGAGCGCAGGAACATGCTCGATCCGGTGTAGGACATGGCATGTTCCGAGACGGTCAGCTCTTCGTTGATGTCCAGACGCCCCGATGCGATCGCTTCGAATGCCATATAGACCGTCATGAGTTTGGACATCGACGCGGGCGGCAAGGGCTCGTCTGCGTTCTTGTCGAGAAGGACGGTGTTCGTCGTCTGGTCAAAGACATAGGCCGCGCGAGCGGGCGTCTCGAAAGACTGGGCGAGGGCCGCGCCAGCGGCGACGACACAAACGACGGCATAGGCAAAAGTGCGAAGGGCAGGGATCACGGACATCGGTTCTTGGGTTCCTCTTAGTTCGTCACCGCATAGGCATCGGCAAAGCCCATGCCCTTGACCTTGGCCAAGAGATCGGCGCGCTCGGTTTCGGTCGAGGCGGGGCCGACGATCACGCGCCAGAAGGCGCGGCCTTGGCTCGATTGCTCCTTGACCGTCGGAACGATGCCCGCGCTGCGCATCTGGTCGGCTGTGCGGGTCGCGTTTTCCTCGACGCTGAAAATGCCAAGCTGGATATAGGGTTTGGTCAGCGTGCTGCTGGCAGGCTGTGCAACGGGCGCAGCCACAACGGGCGGAGCATCGATTGCGCTCGTTTGAACGCTTTCGGCGGCGTCAATCGCAGCGGCAGCGCCTGCAACCGGATCGAGTGCGGTCGAGGTCACTTCGGTCGGGGCTTCGAAATCGACAACCGCCGAATTCGCCGTTTCGGTCACTTCTTCGCGGCGCAAAGCGACGACTTGAAGCTCAACAGGCGCACCGGCAAGCATCTCGAGCGCGGCAGCCGCATCCGACGACACCTGAAGTGCGGGGCCGGGGTTTTCACGTTCGCGGCGGAAGAGCGCACCGATCACGAATTTGCCGTTGGACTGGTTGCGGATGATCACGCGCTCGGGGTCGAGCACATCGGGGTGCGCAACCCAAACACCGCCGAGAGACGGACGACCGTCCCAAAGGCCTTTTTCGGTCACTTGAAAGACTTCGGGAGCCTCGATGTCACGCTCTACCAGTTGCACCGATTGCGCGGGTGCATCGCTTGGCGTCGCATCGCTTTGGCCAAAGGGAAGTCCGCCACCCTGGCATCCCGCCAGCACAAAGAGTGCAACAGCAGGGACTGCCGTGGTTTTGAGAAGTTGGGACAGTTTGCTCGTCATGTGTCTCTCATTGCCTCGAATGAAGCTCACGCTTTGCTCGGAGCTTCTTTGTTTTTGCGATTGGTCTCGCTATCTTTGGCGATCATAACGCTAGGCACCTGTTATTGAAAGTGCGCAAGAAGCGGGATGCGCGGATTTCCCCAAGGTGTGATTGGACCTTTCAGAATCGCACTGCCTTGGGTATGCCCGCCCGCAACGGAAGTGTGGCCGAGTGGTTTAAGGCTCTGGTCTTGAAAACCAGCGTAGGGGAAACTCTACCGTGGGTTCGAATCCCACCGCTTCCGCCAGTTCCTGCTTTTAGTTCGGATACACTTTAGCCCAAAGGCTAAGTTGGCTTCTCGTGAACATCAGGAAAATGCCTCGCTCAACCCCACCCTTTCAAGAATCTGGGGTATCTTCTGTTTGACCTTGAAGAACCCTGCTGTGGCATAGGGCCAGATCGCTTTGTCCCAGGGTCGCTGCCATTCGCAGAGCGCGATGCCTTCTTTGACCAGGGCGCGCTCGGATTGGTCCAACCAGTCGCGCAGCGGGCCACGCGTGATGAAGGGGGTTACGATTTGGGTGGCGCCTGCCTCTTTGGCCCAACGGACGAGGGCGGCCGGATCGGTCGCGGTCAGTCTGACGGGCGTGATCCCGAGACGGGTCGCAGTGTCGTTGAGTGCCCCTTTTTCGAACTCAAGCACGAGATCCGAGACAGGCAGGGGCGAGCGCAAAAGACCCGACTGAAGCGTGGCGGTCGTTCTGATATCCATAGCCGAAAGATCGAAATCCTCGATCCTGCAATCTTCGTCGGTGATCAGCAAAGCGGTCGGCTGGCTTGTCTTTGGTGAAATGGGTGTTCGAAGGGGGTGAAGGCTTGGAAGCCCGTCGGGTTCTGTTGCTTCCAGGCCTTGTGTGACCTCCGCCAGATCGCTCTGGCGCGGATCGAAACGTCCTGCGGTGAAGGCTGCGATATTTTGCGCAGTCGCGGGGTAGGGCTTGCCACGAGTGTGCAAGCCGGCAACCCACCGCCATCCAAGCGTGTTCGAGGCAGCGTCGCCGTCGAGAAGGTGGCGATAGAAAAAATCCGCACCGACCCTCCAGGGAAGTCCGAGTGTGAAAATCCAGATAGAAGCAAACCACATGCGGGCGTGGTTATGCAGATACCCCGTCTCGACAAGCTCGCTTGCCCAAGCGTCAAAATAGGGAAGTCCGGTTTGTCCCTCCGTCGCACGGGTCACGTCGCGTTTGAGCCTGCGATCAAGCTCGATGGCATTCAGGTCGGCCTCCAAGCCATTGAGATAGCTGGCCCAAACTTGGGGGCGATGTTCGAGCCATCCTTTGAAATATCCTCGCCAGACGACTTCCTGGACGAATTTTTCGGAATCGATGGGGCCATGGGCCGCGAGCGCTGCGGCAACGGTTTCCTCTTCGAGCACCAGTCGGCGGCGGATATAAGGGGAGAGGACCGACACGGCTTTGTGCTGACCGGGGCCATGATCCGTGTTGCGTCCATTGGCATAGCGCCGCCCCATGCGGGGCGTGAATGCAGCAAGGATCTCTTCGCCTGCGGCTCTGGTCGGGATCATGGTGTTCATCTTGCCCACATCGTTCTTGACGATGCTGGAGCTAAGGCGCGTCCGCGCAGTTTCAACTCTCGTCAACACTGCGCGGCTTTTTCACAGCAAAGCCGTTCTCAGGAAAGAAGGAGGCTTCGCGGGTAAGGTGAGTGATCAGTCGTCGTCATCGTGCCCACGGTCGTCATTCCCGTGGTCGTCATTCCCGTGGTCGTCGTCACCGTCGTCGTTGTCGTCATCACTTTCGTCGTGGCCACCGTCGTCGTTGTGATCGTTGTCGCTGCTTTCGTAGTGATCATCCGAGCTGGTGTTGAACGAGTGATCGTCGCTTTCTGAGCTACTATTCTCGCTGAATTCATAGCGGTCGTGGCCGTCGTCGCCATTGTCATCATCGGCGTGGTTGCTCTCTTGATACTCCGAGCGGGTTTCGGTGCGGTCGTCATCGTCATTCGCGTCGAAGGCATCATCGTCACTCTCGCGATACTCTTCGCGCACCGTTGCTTGGGTTTGGGTGATGTTCTGAACGTTTTGGCTATAATCGGTTTCGCTTTCGATCTGGGCGCGCTCGCTTACAATTGCCCCGTCGGAATTCGACAATTGAAGTTCGAGCTTGGTGTAATTCGGACCGTAGGCCTCGATTTGCGTGCGGAACAGGCCACGAGAGACTTCGAAATGGGTATAGCCCTGTGCGAAAAGCTCTTGGATTTTCGCTTCGACAAAATCCTGAGCGAATGCAGGGGTCGTTAACATCACGAATGAGAACAGCGCGGAGGTCAATTTCAGTTTTGTCATCTTCTTACCTTTCGGGTCGTATTCCATATTGGGGCCGAGCTTTGACGCGTTCGGCATCTTGCTCGGTGATGGGTTGAAGATGACCTCGCTACTCCAAACTCTCCATAGGACTAAGGCTTGTATCGGTGCTATTGGGGGCGCATAATCCAAAGTCGTATGCGTTTCCAAGGTTCTGAAAATATGAGAATAAATCAGGTTTGGTCGAAATCGGACCATCGTCCTATGAGCCGAAACGCCGTTTTTGCCGGCATGGGTATACTTTTGAGTTCAATGGCCTTCTTCGGGTTTGATGTCGTTTCCGACATCTCTGCACACGTTCTTGGGGGGCTATCCTACACGCGCTCGGACCTCGTCCATCTTGTGTTCGAAGTCCTGGCGGTGACGGGTTTGGGCTATGCCGTCGTCACACTCAGAGCCTATCACCTCCTGCTTCGGGCCGAGGCAGAGGCCACGAAAGACACCATCCAGATGTTGCGTGGAAACTTTGACGAGGTGCTGCAAAACAAGTTCGAGGATTGGGGTCTCACTCTTGCAGAGCGCGATGTGACCCTTTTGATCATTCGCGGGCTCAGCGTTGCCGAGATCGCTTCGGCGCGGAGCACCGCACAGGGAACCATCAAGACGCAATCGACCTCGATCTTCAGGAAGATCGGCGTCCGCTCGAAGACCGAACTTATGAGTGTGATCATCGACGAATTCCTCGACGGTAAGCCTGCTTCCTGATCGCAGACTTTGACGCTTGGCATCCGTTTGCGGTGTGCGGCTATGCACCAAGAAGAAGTCGACTTGTCCGAGACGGCGCGAGCCGCCAAAGGAGCCGCAACAGACGGGTTTGACCGACCCACGTTTCGGTCTGTCTTCTTCTGAGGCCATTTAGGATCGCACTGGCGGCAGCTTCAGCCGAAATCTTGCCGCGTCCTCTGCCTTTGGTCATGTCGGTGTCGACCAACGGCAAATATGTTTCGTTCACCAATAAATTGGGCAAACCGCGCGTGGAGCCGCGAAGCGACACTGTTGCATTCCTGAGTGCGGCTTTTGCCGCGCAATAAGCAGGCGCAGACACTTTCGGAGCAAGGGCCAAGGCACTGTTGATATTGCAGATAAAACCATCCTCGGCGTGTTTGATCACGTTTAGGAGGCCGTAACTCAGGTGCATCGGAGCGAGGAGATCGACTTGAATCTCGGCGGCAAAGCCCGCCGCTATTTCTTCGAGTGAAAGGGACCCCCAATCCTTCTCGGTCTGGATGGCCGCGTTGTTGATGAGCCCGCGCGGGCGCAGCTCGATCAGATCATGGATCAAGCGCATGACGGCTTCGCGGTCCGCAAGATCACAGGGGGTGAACTGGAAGCGGTCCGAAGCGTGAATTTCCGGACGCTGCCTCGCGACGCCGATAACGCTCTGACGCGAAGCGATCAGTTGGCGGGTCAGTTCCAAGCCGACACCGCGGCTCGCTCCCGTGACGATAATGGGACGGGCTTCAAGCATGGCGGAGGCTTTCTTCATAGCTTTGCCAGCCATTCTCGATCGAGGGAAGGATGGCCACGAGGTCAAAGTAAGGTTCGGCAAAGAGCGGCGTGTCCCGAAGCCGCTCGATCACCGCATGAAGTCTGCGGGGGGATGGCACCGAGAGCATCCAGATGTCCGAACAAAACGCGCTGAACGCTTCGCAGTCGAATTGTCTTACATGGACCTCTGCCACCGTGGGCATCGCTTGAGCACCAAGTGTGCGGCGATCCTCGCGGGACAAAGCCAGCCAAGAAGGGCGAGCTTGGACAAGTAGAAAAACGCTCAAGGCGTGGGGGTCCGAAGGGGTTGGCATCGGTATTCCTTTTCAGTGGTTCTTGAAGCGATATTGGTTATAGTCGAGCAAAAGCTCATGTTTTGATACTCGCATTGGAGAAGGCTTTGCCGCGCGCTTTTGAAACCCCGCCGGAGCCCCGTAAAACACCGCGTCAGAGCCGTGCGATTGCCACCTGTGACGCCATCGTGGAGGCTGCTGCTCGCATTTTGGAAGAGCTTCCAACGACAGCTCTTAACACCAACCGGATCGCTGAGCGTGCAGGCGTCAGCGTCGGAACGCTCTATCAATATTTCCCCGACAAAGAGACGATCCTTGTTGCTTTGATCCGTCGGGAACGGAAATTGCTGCTCGATCGCCTGCGCGCCATTCCCGAAGGGTCCCCGCATCCGCTCGCGGCGCTCATCAAGGTTGGGATCGAACACCAGTTCGCACGGCCGAACCTCGCGCTTGCGCTTGAAAGGATCGAGAGCACCTTGGCGCTCGACGCAGAAGCTATGCGCCTTGCCGAGGCAACCGCGCAGCGGTCGGCGGAGCTTCTTGCCGATCAGTTCGGACATTGCGACCAAACCGACTTTCTGACCGCAGTTCTGATCTCTCGTGCACTAATCAATGCTGCCGCCGAGGGGGTGCTCCCGCAGCATGACCTTGCGGAGCGTGTCGAGCGTGCTGTCCTCGGGTATCTGAACCCACGCATAGAAGCGGACCGACCACAAAGTTGATTGTGGCAGAGAGCGATGCTCTGGCGCATACTGACTGTATTCGACCAGTCGTGGAGCCTTCACTGATGACCCAATCCTTTGACCGACTTGTCGAACGGCAAATTCAAAAGGCCCTTGCCGAGGGAAAACTCCAAGGCTTGGAGGGGGAAGGTAAGCCTCTACCTGATCGTTCGAGTGAGGCTTTTGTCGATATGGCGACCGCTGTCGCCTCTCGGATCATGGCCGAAGCGGGCGCTTTGCCAGAGGAATTCAAGATCAAGAAACTGCTTGAGGCGGCAAAGCAGAGTTACCGCGATGCCCAAGGGGATGACGCCAAACGTGTCGCCATGGCTCTGATCGCGGATTTGCAACAGCGATACAACATTGCGGTCGAAGCGCGGCGGCGCTTCATGGGGTCTTGAGAAATCCGCCTTAGTGCTCGGCCATGATCGCCCGTGCTGCGTCGCGCCCCGAAAGAAGCGCGCCATGTGCCGTTCCAAAATATTCGGCAGAGGTGGCCTCGCCCGCAAAACAAATCTGTCCGTCCCAGTCCACTCCTGCCAAATTGCGGCGGGTATCAGGCCCTATGCCGACAGCATTGAAGCTATAGCTCCCGAGTGAATAGGGGTCTTGTCCCCAGCGCGAGACCTGCGCGGCGATCGGGGCGGGGAAGCCTGTTCCGAACATGGCGCGCAGTGCTTCCCATGCGGCGGCGATGGTCGCGCGATCATCCAATCCTTCGATGTCCGAAGCGGCATCGGCGGCATTGAAGCCGAGGAGCACGGGTGCCCCGAGAGATCGGGTGAGCGAGACCCATTCGCCCCAATACCCGCCTTCAGGGCCGAGCCAACCGATCCAGTCCACATCGTCAGGCCAATGCACACGCTCGAACCGGAGCCAGCATTTGTTTAGCAGGCCCATCCGCAACCCTTGGATTGCCGCCTCCCGCTCGGGCGCCAAAGGGTCGGCAAAGCGAACCCGTCCCGATTGCAGGACGCCGAGTGGGAGCGTGCAGATCACCTTTTGAGCGGCGATTGTTGTTCCATCGCTCAGCCGAACCGATCCTGCCGCAATATCGGACACCTCCGCCGAGAGGCGAATATCGAGCCCTTTGGCCAGATGGGTTGTGATCTGGTCATATCCGTTTGGAAAGAGCATGTCCTCGCCGCTGAAGACCTCGGCCTCTTGGCCATACCACGCAGACAATTGATGCGCAGGGCTTCCGTATTCCTGTTCCAGCGTGCTGTTGATAAGATAGTCTACGAGACGCTTCACATCCTGTGAGGCGGCTTTCCAAGCGGGAGAGGCTTCGAGCGCCGCTCGCACGGATATATCGCCGTCCAGACGTTCTGTCGCCTTGAGCGCGTTACTTAGGATTAGTTCAGCGGAATGCATATCGGGGCGGATTTCCCCTCCTTTCTGACCCAAGAGGATTGCAGCCTCGTAGCTCGTGGCGACGACCTTGGCGCTAGCTTCGCGCGCGAGCTCGGTTATCGGATTTCCACGGCTGCCATGAATCCAGCTCGCGCCCATATCGAGGGGCAACTTGGGCCAAAGCCGCGAAGTGTGGATGCGCCCTCCGATCCGCGAACGTGCTTCGAGAAGGGTGACGTCGTGACCCTCATCTTGCAGGCTGCGCGCGGCTGACAATCCGGCAAGTCCCGCGCCAATGATCACGATGCTTTGCTTTTCTTTGGCGGAAAGACCATGGGAAAAAGGGGCCAAAGCGCCAACGGCTCCAAGACCTTTGAGCAGATTGCGCCTGACCCTGAAGTTGCCCATGTTCAAAACCCTGAATGGAATGAGAGTAACACCTGTCGGAAAATCTTCCGCCGCCGCAACTTAGCGCAGTTCGCCTCTTGGTGGAACGTCCCACCTCGTGGGTCAGCTTTATCCGTGCCGCAATAAATCCTGCGCCTCGCGCCTAAGAATATCGGCGAGCACCTCGCTTCCGGGGCGTGGTTCGGGAAGTGGGGGTTGGATCAGGGCAATGTCTCGGGTTGCGGCAGGGTCTTCGAGCGCATGGAGGCTCACATCAGGATTGCGACGCATTTCGGTGGCTGCATATATGCTGGGGAGCACTGCGATCCCAGCGCCTGTCGCGGCCATCAGGCGGA
Organism: Marivivens sp. LCG002; assembly: GCF_030264275.1. NCBI lineage: Bacteria > Pseudomonadati > Pseudomonadota > Alphaproteobacteria > Rhodobacterales > Paracoccaceae > Marivivens > Marivivens sp. LCG002. Next base: position 1,857,716 of record NZ_CP127165.1, on the reverse strand, counting down.
TGGCATCGAGACTCGTTCCTTCGTATTCGTCAGAGACGCGGCCGCCAGCACGCGCGGCAAGTCCCGCCACAATATGCGAAAGGCGGTGGGTCGATCCAAGGGTGAGGAGAGTTTGCCCTTTGAGGTCTCCCAAGGCGAGGGGGCGCCCAAGTCGCAAGAGCGGATGGTCTAGTGAAAGCGCAACCCAAAGCCGCTCGGTAAAGAGCGGCGCGATCCGCGATCCGGGATGGTCTTCGGGGGTCGAGATGATCATGTCGAGCCTGCCGCTCCGCAATCCTTCGTCAAGATCACGGGTGCTCTCTTCGCGAACGATAAGTCGGAAACTTGGGTGTTCCTCGTGCAATCGCCGCACAACACCAGGGAGGAGATAGGGACCTATCGACGGCAAAACCCCAAGCCGCAAGCGACCTTGAAAGATGCCTCCGCCGCGCGCCGCAGCCCGCAAGTCTTGGAGTTCATGAAGAATTTGCCGCGCGCGCCGCACGATCTCTTCGCCGACGGGCGTGATTTTGGCCCCCGCGCGTCCGCGAATGAAAAGGGTTGTGTCAAGGTCCGCCTCGACCTCGGCCAACTGTGCCGAAAGGCTGGGTTGGCTGACGTTGAGTTGCGCAGCAGCGAGCCCGATCTGGCCGGTTTCGGCGACGGCAACGATATACTCAAGCTGGCGAAGGGTGGGGCGCATTATAGCCTCAAGCTATCTAAATGATAGCTATGTTATATTTGAAATTATGTTTGGTTCAATGGATATCGCGTCACGAATTGACCGTGATCCGGCTTCTAAAGCCCCCAATCCGAAAGAAAGTGCCATGGATCTCTCGCTTGCTTCGCTCGCGTCCAACCTGCTTGCGCCCACCATCTTGTTTTTCGTTCTCGGCCTGATTGCCGCCATTGCACGCAGCGACCTTTCGATCCCTGCGGGTGCAGCCAAGATTATGTCGATCTATCTTCTCATGGCGATCGGGTTCAAAGGTGGCGCCGCGGTCGCCAAAAGCGGGATCGACGCCCAACTTATCGCCTCGCTCTTTGCAGGGATAGTGCTTTCGTTTGTTCTGCCCTTTGCGGCCTATGGACTGTTGAGGCTCATGACGCGGCTTGACGGTTTGAATGCAGCCGCTGTCGCGGGGCACTATGGATCGATCTCGATTGTGACCTTCGTCACCGCTGTGAGCCTCCTTGAAGCACGGGGGATTGCGTCCGAAGGCTATCTCGTGGCCGTTGCTGCGGTTATGGAGGTTCCCGCGATCATCTCGGCGCTTTGGATTGCGGCACGGATGGGCGGTGTCTCGGTTGTTGATAGCTCGCTTTGGCGGCACATCCTCGGCAACGGGTCCATCGTCTTGCTGATCGGGTCGTTCAGCATCGGTGCGATCACGGGTGAAAAGGGTCTAGCAGACATGCATCCCTTTATCGTCGTGCCCTTTACCGGTGTTCTTGCGGTGTTTCTTCTGGATATGGGGCTTTCGGCCGGTCGGAGCCTGATGGCGAACCGCAAGGACATTACGAGCGGTTTGCTGGCGTTTGGCTGCGCTATGCCGATGGTTGGGAGCCTTTTGGGTCTTGCGGCGGCGGCGCTCGTCGGGCTATCGACGGGTGGCACGTTCCTCCTGATGGTGCTCAGTGCCTCGGCATCCTATATCGCCGTGCCTGCCGCGATCCGCCTTGCTCTTCCGCAAGCGAAATCAGGGATATATCTGACGCTCGCCTTGGGCGTGACCTTTCCCTTCAACCTGACCTTTGGCATGCCGCTATATTATTTGCTGGCAAGTTGGGTCTGAGGTCTAAGCGTTCCGTCGCTCTATGTCTTCTCGGCCATAGCGAGGACAATCGACTTGAGGAGCGCAAAGGCATTCGTGCTGTCGATGCGCTCCTTCGATTGGAGATCATCAAGGCCGATATAGGCGCCATAGGCCAGTTCCGAGAGCACTTTGCCCTCTAGTCCGAGGTCGTCGAAAAGGGCTTTGAGAAACCCCAACCGAAGCGCGTCGAGGTCGGCCAAGGCCGCCGCGACATCTTTATCCGTCAATGCCCAAGCCCGCATCGCAGGTTCTATCTTTCGTCCGCCATAGTCGGGCGGCGGGGGGCGGGTCGCATTGGAAAACAGAGCCTCAAGCTTTGCTTCGTGCGTGCTCTGGGCGGTGATGTCTTCCACGACCTCAGAGGCGACCTTGGTGCGCCAAAGGTCAAGCATTGCCTCCTTATAATCGCCTATGTCTCTGAAATGCCAATAGAACGATCCCTTGGTTGCCCTAAGCTCTTTGGCAAGGTTGTTGATTTGCACCGCCTTTGGGCCGTCTTTGGCAAGCGACCTGAACCCAGCGGCCAGCCATGCGTCTCTCGAGAGTTTTTCCTGCGCCATGTCGCACCATACCCAAGGGTATTGACAGGTGCAAGGGACTCGCCATACCTGAGGGTATGGAAATCAAAGGCGATCCGAAAAGCTTAGATATCTGGACGGGTTCGCGAACTTGGGGGCATCATGACAACTCAAAAAGCACACCGACTTCTCGGGATCGCGGTTTTGCTCTTTGTCGCCGCTCATATCGGCAACCACTTCGCATTGTTTTTGGGCGTTGAAAGCCATCTCGCCGTACAGGAGAGCCTAAGGGTGATCTACCGTCACCCGATTGTCGAACCCCTGCTCTTGCTCGGAGTTCTGGCGCAGATCGTCCTTGGTTTGAAGCTGCTTTATAAACGGGGATGGCCGAAACGGTTCTGGCTGCGCATGCAAAGCCTGAGCGGGCTTGTGATGGCTGCCTTCCTCACGCAGCATATAAGTGCGGTATTGTGGACGCGGCTCTCGTGGGAAGATGTCGACACCAACATCTACTGGGCCGCATCGGTCGTCAGCAGGGCGCCTCATGCGCTCTATTTCATGCCGTATTATGCGCTCGGGATGAGTGCGCTGTTCCTTCACTTCGCGGCATTTATTGCAGTGCGAAAACGGATGCCGCGATTGGCTTGGTCAATTCTGTGCGGCAGTGTCGTGCTCTCCGTCGCCTTTGTTGCGACGCTGAGCGGTGCGTTCTTTCCGATAGAGTTGCCCGAACCCTATGTCGCCTATATTGAAGCGACAGGTTTTTGAGTTTCGCGATTGAGTGCCACCCTATCGGACCATCCCGAGGTCATGCCGACGTCGTGGCTTCCGCTTTACTTTTGGGTGAATTTGACGGATTGATACGACTGTTTTCAATCGGGATTTGCTATCGTGATCGACAAGCTGGAAATGTTCATCGCTCTTGCCAAAGAAGGCCATTTCGGTCGCGCGGCCGAGCGGTTGAATATTGCACAACCAACCCTCTCGGCTGGGATCAAGCAACTTGAAGCGCAACTCGGTGTGCAGCTCGTCCATCGCGGCTCGCGTTTCGGCGGGTTGACGCCCGAGGGACAAACCGCCCTGATATGGGCCAAGCGTATTGTCGATGATGCACGCCAATTGCGCGATCGCATGAAGCTCAGCCAGCAGGGCCTGTCGGGAGAGGTGCGATTGGCCGTGATCCCGACCGCGCAAACCTGGGCGGGGCGGCTTTGCTCGTCCTTTGCCCAGCGTCATCCGAATGTCAGGTTCACCATTTTGTCTCGCAATTCACGCGAAATCCTCCAGATGCTCGAAGATTTCGAGGCGGACGCAGGGATCTCCTATCTTGAAAACGAGCCGCTTGGGCGTGTGGATACTGCGGAGTTATATCAAGAGAAATATATTCTGGTGTGCGCGCGTCGGTCCCCATTCGCGGCGAAGGCCAAGATCAATTGGTCCGAACTGGAAGGCCAGAACCTCGCACTTTTGACGCCCGATATGCAGAACCGCAGGATCATAAACCAGCTTTTCGCTCAGAACGGCGTGACGCCTAAGACATCGATCGAGTCCAATTCCATCATCGCTTTGGTCTCAAGTGTGGCGTCGGGGCATTGCATGACCGTCCTGCCGAAAGATGTCGCGAGCTTTCTATCTGCGGATAAGGATCTTTCGCTGGTCGAAATTGATGGCCAATCGCGCCTCCAGAAGGTCGGTTTGATCTTGCCCCATAGCGACCCACGCACGCCTGTTCTTTCGGCTCTCTTGGCCGAGGCAAAACGTCTTCCTGTCGCGAATTGAAAAAGCGTGCTTGTCCGAGAGCTGGGCTCTCTTTCGGTTTGTCGCATAGGTGCGCCGCTTGACACTTAAATGTTCGGCGCGGCTGCAACCATCGTGATGACCGATGCTACGCTCCAGTCGGCGCCGCACTTGTTATAATCTTTTGAGGCATAATTCGTTTGAGTATCAAGGAGGCGCTTAATGGAATTCTCGACGCAAACTCTGGCACATGCTGCGGCGATCACAGAGCATTTCAAAGCAACATTTTCCGCATCCGAAGGTAACGACGAGGGGGCGCTGATTGGTGCGCTTGCCACTCGGTTGATCCGCGAAACCCCTGCAGAGGATCTTCGCGGTGTATCGGCTTGGGACAGGGGTGAGCTTCTGGGCACGATCTTTTTCACGCGTCTCAGCTTTCCCAATGACTCGCGTTGCGTCTTCATGTTGTCGCCTGTAGCGGTCGCAACCGCGCACCAAGGCAAAGGCGTCGGGCAGCGGCTCATCTCTCATGGCCTTGATCTTCTGCGTAAAGAGGGCGTGGATATCGTGGTGACTTATGGCGATCCTGCTTATTATGGCCGCGTTGGCTTCCTGCCAGTGTCCGAGGTAGATTTGCCCGCTCCTCAGCCTCTCAGTATGCCAGAAGGATGGATCGCCCAGTCGTTAACAGATGTCCCTCTAGCCCCCATAAAAGGGCCGTCGCGATGTGTGGCGGCATTCGATGATCCTGCGCTTTGGTGAGGTTCTTTACTTGGAAGCGAAACCTCTTTGGGACCGCAAGCCAAGGCCTCCTGCGTAGCTTCTCTTTGGCATTGTGCAAAATCCGGCCATCGCTGATAGTGCCTATATTATGTACAAAGCCTTTTCATTTCGTGATGATCCGACTGTCCCGTCTTTTGACGATTATGCGCCTGTCGCTGTGATGGACGCCGAGTGCGCGTTCTGCAGCTGGAGCGCCCGTCTTTTGCATCGTTTGGACAAAAGCGGCGAGGTGCGGATCTGCCCGATCCAATCTCCTTTGGGCGCGGCACTTGCTCGACATTATGGGCTTGATCCGAGCGATCCTGTGAGTTGGCTCTTTCTTGACGAGGGGCGCGCCTTTGTCGATCTGGAGGCGGTTATCCAAGCAGGTCAGCGGATGGGAGGGTGGGCACGTTTTACCGTGCTTTTCCGTGTTTTCCCAAGACCGGTCCGCGATTGGCTCTATCGGTCTGTGGCGCGCAATCGTTATCGGCTCTTTGGCAAAGCGGATATGTGTGCGCTGCCAGATCTGCTCTTTCAGAAAAGACTGCTTCAATGAAGGTGCTGATCGTCGGCGGTGCAGGGGTTTTCGGCTCACGCCTTGCCGAGCTCTTGGTGCGTGATGGTCACGAGGTGACGATCGCGGGTCGAAACCTGAAATCGGCAGAGGGGCTGGCCCAGAGGCTCGGGTGTCATGCGCTCCGTTTTGATCGAAACGGCGATTTGAGCGGGCTAGGGGCCTTTGATGTCTTGGTCGATGCTGCCGGACCGTTTCACGCCTATGGCTCTGATCCTTATCGTCTGGCGAAATCGGCTTTGGAGGCTGGGGCGCACTATCTCGACCTTTCGGACAATGCCGAATTCTGCGTCAGCATTTCGCAACTGGATGACTTTGCCAAAGAGAAGGGTCTTTGCGCGATATCGGGCCTATCTTCGGTGCCTGCGCTTTCAAGTGCGGCCGTCCGCGCGCTTGTAGGCAGCGAGATACCGCGCGTCATCGATAGCGCGATCCTTCCCGGCAATAGAAGTCCGCGTGGGCTTTCGGTCATGGCGTCGATCCTCTCGCAAGCAGGTCGTCCGATGAAGGTTTGGCGCGGTGGCGCATGGACCCGTGCAAATGGTTGGTCGGGTCCCAAGACCTATGAACTTTTGGACGGGATCACGCGGCAGGGCTGGCAGATTTCGGTTCCCGATCTGACGCTTTTCCCCGCGCATTTCAAAGCAGAGAGCGTTCATTTCCGCGCAGGTCTAGAGCTTGGGGTCATGCGCTATGGGCTCTGGGCGTTTGCGCTTCTGCGGCAGATCGTTCCGATCCCGATCAATCGACCTGTTCTCCACGGGTTCAAGTTTGCCGCCGATCTTCTCTCGCCCTTTGGCAGTGGACGAGGCGGCATGTCTGTCATGGTGGTCGTCGGGGAAGAGCGTCGGTTCTGGCGACTTCTGGCAGAGGATGGGGATGGTCCTTTTATACCTGCAATCGCCGTGCGTGCGCTATTGCGACGGGAAGGTCTCCCTTTCGTCGCTGGTCCCGCGTTGGAAGCGATCACTCTGGACGACGCCGAAGCTGCGATGTCCGACCTCAAGGTTCGAACTGAGCGGGTGAACGAACCTTTTGTGCCGCTCCTCTCTCATGTCCTCAAAGAAGACTTTGAAAAACTGCCCGAGGCTATTCAGGCGACGCACAAGACTGCAGATATCAGTCGTTGGAAGGGTCGCGCCAACGTGCGGCGCGGCGATAGCCTCTTTGCTCGAGCCTTGGCGCTGATTTTCGGCTTTCCTCCGTCCGCCGATGGGACCGAGGTCGAGGTCACCAAAGAGCTGACCCAAGGCGGCGAAACTTGGCACCGCAACTTCGGGGGGAGGCGGTTTCGCTCGCTACTTTCCGCGACGCCCGAAGGCGTAACTGAAAGCTTTGGCCTCTTTCATTTCCTTCTCGGTCTGAACGTTCAAGGTAACGAGCTGCATTACCCGATCCTTTCTGGCCGCCTCGGCCCATTTCCCTTGCCGAAATGGTTGCTGCCGATCTCCGAAGCGCGGGAAAACGTCCACGAAGGCCGTTTTCATTTCGACATCAAACTTTCAGCGCCGATAACCCGAAAATTGTTGGTGCATTACACAGGTGACTTGGAACCTATGAAAACTCAATACGGGGCGAAGTGATCCCCACGGGGCACATTTCGTGGCTAACTCGTCAACTTCAAAATCGGCAAGAGTGCTTCTTGGACGCGCTCGTAGTTTTGTGGGGCCAAGGGTAGGATCGGGCGTGGCGGGGAGAAAGTCCCAAGACCAAGGCAATCGGCAATCGCGAACATGACGCGATAGCTTCCGAATTCCTTGAAAAGCGACCACATGGGCGAGAAAACGCGGTCGATGCGCTCGGCTTCTAGCTGGTTCCTCGATTGGGCCGCACGGGCAAGGGCGAGCGCCTGCTCGGGCAAGAGCCCCGCGATCACGCTGAACCAGCTGTCCGCACCAGAGAGGAGGGCCTCTTTGGCGCCCCAATCCCCACTATAGCCGATTGCGAAATGGTTCGGCACCATTGCCCTGAGCCGCGCCAGCTCTCCCGCAAAATCGCCATCCGAAGGTAAAGGCATTTTGACGGCTGCAACATTCGGCAACTCGGCAATTCTCGCGATCAGCTCGGGAGTAAACGAAAATTTGGTGGTGCCGGGATTGTTGTAGATACAAAGAGGTAATCCAACCTCGGACACCGCTTTGAAGTGTTGAAAGACCTCTTCCTGGGTCAAAGGCTGGTAAGACATCGGCGCAAGGAGCAGGCCGTCCGCGCCCGTTTCCATCGCATCCTTGGCGAGATCCAAGGTAGCTCGGGTTGTGAGCGCGCCGACCCCCACGATAAGGGGCAGTCGCCCCGCGACATAGTCCACAGCGACCTTCAACACGCGCTTTCGTTCTTGCTCGGTCAGATAGGCATAGCCTCCGGTGCTCCCCAAGAGCCCAATCGAGTCGACTTTGGCGGTAACGATCCCTTCGAGAGCATTGTGCAAAGGCTCGAGAAGGAGCTGTCCGCTTTCGTCCGTTGGGGTGAGGGGGAAAGCGGATAGACCATTGAAGAGTGTCACAGGAATATCCTTTGCTCAAAGGCTATTGGAATGTAGCCAAGGTAACACCCAAGGGCGAATGCTCACAAGCACACTCGCGACACGTAGTTGACAAAAGGGCCCTTTGAATTTCAGGGCCCTCCAGCCACTTTGGTTTAGCTAACTGCTGCCGCAACGACCTCTGCAAGAGGAGTGGTCGGGCGACCGATAAGCGTGGAAAGCTCGTTACCCGTCGCGAACAGCGCACCCTTGGAGGCCTCGACATCGCAATGGGCGAGGAAGGCTGCGAGTTCGGCCGGAAGACCCGCCCCCGTCAGAGCGGCGGCATAATCAGCCTCTGGCATGTCGACATAGGGGATGTCCTTGCCAACTGTCTTGGAAAGCGTCGCGGCAAGATCCGAGAGCGTATAGCTTTCGTCCCCCGAAAGCTCATAGGTTTTGCCCCATAGTGCCGGATCGACAAGAACGGCGGCGGCAGCTTCGGCATAGTCCTTGCGCGCTGCCGAGGAAATTTTGCCGTCCTTTGCGGCTCCGATCAAAGCGTTATGCGCGACGGCAGCACCAAGACCCATCGTGTAGTTCTCTGTATACCAACCGTTGCGCAGCAGAGTGTAATCAATCCCCGATGCCGCCAAGAGCTCTTCTGTTGCAACATGCTCGGCGGCAAGTCCGAGTGTGCTCGTGGGCGCGTTCAGAAGGCTCGTGTAAACGATATGCTGCACGCCAGCCGATTTGGCGGCTTCGATGACAGCGCCATGCTGTGCGACGCGGCGACCGATGTCGCTCCCCGAGATAAGGAGCAGCGTGTCGACACCTGCGAGGGCAGGGGCGAGCGTTTCTTCGGCGTCATAGTCAAATCTGCGTGCGGTGACGCCCAGATCGGCGGCTTTGGCGGTTTTGCGGGCAAGGGCGATGATCTCTTCGGATACGCCTTTTGTTTTGAGGGCCTCGATAACAAGTCGGCCAAGCTGGCCAGTGGCTCCGGTGATTGCGAGTGTCATTCAGTCTCTCCTTGTTTTGTTGTGAAGCAGACTTAAGACCTTTACTTACGAAAAGTAAGAACATACATTTTTGTTAGTATTAAGTTTTTTCAAGGGACCTACATGCCGAAGCTCAGCGATGCCGTCCGTTCAGGTAAACTTGTTGGAAACCTGCAGGCCCATGATTGTCCTTCGCGGGATATCTTGAAGCATGTGACGGGGCGCTGGGCGGTGTTGACGCTCATCGCACTTCAAGGGCAAACGATCCGCTTTACGGCGCTCAAGCGGCTGATCGGCGGTGTCAGTGACCGAATGCTGACGCAAACGCTCCAGACGCTGGAGGCCGATGGTTTTGTCCATCGGGAAGACTTTAAAGTTGTTCCGCCCCATGTGGAATACAGCCTCACACCCATGGGCGAAAACGTGGCCCAACACGTGCGCGTCCTTGCCGATTGGATCGAAGAAAACACGGGTGAGATTTTGGCTGTGCGGGGTAGCATAGCGGCCGAATAGGCTTTGCGACCGCGCTGACTCAGGCGTTCCATCTTCGCTCTGAGGCGAGCATGTGATCTCGCCAATCGGCTTAATGAATACAGCGGAAGCCCAGTGAGCAGAGCGGGGCTGTCAGGACCTTTGTCCATCCCAAATCTTGATCATGATCTTTGGAGTGACGGCCAAAGGAACAAAATGTGCATTGCATTTGGGGTTTTTGGCCAAATTCGTCACCACATCTTGAGCCGCGCAACGATCTCTTTATAGAAATATACGAAAGTGCTAATTTGTTAGCCTTCAGAAGATTTGAAGCGTGAGGTGTTCCTCACTAACGCTCCGTTCCTAGTGTTCGCAATTTGCGATAATTTGTAACCTAGGGTCATCCATGAAATTTTTGCGCCGACTTGCCGCTTGCGCGCTGATCGCAGTCACGCCGATTGCATCGCATGCCGAAGAGCTCATTGTTCCATTTGCCGACGGTCTCTTTGGGGACGACGACGGCAACAACACAATTGATGCTTTGAACGTTCAAACCTTTGCTAGTTTTGGCCTCGCGACCAGCTTCTTTAGCCAGGTCTCGGGCACGAATATTTACGAAGACGATAGTGCCAACACGACCGACCCAACCACATGTGTGGGCGGTAACGACGTTCCCGGTCGTCTGCGTATCCGTGCGGGCGGTTACGTGACCGAAATCGCAGGCTGTCTTGACGGTAAATACAAAGAGGGTGGCAAAACTGTTGCCTTCAACTTCAACCCGACTGCCTCGGGTGCATTGAGCTACAAAGATTCCAGCGGAAACACCCAAACAGTTTCGCCGACTTCAGGGTTCAGCAGCTTGAACATTGTGGTCATAATGAATGGCTACACGGCGGCGAGTCTTACGCCTGTCAATTCTTCTGACGCCAACTCGAACAGGCAACTTGATGCGGGCGAAGACGTCTCTGGTGATAGCTCCGGCGTTCTTACTGATTTGAACAACTATCTTGCGCTCGCAAAAACGAACTCGCCTTCTGGACCGATCACGGCCGACAGCAAGTTCTATGTGACGACGTCTACCGATTACACAACGAACGGAGTGGTTCTGACGGGTTCTGCGACTTTGCAGTCGGGCGAGACCATTTCGATTGTCTTCAACAATCAGGTATATACCACGTCGAACGGCCTAACAGTTAGTGCAGCATCTGGCGCAGTGACCTGGTCGCTCAATGTGGGGCAAGTACCTGCAGGCACTTACGATGTGAACGCTTGGATCGTGAACAGCGGAAACTGGATTTTGCAGGACGCCACGACTAACGAACTGATCGTCTCCGCAACGGCCCAAACGGTTCCGCTTATTACGCTTTCCAAGACCCTTCCTGCAACAACGGATCTTGATAACGGTGCAGCAGTCGGTGACAACCTGACCTACACGATCACGGCTCGGAACATCGGGACGGTCGATGCGCTGACCTACTCGATATCGGACAAGTTGTTTGTCTCGACCTCTTCTACCAGTGTTGCGCGGACTGGCACCTTGACCGCAAACGCCTGCACGGGTGGGACCGCGGGCAATGCCACGCTTGAGGCAGGTGAGACTTGTTCTTGGACCTACAGCTACACGCTGGTGGCCGATGACTTGAACTATACCGCTATCGGCAACATCGCAGAACTTGCCTACACCGATGCAAGCTCAAATGCCTATGTGCTCCAGTCCACGACCAGCGGCGTCACCTCTAGCGGCACTGCAACGACGGGTATCACCACAACTCCCGTTGCGGGTTCGACGATCACGAACACGACCTCGGTTTATCCGGGTGCACTCACATCCCGCTCGATCGTGGTCGCCGCACCCGCAGTCAAGGTGACCAAGATCATCGATACGACGACCGTTGTTGCGGGCAAAACCCGCATCGACTCGAACCGTATCGTTGACATGGACGGCAACGGCGGCCTTTCAAAAGGCGACCGCGTCTATTACACGATCACCGCTGAAAACTCGAGCAACAGTATCCTGACCTCTGTCTCGCTTGCCGATACGCTCAAGAACAAAGCGGGCACCACATTGGCATTCCCTGCGGGCGGTACACCAACCAAGATCGCCGATACTGGTCTGGTCAGCAACGATACCACGATGGCAATTGGCGACATCTGGACCTATAGCGCTTACTACGAAGTGACCGAGATCGATATTCTCTCGGGCGGGATCGAAAACATCGCAACCATCACTGCAACAGGTGGCGGCACGACGTTCTCGGTTGAATCGTCGTCCTCGGGCAATACGACTTCGGGAACGGGCAATGGCTCTGTCACTGCGCTTACCCTTGTTCCCGCAGTTCTGGACCTTGACGGTGACGGCAAGAACGATCTTCTTGAATCCAATACCGCAGACCGTGATGGCGATGGCATCCCCGATGCCAGTGACTATGACCCTGAGGGCTACTTCTACTGTCAGGAAGACGGGCGCATTCTCTCGGGTGGTGCAATCTCGGTAACGGGACCCAACGGAACGAACTCCGCACTTGGTAATCGCAACGGCATCAATATCGTCAAGGACGGTTCGGATGGCCAGTATCAGTGGTTCGTGACCCAGCCGGGCACATACACCATGGAGCTGACCTATCCCAAGAGCGGTATCCCGAGCACGACCCACAAGTCGTCGGGCACCGTAACTCTTGCTTCGCTCGCAGCCCTCGGGAACCCGGCGTCTATCGGTCACTCCGAGTATGGCTCGACCGGTTATATGTCGAACTTCAAGGATAGCGATGCCACGAATGACGCGCCGACGGCCTACTACACGACCTTTATCGTTGCTGCGAACGATCCTTATCTGATCGGTAACAACATCCCGATGCAGAACTGTTCGGCCGAAAAGCTTGTCGAGGATGTCAAAGAACGCATCACCGATACGTTGGTCGAGGATTTCCGCCGCACTGTGGACATGCAGCAAGCCTCGATTTCCCAAGTTTCGCGCGGTGCGCTTCTCCGTCTCCAAGAGGGGTATGAAGACCTGCCTTGCGGTGACGTAGATGAACTCGACGTCAGCGGTAACGCCGATATCAAAAACGGTGAAGGCACGATCGACGGCACTATCTCGGCTGATTTCAACAACTGCGTCACCGGCGAACGTCGACTGACCGAGGGTGATTTTACGATTAAATCTACCCGTGGGATCGGCGTCGAGACCATGCTCAACCTACGTCGTCAGTGGGAACGTCTGGTCAGCGAGGATGAAGTCCGCGGTAAATTCCTTGGCGGTTATTTCAGCAACTCGGCAATCGATGACGGCAAGGGTCTTACCGGCTCGGTCACCGGCTTTGGTCTGAACGCTGGTCTTTATGGCGCCTTCACCAACGATAATGAGATCTTCGTTGACTACTACGCTGCGGCAGCCTTGGGTGTTCATACCTTTACCCTCGGTTTTGCAAGTGATCTTGGCGATGTCGATACCAACGGCAACTATATCTACGGCGCGCTGTTTGGCGGTGCTGCGGTTTCCGGAACCAAGGACATGGGGGATTACAAACTCACCCCGCGTCTCGGGTTCGACGTTGCTTTGGCTCGCGCCAACAATGTGACCTTTGATGCAGAACGCCTGAACCTGACCGCAAAGGGTGAACTGGTTATTCCAGCTTACAACGCGGCGAAGGTCTATGCAGAAGCCATCTTCAGCTTTGGCGATGAAGAAGCGGCAAAGGAAAAACTCAAGGACTATTGGACCTTTGATATTGCTCCTCGCGCATTCTGTGAATTGACGAGCCGTTCAACCACTGCTTCTTGCGGCTGGGGGATCTACTTCGACGCGACTTCGTATCGTGTCGAAGAAGAGACGGATCTCGGTCTGCGCCTCGATTACTCGGGCAGCAGCACCGGTCGGGCTCTGAGCATCTCGGTGCGTGAAGAGCAGACGATCCTCGACGGCAACGGCACCCTGACCCATTCGGTTGGTTCGGGCGAGGGCGGCTCGGTTACGGTGGGTAGCCAGCTCGAAGTGAAGTTCTAAGGCTGGTCCTAAGTTCACGACAAAAACATAGATCGGACGGCGCGACCGTCCGATTTCTTCGAATAGTCTGCGCGGGTCCTCTCGCGCAGACTTTTTTCATTTCGAGCTTGCTCACGGCGAATTCGCGCCCTGGTAATGGCACCGAGTTTGCTTCCGATGTGACTAGGAGTTTACGCGTCGGGCTGCCGCAAATTCTTACACCAGAGTGATGTCCTGCAACTGCATAGGCAGTTCATTTGCACTCAACTGCATATCGATCGCTTCATTCAATCTTGCGAGTGCGGCTGTGGCCGAGGGTTTGTAGCTGTCATAGGCTTGGAAGTCGTGCGGCATGTCCGGCCATAGATCGAGCCGAACCTGCGCACCGTTCGCTTTTTGGATCTGTGCGAATTCGATAATCATATCGCGCAGCACCTCTCGCCCGCCTGCTTGGAGATAAAGAGGCGCAAGGTCGACGTAGTTATATGATATCGGGGAGAGGGCACCTCTTCCGAAACGGTTTTCAGGGTCAAGCCATCGACCGAACTGAACCGCCATCCACCCTTGGACCAAATCCGTGCTGTCATTCTCATGAAGACTTGCGCCGCGCGCACCGATATCCGTCCAAGGGCAAAGTCCTATGCAAAGTGCGGGCTGTGATTTGTTCTGTGCCTTGAGTGCCTGAAGCAGCATCAAGGCCATGTGCCCGCCCGCGCTGTCCCCAATGACAACGATTTGCGCCGCTGGAATTGTATCGGTGAGGTAGTCCCACGCCGTCATGGCATCCTCGGCCTGAGCGGGGTGTGGATGCTCGGGCGTGAGACGGTAGTCGGGGGCAAAGACCTTAGCACCGATATGGTGCGCGAGCATCTGTGCAAAACGGCCGCTTACGCCGCCATGGAACGTGTAACCGCCACCGTGAAAATAAAGCACGGTGACGTCCCGACTATGGGTCTTGGGGTGATACCAATGTCCATTGATGCCTTTCGCCACGGAAACGCTCACCTCATAGACATCGTCAGTTTGGGTCTGGAGGCTGTCAAACAGCAAACGACCTTGGGCGATGTCGGTGTGTTTCATGGCGGTGGTGAATTGGTGCCTGACAAACCGAACGCCAGTTTCCATATCGGCGTCCCAGTCATCAGCCATTTTGTGACCCAACGCATGCCGCAGCTTTGTGGCGAGTGAGATTTGAGCCAGCCTTGCGAGACTTCTTATACGAAGTGACAGCGGACCCGAATAGACGATTTTGACCATGATCATTCCCTTTGGCTGTTTGCGCTTCGTTGCCTTGGGATGAGGGGGGAGTATAGAATGAATGCGTCAAAGGGAGCCCGCCATGTCCCCCATTTCAAAGCTGTTTCTCCCGCCCCAGAGCCTTTCGGGCTGTATTCTGGCGGGTATTTACCGCGACACGCGCGGGGTGGAGTTGTCGGTGGAAGACAGGCTGAACCATTTTCCAGCGTCTCCGCTTGTTTCCGTGACCTTCACTTTGCAGGGGAGGCTTCGGCTGTTGCCTCCGGGCGCCGATTGGCGCTGTGGACCGAAGTCACCGATCCTACCGCCTCTTTCAATTTTGCCACCGCAAGACACCCCCACGACAAGTTGGTCGGACGAGAGCATCGTAGCCCTCACGGTCGGAGTTTTTCCCGATGCCTGGCGTCTTTTGAGTGGAGTGGCCAATACCAGCACGATGCCGCCCGTATTCAAATCGGCGTTTGAGCGATTTGAAGCGGAGAAAAACATCAATCAAGGATGGGAGACATTTTGCGCCATCCTTGATGAAGCGTGGAACGTTGTCCGGCCCCACGGTCTGTTGCACGGCAGCCGTATCGCGGAATGGTCGAGATTTGTGGTCACACGCGCGGCCCTCTCCGGAACGGGCAGAGGAATTCGGAGCCTTGAACGAAAAGTCCGCTGCTCTTCGGGGCAGACGCGAAGTAGTTTGGCCTTTTATTCCAAGTTCGAGAGACTTCACGAGCACGCAACAAAAAACGCTGATCAGTCACTGGCCAACATCGCGATAGATGCAGGATACTCGGATCAGTCCCATATGGGCCGAGCGGTCCACCGCGCCACGGGGCTTTCCCCTGCGCAACTCAACAAGGCTATCGCGACAAAAGAGTCCTTTTGGTGCTATCGCCTCCTTCGAGAGAGGTTCTAGATTGTCCCCATGGGCGGGCGAGGATGATCGGTGACCATCCCCACTTAACAGGAGCGCCGCAGGAGCAAAGGCCTGCTCAGGTTATTTTCAAGAACCTGCGTGTTCCTCTGATCGGATTCCTTGTCCGTGAATGACGATCAGGTAAAGCGCGACGCCAAGGAGCGCCGCGATACCATGTCCGATGATACCTCCGAGCCAGACGTTCGCGATGATGATAACCAAAACACCTAGAAGCACGCGAAATTTCCGAAGTCCTTTGCTGCTGATGTTCTGGCCCATGACCTCTCGCGCCAGTTGGTCAATTCGATCTTGCAGGGTGTCTATGAACGTTGCCATTTGATGTTTGCCCTTCCGTTTGGGTTGAACTGAGGAAAGGTTTTTCGATCGTCCTATAGAAGACAACGACTTTTACGCGAGACGTTTGTGTGCCTTCGTAAATGGTATTGTCCTGCTATTCAGGCTTCGTGAATGGCGGGGCGTAGCGGCTCTTGGTCAATAAGATCCAAGAGCCTGCTTCAACGCAACGAACAATGTGTTGCTTGGGCTGGCAGGAACTGTTGGTCTATTTCGTTGCATCAATGGGTCGTTCTAAGCACCAATTCGGCGTCAATCCATTTGGTTCGCCCTGGACTATCTGGATCGGCTTGGCGCTTTGATAAAAGGTCGATAGTGCCCTCGACCAAAGAGCCGATTGGGTTATGGACAGTGGTTAATCCAATACTTGGCCATGATGCCATCGAGCTGTCATCAAAGCCTGTGACGGCGATGTCGGCTGGCACATCTACCCCGTTCTCGCGAAGATACATGAGCGCTCCGATTGCCATCGCATCATTGGCACAGACTAACGCGTCGATCTCTCCGGTGAGAGCGAGTGATTTAACAGCGTCGTAGCCGCTCTGAACTGAGTAATCTCCGAAAAGCGTCGCAACAGGGAGAAGGTTTGCTTCTCCCAATGCTGCTTCAAACCCGCGAAAGCGCTCGCCTGTGGACCAGTAAGCCTCGGGACCTGATAGATAAGCAAATTTTTTTCGGCCTTGTTCAAGTAGGAGACGGGTGAGCTTTGCCATTGCTTCCGAATTTCTGAGGCAAATGTTGTCTACAGTCGGGCCTTCTACGATCCGTCCCGAAGAAATCACAGGAATGCCGAGCTTGAGGCAGGACGAGACCACATCTGCCCCAAGGCTGCCCGAACGCAGGATCATTGACTCGAGCGGATAGCAAAGAACGTTTTGGATCGCCGATTGTGCGGGCTCTCCCGATCCTCCGATAACGATTGGCCATTTGCCCGCGATATTGAGGCCATTGATCAATGCGGTCGCGACTTCTTTGTCGTAATGGTTCGGCATATCTCCGACAAATATTGCAACAAGGTTCGAACCCGCGCCCTGCAAACTCGCCGCTAGCGCATTGGGGCGATAGCCTAATTCCTCAGAGGCTTCGAGAATGCGGGTCTTTTTGGCGGCATCGAGATACGCGCCTTCGGTAAACGCCCGCGAGACTGCCGACCGCGATACCCCTGCTAGTCTCGCAATGTCGGCTGCTGTGATCCTGCGTTTTTGACCATTCATAAAAAAATGCACTCCACGTCACTTGGGCGTTACACAACATCGATATGTGAACACGTGTGCAGAAGGCGCGCAAGTGGAATCAAACTTGCGAAACCCTCTGGCAAAAGCGCCGATCGAAAAGGTTGGCATCCATTTTGGCGTCCCGTTTCGAGGGCGTTTTTGATCCTGAGGCCCGTGGGCTTTGACTGGAGAATGAAAATGAAACATCTGTCCTTTGTTTCGGCTGCCGCTCTTGCATTGGTTGCCAACACCGCTTTCGCTGAAACCGAGATCACGTGGTGGCACGCGATGGGCGGTGCGCTCGGCGAGACCGTCAATCAAATTGCTTCCGACTTTAACGCGAGCCAAGACGACTATACAATCACACCCGTTTTCAAGGGTTCCTATGAAGAGACCCTGACTGCTGGAATCGCGGCTTTCCGTGCCGGTGAGCAGCCTAATATCATGCAGGTCTTCGATGCCGGCGCCGCTACCGTGATCGGTGCCAAGGGTGCAACCGTTCCCGTGCAGGACCTTCTTGAGGCAAACGGCGTTGACTTCGACATCAATGACTACATCTCGGGGGTTCGCTATTTCTATGCGGATGCCGATGGCAAGATGATCGGGATGCCCTTCAACTCCTCCTCGCCCATCATGTATTTCAACGTGGATGCTCTTGCCGCTGCCGGTGTTGAAGCCCCCAAGACTTGGGAAGAGTTTGAAACCGTAACTGCACCCGCGCTCAAGGCTGCTGGTTACATCCCGCTTGCCCAGTCGCATTCGCCGTGGATCTGGGTCGAAAACTTTATGTCCCGCCACAACCTCCCGTTTGCCACGAATGACAACGGCTATACTGGCGTCGATACCAAGATCCTTGTGAACTCGGATGAGTTGAAAATGCACTGGTCGAACGTCAAGGAATGGCTCGATGAGGGATACTACGCTTGGTATGGCGCTTCTTGGGACGATAACCAGGCGCCCTTTGAAGAAGGTAAGGTCGCGATCTGGATGGGGTCTTCGGGGTCCTTCGGTGGTCTGATGCAAAAAGACCTTCCGTTCGAATTCTCGGCTACATACTTGCCCTATTGGGAAGCGGTGACGAGCGAGCCGACCCAAACCTTTATCGGCGGTGCATCGCTCTTTGCGATGTCTGGACAGTCAGATGAGGAAAACGCGGCAACGGCTGCATTCTTCCAGTATCTGACCTCGCCCGAGGTGCAATACATGTGGCACCGCGAGACGGGCTATGTGCCGATCACCACGGCCGCTTACGAAATGGCAAAGGCTGATGGCCACTATGACCGGTTCCCCGCTGCCGAGGTTGGTATTCAGCAGCTTTCGCTGCCTTCGGGCGAAAACACCAAGGGCTATCGCATGGGATTTTACGTCCAAATCCGTGACGTGATGAACCGCGAGTTTGGTCGCATCCTGACTGGTGAAACTTCGGTAGATGATGCCTTCGCAACCATCGAAACCGAGGCGAACGAACTTCTCTCGCGCTTTGCGATGACCCAAGGTTAATCGCTTCAATCCATCTGGTCCGGCGACCGTTGCACTAGGTCGCCGGACCTACCTTTCGGGGGTCTCATGAAACGCGCAGGTTTTTCGACAAGGTGGTTGCCGATACTTTTGCTGCTCCCGCAGCTCTCGATCATCCTTGTTTTCTTTTACTGGCCGGCGGCCCATGCCGTGAAGTCGTCCTTTTATCTTCAGGACCCCTTCGGGTTCGGCGAGACTTTTGTTGGGGCAAAAAACTATGCGGCCTTGTTGACCTCCTCCGCTTATTTGCGGTCAGCTGAATTCACAGTCATTTTCACCCTTCTGGTGACGGTCCTGTCCCTCTCGATCGCTCTTTTACTGGCGGTCAAAGCCGACAAGGTGATCAAGGGGGCAAAGACCTATCGCACGCTCTTGATGTGGGTCTATGCGGTGGCGCCACCCGTTGCAGGCGTTATTGGGCTTGTTCTTTTTGATCAGACATGGGGCCCTCTCAAGGAATTCTTTGGGCTGTTCGGCTGGGATTTCAGACTTGGGGTCAATTATTTCGACACCGCTTTCGCGATGATCACCGTCGCAGTCTGGAAACAATTGCCGGTGAATTTCATTTTCTTTCTGTCGGGTCTTCAGTCCATTCCTAAATCTGTGCGCGAAGCCGCTTTGATCGACAATCGCTCTGGCTTCGGGCGGTTTTGGGATGTGACTTTCCCGCTTCTGGCGCCGACGGCCTTTTTCCTTTTGATCATCAATATCACCTACGCGCTCTTCGACACCTTCGGGATCATCGACACCGTGGTCAAAGGCGAACCGAGCAATAATCCGATGACGCTGGTTTACCGCGTTTATGTCGACGGCTTTCGCGGCAATGATCTTGGTGGCTCTTCGGCGCAGTCCGTCGTTCTAATGGTGCTTGTTCTTGCCTTGACCGTTTTCCAGTTCCGAATGGTGGAACGCCGCATCCACTACACGTGAGGCAGACGATGAAACTCTTCAAATTTTCCACGCTTGTCGATCATGTGATCCTGATCCTTGGCTCGTTGGTCATGATCCTTCCCGTGCTCATGCTTTTGCAGATGGCCTCGACCACCGATCTGGAGACCATGCGGAATGGGCCGGGGCTGGTCTTTGGTGATCAAATTCCGATCAACTTTGAAAAGGCAATGTTCGAGGCTTCGGGTTTCAGCGGAGAAAACACGGGGCTTCGGATGCTCTACAACTCGATGATCCTAGGCTTTGGTTTCGCCGTCGGCAAAATCGTGATCGGTATGATGGCTGCTTATGCCATCGTTTATTTTCGCCTTAGGTTCGCGACTTTGGCATTCTGGATCATTTTCACCACGCTTCTTTTGCCGCTCGAAGTGCGGATTCTTCCGTCCTACGAGATCGTTCAAAAACTAGGGATGCTCAACACATATCAAGGGCTGATCATTCCGCTCATCGCCTCGGCCACTGCGACGTTCTTTTTTAGGCAGTTCTTCCGGTCGGTTCCCGAAGAACTGATCGAGGCCGCACGCATTGACGGGGCAGGGCCGGTGAAATTCTTCATCGACATTCTGGTGCCTTTGTCCCGCACCATGATCGCCGCAATGTTCATTATCATGTTCGTCTACGGCTGGAACCAATATCTTTGGCCGACGATGATCACTACCGATGAGGGCATGTTCACACTCGTGCGTGGGATCAAGCAAATTACCCAAACGCTCGAAGGCACGAACCTTCCCGAATACGGCAAATCGAACATCCTCCAGATCATCGCGATCCTTCCGCCCGTTCTCATCGTCATTTTCTTCCAGAGCTGGTTCGTGAAGGGCCTGACGGAATCCGATAAGTAAGGAACTCAGCATGGCTCAGGTCATTCTAAACACTCTTCGCAAAGTCTATCCCAATGGGTTCGAGGCTGTGAAGCCTGCGAGCTTTACGATCGAAAAGGGCGAGTTTGTTGTGCTCGTCGGGCCTTCGGGCTGCGGCAAATCCACGATGCTGCGCATGATTGCAGGGCTCGAAGATATCACAGAAGGGGATTTGTATATCGGCGACCGCATCGTGAATACTGTCGATCCCGCAGACCGCGATATCGCAATGGTGTTCCAGAACTACGCGCTCTATCCGCATATGACGGTGCGCAAGAATATCGGCTATGGTCTCAAGAACCGCAAAATCGCCAAAGATGTCATCGCGCAAAAGGTAGAAGACGCCGCAAACCTTTTGAACCTGAGCGATTACCTTGACCGCAAGCCAAGCCAGCTTTCGGGGGGACAGCGCCAACGTGTCGCTATGGGCCGTGCGATTGTGCGCGACCCGTCTCTTTTTCTCTTTGACGAGCCTTTGTCAAACCTTGATGCCAAGCTGCGCAATCAAATGCGCATCGAGATCAAGGCGCTCCAGCGAAGGCTCGGTGTCACCTCGGTCTATGTGACCCACGATCAGGTCGAGGCAATGACGATGGCCGACCGCATCATCGTAATGAATGGTGGCAAGATCGAGCAAATTGGCACCCCGAACGAAGTCTATCATTCGCCCGCTTCTACCTTTGTCGCTTCATTCATGGGTGCTCCGCCTATGAATTTGCTCAATGCTAACATCCAAGAAGGTGTCGCGCGAATTGGAGGTCAAGTTGTTGCGAACAGCGCGGGGCAGGGTTCCGTGACGCTTGGTATTCGCCCTGAAGATATTCGGCCAAGTGAAAGTGGCCCGTTCGAAATTCATGTGAGCCTTATCGAAGAGCTTGGAGCACATAGGATCCTCCATGCTGTTTGGGATGACCAACCTGTTTTGGTGAGCGTGGGTAAAGAGCTTGCGATCGGGACAGGGCCGCTTCGGGTCGCAATAGCTCCGGAACTAGTTTCGTTTTTCGATCCCATGTCAGGGCGACGTCTATGATTACTCAGACAACCGACGTTCTTCCTCTTGTGTCATCGGACTTGCGACGCGAGATCATTGCTGCGCCGCGCACCGTCGAAGCGCACCGCGCACTCTTTGCCAAAACTGATGCGATGCATCTTGTTCAAAAAGGAGGCGCCGCTCTTGGCAAAATGGCCCCTGAGCCGATGACGATTGCCGCGTGGAATGTAGAACGGTGTCTCTTTCCCAAGGAAACCGCAGAAAAGCTCGAACAAGTCAAAGCTTCGGTTGTTCTGCTCTCTGAAGTCGATCACGGCATGGCGCGCACAGGTCAACGCCATACGGCCGAAGAAGTCGCGCGGCATCTGGGAATGGAATACGTTTTTGGCGTCGAGTTCTTTGAGCTTGGTCTCGGGAGCTTGACCGAACGCGACTTGTGTAAAGACAGCGAAAACGCCCGTGGTTGGCATGGCAATGCGATTTTGTCTTCAATCCCGCTTGGTCGGGTCGCTTTAGTGCGGCTAGATGATCATGGCCACTGGTTCGCCACGGACTATTGCGCAGATCCCGAGCAGCCTCGTATCGGTGGCCGTATGGCGCTCTTGGCAGAGGTAGAAACGAAGAAGGGGCCACTTTGTGTCGTCTCTACTCATCTTGAGAGCAATGCAGGGGCTCACCATCGGGCAATACAATTCGAAGCATTGATGGATGCTGTTGATCTATTTGCGCCCGGTTTTCCGGTGGTGATTGGAGGGGATTTAAATACGGGCAACCATTTGCCGCCTGATTTCGATTGGAAATCCGAGACCTTGTTTCAAGCAGCAGAAAAGCGGGGCTACTCGTGGGATGGGACTGCGAAAGGGATGTCCACTCGGCCCAGTCTTATCACACGGCATCCTGATCGAACGATGAAACTCGATTGGTTTGCGTGTCGAGGTTTACAGGCAAAAGTGCCTCGTATCGTTTCTTCGGTGTCCGGAGATTTGCCGCTTTCGGACCATGATCTGATCGTCATGTCATGCGAATTTGACACCACTATTGCGGGATAAGGCACTTCAAGGGCTATTCGCGGAAGAATACCCGACTTTGCGCTCAAAAGCCTAGCGTAGGGAACTTCGCGAGTTATCCTCCGATGTTCGAGGTCAATGCCTACGACTTTGAGCAAAGGTTAAGTGGCGGTCAAAGGCTGAAGTGCACTTGCCCTTTCCACCCCTTACTTTTTTTCCTGGCTTTCGTTTTGGAGACGAGACTGTTTGAGGCGCTCGTTCTTGATGCGGCGCAATTCGGTCTCGTCTTCGATGATCTCCCGCGCAGCGCGGGTCGTTCTATCCATCGCGGTTTCCTTGCGCTGAAGGCCGGGAAAGTTCAATGCATCGGCATTCGGTTTGCTCATGGTCAAGGTCCTTTCGTCGCGCGCCAGCAGCTCAGGCCGCTGTGGGAATATCCGTTTGAAAACCAGCGGTTCCGACCGCCACGAGGAACGCTTCACGTGCTGCGCTGACAGGAACCAAACAGTCCATGGCCTCACTGATTTTTATGAGTGCATCGTCGCGGTTGTGATCCGACACAGGCCAAGCGCGCTTGAGCCAATGATTTGCTTGTTCGATTGTCGAGATTTTCTTTGCCCTGCCTTCGCACGGCAGAAAGATCGTCATGGGTTCGCCCCAGAAGATTTCTATCAAGTTAATACTTTCAATGAGATGAGTGTCGCGTCCATCGGAACATTTCCCGAGGCGCGAGGAGAGAGAGCATCATAAGTGACGCTCTCTCTAGGTCTGCCTACTGGAGATTAGGCAAGAGCGAGATTGCTCGCGGACTCGCGTCCGTCGCGACCGCTCTCGACGTCAAACGTTACTGCTTGACCGTCCTTGAGCTCGCGGATGCCCGCGCGTTCCACAGCGGAAATATGGACAAAAATGTCCTTAGAACCATGCTCGGGAGCAATAAAACCAAAACCCTTTGTAGAGTTGAACCACTTCACGGTGCCATTGGCCATCGTGTTATCTCCTATAAAAATGCCATCCGCAAAACGCGATAGCTCGGCTCAGTGTCGACATATGAACAACTGGGGCCGTAAGGAGACAGAAGAACGTAGGAAGAAGCTTAGCATCCCGTACATAGGTCCATTTCGCTCTATATACAAGTCTCTTCGGGGGTAATTTACCAAAGCGTCTCGTTTGGTGAAATATTTCGCCTACATTCCAGATTTTTAGATGAACTGCTTAAAGAAATCCTCGATTGAAAACGTGGTTCCGAATTCTGTTTGCGGCAGCGATCTTAAAATGGGTCTACCTTTGAAGAGCGCAAGTGTTCACCTTGGACCTCTCCGCCCGATTGTTTTAGCTAGCGGCGGGTGAGGCCGCTTGTCATCGGTCCGAGCGGTTGGGCACCAAGGTCCTCGCTTGCGCGGGTCATGGCTTGGGCAACTGCGGCGGCATCGGTGCCATCGGCCCGTCCTTCGGCCTGAGCGGTGATCTTGCCGGTTTCGATATCGATGATCTGGGCGAATACGGTCACCCCAGGTGCAAGGTCGAAGATTTTGAAGTTCAGAAGGTATCGCAGCGGATTAAGGAAAAGGTCGGGGTCACAGAATGCCGCGGTGCGCTCCTCCGCATCAGGCTGGGGGAGGATTTCGCCAGAGAGACCCAAATCAAAGCTCACGCGGTGTGCAACCACATCACGGCGCGGGTCATAGGTAGCCTCTGCGGTGATGTAATCGCCAATGTCATAGCCGGAAGCAGGGGCAAGCCCGCGCGCTTCGGCCCAGAGCATCGCGGCTTCTGCATCACGAGAAAGCGGGCCTTCCTCTGTGGTGCTTTGCGAGCAGCTGGGGGCAAGCGTCGCGCTCGCTTCGATCAGGCGAAGCGACATTCCGCGTTGCCCCTGAAGCCCGCCACCCTGAGCGGTTATCAAGGCGATTGCTTGGGCAGGAGTAGTGAAATGGATATCGAAGATACGATGGGCGCCACCGCCGTTGATTTCTCCTTGGAAATAATCGGCGCCGCGCCGCACCAGCGTCATGCGCTGCCCATCCCCTTCGAGCGTCGCGGTATCGCAGTCCTGCACCGATAGGGTGAGGCGAGTGGTTCCCGGCGTGCCTGCAAGAGTTACCGTTCCATCTGCGGAAAGGGTGACATTGCCCCAGCTGGCCTCATATACGCCCGGGCATATGGGGAGCGGTGCGGCTTGGCTTGCTGCGGCCAAGAGGGTGAAGGGTAGGGCGAGTAGTCGGGATTTACTGATCATCTGGTTCTCTCAAGTGGTGCGAAGCGGCGTCCGGGATCAGTCCCCGACACGCAGCCAACGGTCGGTGCCAACGATGCGGCAACCCTCGCTCGTCATGCCCATAACAGCGGCCGCGGTTTCGGGGAGGATGATCTCGATGCTGCGGCGGAACTCGATTTCCTCGGGCGAGACAAGGGTCAGATCCCAACGGATATGCGAGCCGCCACCTTCACCGTTTGGGATTTGTGCGAATTGCTCGGCGGCAAGGTCGGTCGTGGTCCATTGGCCGTCGCCTGTGGCGGTCCAGCCTACCCGTGCCGTGCGTGACAGCTCGAGCGTGTCGGGATGGAAGGGGCAGGCGAATTCAAGTTGGCCGGGCTGGGCGCTCGGCCCTGGAAGTTGGCCCGCTATTTGGGCAAAGGCCTGTTGCATCATGGCGGGGCACCCTTCGATCGAAGTTGCACCGATCTCGGCAACCCATGTCCCATTCAGGGGACCACCTTCGCAGGCCGCGCCCGACAATCCGTCGGGAGCTTTCGGGGCGTCTTGCCTTTTGGGTGCGTTGGGATCGGCGTCTTTGCCGCTGCTGCCGCCGCTTCCACCGCTCGGAATGGAGACCGAAACGTCTGCGAGCTTCCTCAAGATATCTTGGGTGCGTCTCGTTGGATCGGGGAAGCCTGCCGCGGTGATGATGCATTCATCTGGGCCAACAGTTTTTCTGATCCAAGTGCCGTGCAGGGTCAGGATGTCGTAGAGCGATGTTTCCGTCGTATTGTAATACCAAACCTTGCCTGTATCGCGATTGACGAGTGGGACGAGGCCATCGCGCGCAGGCACGGTGGCTCCGATTTCGGCGTCATAAATCAGGGTCGCGTCGCCGTTTTCCACGACGAGGATCGGCGCAGGGCACTGGGCGGGATCGAAAGACGCGTCCTGAGCCAAAGTCGCGGCGGGCAAAACGCCCAAGAGAAGCGCGGCGGCGGAAAGAGTGTTGGAACGAAGCATCTTGGCCTCCTCTCAGCGGGCATTGAGCAGCGCGTCGAGCGCCTGCAGGTTTTGGTCGTCGAGTGTGACGTCGGCATCTTGGGCCAAGGCGCCACGCATCTCGGGAGACGGCGGCACGAGCATCGTCGCGATCAGGCTGATTACCTCATCGCTGATATAGGGGGTGAAGCTGCAAATCTGGTCGCCGGGTTGCAGGTCGAAACAGTCCTCTCCACCCGATTGGTTGAGCCCAAGGAGCTTGAAGTTGCCATTTCGGTCCATGTCCCAAAACCAGGTCGCGATGCGTCCGTCAGGAAGAGTGCGGCCGACCTCGACCGACCAAAGCGGGGGGAGGGTGCCAGACAGAGGCGGATTGGGATGTGCAAAAGTGCAAGGCTCGTCGCCGCAGCGGCGCAGAACGTTCCCCGTCGTGAGCGTGGCGCGCAGCGTATCAAAGGCGCGGGCGAGCGCGGGCTCATTGATATCGGGATCACGGCAGAGATCGCCGACACGGGTCAATTCGCAGGCGCGCTCTGCATCTGGCCAATCGATGGGATTCAGGGCGATGCGATTTGCTCCTGAGGCAACTTCGAAGAAATCGGCCACAGGGCGAGAGCCACCCGAAGTCACCTCGGCCACCCATGTTTCAGGCAGATGGAAAAAGAGCCCTGTCGCCGCGTCACGCATGTCGCAAAACTCGGTGGTTTGATCCTCGGGGAGGCAGCGATGGGGATAGTCGGACCAAGCGCGCTCGCCCATTCCGCCTGCATCTGGTCCGTGGCCATCAGCGTCGGGTTGCTGGAAGGCTTGGCCGATCGCGCCTCCGAGCATCGCGCCGAGATCGGGCATGCCGCCACTGCCGTTGGCCGCACCCAAGAGACCTTCCATCGCGGCCGCAGCCGCTGGATCGGTCTTGGCAAGCTCCGCCACGGCCTGCTTCAACGCGTCTTCAGGTGAAGGAACGGCGGCCTTTGGGGCGGGACGCCTATCATGCAGCGCGCGGGTCAGAACTTCGATGCCGCGCTCCAGCTCTTCGGTGGATGGATCGAAATAACAAAGTTGACCTGCTTGCACCTCAAGGCATGGGCCGTTCATCTCGGTCCATTGATGGGGGTTCAGGACGATCGTGTCGGGGTAGGGTTCGGAAGAGCTGAAAAAGCTGATCCGCGCGGGACCGTCCGTGCTCTGGTCGCCTGCGGTGGCACTTGTCCGCGTCGGAAAATCGGTGAACCATCCAGGGGGGAGCGCGAACAAGAGCCCCGTGGCCTCGTCATCGAAAATGCAAGGAACACCATTGTTCGCGGGACAGGCATAGCCGACATCCTCGCCCAAAGTGGAGACGTCGCTCGGTGCTACATCTGTTGCCGCGTTTGCCACTTCGACGTCGGAATTTTCAGGTGCAAGGGCCGCCTCGTCGAAATCGACCACCTCACCAACAGTCAAAGGCTGACGGGCGGCGATGGCATCTTCGCCATCGAGATCGGCAAAGATGTAGACAAGCTCGTATTCACCTGCCTCCATCGGGGCCAGAAGCGGCTTGGCGGGGCCGTATTCGGTGTCGAATGTGTCTTGCACATAGAGGCTCTGATCCCATGAATAGAGCCCGCCATCGCGCCATATCTCAACGCGGTCGCTGTAGCTGAGCCCGCCCTTGATCGTTACGGGCACGCGGGCGCCAGTCGCGACAGCCGCAGGGGCCACAAGGCCGACCTCGGGTCGTGCCTCGACGTTGATCTCGAAGCTTTGCATCACCTCGTCGATAGGCATCTGGGTATTGCGGTGGAAGGCAATTAGATAACGACCAGGCTCGGTCGGAACCCGAAAGAGCCCGACATGCCCTCCTAGAGTGCTGTCTTGCGTTGCATAGTCGATGAGGCGGTCGCCTGTATCCGTTGCATCAACGGGCAAGAGCGAGAAGATGAAGTCACCGCCACCAGTTGCCAGCCCCTCTTGGGTGATGCGATAGGGGATCAGCCCGTTCATGCCTGCCCTGAAAGCCCCTGTCGGTGCTGGCATATCAAGACCGGGGAGAAGGCCTTGGAAAGGCACGTAAATCGTCGCGTTCTCGCCCGAGACAATGCCCGCCACGATTTCGCCGCGTCCTTCCTCGCCTGCATCGGCGGTGATCATCCAGCGCCCTTCGCCAAGCTCGACTTCGAGATACTGCGCGGTGTCAAAGTCGAGAAGGCCAAGGTCGCGGGTTTCGCCCGTGGCCTTGCTCACTGCGGTAAAGCTGACCTGATCGGGTCGTCCCGCGATGTCTGCGCGGATGGTCACATGAATGGTAGCCGATCCAACTGCGGCAGGGGCGCTGGGCGCGGCGGCCGTGCGTAATAAAGCGTCAGCCAATTCGGCCCCCGATTGGGTCGAAAAAACCGTTCCTCCTGTCTTTTCGGCGACACATGCGATCTGACGCACTTCACCTTCGGTCAGACCAAAACCGACCACATGGGCGCGAAGGGGAACGCCGCTCGCTGCCAATTCCGCCGCCACGGCGCATGGATCACCGCCGCAGGTCTCTAACCCATCGGTCACGAGCACGATCTCGGCGCCTTCTGATGTGCTCGGAATCTCGGCAGCAGCACGGCGCAATGCGTCAGCGAGCGGGGTCTTGCCGCGCGGCATGAGACCCATGAGCTTTGGCCCGAGGAGACGGGGGTCTTGCGCACCGACTGGGGCTATTGTCTCGATATCGCTGCAATCGCTTTTGCGGTTATGCCCATAGGCGATCACGCCCAAATCCTGTGCAGGGTCGCGCGCGGCCAGAAAATCGACCAGCACATCGCGAGCTACTTCGATCCGTGAGCGACCTTCAGGGAGTTCCGCCCACATCGAGCCAGACCCGTCGAGCACAAGGATCGTGCTCTGTTCCTGAGCGATCGAAATTGCGGGGAGCGTGGTCAGAGCCATCACAGCCAGAAGGCACTTGAGTGACATGGATTTTGTTCCGTCAACTTTTAGGAAAATCGCGGCCAGTAAAAAAAGGATTGAAGGCCCAGTCTACCTATGGAAAACCTTAGATGCGCGGTATCAACCCTAGTGAGGTATTGGCTTTTTTGCCTTTCGAGGGGGGCATTAGGCGCGATTGCTGAGCAGCGCGTGAGGCTGCGGAGGGGTTCAAGATGCGCACCGAAGACTTCGCCAATCTGGTTGCATGCGAAACCGAAGCTTCTCGGCTTTGGGAGGCTTCGACAAGTTGGCTCGAAGAGATGGGCTTCGATCGAGTTCTGCATCTCGACATCAACGGGGCGGGGAAGGTCGCAGTTCAGACTACACTCGGTCGGGCGTTCGAGACCTATTATCAAGACGAGCGCCTTGAACGGCATGACCCCTTTTTGACCTATTGCCTTCGGACTCCTGACCCATTGGGGACCGGCGTCGATTATATTGATGACTACAGCTATCTTTCCGCAGCGGAAAAATCGGTTATCTACACGGCCTCCGAGACTGGATACCGCGCAGGATTTTCTTGTGTGGTGCGTATGGGCCCGACGGTGTGCGAGGCGTGGAATGTCGGCTCGACCCTTGCGCGCGCCGAAATCGAAGCGATCAGACGAGAGCGGGGCCATGAAATCCGTCTTGGCCTTTTAGCTTTGCGAGGGAGACTTGGTGCGCCAGCTTCGACACTTTTGGGGCAGCTGACCGCGCGCGAGAGGGCTTGCCTTGACCGACTTTCCAGTGGCCTGAGAACCAAGGCGATTGCGCACGATTTGGGCCTTGCACCAGTCACTGTAGAGCTACATCTGCGAAACGCCCGGACCAAACTTGGGGCCGCAACGCGCGATCAAGCTTTGGCACTCTATCGAAGCTTGATGTCCGCGTCCGAAGGCTCGCACCTTTGACCAAGGTCATACACTTTTCAGTGAAGACGTGGTCATTGCGCTTTCTATTGGTCTTCCGTTTTACGATCGTCTCGATTTAAAGAGGGCGGCAAACCAAGATGGGATCGGAGATGGCCATGAAGAAAGTCATGTTGATCGGTGCGGCATTTGCAGCAATTGCGACCTCCGTAATGGTCCTAAAACTAAGCGCGAATGAAGCAACCTCGCCTGAAGCAGCGGCACCTGAACAGGGCGCGCCTTTGGTGGATGTCATACTGCCCGAACAACTCTCTGCTCAAGCGCAGATCGGAAAGACGGCCTTTGATGCGGTCTGTTCAACCTGTCACGGTGCCAATGCGACCGGTCGGATGGGGTTCGGGCCGCCCTTGGTGCATCGCATTTACGAGCCGAGCCATCATGGCGATATGGCGTTCCAAATGGCTGTGCAGAACGGCGTCAAAGCTCATCATTGGCCCTTTGGAAATATGCCGCCACAGTCTGGTCTGACACGCAGCGATGTCGATGCCATCGTTACCTATGTGCGCGAGCTGCAAGCGGCAAACGGGATCAACTAGGGTTGCAAGGCCCCCCCCCTACGGACGCGGTTTGATTGAACCAAAAGCACAGGTTTGCATGGGTTTTTCCCAAATGTTTGCATCCTACGGGGCATTCGCCGTCTTTTGCATTGGCGCTGTCGTTTCCTGAGTTTCTCTTTCTTCGGTAATGGATTACCTTATTGTCCTTACTCCGACCCGCCTCTAGGAACCGCTCTGATGAAAAAACTCGCTCTTGATGGCGCTGATCTTCGCATTCTGGCGGCGGTGCAGTCCCATGGGCAGTTGAGCAAGACCAAACTGGCCGAGCTGGTGAACTTGTCGCCCACGCCCTGTTGGGAGCGGCTGACCAAGCTCAAGGCCGCAGGATATATCATCGGATACCGAGGCGATATCGCGCTCAGTAAACTGTGTGATTTCACAATGGTCGTTGTGACGATCTCTCTCGGATCGCACCGCAAGGCCGATTTTGAACGGTTCGAGGCCCAGATCTACGCGATGGACGAAATCATAGATTGCGTCGCGACGGGCGGCGGAATGGACTATGTCCTCAAGGTCGTGGCACCCAATCTGGTGGCCTTCCAGAACGTTTTGGACCGTCTCTTCTCCGTCGGTGTCGATGTGGATCGTTATATGACCTATATCGCGACCCGTCAGATCAAATCGAGCGTCCCGAACCTGACCACGCTCGTCACGCGATAGGGTGCAGACCGCTTGGTCGGGTTTTTAAAATCTCTTCAGCCCGAATAGTCGCCTTTCCGCTCTGTTTTCAGTCCAAGGTTCTGAAAATGCGGCGCTAATTATTGTCCTTAGTAGCACAGGGCGAGCCATGGCGCCGCCCATGAGTAAGGACGACATAATGCAACCTGATGATTTCGGCTTCGGCACCCAAATCCGCAAGTCCCCCTATTTCGATGCCACGGTGCGCTGGGGTGCTCGTGGGTTCTCGGTCTATAACCACATGTATATCCCGCGCGATTTCGGCGATCCGGTCCAGAACTTTTGGAACCTCGTGAACGACGCGATCCTTTGTGACGTAGCGGTCGAGCGTCAGGTCGAGATCAAAGGGCCAGATGCTGCGAAATTCGTTCAGATGCTCACCCCACGTGATCTGTCCAAAATGGCGGTCGGTCAGTGCAAATATATCCTGATCACCAACGCCGAAGGTGGCCTTCTGAACGATCCTATTCTTCTGCGTCTTGCCGAAGACCATTTCTGGATCTCGCTGGCAGACAGCGACATTCTTTTGTGGGCACAAGGTATTGCTGTCTACTCGGGGTTTGACGTGAAGATCGGCGAACCGGATGTTTCGCCGCTCCAGCTTCAGGGTCCGAAGTCGGGCGAGATCATGCGTGCGCTCTTTGGCGATAGCATTCTGGACCTCAAATACTACTGGCTGCGCGAAGTGGAGCTTGATGGTATCCCGCTCATCGTCTCGCGCACAGGCTGGTCGAGCGAATTGGGCTATGAGATTTATCTTCGGGACAGTGCCCATGGCGATGCGCTTTGGGAAAAGATCATGGCCGAGGGAATGCCATTCGGTCTGCGTCCCGGTCACACTTCCTCGATCCGCCGTATCGAAGGGGGCATGCTCTCCTATCATGCGGATGCGGATATCCACACAAACCCCTTCGAGCTTGGCCTCGACCGACTGGTGAACCTCGATATGGAAGCCGACTTCATCGGCAAGGCGGCCCTTCGCAAAATCAAGGAAGAGGGCGTCAAGCGTAAGCAAGTAGGTCTCATCATCGAAGGCGAGCCGCTCAAGGGGCCGAACACCACGTTCTGGGCGATCAAGGTCGGTGACAAGACGGTCGGCAAGGTTACCTCTGCGGTGTATTCGCCGCGTCTCGATCAGAACATCGCTTTGGCGATGATCGCCACCGAGCATGCACAGATTGGTAAAGCCGTCGAGGTTGTCACCCGTTCGGGGCCGGTGCGTGCCACGATTTGCGAGCGTCCTTTCTTCGATCCGAAGAAATCGATCGCGGCCGCTTGATCAACCTCCCCTTGGTGGGGTCATTATGGCCCCACCATGATTGCAAAGAGCCTCATATGACGACGACACAGCTTGTCCTTCGGGACCTTGCCCCCGAGGGGGTGCTTAGACTGACCCTGAACGACAACAGCCGCCGCAACGCGCTTTCAGAATCTATGCTGACAGAACTGCAAGGTCACTTTGACGAGATTGGGGCAGATCCGAAGGTGCGGGTCGTCATTCTGGCAGCCAATGGCCCCGCGTTTTGTGCAGGGCATGATCTCAAGGAAATGACAAAGGGCAGGGCCGCTGATGATCGGGGCCGCGCCTATTTCACCAAGATCATGGGCATGTGCGCGAATGTGATGCAGTCGATCGTGAATTGTCCAAAGCCCGTCATCGCAGAGGTCGCAGGGATCGCCACCGCTGCTGGGTGCCAGTTGGTCGCAAGCTGTGATCTTGCTATCGCGGGGGAGACGGCCAAGTTCAGCACGCCCGGTGTGCATATCGGGCTCTTCTGCTCGACCCCGATGGTCGCATTGTCCCGCAATGTGAGCAACAAGCACGCGATGGAAATGCTGCTCATGGGCGAGATGGTGAGCGCCGAGCGAGCCGCCGAGATGGGGCTTGTGAACCGCTGCGTGCCGCCGGAGGCCTTGAGCGAAACGGCGACGGCTTGGGCCAAAACCATCGCGTCGAAATCGAGCATGACTTTGGCGACAGGCAAAAAAGCGTTCTACACTCAAAGGGAAATGCCCCTTGGAGAGGCTTATGCCTATGCCTCTGAAGTGATGGTCAACAATATGCTGGCCCGAGATGCAGAAGAGGGGATCGGCGCCTTTATTGAAAAGCGCGAACCCAAATGGGGCGATGAATGAACGAGCGTGTAAACTTCTATAATCAGGACCTCGACCGCACCCCTGCAAATTTCCAGCCGCTGACCCCGCTGAACTTTCTCGAGCGGGCGGCAAGCGTCTTCCCCGCGCACACTGCGATTGTGCACGGTGCACTTCGTCGGAGTTATGCCGAGTTTTACGCTCGTTCACGTCGACTCGCCTCGGCGCTTGCAGCGCGTGGTATCGGGCGCGGTGATACGGTTTCTGCGCTTCTTGCCAATACGCCTGCAATGTTGGAGGCACATTACGGTGTTCCGATGTGCGGCGGTGTCCTGCACTCGATCAACATGCGTCTTGATCCGGCGATTATCGCGTTCCAGCTCGATCATGCTATGGCGCAGATCGTGATTGTGGACCGAGAATTTATGCCTTTGTTGCAAGAGGCTCTTGCGCTGGCCAAGGCGACACCGCTCGTCATCCAGTATGACGATCCCGAATTCAAAGGCGAAACACCCGCTACCCAAGTGCTTGACTACGAGGCCTTTGTCGCGTCTGGCGATCCTGCCTTCGATTGGCTTATGCCGCTTGATGAATGGGATGCGATCTCGATCAACTACACATCTGGCACGACGGGCGATCCCAAGGGTGTGGTTTCTCACCACCGTGGGGCCTATCTTCTTGCTCAGGGTAATGCATTGACGACATCGATGCAGAAGCACGCGGTCTATCTCTGGACACTGCCGATGTTCCATTGCAATGGTTGGTGTTTCCCCTGGACGATGTCGGCGATCATCGGCACCCATGTGTGTCTTCGTCAGGTGCGGGCCGAGCCGATCTGGTCGGCCCTCGCAGAAGAGAAGGTCTCGCATCTTTGCGGTGCCCCAATCGTTATGTCGCTCCTCATCTCTGCACCCGAAGAGGAAAAGCGGAGCCTCGATCACAAGGTCCAGTTCTTCACAGCTGCAGCCCCGCCGCCCGAAAAGCTGCTTGCCGATATGAATGATGCTGGCTTCGAGGTGACCCATCTTTATGGCCTAACCGAGACCTATGGCCCCGCTGTCGTCAACGATTGGCACGCGGAATGGTCGGAAAGACCGAGAGCCGAGCAAGCCGCGCTCAAATCTCGCCAAGGGGTGCGCTATCTCCCGCTCGAAGAGCTTGATGTTCTTGATCCCGAAACCCTCGTGCCCGTGCCGCGGGATGGCAAAACGATGGGTGAGGTGATGTTCCGCGGGAATGTGGTCATGAAGGGCTATTTCCGTAACCCCAAAGCCACGCAAGAGGCATTCAAGGGCGGATGGTTCCATTCGGGCGATCTTGGGGTGCGCTATCCCGACGGTTACATCCAACTTAAGGACCGCTCCAAGGACATCATCATTTCGGGCGGGGAAAATATCTCTTCGATCGAAGTCGAGGAAGTTGTGTATCGGCATCCGGATGTGAGTGTCGTTGCGGTAGTCGCCATGCCCCACGAGAAATGGGGCGAGACGCCTTGCGCATTTGTCGAACCTGTCGCGGGACGCAGCATCGAAGCCGAGACCCTGCGCCAATGGTGCCGCGAACACTTGGCCGCCTATAAGGTTCCCGGTCGGTTCGTCTTTACCGAGATCCCGCGCACATCCACGGGCAAGATCCAAAAGTTCCAACTGCGCGAGAAGGCGAAGCAGCTGTAAGAGCGGCAGAAATCTAACCTTCTAAAGGCTCGAAACACATCGTTATATGTTGGCTTCGAGGTTCAGCTCGCTTTATCGGTTCAGTGAGAAAGTGCTGATTGCCTTTAATATTAGCGAATATATTTCAGATATTTACGGTCTATTATTCATCTAATTCTTGATCGCCTTCAAGAAAGCCTATGTCTCTTGGCAAGGGGCCTTTGGGATCGCGCAGGTCAATTGGTTTGGCAATAAATTTTTCTCTCTGAAACTTATCGACCCATTCATTCGTGGCTTCGGGGTGAGCGCAGGGAAGCCTGCGTGTTTGTTCAACCCGAAAGGAATTCCGATGAAGACCCAATTTATTCTGACCTCGCTTCTTGCTCTTGCCTCTGCACCTGTCTTTGCCGCCGGCCATGCCTCGGTATCCGGTTACGCGCTGGCCGATAATGGGGCGACTTTGGTTGTTATGCCTGATGTCAACGCGCCCTCGGATGTGATGAGCTTCAGCCTTGCTAGCCCTGTCAAAGCGATTGCATGGCGTCCTGTAACGGGTGAGCTTCTTGGTTTTACCGACGGAATGGTCGGCTCCATTGACCCGATGACAGGCGCGATGACGGACCTCGAGGCCACATTCATGGACGGGGCGATGGTCGGCGAGGGCGCTATGGTTGCACTCGATTTCAACAATGCGATTGATGCGGTTCGCGCGGTTTCGACTGCGGGCGATAACCTCGTCTATTTCCCCAATGGGTTCGGGGATAATGACGAGCGTGCAGGCTCGGTCCGCCGCTTCAAGGATCTGGCCTATGCCGAAGGCGACGCCGGCGCAGGCACCATGCCGATGGTCTTTGCCAACGCTTATACCAACGCCATCAATGGGGCCAAAGCGAGCGAGACCTTCCAATATGCGCTTGATGCTGCAAACGACACTCTGATCAGCCTTGCAAACAACGAGGGCACTCTTGCCACCATCGGCAAGATCACCGTGGACGGCATGCCTGTCGATCTGTCGGCTATGGGCGGCTTTGACATCGTGTCAGGGGCTGAAGGTGAAAACATGGCGCTTGCGATCCTCCAGCTCGAAGGCGCAGCCACCGCCGGTCTTTACGAGATCGACCTCGGCACTGGTGCGGCCACGATGAAAGCCGACCTCGGCATGGGGGGTATCATCGGCTTTGCAGCCTCCCTCGGGATGTAAGGGCAAACCGATTTTGATCGGATAAGGTCCATTGAACCAAAGTGGTCTCGGTTGAAAATGTTTGCCGACCGAGACCATTTATGTCATGCGGGTCTAAAGCAGGACGGGCTTTGTGAACCACTCAAGGCAGGCATGACGGATCGTAACGACATCGAAGACCTGATCGGTCGCATTGCACTTGGCGATCGTGCAGCGCTTGCCGCGCTTTATGATGCAACAAACGGAAAGCTCTTCAGTATCTGCTTGCGCGTTCTGCAAAATCGGTCCGAAGCCGAGGATGCGCTTCAGGATGTTTATCTGCGGATTTGGGCGCGAGCCGACCGCTATGCGGTGACGGGACATAGCCCGATGACGTGGCTCATTACCGTTGCCCGCAATCTGGCAATTGACCGCCTTCGGGCGCGCAAGGCCAACCATGTGGACATCGAGAGCATAGCCGAAGTAGCGGAACGGGGTCCCGGACCCGAAGAGGCCAGCATTACCGCCTCCGAAGGGCGACGGATCAGTGAATGCTTTGAGGAATTGCCATCCGATCGGGCGCAGGCCGTAAAGGCGGCCTATCTCGATGGGGCAACATACCAAGATCTTGCGGCCCGTTTTGACGTGCCGCTGAATACGATGCGAACCTGGCTGCGTCGCAGCCTGATTTCTTTGAGGGAGTGCTTGTCGCGATGAGCGAACGAGAGGACATAATGGACGACGAGGCGCTCGCCGCCGAATACGTCTTGCGCCTGCTCGACACGCAGGCAGAGCGGCAATTCGAACAGCGCCTTGCAGTGGAACCCGCTTTGCGCGAGCTGGTGACCTTTTGGGAAAAGGAGTTCGCGGTTTTGGCGGATGATCTACCCGAGGCAAAACCTTCAGCGCAGGTGAAGGCAAAATTGCTTGAGCAGTTGAATGGCGCAAAGCCAAAGCGCAAGTGGGCTTGGGGTTGGTTTGCCTTCCCGTCGCTTGCCGCTCTTGCCGTCGTGTCTTTCCTCGCGTTCGGCCCCGCTCTACGTGGCCCGGCCTTTGATCCGACCCTTCACGCTACGTTGAAGTCGGCTGATGGCGCAGTGCACATAGAAGCTGGATATGCGCCGAATGGTAATCTCTTCAAGGTGATCCCGCAGCTTGGCGCACCCGCCGAGGGTCGCGACTTCGAGCTTTGGGTGATTGGCGCGAATGCCGCTGCGCCTGTTTCTCTCGGCGTTATTCCCGCCGATGCGGAAAGCCTCTTTGAAATCACGCCCGAAATTGCGGCGCTGATTGATGGCGGCATTCTGGCGGTGTCTGACGAACCCAAAGGCGGCTCGCCCACGGGCGCCCCGACGGGCGCGGTTCTCGCCACAGGCACCTTCTTCGATGCCAAGCTCTTCAAAGCGGGCTAAGGCTCTGATCGGTTTTGGCCGTTCGGGGGCCTAGCCCCGAAGGCGAGGAGGCTCAATCCCGCCGAAGCTCCTGCGCCAAGAAATCATAAACCCTACGAATGCGGCGGCTCGTGCTCAACTCGCGATGCGCGACGAGCCAGATGGGAAAGACGATCGGTTCCAAATCGGGCAGAACACGCCGCACGAGCGGATCCGCATCGCCGATGTAGGAATCCAGAATGCCTATAGCGGCGCCTTGGCGGACCAATTCCCACATGACAAGGTAGCTTTCCGTCATGATCGGGAAGTTCGCCTCGGTGAGGCCGAGCCCGAGCGCGTTCAGCCCTTTGAGCAGCATGCTCCCATGGTCGAGAGCGATGAAGTCGGCATGTCCCAGATCGGATGGTTCCGAAGGAAACCCGATCCGTTCGATATAGTCTGGTGACGCATAGAGAACCGCGCCTGCATCACCAATTTTCTTGGCGATGAGGTTAGGTTCTGTCGGCCTGAAATTACGGATCGCGATATCCGCTTCGCGGCGGCGTAAATCGCTGGCATGGTTCGAGACGACGATCTCGATCTCGATACCGGGTTCGAGCCTGCGAAGTTTGGCGATGATCGGGGGCAATAGAACCGCGGCATAGGTCTCGCTTGCCGAAATGCAGATCGTTCCTTCCAAGGCTTGTGATTGGCCGAGGGCAGCCATGGATACACGGCTTGCGGCGTCTCCCATGTCTCTGACGTGTTCGAGAAGCTCCATGCCGCTAGGTGTGAGGGTGAGGCCACGCCCTACGCGCTCGAAAAGCACTACGCCGAGTTCCTGTTCGAGTCCGTCGACCTGACGGCCAAGGGTCGGTTGAGCCATACCTAAAGCGCGGGCCGCTGCCGACAAAGAGCCTTCTTCGGCGGTTACGAGAAAAGCTCTTGCTTTGTTCCAGTCGAATTTCACCGAGCGCCAATCCATGCATTTATGCATATCAAATCTCAGGATTAGGTCAATTCGCATGAATTGAAGAACTGGATAGGCTTTAGGCACTCCGATTTGGGTCACAAAGTCGCGGACGGACCGTGAAAGGAAGCAAAATGACAACCGCCGAGCAAAACCGCTTGAACACCAAAGATGCCAGACTCGCTGGTGCGCTCTATCTTGCTATCGCGGTGTGCGGTGCGTTCAGCATCGGCTATGTTCCGATGCAGATCGTGGTCGAGGGCGACGCGGCGCGCACTGCACAGAACCTTCTGACCCAAGTCGGGCTGTTTCGACTTGGCGTGCTGGCCGATATTGCCGTGATCCTATTTGAAATAGCGATTACGGTCATTCTTTTTCAGATGTTTCGAAGCAAGAGCCCGCGCCTTGCGGTCATCGCGATGCTGTCCCGTTTCGGTATGATCGTGATCATGGGCTTGAACCTGCTTATGTGGACAACGGCCTATGTCGTTGCGAGCCAGCCGACTGGGTTCGATCCGAGTAGCGCCCAGTCTTTGGCTCTTGTTTTCATCAAGGCGCATAGTCTCGGGGTTTTTGTATGGCAGATTTTCTTCGGCGCGCATCTTCTTGCACTTGGAGCAATGATATTGCGGACCCGAACGGTGCCCCATCTTTTGGGGTGGGGGTTGCTCGTTGGAGCCTTTGGGTATTTGGTTCAGGCGGTTGTCGAACTGACCTTTACGAATATAGCGGCACTTGATTTTCTGGTGATCGGACTTCTGACTGTTGTGACGATTTCCGAACTCGGGTTCGGGCTATGGCTTCTTTTGCGCGGGACGCGCAAGGTTGCGGGTCAAAAGACCATATGAACGAGATTGTTTTGAGGAATTATTGTAATGTATGCCTACAGCGCTTCGAGATACGGCGGTCCCGAGGTTCTCGATCTTGTTGAACTGCCTATGCCTAGCCCCAAAGCCAACGAGGTTTTGATCCGCGTGATCGCAACAACGGTTTGTTCCGCTGATTGGCGCGTGCGGAGCCTGACGGTGCCTGCGGGTATGGGGTGCATCGCGCGATTGATCTTCGGGATCAACCGTCCTCGCAAGCCGATCTTTGGAACGGAATTTTCAGGGATTGTCGAACAGGTCGGCGCAGACGTGACCGAGTTCACGGTAGGTGACGCGGTGATTGGCTTTCCCGGCGCGGACATGGGAGCGCATGTCGAATTCATCGTTATGCCCGCTAAAGGCAAGATTGTTCACAAGCCTGAAAACATCGACTTTGAAGCAGCGGCAGCGATCCCCTTTGGTGCAATTACAGCCTATGACTATCTGATTAATAAGGGGAAAATTCGTGCAGGTGAGCGCGTTTTGGTCAATGGAGCCTCGGGATCTGTCGGGTCCGCTTGCGTTCAAATCGCCAAGCACTTCGGGGCCGAGGTGACCGGAGTTTGCAGTGCAGCCAACGCGGATCTGGTGCGCCGTATAGGGGCTGATCACGTCATCGACTACAAGGCCGTGGATTTCGAGAACGAGAGTCAGAAGTATGATGTGGTGGTCGATACAGTCGGCACCGCGCCTTGGTCCCGCACGCGGCACGCATTGGTTCCCAAAGGGCGCATGCTCCTCATCTCGGGTAAAACATCGGATATGCTGTTTGGAGCACTCAAGGCTCGGCTCGATGGCAAACGTATGATCGGCGGCGTGGCGTCAGAGGCGGTGTGCATTTTGCGCAAAGTGGTGGATCTTGCCGCTGCGGGAGACTTCAAACCTGTGATTGATCGAACGCTTGATTTTTCGCAGATGGCAGAGGCACATGCTCTTGTGGATTCAGGTCGCAAGAGGGGCAACGTCATCGTGAGGGTCGCGCCTTCAGTCGAGGCGAAAAACCGAAGATAAGCCCGTTTTCGAGGTCACACCTTCTTTGCGTTTGCCCGCTCTCGCATCCGTCGGAGCGCGAGGGCGGCGATGAACATCGTGATCATAACGAGAACGATGGTCGGTGCAGGGGCGGCGTCTAGCCAGAAGGAGGCATAGATCCCGATGCCCCCCGATCCCCAAGCCGTTGCAATCGCGGTTAGCATCATCGTCTCGAACCGCCGCGCGAGCAGAAAGGCGATTGCGCCCGGGGCGATGAGATAGGCAACCGAGAGGATAATGCCGACCGAAGACAGCATCGCCACAATCGTTGCAGAGAGGACTGCAAGCAGCCCATAGTGCAATAACCCCGTGCGCAGTCCCATCACCTTGGCCTGAACGGGATCAAAGCTGTGGGCCAGAAAATCGCGCCATTTCGCAGCGAGGATCAGCGCGACTGCCCCTGATATGAGCCCGGCGGTCCAGAGGTCTTCGGGGCCGACGCCGAGCATGTTGCCGAACAGAATGTGGTCGAGGTGAAGGTCACTCTCGATCCGCGTGTAGAGAACAATCCCGAGGCCGAACATTCCCGAGAAGACGACGCCCATGATGGTGTCTTGCTTTATGCGGGAGTTGTCCTTGATGAGTCCCGTGCCGACCGCGCAAAGAAGACCTGCCGCGAAGGCTCCGACGATCAGTGGAATTCCAGCCATATAGGCCAGAACGACCCCGGGAAGAACGGCATGGCTGGTGGCATCACCCATCAAGGACCAGCCTTTGAGCACGAGAAACGAGCTCAGCATCGCCGCTGCGGGCGCAATGAGCGCGATTATGAAAAAGGCGTTCTGCATGAACGCAAATTGGAACGGAAGAAGCAGCTCGGCCATCATGCCGCTCCCTTTCGCTCTGCGCGGGCGCGGAAGCGGGCCGCGAGCATTCCGTGTTTTGGGGCACAGACGAGTGCTAGGAGGAAGAGCGCCGTTTGCAGGCAGACGATCACTCCGCCCGTCGCTCCGTCGAGGAAATAGCTCAAGTAAGCCCCGAACCCCGAGGTCACAGCGCCTATCGTCACCGAGAGGCCCAAGAGCCGCGGAAAGCGGTCAGTGAGAAGATAGGCGGTCGCCCCAGGCGTTATGACAAGAGCGATGACGAGGAATGCGCCGACGGTCTGCATCGCGGCCACCGTGGTGGCGGAAAGCAGAGTGAAGAACACAAGCTGGAGCACGGTAACGTTCAATCCGATCGAGCGCGCGTGCGCTTCATCAAAGAACACCGCCAAGAGGTCCCGCCATTTGGCCAAAAGCACCACCAGCGAAATTGCACCGATCAGCACGAGTTGCAGCGTATCGGCGGGCGAAATCGCAAGGATATTGCCCATAATGATGGTTTCGATCGAAACGGCCATCGGATTGAGCGAGACCATAAGGAGGCCCAAGCCGAAGAACGCAACGAAGATGAGGCCGATGACAACATCCTCTTTCAGTCCCGAGCGCTGCCGCAAGGCCAGCATCGCCAAAGCGGCAAATCCGCCCGAGAGAAAAGCGCCGAGAGCGAAGGGAAGGCCGAGAAGGTAGGCCCCAGCAACCCCCGGCACCACCGAATGGGCGAGCGCATCACCGATCAGCGACCAGCCCTTGAGCATCAGATAGGCTGACATGAAAGCGCAAACCCCTCCCACAAGGGCAGAGACCCAAATGGCGTTGGTCATATAGCCATACTGGAACGGCTCGAGCCAGATCATGACCGGCCCTTCGCGGTGCGGGTGCGATCGTCATAAATCACCAAGGGGCGCTCGTCATCGGTTAGGACATCGAGCCTTCGGGGATCGGCATCGTTATGGAGGCGCTCTCCCTGCAGCATGAAGTGGCGAAGCACTCCGCCGAAAGCCTTGTGCAGGTTTTCGGTGGTAAAGACCTCTTCGGTCGGACCGTGCGCGAGCACTGTTCCATTGACGAGAACGACCCGATCACAGAATTCAGGCACCGATCCGAGGTTGTGGGTGGCAACCAGCATCACTCGACCCTCGGCACGCAGATCGCGCAAGAGACTGATGATCTGCTCTTCGGTTTTGACATCGACACCTGTGAAGG
Organism: Marivivens sp. LCG002; assembly: GCF_030264275.1. Taxonomy (NCBI): domain Bacteria; kingdom Pseudomonadati; phylum Pseudomonadota; class Alphaproteobacteria; order Rhodobacterales; family Paracoccaceae; genus Marivivens; species Marivivens sp. LCG002. Next base: position 1,815,888 of record NZ_CP127165.1, on the reverse strand, counting down.
GCTCGTCGAGCAGTATGACCTTGGCCTCTTGGGCCAGAGCGCGGGCGAGGAAGACCCGCTTTTTCTGGCCGCCCGAAAGCTCTCCGATCTGTCGGCTGCGAAAATTGCTCATACCGACCCGTTCAAGAGCGGTCGCAACAGCCGTGTGATCGGCGGGGCGTGGACGACGGAGAAAGCCCATATGGCCGTAACGGCCCATCATGACGACATCTTCGACAAGGACGGGGAAGGTCCAGTCGACTTCCTCGGCTTGAGGCACATAAGCGAGAGATTGAGATTTTATTATCTTACTTACAGGTTGGCCAAATATTTCAATCTTACCGTCCGCGATAGGAACAAACCCCATCAACGCTTTGAATAGCGTGGATTTTCCTGCGCCATTAACGCCGACAAGCGCAGTGATCGTGCCCGTTGGGATCGCGAAACTGGCATCGCGAAGAGCGGTATGGCCATTCCGATAGGTGACAGTGACACCCGTTGCCCGTATGCCGTCGCCTGTCATTCCTCTAGCCCCTCAACAATCGTTTGTGCGGTCACACGCAACAGGTCGAGATAGCTTGGCACAGGGCCGCCGGCTTCACTGAGGCTATCGACGTAGAGAACACCGCCGTAAAGGGCGCCGGTCTCTCGCGCCACCTGTTTGGCGGGCTTGTCCGAAACGGTGGATTCCGAAAAGACGGCGGGTATCTGGTGCTCTCGCACCGTATCGATCACGGCGCGCACTTGCTGCGGGGTGCCCTGCGCATCGGCGTTGATCGGCCAAAGATAGACCTCGCGCAGTTCAAAGTCCCGCGCCAGATAGGAAAACGCACCCTCTGACGTCACGAGCCATCGACGGTTTTCAGGCAGCGCTCTCGCCGCCTCGCGAAGGGGGCCAATCGCCTCGGCAATCTGCACTTTGTAAGCCGCGGCATTGGCCGCATAGATGCCCGCGTTGCTGGGATCGGCAGCGCTCAGCGCGTCACGGATATTGTCGATGTAAATTTCCGCCGATGAAATCGCCATCCAGGCATGGGGATTCGGCTTGCCGTCATATTCACCGCCGGAAATAGAGATCGGCTCCACCCCGTCAGAGAGCGTTGCAGAAGGAATGTCCTGTAGGTTGGCGAGGAATTGTTCGAACCAGCGTTCAAGGTTCAACCCGTTCCATAGTATCAGGTCGGCATCTTGCGCTCGCACGATATCGCGCGGGGTCGGTTGATAGCCATGGATCTCGGCACCCGGCTTGGTGATGGAAACCACTTCGGCCGCATCGCCCGCCACGTTCTGGGCCATATCGGCAAGGACGGTAAAGGTGGTCACGACTTTGAGCTTGTCCTCGGCCATCGCTTGAGTGGCAAGAACCAGTGCCGCGATTGTTCCTAATAGCCCGCTTCGGCCAGTCATTCACTTTCTCCGCGCTGCAACTTTTCCTCTTTCTATTTAGGAATGATTTGCAACAGTCAAGCCAGTTGCAAGTGATTCCCATCTAACTCTTGCCAAAACACATGAATGTGAGTGAAAAGGGGGCATGACGAAAATAGCGCGCAGAACTGAAAAACTGACTGAAGCCTTGCGACGGGCAGGGGTGCGGATCACGCGTCAGCGTGCAGCCCTTTTGTCAGTGTTGGCTGAAGCGGAAGATCACCCCGAAGCGATCGAACTTCACCGCCGCGCTGAAGCCGTTGTGCCGGGGATATCGCTATCGACCGTCTATCGCTCGCTGACCGAGCTTGAAAATCAGGGCGTTATCCTTCGTCATCAATTCGACGGCACGCCTGCACGTTTCGAGCATACCGAAACCCGTCACCACGATCATATGATCGACGTAGACACAGGCGAGGTGGTCGAATTTGCAAGCGAGAGGATTGAAGCGCTCCAAGCCGAAATCGCCGAGGCGCTAGGTTATGAAATCGTCCACCATCGGTTCGAGCTTTATGTGCGCAAGAAAGACGGCCTCTAGCGATCAGCTTTCGGCTCCACTGTTGCGGGGTCGAGTAAACTCGATCAGATACGAACGGTTGCGCCAAAGGTCGCGTCAGGCGACGATTTGGCAATAGGGTTCGTCGCAGGGCAGCCCTGCAAAGATAACGCATGCCTCCTGCAAACTTTGGTTATCCGCCTCAAGGTCAACGTCTTCGATATTTAGGCTGCCGAGCGATCGTTGCAGTCCCTCAAGTTTATGAAAGAACGCGCCTGAGACCATCCTGCACTTTGAGCAAGGCTGGCAGATAGGTCCCTTGGATGGCATCTTGTGTTGCGTGGATCGTAGCCATGCCTGTGTTGAGCGCGGCAACCGTGCGGCCGCGGGAGTCGAGGATCGGCACCGCAAGCGCGGTCAGGCCAAGCTCGATTTCTTGATCGATAAGGGCGTATCCTTGGGTCCTGACTTTGGCAATCTCGGCGCGGATCTCGGCCGGATCGGTCAGCGAATGCACGGTGCGCGGGGTGAGATCGGCGCGGTCGATTAGCGCGGCCGCCTCTTCCTCGGGGAGAGCCGCCAGCAGCACCCGCCCCATGGAAGTGATATGAGCGGGAAGCCGCGAGCCCGGCATAAGGCCGATCGACATCACGCGCCGCTCGGACGCGCGGGCGATATAGACGATTTCCAGATCGTCGAGGATCGAAACCGAACAGGAATGGCCGATTTGCTCGGAAAGCTGATCAAGCCAGGGCTGCACGATCCGCGGCAAGGGCAGGGAAGCCATCGCCCCCATTCCGAGACGCAGCACGCGGGGTGTCAACGTAAAGAACTTGCCGTCATAAGAGGCATAGCCCTCGTGGTGGAGCGTCAAAAGGCATCGCCGCGCTGTTGCCCGATCAAATCCTGTCAAAGTGGCGACGTCCGAGATGGCCAAACGCGGGCGATCCGCGCCGAAACATTCCAGCACGCGAAGCCCTTTGGCAAATGATCCGATGATGTCGGTCGTGTTTGTCATGTGCGCTAAGGTGGTCGCATATTGAACAAAGATCAATATGAGAACATGAGGAGCGTTTTCGGGAGCAGGTCTGGTTTTCACCGGGCCCAATCTTTTTTGCGATTGTCCAAGTGACAAGAAGTTTCGCGGCAGTCCCGGTTATTCGTGAGGAATCCGGATTTCCATAGCCGATCCATTCGCGAGAGGCACCACTTGGGCGGTTCCGCCATGGGCTTCTGCGACTTGCCTAACGATCGCAAGGCCAAGGCCGCAGCCACCCGAGGCGTCATCATTCAATCGGAAGAAGCGGTCAAATACGCGGTCACGGGCCTCTTCGGGAATGCCTGGGCCCGAGTCCGTTACACGGATCGCGACATCCTGCGCGGCGAAGTCGATCTCTAGGTCCACGTCGCCCCCATTGGGGCAGCCATAGCGGCTTGCATTGTCGAGGAGATTTTCGATCGCTTCCCGTATCATGACAGGATCGCCTTTGACGCTGCGCGCGTTTCCAAGGACTTGGAAAGAAACCGAAATATCCCTGCGGAGCACTTTTTCCGCAAAGCTGGTCGCGACCTCTTCGACAAGATCGCGCAGGTCGAACGCTCGCCAATTTCCGGTGGCATTGCGACCGTGAGCCTTTTCCATGGACAAGAGCTGTTGTGTGAGGCGCCCAGTGCGACGTGCCGTTTCGGCAAGCTCGGCAACACGTGACCTTAGCTCTTCCTCTGTGGGCGCGGTTGTTGCGGCCTCGGCCTGAGCTTGGATGGCGGCGATGGGGTTGCGAAGCTGATGCGCTGCATCGGAAATGAAGGCATCGCGCAGGGCGAAGGCGTCGGAAAGGCGAGCGAAGAGCGAGTTCATCGCGGTCACGAGGTTACGCACTTCTTTGGGCACCGCGCGTCTGATCGGTCCAAGATCATCAGGAGACCGCAAGGCCACCGCTTCTCGAAGCTCCAACAGCGGACGTAGGCCAATGTTGATCCCGAACCAGACGAGGAGGGCGGCCGAGACGATCACGATGGCCATGAGTATGATCGCCTGCGCCAAGAGCTCGAGGCTCAGCGCTTCGCGCTGGTTTACAGTTTGCCAGACGTCTACCGTCACCCAGCCGCCGAATTGCGGCTCGGCGATGAATTCGCGCAATGTGACCACGCGAACTGGGAGACCGAGGCTAGTGGAGTCGTAAAAATATGGAATGCCCGATTGAACTTCGGCGTCGATCGGGCGCTCGGGGGCATCGGAATAGCCCGTCACGAAACGCGATTCAGGCCCCTCGATCCGGTAATAGACAGGATCACCAAGGGCTTTGGTCAATGCGTCGAGTAGTTGTTCGGTAAGGACGTCGCCTTCGCTTAGAACCACATCACGCGAGATTGTGAGAGCAACAGCAAGGAGCGTATCGTCATAAAGCCTCTGTGACATCCGCTCTGCGAGGACATATCGCGCAAAAGCCGCAAAGCTTGCCACCAAGATAAGCGGCAGCACGATTAGGACGAAGAGGCGGCTGCGAAGGGACCAACCTTTCATTTGGTGTCATCGTCCAGGAGATAGCCGAGACCGCGCGCGGTGCGGATCGTCACACCGGTTCCGGCCAATTTTCGGCGCAACCTCGAGACCAAGAGCTCAATCGCGTTCGGCTCTATCTCGGAGCCGACGCCATAAAGAGTGTCCGAGATACGGTCCTTGGATACGATCCGCCCGAGTTGGTCGGCAAAACATTCGAACAGAGCTAGTTCACGACGCGGTAGATCAATGAGGCCTTCGGGGCCGGTCAAGGTGCGGGCCATCCGATCAAATCGAAGCTCTCCTATCTCCTCAACACCGGCTCTGATGTCTGCGCGCCGCCGCCCAAGGGCACGGATGCGTGCGGTCAATTCGGCAATTTCGAAGGGTTTGACGAGATAGTCGTCAGCCCCTGAATCGAGCCCTTCGACTCGGTCATCAAGATGGGTGCGAGCGGTCAAAAGAATCACGGGAATCGTGATTCCCTGCTTGCGTAAAGCGCGCACAATTTCAAAGCCAGTGAGCCCCGGAAGGTTCACATCAAGCACGGCAACGTCTGCTCCTTCGGTCTCGAGGAACTTTTTTGCCTCGAGTCCGTCACCGATCCAGTCGACCGCATGTCCTTGATCTCGCAAAGCATTCTCGATGCCCTTGGCAAGTCTTTCGTTGTCTTCGACCAGAACGATTCGCATTTTTTAGAGCCTGACAGGTTTTGGACAGGATGCGCGATTAACGTGCCGCACATCAAGTCGACCACGGGTGGAGGCCCTCGGTAGACTGGTGTCAAGGAAAGGTGAAGGAGGAGAAGGGTCGCCATCGGCGGTATCTCCACTGCACAATTCCGCAGGGAAATACATTACGGGGAGGAACCCAAATGACAGATTCAATCAAGACCACCCGCCGCGGCGCCATCGGTATGGCATTCGGCGCACTCGCAGCTTTCGGCCTTGCCGGTCCCGCTGCTGCCGAAGTTTCGTTCGAAGGCAAAACCATCGAATGGATCATTCCGTTCTCCGCTGGTGGTGGCTCGGATACCTGGGCACGCTTTAACGCTCCGCTGCTCGGCAAATATCTCCCCGGCAACCCGACCGTTGTCGTTGTCAACGAACCCGGTGGCGGCTCGACCAAGGGTACCAACCTCTTTGCAGCTCGTGCCAAGCCCGATGGTTTGACCATCCTCGGCACCTCGGGTTCGACCCAATTCCCCTATCTCTTGGGTGATCCGCGCGTCCGCTACGAGTATGCTGATTGGGAAATCGCAATGGCTTCCCCCACGGGCGGTGTTGTCTACACCTCGCCGTCGACCGGTGTGACTAGCACGGACGAGATCGCCAAGCTCGTTGGTCAAGACCTCGTTTATGCAAGCCAGGGCGCTACCTCGCTCGACCTCGTGCCGCTTCTTGGTTTCAAGATGATGGGGCTGAATGTTCAGCACGTTTTCGGCTTCAAAGGCCGCGGTGATGGCCGTCTCGCTTTCGAGCGCGGTGAGACCAACATCGATTATCAGACCTCCTCTGCCTATATCAAAAACGTCCAGCCGCTCGTTGACTCTGGCGCAGCTGTGCCGCTCTTCAGCTGGGGTGTTCTCGATGAGAACGGCAACATCATGCGCGATCCGACCTTCCCGGATCTGCCGCACTTTGCCGAAGCCTATGAGACCATGACAGGCAAAGCGCCCGAAGGTCCCGAATACGACGCATACTTCGCCTTCTTCACCGCAGGTTTCCCTGCCCAGAAGATGGTGTTCCTGCCCAAGGACACGCCGCAAGAGATCGTAGACACCTATCAGGCTGCATTTGAAGCCATGAAGGCCGATCCCGAGTATCAGGCAAACAAAGAGTCGGTGCTCGGAACCTATGAGCAGGTCACTGGTCGTCAGGCAGACGCTCTTTTCGAGCGCGGCACCAAGATCTCGGCAGAGCTGCGCACACAAGTTGTCGACATGCTTGGCGCAGACTACGGCGTCAAACTCGGTGAATAATCGGTTCCAGCGGATATTCCGCTGAGACTGACACGAACCGTGCGGCCCATCGCCAAAGGCGACTGGGCCGCAATTCTCCCTTAGAACTAATTCTTTTGCACAGATCGCCCGAGCATGTTTCTGCCGGGTTGGAGGATGCTGCCATGATGGATACGCTGCTTACCGCGCTGGCCACTCTGTTCACCTTTCAACACATGGCCTACATGTTATTAGGCGTTTCGGTCGGTCTAGTGATCGGCGTTATTCCCGGTCTGGGCGGCATCGCCGGACTTTCGCTCCTTGTCCCGTTTCTCTATGGTATGGACCCCGTTTCAGCGCTCGGAATGCTGATCGGCCTCGTGGCCGTCATTCCGACCTCTGATACCTTCTCGTCGGTCCTTATGGGTATTCCGGGATCGAGCGCGAGCCAAGCGACGGTCCTTGACGGGTTTCCAATGGCCAAGCAGGGCCAAGCGGCGCGCGCGCTCTCCGTTGCCTTTATCTCCTCCCTTTTTGGTGGCGTGGTTGGGGCTGTAATCCTGACGGGCTTTGTGCTCATCGCGCGCCCGCTAATTCTGCTTTTCGGGTCGGCGGAGCTTTTCATGCTCGCGCTCTTCGGCCTTTCGATGGTTGCAGTGCTTGCGGGCCGCAGCCTTCCCAAAGGTCTTGCCGCTTGTGCAGTCGGCCTTTTGATCGGCTCGATCGGTGCCGCCCCTGCGACGGGCGAGTTTCGGATGATCTTTGGTTCCGAATACCTTTATGACGGTATTCCGCTGGTCATCATCGGCCTTGGTCTTTTTGCTATTCCTGAAATCTCTGACCTCTTGCGCAAGAACAGCTCGATCGCTCAAGGTGCGCCGCTGGGCACCGGTTGGGCTGCAGGCTTTATCGACTGGTGGAAGAACATCTTTCTCTCGATCCGCTGTGCGGGTCTTGGCTGTATGATCGGTGCTATCCCCGGACTTGGTGGTTCTGTCGTCGACTGGATTGCCTATGGTCACGCAGTGCAGACGTCTAAAGATACCTCGAAGTTCGGAAAAGGTGATCCGCGCGGCGTTGTTGCGCCTGAAAGCGCCAACAATGCGATGCAGGGTGGGGCGCTTTTGCCGACCATGCTCTTCGGTATCCCCGGCTCCGGCTCCATGGCGGTTTTCCTTGGCGGTATGGTGCTCATCGGTATCGAACCGGGTCCGTCGATGGTCGGTCCAGACCTCAACATTACCTATTCGATCATCTGGTCGCTGGCTTTGGCCAACATCTTCGGCGCAGGCATCTGTCTTGCCCTTGCGCAGCCGATTTCGCGCCTGACCGCAATCCCGTTCCAACTTCTCGCGCCGTTCATGATCGCGCTGATCTGCTTTGCCGCCTTCCAGGCAACGCGCGATCTCTCGGACCTTGTTGCTCTTCTGGCTATCGGTTTCGTCGGTATCTTGATGAAGCGCTTCGGCTGGCCGCGTCCCGCTTTGCTGATCGGGTATGTTCTTGCCCCGCAAGCAGAGACATTCTTTTATCAAGCGCTGCAGTTCAACGGTTGGGGCTTCCTTGCGCGTCCTGGCGTTCTGATCATCGCCGCGATGACGATTGCCTCGATCTACCTTGGTCTGCGCAATCGCGTTGATGATACGGGCCCGACGGGCGATGCCGTCGTGACCTCGCATACCAGCCGCAACATCCAGATCGCTTTCGCGCTTGCCATGATGGCGTTCTTCGGAATGGCGCTTTGGGATGCGATGGGCCACAGCTTCCTCGGGGGGATTTTCCCGATCGGTGTTGGCGTCGTTGGTGTCGTTTTTGGTCTGACGTTGCTCATCCATCTTTGGCGCGGCCATGAAAACCATCCTGCCTTCTTCGACTATGAGATCGTTGGAGATCACGTCGGCAACGAGGGCAACGGTTGGTTCTGGACGGGGCCTGCGTGGATTGCGCTTTTGGTCGTCTCCACAGCGCTCGTTGGCTTCTACATCGCGATGATCGTCTTCTTTGTCGCCTTCCTGAGGCTGCGTGCCAAAGCGTCCTGGATCAAGACGATCATCATGACCGCCTCCGCTGCCGCCTTCATTCTCGGGCTCGCCTATATGCTTAGCCTGAATTTCCCCTCGGGCTGGCTGCAGAACACCTACGATCTTCCTTGGCCAATCCGTTGATGGAGAAGAATATGACGCAAACCTCTATCCCATTTCACTTTTTCCGTGGCGGCACGTCGCGTGGGCCTTACTTCAATCGCGCAGATCTGCCCGAAGACCTCGAGACATTAGCCCAAGTGCTCTTGTCGGTGGTCGGGTCAGGTCATCCTCTTAACATCGACGGGATCGGCGGCGGCGCTGCGGTGACAACCAAAGTGGCGATGCTATCCCGTTCCAGCGATCCCGAAGCGGATATCGACTATTTCTTTGCGCAAGTTTCGGTCGAGGATCGCACCGTCGATTTCAAGCCGACCTGCGGCAATATCCTCTCGGGCGTCGGTCCTGCAGCCCTTGAGATGGGGTTGGTCGAGCCGACAGGCGATGTCACCCGCATCCGAGTGCTTTCAGTGAATACGGGCGCACGCGTTGAAGCCGTGGTCCAAACGCCCGGCGGCCGCGTCAATTATGATGGCACTGCATCGATCGATGGCGTTCCGGGAACCGCTGCGCCGATTTATCTCAACTTTATGGATGTCGTCGGTTCGAGCACGGGCGCCCTGTTACCAACAGGTGCCGTTCGTGACGTCATCGACGGGATCGAAGTGACCTGTATGGATGTGGCAATGCCCATGGTTATTGCCCGCGCCGAGGACTTTGGCCTCACAGGCTATGAAACCGTGGCCGAGCTCGACGCCAATCGTGAATTCTATGCACGTATGGAGCCGATCCGCATTGAAGCAGGCAAACGTATGGGCATGGGGGATGTTTCGGGGTCGGTAACGCCCAAATTCGGACTTTTGTCCAAACCGCGCGAAGGTGGAACGATCACCGCGCGTTATTTCATGCCCAAGAACTGTCATCCCACCATGGCCGTGACTGGCTCGCAATGCCTCGCGTCGTGCGTTTTGACGCCCGGCACCGTGGCCGAGGGGCTCTTTACCGCTCCCGAGGGCACTCCGGCTCTTGTCGTGATTGAGCATCCCTCGGGCACCATTGATGTGACCGTTGATTACGAGTCTGGTGCTGATGGCTTCAAGCTACGTTCTGCGGGGTTGCTCCGCACTGCACGCCTTTTGGCACGGGGCGAGGTTCTAGTCCCGCAATCGGTTTGGAAGGGGCTTTGACGCGCGGCTAATTCGGGTTAAGTATACAATCGTATACCAAGTTGAGGCCAAGGATGTACGAGGAAATTTCCGAGTGTATCACGCTCGCCAAAACAGAGCTAAGGGTCGCGAAGCAGCGCATATCTGCCGAATTGGCAAGCCATGAGCCTTCGGGCTCTGACTCGAATACCCAGCGAGATGAACTTCTAGCGCAGCGTCGGCGTGTCGATGCTGCGCTGGACGCCTTGTCAGATGGTCCCCAACGTTCCCTCACAGAGTAGCGCGAAATGAAAGTCCATATCCTCGACGATTGGTTCGATACCCTCCGCCACCTACCGTCCTATCAAAAGCTCGATGGGCATGATGTGACGGTTTGGACGGATCACCTCACAGACGAAGCAATTTTGGCCGAGAGGCTGAAAGAGGCAGAAGTGCTGGTCCTCTTTCGGGAAAGAACGGCGATTACCAAAGGCCTTCTCGAGCGACTACCGAAGCTACGCCTTATTTCTCAGCGGAGCGTTTATCCGCATGTCGATGTGGCGGCCTGCACAGCGCATAACGTGCTCTTGAGCTCGAACATGCATTCGGACACCCCCTCATATGCGGCGGCCGAGTTGACTTGGGGGCTGATTTTGGCAGCGATGCGGCAAATCCCGCAACAGATGGCCAGTTTGCGGGCAGGGCTTTGGCAGATGGGCGTCGGAAAAACCCTCCGCGGTCGGGTCATTGGGCTTTATGGATATGGCCGCATCGGACGAGAGGTTGCCGGTTATGCCCGCGCCTTCGGGATGAAGGTGGTATGGTGGGGCTCGCCCGAGGGGCGCGCACGGGCGCTTGCTGCTGGCGAAACCGTTCCTGAAAGCCGGGAAGCGTTTTTTGCTATGGCCGACGTTGTGAGTGTGCACGTCCGCCTGAAACCCGAAACGCGTGGGATCATCGGTCCTGCTGATTTTGCCGCGATGAAGCCAGGAGCAGTTTTTGTAAACACCTCCCGCTCTGGCCTCGTTCAAAAGGGCGCGCTGTTAGAGGCCTTGAATGCGGGGCATCCCGGAATGGCTGCGGTGGATGTGTTCGACGTTGAACCGATGGTCGATGCCAATGACCCTCTGGTTTCGCACCCCAATGTCATTGGCACCCCTCATGTCGGCTATGTCACCGAAGACGAGCTGGAGCTTCAGTTTTCGGACATCTACGACCAGATCAACGCCTATGCAGACGGAGCGCCGATCCACATGATCAACCCCGAGGTCTGGAAGGGCTAGTCCTTTCGCACCTTCAAGAGGCGCGCTGCGATGGGCGCGCCTGTGATCACCAGAATAATGCGGACCAAATGGTGGGTGATGACGAACCCGAGGTCTGCGCCTGCAACGATAGCCAGCACTGTCATTTCCGCCTGACCACCTGGAGCATAGGCCAAGAAGGCCTCGACGGGTGCGGAAAAGCCTGCAAGCGTGACGATCTCTGTGAATGTTGCCGCCAAAACCGCAAGGATCAGGACAAAGGCAACACCCGAGGCAACGACTTGGCGTAGCTCGCGCAAAGTCACCCCGACGTAATAAACGCCGATCCCCATCCCGATGAAGTATTGAGCGATCAGGATCGCCTCTTTCGGTGGGCGCATATGAATAAGACCGCTGAGCGAGAAGATCGCAGCGACAATCATAGGTCCAAGGATCGAAGCTCCAAAGAGCCCGATCTTTTCGCCGCCTTTCCAGCCGATCAAAGCCGCTACCGCCATAAGCCCAAGCTCGTGGAGTGGGATCGTTGTCGCAGGGGCGCCTATCGGATTGCTGAGCGGCGCGCCGTAAAGCTTTACCAGAACGATGGGCGCGATGGTCACGATGATAAGCACGCGTGTTGCGTGGACCAACGAAAGCGTCCGAACATTGCCGCCCGCAGCCTGTCCAAAAATCACCATGTCCTGAAGCCCGCCTGGCATTGCCGCATAAAAGGCAGTGACAGGGTCAAAACCGCAGAGGCGATGAAAGAAGGGAACACCGACTAGTGCGATGAGGGCGATGTATACGGGGATGAACGCCACAGATGCCGCCATAAGCGGCAAGTTATGCAGTAGTTCGGGCGTAATCGAGGCGCCGACCGCGACCCCGAGGATCGTGCGGGCAGCGACCGAAATTTGTCCTAATCCCTTGAGTGGTGCCCCAAGAAGAGCGGCGATCAGACAGGCAGCCATCGGTCCGAAGAGAAACGGCAACGGAAGGCCCAAGGCCCAAAATGCAGCCGCTCCGATTGCAGCCGATACGACGGTCAAAAGGCGCGGTTTTAAGGATTCTAGCGCGCTCATGGTTGCTTTCCTGATCTGGCTTGACGATTTATGAATCCACTTGTATACACTTGGATACAAAATGCAAGCGACCTTTGAGGTTCCGAAAATGAACGATGCTCCCGAACTCGAGGATGGCCCGCAGGGAAGCGGAGCTTATCGCCGTTTGCTGGAAGATATTGGAAACGGCCATCTTGCTCCCGGTGCGCGTCTGCGCGAGACCGAGCTTGCCGAGCGGTTCGGCATCAGTCGCACACCCATTCGCGAGGCTATTCGCCAGCTCGAGGCAGACGGTTTGGTCGTCCATATGCCGCGACAAGGCGCCACGATCCGCGTGCTCGATTACTCCGAAGTCATGGAGCTTTATGAGATGCGCGCGGTGCTTGAGGGCACGGCCGCACGTCTTGCCGCCCGTGCGGCATCTGATCTGGAGCTGGACGAGCTTGAGACGTTGAACAGCGAGCTTTCACAGGCAGCAGACGTGCGCACTGCCTACGAGCTGAACCGTCAGTTCCATATGACCCTGCTGGATGCGGCCAAGAACCGCTACCTGATCAAGTCGGTGAACGCTTTGCAAAAAACCTTGCTCATTATCGGCACCTCGACACTCGCTGAGGCGGATCGCGCACAGCAAGCAGTCAAGGAACATGCCGCTCTTTTGGTGGCACTCAAGGCCCGTGACGGGGTTCGTGCCGAGGAATTGATGCGCGCCCATATCGAGGCTGCGCATCGTGTCCGTCTTAAGGCTCTTCGCGCGCGCGAGCGGCCCATCGACGCAATATAAGGTGAAACTCCAATGAACTTTGACGTCCTGAAAGGTCCATGGGATATCGTTGTGGTCGGCGGCGGAAATGCCGCTCTCTGCGCAGCGATTACGTCGGCAGAGGAGGGCGCGCGCGTCCTTATCCTCGAATCCGCCCCCAAGACCTATCGCGGTGGCAACAGCCGACATACCCGTAACTTCCGCTGTATGCATGAGGGTCCACTTTCAGTGCTGACCGATAGCTATGGGGAGGACGAGTATTTCGATGATCTCATGCTTGTGACCAAGGGTAAGACCGACGAGCCTTTGGCGCGCCTTGCGATCCGCTCCTCGGAAGAATGCCTTCCTTGGATGGAGGCGCACGGAGTGCGGTTCCAGCCTTCTCTTTCGGGCACACTCTCGCTTTCACGCACGAACGCCTTCTTTCTTGGTGGCGGAAAGGCATTGGTCAATGCCTATTACAACACGGCCGAGGATCTGGGGGTTACCGTCGTTTATGACGCCGAAGTCACCCATGTGCATATCGAAGGGGATCGTTTCACCCACCTTGTGGCGCAGATTGGCGGGAAGACCCATACGATCGAAGGAAAAGCAGCGGTTCTCGCATCCGGCGGATTCCAGTCGAACCTTGAGTGGCTCACACGCGCTTGGGGGCCTGCGGCAGCGAACTTCTTGATCCGCGGCACACCTTATAACAAGGGCGCAGTGCTGCGCGATATGCTTGACCAAGGGTGCGAAAGCGTGGGTGATCCAACCCAGTGTCACGCGGTGGCTATCGATGGGCGTGCACCAAAATTCGATGGCGGTATCGTCACGCGTCTTGACTGTGTGCCTTTCTCGATCGTCGTCAACTGCGACGCAGAGCGCTTTTATGACGAAGGCGAGGACGTCTGGCCCAAGCGCTACGCAATCTGGGGACGCCTTGTGGCGGCTCAGCCCGATCAGGTCGGCTATGCGATCATCGACTCCAAATCCATTGACCTCTTTATGCCTTCTGTTTTCCCGCCCAATCGTGCTGACACGATTGAGGAATTGGGCGCTCAGTTGGGGCTTGATGGCGCAAAACTCGCGTCAACGGTTTCCGAGTTCAACGCGGCCTGTCGCACGGGGCGGTTCCATCCGACAGAGCTTGACGGCCTCGCAACCGAAGGACTTGCGCAGCCAAAAACCAACTGGGCTCGTCCCATCGATACGCCGCCCTATTATGGCTATCAGCTTCGCCCCGGCGTGACCTTTACCTATCTGGGGCTGAAAGTTTCCGAAACCGCTCAGGTCTATACAGCAAGCGGTCCCTTGAGCAACGTATGGGCCGCAGGCGAGATCATGGCCGGTTCGATCCTCGGACAAGGCTATCTCGCTGGGTTCGGTATGACCATTGGAACTGTCTTTGGACGCATCGCGGGCCGGGAGGCCGCAGCCTATGTCAATTGATCTTATCAACGAAGCCCGCCGTCAGACCGAGATCTGCAATGCTTGCCGTTACTGTGAAGGTTTTTGCTCGGTATTCCCGGCGCTCACACGCAACAAGATGTTCACTGACGGTGATATCACGCATCTTGCGAACCTCTGTCACAATTGCCGTGGTTGCTACTATTCATGCCAGTATACTGCGCCGCACGAGTTCGACCTGAACTTCCCAGCAGCTCTTGCCGAAGTGCGTCAGGACAGCTGGGAACGTCACGCATGGCCACAGCCTTTGGCGCGCCGTTTTCATGAAAGCGGTGTCGCCATTGCTTCGATGCTAATCGTCGGATTTGTCGTCCTCTTTGGCATGTTGCAGACCTTCCGGCCTGCAAGCGGGGAAGGTTTTTATGCCTATCTCGCACATGGTGCGATGGTGTCGCTCTTCCTTCCTGCTTTCCTTTTGCCACTCCTTTCGGTGATCATCGGACTTCGAAGCTATTGGCAGGAAATCGGCGGCACGCGCATTCGTTGGAACCACATCAAGGGCGCCGGTCTTGCCGCTGCTCGGCTCAAGAACCTCGATGGCGGACAAGGGCAGGGCTGTAACTTCGAACATGAAGACCGCTACTCCAACACGCGTCGTTGGCTCCATCAGGCGGTTATGTATGGTTTCCTTTTGTGCTTCGCAGCGACGAGCGCCGGCACCGTCATGCATTACGTCTTCGATATGCCAGCGCCTTATGGTCTGTTTAGCCTGCCCAAACTCCTTGGCGTTCCTGGCGGTATACTGTTGACCATCGGTTGCGTTGGCCTTGCTTGGCTCAAGACCAAAGCAGACCCGTCGCTTGGGGCCGCACGTGTTTGGGGTGGTGAAATGGCGTTCATTGCGCTCTTGGGGGGCACTGGGGCCACCGGTCTTGCGCTCTATGCGGCAACTGGGACGGCGTTGGTGCCTGTGCTTCTTGCCGTGCACCTCGGGTTTGTGCTGGTTTTCTTCCTACTCCTTCCCTTCACCAAAATGATCCACGGCTTTTTCCGCTTTGTGACCCTTATCGTCGAAGAGCAGAAGCGCCGCGCTTAATCAAATAGCGGGGCTAGTCCCCGCTTAACAAACGAGAGCATCATGAAAGTTGCCTTTATGCCCGGAGACGGGATCGGACCCGAGATCTCTGCTGCGACCCGAAAAGTGCTCGAGGCGGCAGATCGCCGTTTCGGCCTCGGCTTTACCTATCACGAGATCGAAATCAGGTTCGAGGCACTGCGAAAATATGGCTCGACCCTACCTGATGTGTCGTATGCACAAATCAGGCAGGCCGATGCTCTGATCCTCGGGCCTGTGTCCCATCTTGACTATCCACCAAAAGATCAGGGCGGACTTAATCCATCGGGTGAACTTCGCAAGCGGCTCGATCTTTACGCCAACATTCGCCCCGCGTTGACGCGCAAAGGTCTTGGCTCTCCGACGGGGGCCGAATTCGATATGGTGATCTATCGAGAAAATACAGAAGGCTTTTATGCCGACCGCTGCATGCACAGCGGGAGCGGCGAGGTGCAGGTGACCGCGGATGTCGCGATCGCAATGCGACGTATCACTCGCGACGCTTCCATCCGAATTGCCGAAGCCGCGTTCAAAGGCGCGATGCAGCGTCGTAAGAAGGTCACGGCGGTGCACAAGCAGAATGTGCTCAAGGTGACGGACGGGCTCTTCCTCTCCTGCTGCCGCGAGGTCGCTGCACGCTTCCCCGAGGTGGAATATGACGAGGTTCTGATCGATGCCGCCTGCGCGCACTTCGTGCGTCGACCCGAAGCCTTTGACGTTGTTTGCACCACCAATATGTTCGGCGATATCCTCTCTGACCTTGCGTCCGAGCTTTCGGGCGGTCTTGGACTTGCGGCCTCCTTGAACGCAGGCGAGGGCGTTGCAATGGCGCAGGCACAACATGGCTCTGCCCCTGATATCGCAGGAAAAGGTATCGCCAATCCTGCCTCTCTTATCGGGTCCTCTGCCATGCTGCTTGAATGGCTTGGTGCGCATCATGACCGACCTGATCTTGTGAAGGCTGGACGCGCGATCCACAGCGCACTCGATACCGTCATTGCCGATCCTGCCACGCGGACTGGCGATTTGGGTGGAAATTTGGGAACCACGGCGTTCGCAGAGGAAATTGCGAAAGCTTTGGGGGCATATCCAGCCGCATAAACCAAAACTTGCAGTGGTTGGGTGGAGATCTCGTATGCGCTCATTTGACCTTTACGATAAGTTCATATGGACTATATTAAGGTCAATGGAGGACGCGATGCATGTTGCAGAGAAAATCCGGGAACCCGCGCAGATCAACGCCGTTGCGCTCAAAGCCTATGCCCGTGTTGTCGATGCTTGGGGGCTGACCCTCAAGGAAGCTGCTGGCCTTGCCGATATGTCAGAGAGCACATGGAAGCGCGCCAAGAAGCCTGACTTTGCGGGGGAACTGACCAAGGACCAGCTATTGCGGCTGAGTGCGGTAATTGGCATTTACAAGTCGCTCGAGCTCTATTTCTCTGAACCGCTTGCTCGAAGCTGGTTTACGCGGCCGAATACCGGCCCGCTCTTCGGGGGCAATCGTCCTGTTGATACGGCCATCGATGGGGGTTTGCCGCAGATTTTGGCGGTGCGGACCTATCTGGGCGCCCTGCGTGGTGGGGCATGAAGCAGACCGAGATTTCCGATCGTGGTCTTGTTCGCCTTCTGCCTGCCACCTACCACAAACCACCTTCGCTGCGTGGTCTCGTCGATACCGACGATGAAATGGAGATTCTGGCGGAGATAGAGGGCCTCACCAGCAGCCGCCTTCTGGCAGAACGCGGGCGCAACCCACACCTCGACCCGCGCGAGCTCGCTTGGCAGCGCCGCAGCCGTGATCTTCGCATTTATGGCGAAAGTCACATCAACGCCGCCTTTACATATACCCGTGCCGGCGGAAACCGCTTCAACACCGAGGAGCGCGGCGCTTGGTATTGCGCATGGGATGTGATGGTTTCAGTCAGTGAAGTGGCCTGGCATCGCACGCGTGAACTTGGCTTTACCGGCAGCTTCCATGACAGTGCTCGCTATGTGGAACTCTTGGCTGATTTCATCGGCGTCTTCGACGACTTGACCGACGAGCCGAACCATCCCGCTTTGCATGCTGATCCGGCTGTTGGATATCCTGAGGGTCAAAGCCTCGCTCGGCATTTGCGTCGGGCTGGATCGCGCGGTTTGATCTACCCTTCGGTTAGGGCACCTGCACCGGGCGGGAATTGCCTCGTATGCTTTGAGCCTCATGCCATCCAGAACGTCCGCCCGGGCGCGTCTTGGACCCTTGTTTGGGACGGGACACCGCATCACGCGATCACGGCGGTCGTCTGACCGATGAAAGCTCTTGGCTGGAATGGCTCCTCGGCATCAGACTGCATGAGCCAATAAAGTCTAATAAAAACAATTCACTCCGTTAAGAGGGGCGGCCCAAGGCGCCTGAAATTTGGGGGCATAGCTGGCCTTTCTGCACTTCTTTCATTCGCCTGCGAAGAATTTTTGATTTTTTTTGAAACTCTTCGGCGCGTCATTCCGTGGTTCCTCCAACCGCAAGAGATTGCGGATCACACCCAAAAGGAGAAAACCATGAAACTTGCTTCCAAACTCGCCACCGCCGTTGCTGCTCTCACCATTGCCACCGCAGCCTTTGCCGAAAACCCGATGGTCGGCGGCGCGCCGATGTTCGAGAATAAGAACATCGTCGAGAACGCTGTAAATTCGGCCGATCACACCACGCTTGTTGCCGCTGTGCAGGCTGCCGGCCTTGTCGAGACGCTTCAAAGCGAAGGTCCGTTTACCGTCTTTGCCCCTGTGAATGCGGCATTTGATGCGCTGCCTGCTGGCACGGTCGAGACGCTTCTCAAGCCCGAGAACAAGGATATGCTCGTCAAGATCCTGACCGCGCATGTTGTAGCGGGCAAGTGGTCGGCTGCCGATATCGCACGCCAAGCACGCGCTTCGTCGGATGGCTTCTATCACTTCAACGCGGTTTCGGGCGATGCGCTCTCTGCTCAGGTGAAGGGTAACAAGGTCTACATCTATGACGAAAACGGCAATGCGAGCCTTGTCACGATCGCTGATGTGAACCAGTCCAACGGCGTTATCCACGTTGTCGATAAAGTGCTGCTCCCCAAGTAAGTAGAGCGCTACTAGGATGGGCTCCCTCTCTGAGAGCCCATCCGAATTGATAAGGAGGCAGAATATGAGACGAAGAACATTCATTTTGGGCACGGTCGCGGCGATTGCTGCATCTCCCGTCGCTGCTGAAACCTGTGAATTCGAAATATGCCTGACCGAAGCTGAGTGGCGGTCGAGGCTAAGCGCGAACGAATACCTCGTCCTTCGCGAAGAGGAGACTGAGCGTCCCTTCACCAGCCCGCTCAACGACGAAAAGCGCGTTGGTCTTTATCAATGCCGAGGGTGCGAGCTTCCTCTTTATAGCTCAGAGGCGAAATACGACAGCGGCACAGGCTGGCCGAGCTTTTACGAAAGCCTGCCCAATGCGGTGGGCACCAGAGAGGATCGCAGGTTCATCTTCCAGGTTAGAACCGAGGTCCATTGCCGACGCTGCGGCGGCCATCTGGGGCATATCTTCGATGATGGTCCCGAGCCGACAGGTAAGCGGCATTGCCTAAACGGGCTCAGCCTCGCTTTTGTGCCGCAAGTGTGAGGTCGGTCCTTACCTCGTTTTTTTGAACCCCAAAAGCGGCTCGCGTGTCCCCCAATCCGTCGATGATGAGCCGCTCAACTTGGCGCGCCCTGACCAGGCGCGCCTTTTTCTTTTTGATGAGCGGCCCGGTCACTGTTGAGCGCTGCGCACTGTGATACCAGACCTCAGGTGCAGACTTCTTTCCTGCCTCAAACGTGGCGCATGTGCACTCCGCCGCGCAGATTGTCTTTCTCAGAAGCAGTGAAATTGGTTTGCTTCGGCTAAGAGTGCGCGTGGATTATTTCCTATATATTGTTGATAATATTCATATTTTAACAAAACGCCTTTTGGCGAAAGACATTTTTTACTCCCCCGGCCCATGTGCTGACTTGAGCAGATTGAAAACGGGGTTCGCTGATGAATATTGCTGGATACGGTAATGACGCAAAGCTGAGAGTTGGCGGCGGGGTGAAAGGGAGGAGCCTGCGGGAAAGGTTTGAGCCCAAGCCTGAAGGCGTGGTGCGCGGGAGCCAAGATACCAAAACGCCCGAGGTGCCTTCGAGGCAAGGCAGGGCGCCTTCAATCAATGCTCCCGATATTGTCCAACTTTGGCAAACCAATTTGGGCGAGCTGAGAGCAGCGGTAGAGAGTGCCGAGGCACCGCTTGAAAAGGCGCGTATTGAGGAGCTTCTCAATGGAAGCCTTCTTGCCCCAAACCACTTTGCATCGACTGTCAAACGCTTGCGTGAGAACAACGAGGCCGATCATCGCGTCCTCAATGCGCTGAATGCAGCGGGGATAGATACCACGCGCTCGGGAAAAGAGGATACTTCGGTTCTTGTCGGTATAATCAGCGGCGTTGCCGTGCTCAACCGCAAGTCTAGGGTTCAAAAGTCAGTCTTTCCGAGCGATCGCGAAGAAGAACAACAAAAGATGCTGGCGTCTCTCGCTGCATATTGCCGATTTGGCGCGCCCCCATCTGCGGGTTTCGATGTGTGGCTGGATGTGACCGGACGCGAATTGCCCCTCATGTCCCTGAGAGATGGGCTCGCCGAAATCACATCGGCAATCGAAAGCCTTCGTCGCTACATGCTTACTGTCTCGGAAGGTGCCGCAGAGATTATATTCGTCGGCCTCGAAGTGTTTCCTGTCGAAGGTCGCGAAGCCTACTTGGTCAAGACGCATCTTGTCGTGCAGAACGATGAGCCTGCGGAAATTGATGCGCTTTGCGAAGTGATCTCGGAGAAGCTGGGGTATGAACTGGAGCATCTTTCAAATCCGACATTGACCGAGATTGAGCACTCTATGTTTCAAGCGAGCGATATGCGGGCGCTTTCTCGGTGTGATCCCGAGAGGATCGTCAGATTTGCAGAAGTTATAGATAAAACAAAATTCCAGCGTCCGTCTGGCGGATTTCGCTCATGGCGCGCAAGCGATGCGGCAAAAGAGTCCCAGCCTCTGTTGCTTTGGCTTGGTGACGACCTGAACATATGCCTGATTAGAAAGAAGTCTCGGTCAAATGACGTCGATGACGAGGTGATCGAGGGGGAGGAAGAGAAGGAAGAAGAGGACGAGGAGAGCGAGGCGGCTGCGGAAGAGAGCGACAGCTCGGATGGTTCGGAAACTGCCTCGGCAAAGCCCAAGTTTAACCTGAAAAGCGGGCACAAGATCGACCGGTTGCCGGGTGTGTTCTTTTTCGAGCCCGTTGCCCACATCCGGAATTATTTGCCGAATAGCACGGATGCCGATGACCAGCGGCGCCTTGCCGAGTGTGTCCCGAAGGTCCTTATCGATAGGTTCGAAGCGGCTATCGGCCTATCAAGGGATGAAGCTCAGAGGCTCAACCTTATGTTGAACCAAGTCTCTGACGACCTCGCTGAGCAGTCAAATACGTCGGCACTCCAAATGATGGAAAATATCTTGGCTGGTCCGCTCGAGCCAAAGGGGGCCGATGGCGTCTTCGAGGGTATCCGAGGCGTGAATGATCGCGAGGGCAATTCAGGGGCTATAGATATTGGCGCACAGAGGGGGAGAAAGGATCACGATGATGGTTCGATGGTTCCCGCGCCACAAGCGGTAACAGCGGAGAGCGGCGCTAAAACCCAACTCCACAAGAAGAGGGGCCGAAGCGCTGATTTTGATGATGTATTCGAGCCGTTCGATGACGACAGTTAGCAATTTTGCGCTCGAAATGAAGCCAATCGCAGAGCGTGTGATTGCAATCCTGGAAATGCGTCTGCGTCGAGCAGCCTTTGATCAACGATCTAATTCTAGTCGATAATTGTGACGCATCCCGAATGGCGCGACTTATACCAAGACACGCCAAAGGTCCCTGCGAACATCGCAACGTGCGATGCTTCAAGTCTTTGACCTGCGCCTCGATATCAAATGGGATGGGGCAGGAGCGTTCAGTTTCACCTCGACATGCATCACCTGCGCAGGGTTCGGAAGGCAGTGGTCAGAGCGTTCCTCTGGCCCCCAGGCCGACTTTGAGGAAGCATAGTGCGTTTTCGCAGTTTGCGTTGTTGCGTGTCCGGCCAATGCCGCAACGCATTGTGCCGCCTCCGTCTCACCCGCGCTTTCCCTGAACGTCGCTTTGGCGTTTGCTATGGCTTGATGACGAAACGTGTAAAAGCATGGCCTGACGCTTCCGTCAGGGAAAACTTTCTCGCAGCTTCGCGTGAGTAGCTTTGCCAGTGTAGAAAGGGAGCTCTCGAAGCTATCTTTTGTCTCGAAGGTGTCAACCCACTCGAATGTGCGCTTGATCGCGCCAAGGGTCTCGGTGGATAGGTTTGTGAGATCAAACTCTCTCTCCTCTCCATTTCCGCGTCCATTCGAGGTCTTGGCATTGAGAACGTTCAAGATGGGGTGGCCGAAGTTATGGAGGTAGCGCGCCCCAAACCACTCGCAGGGACGCAGGCCGAGAGCTGCAAGCGCGACGAGGAAATCCGCGAGTATGGCGCGATTGGCGATGTTCGAGGGTCTTCGCAAGTAGAGGATCAAGCTATTGAGGTGCTGATAAGAAATCGCCTTTTGCTTTTTCTTCGAGGTCCGCTTTAGGGAGGCTGGAAGCGCTTCGCCTGCTCTGACCTTTGCCTTCGCCCTGTCCGACAAGAGCTCATGCAGGATTTCATCTTGCCATTCTCCATTGTAGTCGATCGTCGCCCGAATTGCCGCCTCGTAACGTCGCCAAGTGGAGGCGCAGACCTTCGTTTTGAGGTCTATGAAAAAGTCACACATTTGTCGCTCCGTCGGCCTTTGCTCAGTAGGGAGGTTAAGCATCTTTTGAACGCGCCTGACGAATTGTTCGGTCATACGAAGATATTTCCTGAGGGTCTCATCGCTGCGGGTAGGTTTAGGAAAGTGGGGGTGGGATTTTGACATGGGATGCTCCAGTTGATCTGGAAAGCATCTGAGTTCAGGCATGCAAGAGACTGCCCTTGATGAGAGCCTTGAATCTAAAATCCCAGCTCCAGCCTACTGATTTAATTTAAATTATTTTTCCTGCTCTTTCTTGCGTGAGGCGGCTCATCTTTCTCGCAAGCACTGCTGAAGGAGAATTGTGATGACCCAAGCCCCC
The DNA here is from genome assembly GCF_030264275.1 of Marivivens sp. LCG002. Classification (NCBI taxonomy): domain Bacteria; kingdom Pseudomonadati; phylum Pseudomonadota; class Alphaproteobacteria; order Rhodobacterales; family Paracoccaceae; genus Marivivens; species Marivivens sp. LCG002. The sequence continues at coordinate 1,793,574 of NZ_CP127165.1, read as the reverse complement.
GAAAATCCGATGACGACATGGATGCGAAAGGAGCCTCGTATGCGTGAGGTTCTTGAAGCAGACCGCCGCAGCAGGGGGAAGTCAGTTCCTGAGCAGGGGCTCTCGTCAAGATGTTTGCCGGACTATTCAACGCGGTCGATGCAAGACGCATTTGCGTATGTCGGGCTTGCCATTGCGGGAGAAGAGAGAAGCGATGCCTTGGCGATCGTGGTCAAGAGTGCGGCGAAGCCACCGGTGGAGACGTCCGAAGTCACACCGGAAATCGCTTTCTATCGGCGCGGTGCGGATAAGATCATCGCGGCGTTGACCGAGAAATGTGACTTTGTCTACTGCCGCTACAAAGTGATCCCGCAAGAGACCGAGGGGCTTTGCTGCCTCGGTTATGCAATCGTCTTCCAGCCGAAGGGCGATCTGAGAGATCCTGATCAGGCCGTCGCAATGGCGAAAGAGATCGAGGCGCGGATCGAGACGCATGACTGCAAGGTCTTGGTGGCCCGAACGCTCGTCGATCTCTACGGGCTCGTTTATGACCCGAGTGAAATGGCTGCTCTTGCAGGGTGGGGCGACGACGCCCTCGTCGCCTATGATAAGGCCACATTCGGACGCAAACTTTCGAAGTCGGGGGAACGCTTGGCTAAAGTCAAGCAGCAGCTCGAGCGAGATGAGATGCGTCCAATTCCTATTGGGCGTGATCAGACACTCTGCGTTGGGCTCATCGACAAGAGGGAGTATCAAAGCCGTTTGGCGGCGCTGACCGTCAAAGATCCCTGCTCTGAGCAACCCGAGCAAAACGCGCAAGATCCGCTCGATCCTGCGCCCTCCACCGATCCCGATCAGCCCACCTCAGCCGCTGAAATGAGCAAGACATGTCTCGGGGAGGAGGCCAGAACAGATCGGGTTATGCCGTTCGATTGGATGGGAAACACACGCCTCGACACCAAGTCTGAGGCAGACGCCGATACTTGGGTGCTTGGGGTCGACCTTGCTCCTTGGGTCCAATCTCACGTCCTACAGGCCGCGGGCAGCAGGGGCATGAGGCGACAAAGTGCATGGTGTCCGTGTCCTCGAGAGCTAAAGCGGGCGCGCTCGAAGAGAGCCAAACAAGGTCCACATGCGCGCCATATCCGGTTTATGCTGATGCGGAGGGTCCACGAGGTTCAATCCCCGAAAGTATCCTGCTGCGGTAACATGATCTGTCAACTTCGATGTTGGTTGACCGGAGCACCCGCGATCCTCGAGCCGCCTTGCTCGCATACCCATCGGAGCCTCGTTGCGGGGCGCCTCCCGAAAGAGCGAGGCCTTCCCGCAAGGCCGCCCCCATAAGGGCTCGCAAACCCTCTCTTTGTGGCGTCTGCACCTGACTTCCTTCTCAGGCATCTCTCCTGCGCTCATTTATCCAAATCTGAGTGCGCGTTCCGCGTAGGCCCTTAGGTCGTGTTTGTCCTGATCAAGGCTTCGGGGCCGCTCTTATGTCAAAGTCTAACCCTCACTCTGAACGAGAAACGCGTTCAGGGTTATCGGCGCTTTGTCTGAGGGTTCTGTGATTGGAGGCGGCGCTCTGCGCGCCGCGCCTCCGCTTTGGTCTCGGCGAAAGGTCTTAGAATAGATGGCAGAGATGGCAGGGCGCGGGGAGGGGAGCCCGAAGGGCTTTCTCCTGGCGCGCTTGCAGGTTTGACCGAGGCTTCAGGTGGGCCGCCTTCACCCACATGGATCCCCCACAAAAATGTCCAAGTAACGTTGAGGGGGTCGCAAAAAAAAAGCCTCGTAAGGTCGCAATTCATACCTGAGGTATTGGCAAACCGCTCAAACTCTCCGAGGGCCCCAATTGCTCGAGGCCCTCGGTTTCCACCGCCCTTCGACGAGTTCCAAGTCAAAGGATGCGGCGCGCGTAAAGCTGCAGCACGTCAATCGCCTCTTCGGGAGTTTCCGCTCTGAGTGCTGTCATGAGCTCTCCTGACGAGATACGGTGAAAGGCCACGTCCGGAGGGAGTTTTGCGATCCATTCAAAGTCGAAGGCCCTCGGAAACAATCGATAGAGCAAGATGCCGATTGTAAGTCTGTCCATAGGTTGCAGCGCATGGAGCTCATAAGCGGGCTTAGGTGTATCAAGAATGTAAAATACCTTCGAATGCATGAAGGCAAAGGAGCCGCCCAAGCTCTGACTATGTGCCGCGACCTTCGAGGGAAATGCATCGTAAGCTTTTTGCAACTGGTAAGACGTAAAGTAGCTCAATAAGTCAAAAGTGGTGACCTTCGGGGTCATCTCCTCGGTCACTTTCAGCCCATGGCACATCATAATGAGCGCAAACATGTCCGAGAAATGCGGCAAGCTCGGTGACAGAAAATCGACAATATTTTGTGGATCAATAAAAACAGGCTCCTTTGAGTGCTGAGCCTTTGACCACCATGCGGGGTTCGGAAACGTGCGGCACAGGGTGATGGCTACTGCAAGCGGAGCTGCAAATTTGAAGCAGATGCATGCGTCATAACGATCTTTCCTCGGTTGATGAAAGGCTTCCAATTCGGTTTTATCGAGCTTCAGCATTTCTGCGACTGTGATGCCGTCCTTATAAGTCGCACATTTGATCATGAGCTGCGTCACATTGAGAATAAGGTCTAGGGTGTGTGTTGAAAGCTTGAAGGGGTGATGGGGCGCTAAATTCTTTTCGGTCACGGTGTTATCCTTGAATATCTGAAGGCCCCGCTCGGACGTCCGAGCAGGTCAAAGGTGCAGGCGGCTCCCCAGAGCCGCGCAGGATGTTGTTCGGGAATCCTCGGAAGGGACGCGAGACGGTCCGCTCGCGGGCTTTTCGGGTCAGGGGGAAGGGGACGCGCTCACAGGTTGCGGTGAACGCCGAGGCGCTTCGCTTTTAGTGAAGCGCCGCACCCGTTTTAGGAAATCCGCCGCCACACTCGATCATACGCGTCGTGGTCGAGATCAATACCTCCACGCCAGCACGCCGCTCGATGAGCTGGATGACTTTATCCAAAAAGGGACGCAAGGCCTTGTCCTCGTGTCCAGATGCCGTGGCAATGTCCGCGAGCTTCCCTTCGACCGACTTGGCCAGAGCAAGCATGTCACGAAACGTGCGCTGTTCGGTCGAAGCCGCGAGCGCAATGATGCTTTCATGGAAGAAATTCGGCGCGTCAGGGAAGAGTGCCGAGTAATGCCGTGATTTATTTGCGAAAGCGACGACAATATCAAAGTGGCAGCACGCGGTCTCCAACAGCTCGTCGTCGGGGTTCTCGCTCATACGAGAGCTGTCCCAATGATCGAGAAAGTAAAGGCCATTCTCGAATGCCGCGAGGACATAAAGAAACTCAGCACGCAGATTGAAGACGTGAGGGGGGACTTTTGCCGGAGTATTGGGCGTGATAGGGGTGTAATTAGACATGATGATCATCCTTCGCTTGATCGTTGTGTTTAGACGGAAGCAGGAGTTGCCGCTCTTGCTTCCGTTGCTTATATCTAGCAAACTTATTTGATGACGTCAACAAATAAGTTATCCGATTGGTGAGATTAAATGGCAAAACCAGGCAGACCCCCGCGTGACACTGAATCCATGACCCTTCGGATTACGCGTGACATGCTCGCTCAGATCGATGACGCGCGCCGCGTTGAGCCAGATCTACCTACGCGTCCTGAAATGGTGCGTCGCCTCCTTGCCAAAGCTTTGAAAGAAGCTGACCAATCCTGAGTGCCTGCACAGAAATGACATCGCGCTAGATTTTGCGTCGATTGGAGATGAAAGCCTTGGGGCAGCTCCTTTGCCTTCTGAACCTGTAACACGTGAGGCTATAGTTTAGGGCAGGTAAAGCATAGCCTCCTGCAATCAGACCTATCTCCTCAGTATATCTAGTCTCACTTGGATAATGTGCCGTAGGCTCGCCGCGCATTAGGTATCGAGTGACGAAAGCATGAGTAAATTATCACCTGTCGACGTCGCTAAGATGTCTCCCTCCGAGTTTGCCAGTTATGTGTTGGAAGCGGCAGCAGGGGAGCGCATGGTTTACATGAGAAAGCCGCAAGGTGAATACACTCCCTTGAAACGAGAAGCTTTGGACCTCTATGAAGCCGGCTTTATTCTTCTCACGCAAAGACGTTGCGAGAGACCAAACGAAAAACTCTTCGAGTATATCGCGACAAGAACGAAGAAGCCGAAAACTCTAGCTGCCCAGTAACATGCTAGGTAACCACTTGGGGTTCATCATGACGTTGATACGCGAAGGCTTCATTCGTAGTGGAGAGATGGGTTGAAATTCTCTTCGGTTTTCGGTTTTTCGTTGGTGACCATCATGGCCGCACAAGTCGCATTCGCGTCTTGCAACGGGAACAACCCACCGACAATCACATCCATTAGTCCCTCATCTGGCTTGATAACAGGCGGCACTGTTGTGACAATTTCGGGCACCTCGCTTGGCTGTGTAACTGTGAGTTTTGATAACGTTGCTGCGACCAATGTTTCCGCGAGCTTTGGCACTGTGACGGCAACAAGCCCAGCGGGGCGGCAAGGTGTGGTGTCTTTGAAGCTTACCAACCCCAATGTAGGGGCAAATGCCAATGCATTTGATGCGTCTGAGTTTACTTACATCATGACACCAACGGCCCCGATGTCCGTAGTTGCAACCCCAGAGCCCTACCAAGTTTCTTTGGCATTCGCCGCGCCATCGAACGATGGAAGTGCTCAGGTCACTGATTATGAATACCAGCTTGATGATGGGGTGTGGGTGAGTGCCTCAAGAGCGATGAGCCCTATTGTGATTAGCGGTCTATCAAGTGGAACCAACTACTCCATCAAATTGCGTGCCGTGAATGCTGCGGGAAAAGGAGCAGCGTCAGCCGCGTTGCAGGTTGCAACAAGTTCAGTCGCGGCAGCCTCGGCGACGATCATTCAGTCTGACGTTGCTCGTGTGACCCGTGGTGCGATCAATGCGAACAACAAAATGGTCTCGCAGGGTCTCGGCCGATTTATCGCCGACCGTGAGCGCGGCATTCCCCTTGCTGAGTCAGTGTCTTCAAGTGGCATGAGTTCTTTCAGAATTGAGCCAAATATTGTGCCGATCAACGATGGTGATGGACTTAGCCTTAATGGTGTCTTTGGTGGAAGCACCTCTGACGGCACGTTTCGCCGTGTGACCTTTGGTGAGTTCGATGTCCAGCACGAGCCTGGCTCGGGCACGACCTTGAACTTCAATACACGCTTGGCATGGGAACGGGCCGCTGGTGATGATGCTATGCTTGCCTACTTCGTTGGTGCTGAGTTTAATAACTCGACGATCTCGAGCACTTATACTGGCACCCAGAGCCGTTACGGCGTATCCGCTGGTCTATATGGTGTTAAAGCGCTGGGTCAGAACCTCTATGCTGCTGGTTACGGCTCCTTTGGTTTGGCACGGAATAACCTGAACATCACCGATGGAACCACTGACATTTCTGGCAGCTACAATACCCTTGGCTTTGGCCTTGGTGCTCAGATCAGTGGCTCTATTGATCAGGCGTCTTACAAAATCCGTCCGTCTGTCAGCTTGAACTTCATGCAGACTTGGGTCGGTGTTGTGGCGCTAAGCTCAACTGCTGCTGGTGCAACATCCTCCATCACTACATCTGTCGGTAACACAAATACACTTGAATTACTTGCGACGCCCGAGTTCCTCTTTCCTATTTCGCTTGGAAGCTCTGGCGAGGCTCCGGTTACGGCTTCTTTTGCTCCTCGCCTCATTTGTGAGCGCAACTATGGTGCGGGCGCCGTGACCAAGAACTGCGGTGCAGGTGCTCAGCTTGGCCTCAACCAAGCGTCGATTGATGGTTCAACCAATCTCAATGCGAGCGTCCGTCTGGATCGCATCGGGGGTGTCAATCGTCGCGGTCTGAACCTTCAGGCAGAATTACGCTTCTGAACCTTTCTCCAGTGTAACGAGTAACAGGGCGGCCTTCGGGTCGCCCTTTTTTGCGTCAAATGGAACAATTGCTCTAAGTGGGGGCGAGGCCAACTGGGCTAAATAGAAACCGATTGCGCAATCGAGGCTGACGTTGTTTTTGGTGAGTATATTTAGGTGGTTGGTGTCTATGTTGTTCCTTATTTTCTTTCTATCCCTCTTGGTCTTTTGTGCCGCACTGCTTGTCCCGGGCCTTGATGACCTCCTATTGATCGGTTTTCCGAGCGTAGTTGCGAGCCTGTTGCTGCTCCTAAAGCGGTTCAGCGGCTATGGCGTCTCGCTTTTTTCCCAAAAACGCTGGATCATCTTGGATGGCTCGAACATCATGCATTGGAAGGGTGGGGATCCTGACCTTGCGACTGTCCAGGAAACGATAGAGTTTTTGACCGCAGAGGGTTATGCGCCTTGCGTCGTGTTCGACGCCAATGTCGGCTACAAGTTTTGTGGCCGTTACCAAGGTGAGGCAGAACTTGCCGCGATGTTGAGTTTACCGGTTGCCCGCGTGATGGTTGTCCCAAAGGCGACGCCCGCTGATCAGGTCATACTCGCTGCAGCTCGGGACCAGAAGGCCAAGATCGTGACCAACGATCGCTTCCGAGACTGGATTGACCAGTATCCAGAAGTAACAGTTGAGGGTCATCTCGTGCGCGGTGGCTATCGCGCTGGGCGACTTTGGTTGAACTTTGCGCTGACCAATAAGGTGATAGGTGCGCCAAGTGCGGCCAATCTCTGACGACGCACTAGCAAGCCGGGGAAATATTAGTTCGCATACAAACCGGCGTGTCGCTTCCGGCCCTAAGCGGACTTTGAAGAAGTTATTCTATGCTGCACTGCGGTATCGTTTGCACAGCATAGAGGCCACCTAATTAAACAACCCGATTGCACTTATTTCTCCGTGCTGGTTGCGATATACAATTCCAAGATGATTAGAAGCGGTGTTTCGGGCGGGCGTGTATGGATTTTAGTAAAATAAATGACTTCGGGCGAGGTCAAACGGACTCATTTGAGGACTTGCTGAAAGTTCTAGCAAGGCGAGAAAAGGTTGATGATGCCGTCGAATTTCAACCTAACGACGGGCGAGGCGGTGACGGCGGGGTCGAAGCTTTGTGGCTGCTCAATGACGGTTCGAAGGTCGGATACCAATCCAAGTTCTTCAGCAGCCTAGAAGATGCCCAGTGGCGACAGATGGACAAATCTGTGACGCAGGCTCTCGCCACACATCCTGAACTGGTCAAATACATCTTCGCGTTGCCCTTTGATCTGACGCCCAATCGCGGGCCCAAGGCGAGAGGTAAATCTCAGCAGAAGAAATGGGATGACCACGTAGCCAAATGGAAAGCCGATGCCGCCAAGCTTTCGATCACTCTGGAGTTCGAACTTTGGGGTATGACGGCACTCGCCGATAAGCTTATGGCAGAGGGCAATGGACCGCTTTGCGAACACTGGTTTGGCGAACAGGTCTTGGACAATCGTTGGTTCCAGAACCAAGTTTCATCAGCCACTTTGAAACTGGATGATCGTTTCAACCCGGATGACCATGTGGAAGTGAGCATAGAAGACTTGTTTGACGCGATTGTACGTGGTCCTGAAACGAGGCGAACACTGAACGACGCCATTGACGGTCTGACGAAGAACCGGGTGCCAAATATCGAATTTACCACGACTGAAATTGTTCCAGATCAGGACCTCTTACAGGAGATGCAAACAGACTGGGAGACGCTGACATCATCTAAGCCCATGGTTCAATTCACCCCTGGGACAATTTGGACCTGGGCAGTGTTGGTTGATGTGGCCAGCCGGTTAAGTTCGAACACGTCAAAGGTTCAACGACTTTTCTATTCAATCGACAAGGAAGCTCAGAATGAAGCGGACAAACGCAAGGTAGAAGTTGTTTCCCACTCCCTAAGGGAGCTTAGCTCGGCAGTGTACGAAATCCGAGACACTCTTGCCGGTAAAGGTCTCATTGCCGAAGCCCAACAATGCGCTCTCGTTTTGGGAGAGGCGGGGTCAGGAAAATCTCACGTGCTCGGTCAAATCGCATCCAAGAGGGTGGAGCAGGATTTACCGACGGTATTGGTGTTGGGCCACGACTTTGGTGACGCTCCTTTCTGGACCCAGCTTGGACAACTTCTGGGGATTAACGGCAACTCCGCTGTTGAGATTTTAGGACTGCTCAATGCCGTAGGGGAGCGTCTGGGTGCACGAACGCTAATTCTAATCGATGCCATCAATGAAGGCGTCGGAGCTCATTACTGGAAGCACTGGCTGCCGACTGTCGTTGCTTCGATCCAGTCATATCCGTACTTGGCCGCTGTTGTCTCCTGCCGTGATGTATACGCGGATTACGCGATACCCAAAGCCCTCCAAGAGAGCTTGCCTATGTATCGTATCCAAGGATTTCATACTCCGGAAGAAAGGGAGCGGGCAGCGATCCAATACCTGGACAAGAAGGGCATATCTCGCCCCAATACACCATGGTTATCTCCAGAGTTTTCTAACCCACTATTCTTGAAGAGCACTAGCGAAGCCCTTGCAGCCAAGGGAGCAACAGAGTTCCCACGCGGCCTGAATGGTGTATCGCAACTAATGGCGTTGTATCTGGATAGTTTCAGCACTCGGATGGGTGTGCCAACCGCGACATCAGATGAAATCTCAAGGTCTCTAAAGCGCCTAGTCAGTGCCATTTCATTGCAAATGGCAGACGATGGTCAGGACTTCCTCGCAGTTGATCGAGCGAACGAAATCATTGCCAATATCATCGGCAATCGATCTGCTCCGGAAGGAAAGACCTGGCTGGATGTCTTCATTCAGACCAACCTCTTTCGTCGTGATCCTCCGCCGTACAGCGAGGACGACAACCCACTTTTTCCACCAGCGGACCTGGTGAGATTTTCGTTCCAACGATTCCAAGACTATCTGATGGCGGACGCGCTTGTGAACAAAGTCTTGGCACTGAGTTCGGACGATGATCCTAGCAGCGCGTTCGCCCCATCTGGACCACTAGGTTTTTTGTTTTACGAAAACGATGTTGGTAAATGTGTGCGCCATCAGTTCGCGGGTTTGGTGGCCGCGCTATCAACGATCTATCCAGAACGTGTAGGGACTGAATTCGTTTTGTCACTTCCCAATTGGGAAAAGCACTGGTTACAAGACCACCCGTTCCAACCTGCGTTTGCAGAGAGCTTCAAGTGGCGTCAGATCGATGCTTTCAGCGATGATACTCGAACGCTCCTGAATGGCTTGGACTCGGGTTACGTGGAAACTCTTGAACTTCTTCTAGAAGTATCGATGACGAGCGGTCATCCGTACAATGCCCATCGGCTCCACGATTGTTTGAAGAGACTCCCTCTCGCGAAACGCGACAGCTATTGGACGCAATGGATCAACTATTCTTCCAGAGAGGAACTTAGCCAAATTGACCGCATCGTTTCGTGGTCGCTTTCGGCGGCTGACGAAAATTCAGACCCACGGCATGTGGATCTCGCTGCAATCGTTCTGACTTGGTCGCTTTCCTCGTCACATATGACACTGCGTGATCGGGCGACAAAGGCCCTGACATCTGTGTTCTTGAGGCATGGTGGCGTATTTGAAACTCTGTTGCAAAAAATGCAGGACTGTGACGACCCATATATTATAGAAAGACTTTATGCTGCGGCCTTTGGAGCGTGTTGCAACGATCCCGAAGCTGGCCGACTAAGCAGCTACTCGCAACTCGTTTACGACGCAGCTTTCGCATCGGGTAAACCGCCTGTTGCCTTGCTAACGAGAGACTACGCACTTGGGATCATCGAGCTTGCAGAATTTCATGGTTCGACAGGATCATCTGTTGAATTAAACCGATGCTATCATCCCTTTTCAACCGAACCTCCGCTGTTCGGATTGACTGAAGGTGAAGTTGAAAGCACTGCGAAGGCCAGTGGTGATGAGAAGATTTTCCGCTCAGCAGGTTCTGAGTGGGGTGACTATGGAAAACACAGCATTCCTCGCCGTGTGCGGGACTTCCTGACCACACCACTGTCTGAACCCGCACCAAAGTCCAAGGCTGAACTGAAGCAAATCTGCTACGACGAAATCGTTGCGGGTCATCAAGATCGTGTAGATGCTTTGGAAGCGTATGAGGAAGCTACACGCTTTCCAGTCGAATTCGTTATTCGTGTCGTTCCATCCGGAGAGTTTTTAGATGAGTCAGAACCCGAACGTTCGGAAGAAGAAAATCATCGCGATGCGCTGCGAACCAGTTTTGAAGACCTGCTAACAGATGATGACCGTCGAAAGATGTCCGAGGTCTATTTCAGAGATGGCTTGAGCAACGAAGACTATGAGCGTGTAAACATCCAACAATGCCGTTGGTGGATCGTCAAACGCGCATACGAACTAGGTTGGACCAAGGAACTCTTTCCAAGAGATGGACACGGCGGCGGGTATTCTCGGCATCACAATGATCTTGAACGAATTGGTAAGAAGTACCAACGCATTGCTCTTGACGAACTCCAGGCCCGACTAGCCGACAACTATTGGTCGATCCAAGGATGGAACTCGGGGCCCGCACTTTATAGGCATAGCCACCATGATTTTCGCCGCAACTTGGAACCCACGGTCTTGCCTAACAACCCGTGTTTGGAAAAGTATCTACGGGAAGCTGACGCATGGATCATCGAACCCAGAATAGAGATTCCGGAGGTTTCTGAGGTTGAGCTATTGGATTGGCCCATGCAACATGATCCTGCGGCATCGGCGGTTGATATCATTCGCCGACACAGTCCCGATGGGCGTGATTGGCTTGTGCTTTATGACCATGTGCATGATCGGGACACATATGAGGAGACTGGCCGCTTCAGTCACAACTTGAGAATAGAGGAATTCCGTTTCTTTCAATGTGTGCTGGTACCCAGAGGTAAAGCCGAGAATTTAGCCGTTCACCTGCAACAACAACAAGAAATCGACGTATGGAGCTTCAAGCCAACAGAGTATGTAGACGGGCCATACATCGGGGAAGCCTTCTGGCGCGATACTTGGGAGACCACAAAGTTTACGGATGACATTTGGAAGACGCCAGATGATTGTCCCATCGCCATTCCCGTCGCGAGCTACCAATGGGAAAGCCACTTGGACAAAACACTGCCTGACGGTCTCTCGACCTATTTGCCGCAACGTTGGTTCGCTGAAGAACTCGGGTTGGTGAAAAGATCAGAGGACTTTCGAAGCTGGATGCGCGAAAGCGGTGAGGAAGTGTTCAGGGTTTTCATGGGCGGGGAGGATCACCAATCGGGTGTGGTCATTGATGCGAACGTTTTCGACGAATATCTAGCGGCGCATGAACTGGAAGCGATTTGGCTGTTCATTGCAGAACGAAGTGCGTGGCCGAACGGCGACAACGAACAGGCTAGTCGTCCAAGGTTTGAAGCAGCCATTTGGCGGGATGAGAAGGGCTGGAAATCACTCAAATGGGTGCGGGACACTTAGGAAAAAAACTGGCACCCAATATCGTCTCGTCTCTTTCCTTTTCTCTTGCAGCAAATGTCCGCAATCCGCCGATTTGGTTTATCGGCATTACAGTTAAGGAGGGGGCACAGAGCCCGAAGTTGCCTCTCGTGGCTTGGCAGTCCAACAGCATATCCGGGCCGCTTGCCAAGGCGGTCTAGCTCTTTCTGGTTCCTACGGCCCATGCGATCGCGACCGTGTCTTCGAGTTTGACGCCCAGGTATCAGACTGTACTGTCCATCTTGATGTGGCCGAGCAGGCGCTGAACAACATGCTGGTTGCCGGTCTTCCGGTCGATCTGCGCCACCTTGGTTCGCCGCATTGCATGAGTGCCATATGCTCTCGGTTCCAGATCGACTGATTTGACCCACTACCACACCAGACGCGCGTATTGCCATGTCGAGATATTAAGCCGCTTGCGGAAACGACTTGGCTAGAGATATTCGGACCCAATCATCAGCGGCTCGTCCATCCACCACATGAGAGACTTCCGCATGCCTTCTGCGATCCCGCCGCGGGCGGCCTAACTTGAGTAGCGATGCTTTACCCCTTCGGCCAATTATGTCGGCCAACCGCCTGATCTGTGCAAATCTTCAATCAAGCTTTCAACCTCTGCTAGCACTGTAGTCAAAGCTGGATCGCCCAGCATCCGTCTGTGGTGGCTCACCCCCACGGTGCGAAGGTAGCGCGGTGCCAACGGGATCGCAGTAACTTGGCTATTGAGCAATTCACTCGCAAATGCGCTCTGTGCAAACACACCAAAACCAATTCCAGAACTCACCAATTTTACCAGTTGATGACCGGCGTCTATCTCGTACAAGATATCAAGCTTTAACCCGAGTGCCTCAACCTGTCTTTCTAAGTCGGACCGTAGAGCATGCCTTGTAGACGTCACAATTAGCGGTAATTCTGGAATTCTGCTGACGGGATATGGGCAGGGGAAGCCAACCATCTTTTTGGTTTCGCCAATCAACATCATTTCTTCTTGCATTATAGGTCGTGTGATTACGGTATCCGTATCTTGACAGTTGAAAGTAATTGCAATGTCGAGATCGCCGGTCCCGACCCAGTCATATAAATAGCCCGACATCGCCTCGACAATTCGAAGGGACACGTTTGGAAACCTTGTGGACAGCCTGTGTAGCAATGGCTGTGTCATTACCACAGACACAGATGGAGGTAAGCCGATCGAAACTTCGCCGGAGGGTTCGAAACCAATCTGATGTAGTTCAATCTGAAGTTTTCCTAGAACACCGAATACTTCGTAGACCTTTGGCAAGAGGTAACGGCCTGTTTCTGTCAGTTTTACACCACGAGGCAAGCGTTCGAAAAGTTGTTGTCCAAGATCGTTTTCGAGCCGACGTATGGATGCTGAGAGGGCAGGTTGCGCTACGCCCAGCACTGAAGCGGCAGCCGTAATCGATCCCTCCTCCGCTACAGTCATGAAAGCTCGGAGACGGACAAGATCGAACTGGTGAGCGATTTGTGTCATAATCTATACAATAATTCTTATGTCGATAGATGCAATCCATATGAGATTATTTTGCCATATGGATTTATACGCAGACTCAGTTTTAGGGAGGAACACATGAAACGTTTTGCACTCATGGCAGCTACCGCAGCGTGCGCAGTAATCGCCGGCGCGGCTTATGCCGCTGACTATACAATCACCGTCACCCTCGACACGAGCCCTCAGCATGTTCGAAATGTCTGGCTGAGAGATTTTGCACAAGCAATTGAAGAAAAGTCAGAAGGGCGCCTCGAGCTCGAGATTTTTGAAGCGGCAGCAAAATACAAAGATAGTGAAGCGGCCGCGGCAGTTGCGCAGGGCGCAATAGATATGGCTATTCCTCAGTATCAGCTGATCTCTCGCTTTGTCCCCGAAGCAGATTTAGAGCAGCTACCCATGTTTTATGGGTTAGATCGGGAGCAGATTTATGCCGTCGTTGACGGTGAAGTCGGTGATACTTTGCATAGAATGATCGAAGAAAAACTCGGAGTGACTGTTTTGGGCCGCCCGATTGACCTCGGCTTTGGGACTGTATTCTCGACTGACATCGAACTTTCTGAGCCATCAGACCTTGCTGGGCTTAAAGTGCGCGTGCCAGGAGGACCTGCAACGGTGCAGCGCTACGAGAATATGGGCGCAGTTCCTGTTCAGATCTCTTGGCCTGATGTGCCGCAAGCTCTTCAAACTGGAACGATTTCATCTCTTTGGTCTACCCAAGAATCTGTAGCGTCTGCAAAACTATGGGATGCGGGCGTAAGGTACGCAATGGAAGACCGTCAGGCCATTGTTCAGTATGTTCCTTTGATCAGTCAACGCGCACTCGACAAACTACCTGCGGATCTAAGTGCATTGCTGGCAGATACTTGGGACGAGATGGTTGATGCCCAACGTGATTTTGCAGCTGAGCGTCAGCAGAAAGCTCGCGAGCTGAATGCAGAGAACGGCATCATGACGTCTGATCCAGATGCTGAGGCACTGGGAGTAATGCGTCAGCAGTTGATGGCAGGTCAGCCTGCACTGGTAGAGGAATTGGGTATCGATCCTGCTTTCATCGACCAGATTACTGCCGTTATCGGCGACTGATTAGGCGGTTGTTGAAATGAAGTCCCTTCTTGTCGGGCTGGAGACCGGGGCAACCGGTCTCCTCGCCCTTGCAGCCGCAATATTGACAGTAAGTGAGTCTGTATTGCGGTTCGTCGCGCCAACAAATCTCCCTGATTGGGGTGCAGAGGTCACTGTCTATTTTATCGGTTGGTCCGTTATGCTGAGTGCGAGCCGTCTGATCCGTGACAGAATGCATGTCTCTGTTGAATTGTTGGCCGATCGGCTCCCACAACGTGGCCAAGTCGCATTGCAGCTATTTGCGTGCCTCTTCGGCGTAGCCGTTGCAGGATGTATCGCTTGGGCCGGTTGGCTAATGGTTGATTTCGCGATTTTGCTAGGCGAACGATCTGACAGCTCGATCCGTTTTCCCATGTGGGCCTATTACGCGGCTATCCCAATCGGCTTTGGCCTAACTGCAGCGACGTACCTATGGCAACTCATGTTGATCGTGAGCGGAAGGGAGAGCTAAACATGTTACTGACTTCTGTCTTAATTTTATTCTTCATTCTACTACTTGTTGGTGTGCCAATTTACCTTGTGCTTTCCGGACTGGCAGTATTGGTCTGGGTGGTCGAAGGTGCACCACTAGTTTCGCTTGGGCAACAATACGCTAACCACCTGAATTCTTACACACTCGTCGCCGTGCCTTTGTTTGTTATTGCTGCGACGTTTATGCAGCGAGGAGGTGTCGCTCGTGCCTTGATTGACATGGCGTCAGCCTGGGTCGGACGTACACGCGGTGCGCTTGGTATTGTTTGCATTCTCGCCACTTCGCTCTTTGCAGCAATTTCGGGATCGTCAGTCGCAACTGCACTAGCTATTGGCGCTGTACTTATCCCGGCTATGAAGGAACGTGGCTATCCAATCACGTTCGCGACCGGTACAATTGGCGCAGGTGGCACGCTCGGTATTCTTATTCCACCGTCTCTTGCGATGCTGATCTACGGTATTATCGTCGATGAGTCTGTGCCTCGCTTATTCCTTGCAGGAGTAATCCCAGGGCTCATCCAGGCGGGGCTGCTTATGGCCTACGTTCGGTACTACGCAGTCAGTAACGATTTGCCGGTAGAGAACCCGATGGATCGTGGTGAGTTTGTGCGGGCCAACCTCAACGCTTTACCAGCATTGTTAGTTCCTACGATTATTCTTGGCGGTATTTACTCGGGTCTCGTTACGATCTCTGAGGCTGCTGGTCTCTCGGCAATAGTTGCCTTGATCGTGTCGCTGACATTTTATCGAGAAATTGGATTGCGCGACGTTCTGCCCATCCTTGCTGATGGTGTACGTCAGACTGGTGTAATTATTTTCATCGTTTTGGCAGCGGTGACGTTTGCTCACTGGCTAACGGGTGCTGGCGTGACACGTGCCCTGGTAGAGCTGATCGAGCGGATGGACTTGACAGCATTGCAGTTTTTAATTGCGGCCAATCTCATCATGTTCATCCTTGGCATGTTCCTTGAGGTAATCTCGGTAATTCTAATTTTTGTACCGCTGATCGTTCCGGTTCTATTGCGGCTAGATATCGACCCTATCCACTTCGGTGTAATTCTTGTCGTTAATATGGAAATAGCACTGCTAACACCCCCAGTCGGTCTTAACCTTTTCGTCCTCAAATCTGTAGCTGATACGGGCATAGATAAGGTTATTCGAGGGGTGATCCCTTACATTGGCCTCATGCTGGTTTTGCTGGTTTTCATCACTTTGGTGCCGGCCGCCTCTACTTGGCTCCCCGACCTAGTGTTTGGCTCAAGATAGGAAATCGTCATGCCTATTGCTCAAATTATCGTCGCACCGCGTATCGTAGCAGCCCTCGCGACAGACGCAGACAAAATCATGAACAGCCTTAAGTTGGCACTTGTCGAAGGTCTTTCGACCGATGAAAGGCTCGTGCAAATAACAATTACGGCGGCGCTCTGTGCGCCTGTGGGTTGCGAGATTTTGTGTCTCGTTCACCATAGAGCTGCGGAAGGCCGCACCGAGGCGGTCCGTGCAGCTACCGCCCAAAACCTTCACAATTTATTGCATGAAAGCCTTAACGGCACGGTGCGAGTCCGATTGATCGCAGTAGATCAGTCTCAGATCGCTGCTTTCGACAGTCAGGAAACCCTGTAATGAAAATGAGTGCGATTTCTCTACGCGATATCCGATCGTTCCATGTTGGTGGTGCGGCAGTCGAACTCACTGGGCAGCCTTCTCAAGACGTCAGAGTCTCCCCTGACGCAGCTCCTCGAACTGTGGACTTGAACGGGCACTATATTAGCGGACAACTCTACGCACAGCATTTTATGCTAGAGAACCGAGGCAGTGAAGTTCCAATCCTCTTTTGGCACGGTGGTGCGATGACAGGGGTGACGTGGGAAACAACGCCAGATGACCGTGCGGGCTGGTCACAGTTCTTCCTTCGTAAAGGATACGATGTTGTGGTGTCTGATGCCGTCGAAAGGGGGCGTTCCTCTTGGTCGCCCTATCCGCAAATCTACGATAGCGCACCCCTCTTTCGGACGGCCGAGGATGCCTGGTATCTGTTCCGAATGGGTGAAGCGAAGGATTTTGGTCAGAGACGACCCTATTTGGGCCAGCGTTTCCCAATCGAGAGCTTTGATCAACTCTGCGCTCAGTTTGTGCCACGTTGGACAACCAATGCTGAAGCAAGCATTTCTGCTTATATGCATCTGATTTCGCGATTTGAGCGCGTTATCGTAGTTGCCCATTCTCAAGGTGGTTGGTTTGCTCAAACCTTGGCTGCACGTTTGCCTGAGCGGATTGCTGCAGTGGTACTGCTAGAGCCTGCAGGTGCACCTAATCTGAGTAAAGATGATCTCATAAAAGCTGCCCACGTGCCGCACTATTACATTTGGGGAGATAATTGTGACAGCCACAATGCCTGGAAGACCTATAAGTCTGACGCTATACTGCATTCGGAGACATTGCGTGATTTAGGTGGGTATGTGGAGGTCATGGATTTGCCTAAATACGGCATTTATGGAAACTCTCACATGCCGATGATGGACAATAATTCTGACGAAATTGCGACAATGGTTGCTGATTGGTTGCGCAGAGATATCCATTGAGCATGTACCAAGTATAGACTACGCATCGAGCCAAGCTTATAAACACGTCTCCGTATCGCTCCAACTCGACGGCTTCGCAGCTGTCACAGCCAACATCGAAAAAGATGCGGGCGATGCAGAACAGGCCAAGTGATGTAAATGCTGTAAGCGGTCATTGGCTCTAAGCGTAGCGAATGACCGCTTACAGCCGATGCTGTTGAAAAAGTCTTTGTTGCAGCGCGGCAAGTCCTTTGATTCACTCGAATATGAGGGGATTGGAGGATTTCGTCATGATGGGCACCCATACGGCACCGGCGCAGCTGTTCTATGACTTCGATCTGGAGCGTCATGTTCCATCTGGTCATATGCTTCGTGAGATCGACAGGTTTCTCGACGTGGATGGAATGCGGGAGGCTCTTCGCCCCTTCTACAGCCACCTTGGGCGTCCCTCGATTGATCCAGAGCTGATCATCCGCATGTTGGTGATCGGTTACGTCATGGGCATCCGATCGGAACGTCGCCTCTGCGACGAGGTCCATCTGAACCTCGCCTATCGGTGGTTCTGTCGGCTGGGCATGGAGGGGAAGGTCGTGGATCATTCTACGTTCTCTCGGTATCGCCATGGCAAGTTTCGCGAAAGCAACCTGCTGCGACAGGTGTTCGAAGCCACGGCTGAACGGTGCCTGAGGGAGGACTTAGTTTCTAGCGAGGGCTTTGCCGTGGATGCCAGCCTGATCTCCGCTGACGCCAACAAGGCTCGGTCAATCGCAGCCGAGGACTGGAGCCCTGAGGTCGCGCGCGAGGCTGGCAACCGAGCGGCGCGGGAATATCTGGACACGCTGGATGATGCCGCATTCGGCGCCGCGTCACCGACCCAGCCGAAGTTCGTGGCCAAGTCCGACCCGGCGGCGCAATGGACCCGCGCCGAGGAAAGTCGCCCCTATTTTGCTTACGCCACCAACTACCTGATCGACACCAAAAGCTCGGTAATCATGGATGTTGAGGCGACGCGAGCCATTCGCCAGGCCGAAGTCGGGGCGTCGCGCACGATGCTCGACAGAACCGAAAAACGGTTCGGGATCAGACCAGATTGGCTGGCTGCCGACACTGCCTATGGCAACGCCGAGAACCTCGGATGGCTGGTTGAGCAGCGCAGCATCATCCCATTTATACCTGTCATCGACAAATCAGAACGGACCGATGGCACCTGGTCTAGGTCCGACTTCGAATGGGACGAGGCGAATGATCAATACATCTGCCCCGAGGGTCAGGCCCTCAAGCAATATCGCCGGAACTACTCCGATCCGAACCGGGGTCAGGACACCGGCGGACGGAAGAAATATCGCGCCTTGAAGGCGACATGTCAGACCTGTCCATCCAAGGACATCTGCTGCCCGAAAGCGGAGGCCCGATACGTCACCCGTGAACCCCACGAGGAAGCACGCGAGTTCGCCCGCGAATGTCGCAAGACTAAAGCCTACAAGGTATCCCGAGACAAGCGGAAGAAAGTAGAGATGCTCTTCGCACGTCTGAAGCGCATTCTGAACCTCACGCGGCTCAGGCTTAGTGAACCAAACAGCGCAAAGGACGAATTCCTTCTCGCCGCCATCGCCCAGAACCTCCGAAAGCTCGCAAAGCTGCGGCCTCAGTGCGCCAACTCGGAGGCCACAGCATGATCTAAGTGGCCAGATAGTCGCCGCGAGGCGGCACGGCGGACGATTGTCCGAACCAAGCGTCGAGACACAAGTCTAAGCGCAGCTCAAAATGCGTTCTCAGGCCGACTTTTTCAACAAAATCCGCCATTTTTCTACAGCTTCATTTGCTCAGGCTGCCTGCTGATTGGGCGATAAGACGGCATTCGTTATGCATCTGCACTTTTGGGTAAATGTAAAATTGGATGTTCGTGTGCCGCTTGAAGGAAAGTGAGAAAGTTTACAATTTATCCCAAAACTGCCGAGCGACGGGGCTCATTTGTCGATCGGGGGCGTGAATCTTAATAAGGTGCCGTTTCGCTTGATCGTTGGCGGGGCAAAGAAACATTAAATCTGGTTCTGTGATCATCGCACTTTTGGGGAGGATCGTCGCACCAATCCTATTTCTCACAAACGCCAAGAGAGCCGTCGTGTTCTTGGCTTCTAGGTTGCACTCGAGAAGTATTGCCTGAACTTCTGGTGCTTTTACGATCGAGCAAAGTGGGTTTGCGATGAAGAGTTCAAGCGCTAGAACGTCCCAGGTCTGCCGGCCTTCTGACCATGCTGCTGAGATGGCTGACTCTTTGTGGCAAACGATTCCTAATTCGTCCGTGAGGATTATTTCGCCGTCGTGACCTGTGTCTGTTTCTGACGAGATAATCCCAATGTCAGCTTCATCTAATTGAACTCGCCTCACGACCGAAGCGGTATCAACGTCACTGATTTCCAGTCTCACATCCGGTCTGTGTTTTCTAAACGAAGTCACTACGTTCGGTAAGAGCGTTACGGTGGCTGATGGCACCGCTGCGATCCGGATCAACCCTGCGGTTGACATTGCATGACGACGAATAGCTTCGGTGCTGCGCACAAACGCCTCGTTCGCTCTTCGGCTTTCCGCTAGGACCAGTGCGCCAAGTGGGGTGAGTTTGTTTTTTCGATCGGTTTCAAAGAGACGGTCGCCAATGTTGTCTTCGAGCTGCGACAGCATTATTGAAATCGCAGAGGGCGTTCGCCCCAGCTTTGCTGCGGCCAAAGAAAGTGACCCTTGTTCTGCGACAGTTTGAAAAACGCGCAGCATCTCTAGCTTCAGTGCCATCCAGTGTTCCTGAAAAAATATTCAAAACTTCAAGATTGATTGAAGTTAATCGTGCTGCCAATTCCAACGCAAGTGGAAATAGAGGGGTTCTTTCTGTGCTATGCCTACCCACTCTGGACCACCCGAAGCTAGAGTTTTCGAGCCTTGTGTTACGCCAACTGGTGCGGGTTTGGTTATCGCACGACGCGCACGGCTTTCATTTCTCGCTTGCGATGCATCACCATCCTCAGCGCAGCCCTTAGTTGGTCAGTTAACCATGGCAGCGCCGTCCACGATCATCATCGGGCAGCCGCGCGAGCAGGCTTCTATCCGTGCGTTCACCCCATAAAGGCGGCGGATCAGGACGGGTGTCAGCACCTCAAGCGTTTGGCCGGACGCGATGATGTCTCCGTCTGCCACGGCGACGGTCTGCGTGCAGCAACGCATCACTTGGTTCAGATCGTGCAGCGCGAGTATGGCGACTGCGCTAGTCTCGGTCACGTAGTCGCGCAGCCTGGCCAGAACCTCGTGCTGGCGGAATAGATCAAGTGCCGAGGTCGGTTCGTCCATCAAGAGCACCTTTGGTCGCGTCACAAGCGTTTGCGCGATCGACACCAGTTGCCGTTGACCGCCAGACAGGTCGGTTAAGCTCTTGCTGGCAAGGTCGGCAATCCGTAAACGGGTCAGCACTTCGTCAACAGCAAGCAATTCGGCGGCGGAAAGGCTCCAACCTCCTGTGCCCTGTTTTAGCGAGAGGATGATACTTTCATATACGGTGAGCGCTGCGTCCATTCCGGTCTCCTGCGGCATATATCGCAGGTCTCGCTGTTTTGCGCCTTCGATCTGAACGCTTCCTCTGCCGCGCAGTTGTCCTGCGATCCTTCGGAACAAGGTTGATTTGCCAGCGGCATTTGGGCCGACCAGCGCAGTGAGGGCGCCGCCCCGTATCACGGGCATATTCGCGCGGGCATAGATAACTTTTGATCCATAGCGGGCTTCGACGTCCTTAAGAGCAAGCGTTACCATGAGCGGCGTCCTTGGGTCAGGATGAGGGTGGCAAAGAAGGGCACGCCGACCAATGCCGTAATAATTCCGATGGGCAGCACTGCGCCGGGCAGGATGGCTTTGGAGAGCACTGACGTCGCCGATAAGATCAGCGCGCCCGATAGGATGGAGCCTGGCAGAAAGAACCGTTGATCTTCGCCTAACAAAAGCCGCGCGATGTGAGGGCCTACAATGCCAATAAATCCGATGGTGCCAACAAAGGATACAGGAACGGCTGCGAGCAGCGAGACAAGTAATAGCGTTTCCAGCCGGATGCGGCGGACGGGCACGCCCATGGCCGCTGCGCGGGTCTCGCCCAGCCGGATTGCCGTGAGCGACCAGGCACGTCGGGCGAAGAGAGGGGTGCAGATCAGCAGAATGCATGCGGTTGCTGCGACCTTGCCCCAAGTTGCTTTGGTCAGACTGCCCATCGTCCAGAATACGACGGCCGCAAGTGTTTGCTCGGAAGCAAAGTATTGCAGTAATGCGAGCGCTGCATTGAAGGTGAACACCAGAGCGATACCCAGAAGCACGATGGTTTCGACCGTGACGCCGCGCATGCTGGACAGGACGAAAATCGATAGCGCTGCGAGCATCGCCATGGCGAAGGCATTGATCGGGACCATGATGGAAAGCGCTGCCGGAACAAGTGCGACGCCCAGCACCATCGCTACCGCCGCGCCAAAACTGGCAGCGGCGGATAGTCCCAGTGTGAAGGGGCTGGCAAGGGGGTTCGCCAGAATGGTCTGCATCTGCGCTCCGGCAAGCGACAAACATGCTCCGACAGTGACCGCCAGCAGCGCCATCGGCATGCGGATATCCCAAATGACGACGCGGATCTGTATATCGGCCTGTGACGGGAACATGAGTGTTCGGATGACGTCAGCCAGCGGATAGCGCGCTGGTCCAATCGATACGTCAATCGCAACGGACAAGAGCAGCGCTGCGCACAGGATGGACAGCACGATAGTCCGTCGAGCCACCAGTTTGCGGTAGGAAAAGCCCGTGGCGGGCACTGTTGCGGTTAGATCGGTCATGACACCCCCTGTGGGCAAGGCAGGGCGCAAAGCGCCCCGCACCGTTTTAGTTCAAAGAAACCCAGTAGCCTTCGCGATATGGCACCGGTAGGAAGCGGTCGTGCAGTTCGCGCAGGGTCGCTTCGGGGTCCAGATCGGCAAACAGCTCGGGGTGGATCCACTTGGCCAGCCGCTGCACGGCAACAAAGCTGTAGGGGTTGTTGTAGAACTGGTGCCAGATTGCGTGGACGTTGCCGGTTTCGACGGCTTTGATGCCGGTAAAGGCCGGACGATCTGTCAGCGCGGCCAGCTTGGCGCGGGCTGCGTCCATATCAGCACCCGGCGCGACACCAACCCATGCACCGCCAGGAACATAGGCTTCCCAGTTGCCGCCAGTTACGACGACGATATCGGGGTTCGAGGCGATGATCTGTTCTGCGTTCACCGTGCCGAAAGTGCCAGGAATGAACGGAGTTGCCATGTTGGTGCCGCCGGCGATCTCGACCATCTCGCCGAAGTTCGCATTGCCAAAGGACATGCAGCAATCCTCTGCATAGCCGCCCGCGCGTTCAACGAAAACTAAAGGGCGCGCCAGATCTGGCTGTGCCGCAATTACGTCTGTGACACGCGCGACCTGCTCGTTGAAAAAGGCGTTGAATTCAGCGGCACGCTCTTCTTCACCATAGAGCGCACCGATGATTTCCATTGACTGAGTTGTGTGGGCAAAGGGATCTTCGCGGAAGTCCACATAGACGATTGGAATACCGACGGCGGCAAGTTTCTCCTCGTAACCTGCTTCGTCGGTCGCGGCCTTGGATTCGAGGTTAAGGATCATCACGTCCGGGTTCAGCGACACGGCCTGTTCGATGTCAAAGGTGCCCTCTTTGAAACCACCGAATGCGGGCAGATCTTTGATTTGCGGGAACTTTTCTGCATAGGCGGCAAAGCTGTCGGGATCAGCTTTGATGAAATCGTCGCGCCAGCCAACAACACGCTGGAACGGATTTTCCGCTTCCAGAACGGCAGTAAAGAATGACTGGCGGCCTTCGCCCAGGATTACGCGCTGGACCGGCGTTTCGATTTGCACTTCGCGGCCTGCGACATCGGTGATGGTGACTGTTTCGGCGAAGGCGGGCAGGGCGATTATGGTCATTGCGCCAAGGTAAAGCGGTTTCAAGAAGGTGTTCATTTTGTCCTCGTTGGTTGATTTGGAGCGTTTTCAACAAACCATACAAAAAGAGTCAAGATTAATTCTTGACTTTTTTAGTCGGAATAAGCGACTAGAGCCTGTGCCCAAATTGGAGAACGCCATGAATCAGATCAAAAACCGCGATATCCGCGACGAAATCCGCGACTATTGGTCGGCGCGCGCGGAAACCTTTGACAACGACCCGGGGCATAAAATCGCGGACGGAGATGAGCGTCGGGCATGGATGTCTTTATTTCTCAAGCACTTAGGCGACGCACGCGGGCGGCGTTTGCTTGATCTTGCCTCTGGGACAGGTGAGATTGCGATGCTTTGCCATGACATGGGGTTTCGCGTTACAGGGCTGGACTGGGCCGAACCGATGCTGGCACGCGCAAGGGCCAAGGCAAAGGCCGCGGGCGCAGACATTACTTTTCTCCAAGCCGATGCCGAGATCATCCCCGCCCCTTCGGGGTTGCAGGACGTAATCGTCACGCGCCATCTCGTCTGGACGCTGGTAGACCCGCTGGCGGCGTTCAAGGAATGGCGCAGGTTGCTTGCGCCTAATGGAATTCTGCTGATCGTTGATGGGGATTTCGTCAGCAAAAGCCTGTTTGCTCGAGTGCTGAGCCGCGTTCTGGGTCCCGTAAACCCCGATCATGCGCAAGCGCGAAACTGGCATCAAGAGATCCTGTCCCAAGTCTACTTCGCCAATGGCGCACGCGCCGAAGCAGTAGCGGACCTGTTGCGCCAAGCGGGCTTCTCAGACGTCCGGATCGACAGCCGCCTGTCCGCAGTTCACCGCGCACAGGCACGACAGTTGGGGTGGCGGAAATCGTTGATGCGCCGGAGTGAACACCGGTATGTCATCATGGCACGTCGTTAGGGCTCTCGGCCCATAGCTGCCGCTCGCCGGCGGCAAATGCCGCAGGGCAACATGCGTCGAAGCGGTCTCTCAGTCGTACCGCGGCGAAATCCTCGGCGAGATCACAGCGATGCCGACAAGCCACCGTATCGTCAGGTGCCCCTCTACATTGCTGAATTCAGATCATCATCGGGAAGGTGGGGATTCCCTGATCAGGCTTGTGCCAGGTTACCTAAGCAGCCTTAGGTCACAAAAGCGATCCGCCTTCTGACCGTATGGCAGGCGTATAGTCGACTAGGACGCGGCTAGATTGATCACGTCCTGAGAGGGGAAGATACCCGACGCTACGATGGCGGCATGAGCTTGCGCAGGATCATCCGCAAAAAACACGACACCCAGACCCTCGCCGGCTCTTGAACAGCAAACATAGAGAAGGCGACGGGTGCGCATAATCGTCGTTTCCTTGCCGTCTCGGATGTTCTGCTCATCCGTGTCGGAGAGAGGCGTTATGCCAAAATACTTTCCGTAATTGAACTGGTTATGGCGACCCTCTTCGTCATCGAGGATCGCGAGAACTCGGCTGAACTCCGCACCCTTTACCCCCTGATGCGTATCGAACGGCGACTGCTCCTCGATGTAGCGACGATAGCCCCATAGTTGCCGGATCGGCGTGTGAAGGAGTTTCACTAAGGCGGCATAGTCGCCGCTCTCGGCAGATGGAGCCTCAGCATCGTATTCGGCCATTGCCGCGAGGATACGATCATCCAACTTAAACATGCCTCCGTCCCGCAGGTGCTCGAACGCAGCGAATACAGGAGTTGCTGAAGCCTCACCGCAGATCTGCGCGAGGGCCTTCACCCGAGTGTCCATATCTTTCAAAATGCCAGGCACAGCGTTCGCCTGCATGTACTCGCGCTGCAAAAAAGGCGCCTGGCGACGCAGAAGTCTCATAACCTCAAATTGATCGTCATCGGCATTGGCCAGCATCAAAGGGGCCAGCAGCTTCAAAAAAGGGATGACTGACCAATGTGTGCCATCATCGAAACCGTCTTTGAGGCCGTCAGACGTTTTGTCGTGGAAGGCTTCGTAAAGGGAGCCGAAGCCAAGGCGGTTGGCTGCTATCCGGTGGGCAATCACCAAGACTTTTACGTCAGCGTCATCGTCATCACTGAGCCAAAGGGCGTCGTTGTTGTGATGGGCAAGCCACTGTCGCGCATCGGCAAGGCTCTGGGTGCGGTCGTCCTTAGACACCACGAGCAGCTTCGCAGATCCGTGGATCGGAACGCGTACTCCTCCGGCCTCTTTCGTTTTGCCGCCGGTTTGAACAAGACCGTCATCGCCCGTGCGGATCTGGTTGATCACATTGAGGACAGCGACGGGACAGCGAAAATTTTCAGGCTTCTCGATAGACTTCCAACCGTCGAGAGGAGTAATGACGCCGGCACCGGACATGTAGATTTTTTGCATCGGATCACCGATGAACCCGAGGCAGAACTTATTACCTAGCAAGGCTGAGATCCCCTTGAGTGCCGCAACGACATCCGGATCGGTGTCCTGACTCTCGTCAACAAAGATGAACGGGTACTTCTGCCCAATGACCTTGGCGATAACCGGCAGGTCGCGGATAAGCTCGGTTGAAAGCTTGATAACGTCGTCGTGCCCCAGAATGCCCTTCGGGTAGTCGCTCCCGACACCGTAGGTGAAGCGCTTCACATCACCGATCGTGAGCTTTTGGGCTCGATATCGCTCTAGGTCGGCATGTTTACGTTCGCGCGTTGGTGCCCGCGTCCTGTTAGTGAAGCCTGCAATCTCAGTTTCAGTGTCTGTGATTCTCCTGTCGAGCCGGCGCCCAACCCAGCTTGTAATGTCGCTCTGAAACGGCTTCACGGCCGCCCAGAGGAAGCTGTGGATCGTGGACACGTGGAACAACGGGTTGTTGCCTACATCACCCCAAATCTCGCCGACCGCGACGTCTGTGTAAGTAATGCAGGCGATCTTTTTTGACTGCGCTCGCAGAGCGCGCCCTCGTGTTTTGAGAAGATGATCGAGCGCTTTGACGATCGAGGTCGTTTTTCCCGACCCTGCACCTGAAACCATCACGAACCCGGTAGACGCGTCATCGTCTAGCAAGGCTCTTAGTTCGATATCAGCCGGCGTATCCGGCTTTCCTGCACGGCTGTTCATTGACCCGCCTGCAAGTCTTTAGGTTGCACAGGAACTTCGTCGGCACCGGCGACTTCAGCCGGTGCGTCCGTCTCCTCTTCTGCGATTGCGACGTGCTGCGTCAACCAGTCCAAGCCCTGCTGGATGTAAGTAGGAACGACCCACGACGTGTCGCTGCTAGCAAGAAGGCCCAAGGCGAAGTTGGTTTTCTTGAAATGCTGGCCTTTGACGCGCGTATGGATCCTCGAAGCGAGATCGGCCAGCTGCATCGTGCCCGCCTTGCTCCATCTCAGCTTCAAATCATGGTGCTCCTTCTTCTGGCACCACTCAAGGTTTTCGTAGGCGAATGCCTCTTCGAGGGTTCGGCTCTTCAGCTCAGCCGATTCCATTCCCCAAGTCACGGTTACAGGGCACTGATATGTTACCATCACATGTGCACCCGAGCCATTGTGCGGCGCCTGCAGCTTGCTTTCAGGCGTGGCGGCCAGAAGGTCTTCAATCAGTATCTTGCCGGGGAGCCATTGGCGCAGGGTCTGGTTTGCCGTCACGGCTCCTGCCGTTCCGGCAGGGCATTTTGAGCTTGGCTTCGGCTCGTCCCCTTCAGCCGCAACCTCATCGTCGAGATCATCGTCCTCCTCTTCGTCTTCAACAGCGTCGCTGTCGCCCTGGGCAGAGGCGTCCTCGTTGGCCTCCGGAGCAGCGTCAGCAGCCTTCTTAGGCTTGGGCGGGTACACGCTGTCGAGGTCCGTCACGATCAGGGTCGGCAACCCTAGAAACTCAATCAGCTTCTGGAAACGAAATGCGAAAGCACCGCCTACCTCAAGAATGCTGAGGTAGGCCGCATTCAGCTTCTCTGCGCCGTGAGCGATCATCAACGGAAGCACGAGACGCTCGACGTTGCCCTCAACAAGGATTGCGCCGTCAGCGAAGAATAGGTCGCAATGCGTTAGCTTCATATATCGCTGGAGGAAGTCCCGGTCGTCCTTGTTGCACTCGTAGAAGGCTGAGAGGTTGAAAACAGAGGAGTTTTGCTTGGAGCCTATTTCGGCCGAACGCCGGAAATAGCGGATCGGCTTGAAGCCCCGCTCGTACAGTATGTGCGGGGAATGCGTCGTGATCACGAACTGCGTGGCGTAACCGTCCGCCCCTGCGGGCGGGATGAGTTCGGTAAGCTTGCGAATGAAGGCCTGCTGGAGTTGCGCATGCATATGCGCCTCCGGTTCCTCGATAAACATCAGGTGGATTGGCTGGCGCTTTTCTTCCTCACCTTCCTCCGTTACCGACCACGCAGCATGGAGATCGAGGAGCTCGACGCCCATGTAGATGAGGTTTTTAAAACCCAACCCGTTATAGCTGTCGGGGAGAGACAGGGCTTCTGCGCCATTGGACGCCTCTTCAAGCAGGTAGTGAACCTTGGCCTGCTGATCGCTCATCAGGCGTTCCAGCCGCAGGGCGGCGCGGATCTCTAGGGAAGGGTTGGAAAGGCCAGGATAACCGAGCTTGCGCAGCGATTTAAACGTGTCCTTGAACACGTCCGAAAAATGCTTCGTCAGCTGATTTTCAGAGATCGCCAACGCGCGCAGAGCGTTGTGGTCTTCTTCGCGCTTGCTTTGGTTGCGAGCGTAGAAACGGCTGAGCCGCTTGGATAAATCCTCGGTTCGAGCTTGTGCGTTACCGTCGCTCAAGTGTCGCTGAGCGCTTAAGAAATCCACCTTGATCAGCGAATTGATGACGGAGTGTCCCGTTCGCTCAGCGTCTGCTAGGATCTCTTTAGGCGTGTACGTCTGGCCAGCGTTGGCGGGGTCGAGCGACGCTGCGTCGAGAATGAAATATCGCAGGCCATATTCATTCTTCAACTCGCGCGCGAGGTAGTCGCGCATGTTTCGGGGCCAAGGTTTGTAGTCTGCGCCATGCTCAGCCTTAATCTGGGCGAACTTCGCAGCCTCGGTCGCCATCTTCCGGTAGCTGGCAAGCGTTTGGGCGGCGTCCTTCACGTCAAACTGAATCCGGACACCGACGAGCGCACCTTCCCATGCAGCTCGGGGTAGGAGATCTACGACCCGGTAAAGATTGTCCGGGTCAACGCTGATCCACACATCAAGAGTTATGGCCGGGAATTCGAAGGCTTGCTCAGTCGCATCTTCCGCCGGGAAATTTTCAAAGGCTGGCCAGCAATCTGCGCTGAAATCATTGACAGTGAACTTTTCCTTAGAGCCGGACAAAAACAGGTCCACAGCGTGTGTCGCAGACGTTTTTCCGCTGTTGTTGGCTCCAACAAATATGGTTAGGTCATTCGCAAACTCGACGCGAGCATCTTTCAATCTCCGAAAATTCTTAAACGCCAGAGAGTGAAGATGCATTTAATTTTGATCCTGCTCGATTATGCAAAGTTAAATTTTCGATAACTGACTATCGCTTAAGTTGCGTAAGGGATTCAAGTTGGAACTGTGACGTTGAAGTAAAATTAGTGCATGGCATCGACGATGCATTCTCCATGTCCAATTCCTACCCGCATCTCGACCCCAAAGAACGACGCAAAATCGCGCGCTGACGCGAAGCAAAGGTCCCGGCGACTGAGACCGCGGCGCGCCTTGGCCACCCCCGCTCGACAATCTTCCGCGAACTCTACCGCAACCGTTATCGCCCGACCTAGATCGTGAGCCCCCATTTTCCCGCTGTGTGTTGCCTGAAGAACTGCTTCCGCAGCCATACCCTGATTAGCCTTGCCGCAGTGCGGCAGGCCGCTTCCCGCCCAAAGTTGCCATACGCTCTTTGGTGATCGAATAACGCAGCAACGTGTCGTTAGATGAAAGCCGCCGCATGTTTTGCTCTATTGTCGGTTGGTTTTGTTACGCGCCGAGAAACTTCAACACTTCAAAATTGTTGCGCGATGAAAGATTTGCGGCTCGAGTGCAGCTGAAACCTAGCAAGGAAGGCGATCGCAATTGGCTGGGGTGACCCGATACCCTCAGCGTTGCTGCGACCGCAGAGCGACTGATGCAACGCGTCGCCTTATGGCCACTTGGAGCGCTCACTAGATCATGGTCCATGATGCCAATCACGCTTCTCAGCTCACTCAGATAGTGCGCCATCCCAGTCGTAGACAACAATATCACGCGTCTCTCGTGCATTGAGCCGCCGATACAATCCACGCGCTTCGACGTTATCCTTCTCGGTTGCAAGCCAAATGCCCTGACATCCTCTGTCGCGCGCCACCTTCATGAGGAGGTTGCAGAGGGAAGTGGCGATACCGCGCCGCCGAAACTCCTCAGTCACGCCGACTTCATTTATGAAGAATGCAGGCTGTTTGTCAGGATGAAGCAGCACGGAGCCCGATGCCATTCCGACGACCCTGCTTCCAATCGCTGCGAAAACAAGCTCGTGACCCGGATCTGACAAAAATGCAGCTAGCTGTTTGGGGTCCACACTATGGTCGAAGACGTCGCTACCATGCAACTGATGTGCATTTTGGGGAGTTAGAACGTGGTAAGTGATCTCGTCCTTCATGGACTTAATGTTAAAATCACAATCTGCTTGGATCAATGGCTGCGTTAAGGGGGTAGGGTAGGTATATCCTCCGATCACATTCGAAGGATTTATGCCCGATTATGAAATGGCGACACCGGCTGACGACATCCGCATTTCCGCAACGTCCGCAGGTCCTGCTGCGAGAGTTCCGTGCTTTACGACGGTGACGTCATAGCCTCTCTTCTTGGCAGCGAGTGCCGTCTTTTGCACACAATAGTTTAGGTCCAGACCAACGAGACGCAGCTGGCCGACGTTAAGGCGCTCCAAAAGAGCATCAAGCTCGCCGGTTTCGAATGAATCCTGCACGCGCTTTACGATGACGTAATCAGGATATGATGAGAATAGACCAGCAAGTTCAGTCCCTTCACTGCCTTCTATCGCCTGTCCTTTCATCGTGAGCTTTGCCAGAACTTTTGTTGAAGGGATCGACCATTCCTGTCGGACTGCGATGACGGGTTGGTTCTGCGCCCGAGCCGCTGCGACCTCCGAATGAATGATGGCTGCAGCAGATTGCTTGGAAGCCTCCGAATAGGGGCCGCGTTCCCAGAATACTGACTGAAGATCAATGAGTAAGAGGGCAGATCCATCACGTGCCCCTATAGGTTTTCCGGCACTGACGGCACCAATGCGGCGTATGCCGTCACCTAGCCATAAAATGAGGAGAAGGGCCCCTGCGCCAATACTCAACCCAAATGTCATGTTCGCTCTCCGGCCCGTTTTTTCAAACTTTCCACCACAGCAAGGACAACATTGAGTGCGGTGGTAATATTTTCTTCGCTCAGGTCTTCACTCATCTGCTCCATGATCTGCATCTCTTTGGAAAGGATGTCTTCGATCAGTGTGCGGCCTTGATCGGTCAACGCTATGATGGGTGAACGCTTGTGGCGCGGATTGGGGCGTTGCTCAATGAAACCTGAAGCCAGCGTTTCGTTGCACATGATTTGAACGTATTGCCTTTGGATTTCGAGCCTTGCCGCAAGTTCCGGCACGGTCTGATCTCCGTATTTGTCCAATATCTCCAGAACAGCGCGCATACGCACTGTAAGGTTGGTTCCAGCCAGACCCGCTTCGACGCAGCTTTCGGCGGCTTGCATCAAAGGGCGCGACATCCAAATCAGTTGGTGTAGTTGTTCTGCTTTCATATTGACATTATACATGTCATTTTGACAAGTGCAATGTCAAATTGTGGCTGGGACCGACGACAGAACTTCAAGCCGTGTGGAATAACTCTGGCGCTAGGCTCTTGCATGGTGGCATGCGCTTGAGGAAATAAGTGCCGCCGAGAGGGCCCTTTTCCAAGCCCCTGCCTTCCTAGACATCCTGAACCAAGCGCGTGTCGGGTGTTTCCTTCGGCGAGTAGATGAGTTTCTCGCTTTTACCGATGGCTATGTCACGGACTGGTCTAAGAAAATCGATATGGTTCAGTGTCAGGGCGAGCTCTAGAGCCTGATCAAACAGTCTCGACGGGAAAAACCCTAGTCGGAATGCCGTTGGGGGGGCGCAGCG
Organism: Marivivens sp. LCG002; assembly: GCF_030264275.1. Classification (NCBI taxonomy): domain Bacteria; kingdom Pseudomonadati; phylum Pseudomonadota; class Alphaproteobacteria; order Rhodobacterales; family Paracoccaceae; genus Marivivens; species Marivivens sp. LCG002. The sequence goes on along the minus strand of NZ_CP127165.1, from coordinate 1,762,418 downwards.
GGCCTAAGTTAAGATCAAAGGAAGGTCGACTTCGGTCAATGATTGGTTTTTTGAACCAATTGTCGCCACTGTCCTGGTGAAATCCCAAAAGCTGCTTTGAATTGCCGTGTCATATGTGCCTGATCGGAAAATCCTGCACGCAGCGCCGCTTTGATAAGGGGGACTCCAGCTGCAATGTCTCCACGGGCCTGATCCAGTCGGCGCATCGTCAGATACCGATACGGACTTGTGCCAAAGGCCTTTCGAAACTGGCGCGACAGCGCATACCTGTCCAAGCCAGTGATTTTTTCAAGCTCGTCCGAGGGAACAGTCTCGCTGAGGTTGCTCTCCAAGTAGTCTTTGGCACGTCGGATTGCTTTGTAATCGATCAAAGACCGGGTAGTTCGACGAGCGGATGTATCATTTGCAAGCAACCCATCCGCCAACAATACTGTCAGTTCATCCATCGCGACTGCTTCAAGAGACCTGTCCATAACCGTAAACGCGGCATGGATTGCTCTCATCAAAAGCGGATCGGTTAGAACCGCGTCATGCAAAAACGGAAGTGCGCTTGCGCTCTCCCCTAGGGCGTCACGCACCAAAGAAGGTTCGACATAGAGCATTCGATAGTGAAAACCAGCTTCTGTCCCAGCCTCGCCAGTATGAATTTCGTCGGGATGAAGAACAATCACTTGCCCAGCGACGCTGTCGATACGCGCACCGCGATAGTTAAAGCTTTGGACACCTTTGATTGTGTAGCCAATCGAATAGGTATCATGGCGATGAGGGGCGTAGGCTTCGCCAGAGAAATAAGCCTCGATCCTTTGAATGCCAGTTTGCCATGGCGCGGTCTTGACCCAATCAGTCGCGCACGATCGTTCAAGACCCGGTGTTAGGTCTTGTGGTTTTATCTCCTTGGATCGTTGTTTGTTATGGATGGGAAGTCCCTCCAACGGCTTCGAAAGTAGATTGGAACAGCACAAAGAAGGAAATCGTCAATGAAATCAATAAATCTCTCAGAGAAACTTTCACAATTTTCTACGCATTGGGATCCGCGTGTTGTCGCTGACTACAATGAAAACGAGGTCATGGTTGTAAAGCTCAAAGGTGAGTATCCATTCCACAAACACGACAACACCGATGACTTTTTCTACGTTCTGGAAGGTGAGATGCAAATGGATATCGAAGGGGAGCCTTCGCGCACGGTCAAGGCGGGTGAATTGTTCATTGTGCCCAAAGGCGTGGTTCATCGACCGAGGGCGGAATCCGAGGTGAAGGTTCTTCTGATTGAACCAAAGGGAGAACCCAATTCGGGTGATTCAGATCGCGAAGCTGCGCCAAAGACCCGTATCTAAGACTATGTGGCGCGATGGCCGACATTCGGTTGCGCCGCAACATCAAGCACGTTTGGTTCGGAGATGTCATGTGGCGCCATGGTGTGCCACCTGACTACCCTCAAGACGCAATATTGCGCCTTGGGCCCTCGCATGCTGGGAGGTATCGACTGGCCCAAAGCTGCCTTTATGTCTAACTCCTAGGTTCTATTCGGCTTCTTAAGGCCGGCCATTCCTGCATCTATCAGCGTTTGCGAGTGGAGAAGCTCTGACGAGCGCAGGAAACAGGCGCTAGGTTCGGCAATGTAGCAACCCAATCGGATGTGGTATCGTTCCTGTAGCAGAAGCGTTGTCATTGACTTATTCGAACGGCGATAATAGCCAATCTCCTATGATGTTTATGTCGATTTTCTTTCCCCTCTTCTGAGCGATCCTCGTCGCATGCGCTCCGGCGCCTTTTGAATAGTGACGGCGTCGCAGAGCGACTGCCGCTAAGGAGGACGTGAAATGTCCATTGCCCAAGACATTGCCCTGACCCCGCTTCAGGTCGAAACCTTCATAAACGACGGCTTTATTAAGATAGATAATGCCTTCAGCAGTGACCTTGCCCAAGATTGCCGAAACGAATTGTGGGCCGATTTGGGTCTCGCCCAAGACCGGCCCGAGACATGGACCGAACCGGTCGTTCGCATCGGTTGGAAGTCATCGCCATCTTTCGTGGCTGCTGCGAATACGCCGCGCTTGCATGCGGCCTATAACACTCTTGTTGGGGAAGGCCTATGGCTGGCCCCTCAAGGGCTCGGAACTTTCCCGATCCGCTTTCCATCGAGCAAGAGCGCAGGAGATGAGGGTTGGCATATCGACGTAAGCTTCGGCACCGAGAATCCTGACTTCATGGAATGGCGCGCAAATGTTTTAAGCAGCGGAAGGGCGCTGCTGATGCTTTTCCTTTTATCGGATGTCGGACCTGACGATGCCCCAACGCTGATACGCAAGGGCTCGCACGCCACCATTGCCCGTGAACTTTTACCTTATGGCAAGGCAGGTGCGACGCTCAGGGAACTCTCGGCCGAGGGCTACGCGTCGACAAAAGACTGCGAGATCGCTCTCGCGACCGGAGCGGCAGGGACGGTCTACCTGTGCCATCCGTTCTTGGTTCATTCAGCGCAGCCGCACCATGGGACCGAGCCTCGCTTCATGGCTCAACCACCGCTGATGCCAAGCATGGAGTTTGACCCCAAGCTTCCGCCTTCGCCTGTCCAGATCGCCATTCGGAAGGCTTGCGGTCTGACGATCTAATGAGGTGGTTCCGGGCCACTAGTTGGTTCCGGAACCACGACACCATCTCTTGAAACGGTGCGAAGCGGACGTGCGGCTAGGCGGCCGTCCTCATTGATGCGAAGCGATCATCGTGCTTGTCCGGCCCTAAGCGAGCGGTCAGCACTGCAATTGAATTCTTAAGCTAAAGCCCATATCGCCGATTTTCGCCGAGGTCTTGAATTGTAAAAAAAACGGGCTTCTCATGTGCAAAGGTGGCTTGCGTTCAATATGCACCCAACTGTGCATTTTCTGGCGCAGGGTTTGAGGCGTCATCCCGGTCCATTTGCGGAAAGCACGCTGGAACGCATTGGGATCACGATAGCCCACAAGGTGCGCGAACTGTTGGTTGTTCAAGTTACTTTTCAGCAAGTAGCGGATCGCAAGAATTTTTTGCATTTCATCTAGCACCGTCTGAAAGGTTACGCCTTCATCGACCAGACGCCGCAAAGCGGCCAAAATTCTAGCGGGCAGACCGAGATAGTGAGGCCTTGGACACTCTGCGGCGATGTGACCTTGTCGTGAACCGCGAGTTGGTGCTCACTGCGTTCACGTCCTACTTTCTCCGTTCAGGCCCAGTCTTGGTGCGCCAAACTTTGGCTCTCGGACGCAGTAGTCTTTCAGCGGGCGAAGGGGCTTGTCTGAATGGCACTAGATTGATCGTGATTAGACGTAAAACTAAAGGGACCGTCGATACCCTTGCCTTCGACGCATAGGCACTCTTCAAGAGACGAAAGTGCTTTTCGGAGGACGTGAAGGATCGCATGAACCCTCAGCCCGATACGAACTTGGCTCCCAAGCCTAGTGTCTAAGAGGCCTCGGCGACCAGAACGACGAAGTCCCTCCGAGATCCTAATCCTCTGTCGAGGGGCGCTAGTCGTCCTTGTGTTCCTTGGGTATCGTCGCGCAGAGAAAAAATTCTAGCTATGTTGTTTCTGATTATGCCCTTAAGCAGTGTCAGTGTGTCGATTGAGCTTGATACATAGCTTTCGAACCGTGCGGAAAAAAATATCGTTGAACCCGCGTATTGTGACGACGTCAGCGGTTGGCAAAAAATGACCAGAAGGGCGCGCTTCGGTCCACCTTTGAGCTAATCTAAAGCCACATCCTTTGTTCAACGAACCGTTCTGTCGCGATAGGTTTGCCTGCAATGTCTTTGCCCTCCCGATGCGGGCGAGCCAACCAGAATTCATATGCCGACAAAAGTTAGTGTGCTTGAGGGTGAATAGTGGCGTCAGCGACGTCTAGGAAAAACGACCTCTGGACCCACGACGCCCAAGTCCGCTGCCCTCAGAAAGTGCTGCACGCCACACGGCAGACCCCTTGCAACGTGAACATATGCGCTCACCAAATCCCTCGCTCAAGAAACGTGACCTGCACCTCAAACAGACGCGCTCGGCGGCAACATCGGCTGCCGCGCGCAAAATTTCGAGTTCCTCATACGCAAACTTGCTCGTCATTTCCGCTCCTCGCGTTTCCTCAGTCGTTCCATGTCGCCAAGGGCCTGATTGATAAGCTTCTGAAGGCCTTCATCCTGAGCCTCCGGGGTCGATGCATAGCAAACAAGAAGAAAGCGCCATTTCTTCAAAACTTCGACCCACGTTGGCGCAGGCCCTGCTTGCAACTGATCTTTGAGACCTCTGATGCCAAGTTGCGATAGGAGCGTAGAGGGTGGCTGGCTGTTCGCAGGGCGCCGACGTATTTCTGTTTCGCGCTGGTCGGTAAGGGATCTGTGCCCATCGAGATTGATAGGTTCATCAGTCATAACCCAGCTCCTTCGATCCATTTGAATGATGCAAAAGCATGGATCGCGACGCACCGGTTCGACATCGGGGTCATTCTCCCATGCCTGGACAAGAGCTTTTAGAGATTGTGCCGGAAGTTCGAGCATCCGTGCCATCCTGGATATCTCTCGGCTCAGATGGAGCCACTTGCCCTATCTGCTTTTTGTCTGCCTCTTGTGACCCGGGCCGGGAATAAAGATTTCGCAAATGCGCCTCTGAGACACCGTCCGCCTTCATAACGAGACGGATCATCGGGTCGGCAAGCATCTCCTCAACGAAAAAATCTGTCAGTTCCTTACCAGTCAGCTTGTCCCTCGCGCGCGCTTGGTCGAGGTCCACAAGGGAAACAGTGAGGAATCTTTCCAGTCCTGGGTGCGAGATGCGGGGATGAAGCCTTACAAAGACCGAAGCTTTCCAAGCTTCGGGGTCCACCTGATCCGGTGGAGACGAAAGTTCCGTTTCGATCTCGTATTCGCCCGCCGGAAGCATCTCGGTAAAGCCCGGAACGGTGAATGGACGGGAGAAAACCGCGATAGTCTTGCTCGTCAGTTCTTCCATGGGTGCATTCCTTTCGCTTGTTTCTATTGTTGCTTTGGGTGGTCTAGGTCCTTTTGGAATGTGAGGCGCTTGGTCTGTGGACTTCCCAAATGTTTTGGGTTCCGCTGGTATGCTCAAGCGCGCAGGCTTGGAAACGGTCTCCTTGGCAGGGTACAATGCGATATCCTCAAGCTTCGGATCCATTGCAGCCAAACCTCGGGCAGGGAGATCCTTGAAGGATATGTCATCAATCTTTCAATTGTCCGATGACAGCATCTCGTCCATGTCGGACTGGAACTCTTGGCGTCGGCATTACGTATATGGGATCTTGCGGTCGGACTTACTATGTCCAGTCGCAAAAGATACCAAGATCAGGTCAACTCTTCAGTCCATACGTTGAATTGCGTCAGTGTATTGGGCCCGAACGTCTGGGTCAGAGGCACATCGGCTGCATCCCGACCCCGTGCGATCAAGATCCTTCCTATGCGCGGGCGATTGTTTCTCGGATCGAAGACCCACCAGCGATCACTTAGAAAGACCTCTATCCAAGCTGCAAAATCGTCCAGTGGGTGAGGCTTTGGTTGACCTAACTCACTCAAGTAGCCTGCGCAGTAACGCGCTGGAATGTTCATGCATCGGCAAAACGCGATGGCGAGGTGGGCAAAATCTCGACAGACGCCCTGACGCTCGGCCAGCGTCGCGGAAGCTGTTCGGGTTGCGCTTGCTTGCATATAATCAAAGCGGACATGCGAGTTCACGAAATCGCAGATCGCTTGGACGCGTAACCAGCCAGGTGGGGTATTCTCGAAGCGTCGCCATGCCTCTGCAGACAGAAGATCAGTATCGCAGTAACGACTGCCAAGAAGGTAGGCCAAGGTTTCGAAGGGCAAATCCTGAACTGCGTGCTGCTCGGCTTTGGGCAGTGTCGGATCAGGCAGTCCGGTGTCGCGGAAGATCCCATCGGTCGACAGGGTCAAGTCCCCAGACGGAGCCATCATCCGCGTGCACCAGTTGCCGAACCCATCACGATAGGTTTCTAGCGGCACGCTCGGATGTGTCACTAGGTAGTCGGCACGTTCCATATCGCCGAACCGCGAATAGTGTACATTCAGCATTGCAATGACGAGCGTCGGCTGTGTCAGCCGGTAACGAAGGCGACAGCCAATCCGTATTCGCATGCCGGCCGTCTCGGCTGGGCGAGATCTGGAGGGATTATCGTCCAAGAACGCATACTCCTCCAGAAAGTTGAAAGTTCCGGTCGCAGTGCCAGCGGTTTCCGGATCGAGCCAGATGGGTGTTGGCGGGTAGCGTGATCGGCATACGGGTGTTGTCCACCGCCTCGAAACTCCATTCGCAACGCCAACCCGGACCATCGGAGGCATCGATCAAAACTGTGAAGCCACGATCGCAAGCCCAATGGGATCCGGACTCTTTTGTGAGATAACCATGTTCCGGAATGTCGATAGGCACGCAGGTTTCTCGATCTTGACGATATCCGCGATCACACTGCCAATCATATCCCGCTGTGCGCAAATGGGCGTTCTTGGGGACTCGGGTCGCCTCGCATGACGCACCACTGATTTCCTGATACCCGCGGCTACACGCCCAGCCCGAACCAAATTTCCGCCGAGTAGCATATGCGTTATCTGGGATGTAGAGGGCCAAGCATTCGGCACCATCCTCCCGAAAACCAAGATCGCAATCCCAGCCCCCACCATAGTGCCGTGCTTCTGCGTTGTCTGGAACCGGTCCAGTGCCGTCTTGAGCGAAAACTGGGAAGGCAATAGAAGCAATTATTCCGGCTACGACAATAAGGCCGAAGGTCAGTCGAGCCAGTGCATTTTTCTTCTTTTTGCGCAGTCTTGTCGGTTCTTCCTTTGCGGGTAAAGGCACGCAACTCGCCGTCTTGTCCCTCATCGAACCAGGGCTGAGCTTTCTCGCTCGTCGCCTTGAGGAGATGGAGCTCGATGTTGTTTCTCCGAAATCGGGTCTGGATGGCATGCCCTCGTTTTCTGCCGCTTGAAGCGGGAAGACGTTAGAGACTGCTGGGCGATCGCGGTTAGTCATCTTGGGATAATTTTATTAAAGCCGCTGCGGCAAGAGCATGTTCTTTCTGGTGGTAGTCCCCGCGGAATTTGCCATCTACTTCCACTTGCCAAATGCCGTTTCGTTCACGCACTTGAACTGAACCGTGCAACGGCGGTCTGTTTATGGAAGTTTCCTGTCCACCCTTGCTTTTCGCAGAAGCGGGTTGCCTGTCGGGAATGGCCGCCTCTTTCTCAAGGGGCATGCGCTCCTCTGCTAGAAGCATCACCGCGCGAATAAATTCCTCCGCATAGTGGTCTGTTTCACGATGATCGTGTTCACGCAGGGTTAATCTCATCGGTTCTACGAACCGTTCTCGCAGGTGGTCGACGAAACGCGGCTCGGTTCGGGCCATATAGGCAATCAGGGCCTGCAAAATCCGTTCATGTGCCAGCACGCGCCGTTCAAGATCGGTCGTCTCTGAGGCTGTCTTGGCAAGATGTTTGACTGAAGTCATAGCGTGTTGTCCTCCTTGCTGAGCGATCTGACGCCGGATATCACGTCCTCGAGCGTGGGGACGGCAGAACCTTGCATCATCGCGATCCAAGTCCAGCTATTCACTTACCAGCCAAACAGAAATCTCGTGCTGACTTAGATTAGGGGCACGGAAATTATGTGGTCGAACATTGCTCAGCAGCGGCACGCAGCCTTCCTTGATGGCCTGGGTGTCCAATTGAAAGCCTCAAATCATATTTGACACCCTGCTTCATGAAACTATCGGACTGCGTCGACCTCAGTCTGTGTGCTGATCGATGTCGTGGGGTTCAGCGTTGGCTCGGTCCGTGCGGTTGACGCCACGCCAAGTGGGCCCGCAACGCTGCTGGGTGTCAGGGAAGCGTCTGGCTCGCCATGCATGCCTCGCAGGAACCGGAACAGATCGCTGTCCGTCGTCAGGACAAGTGTTGTGTCTTCGGAGATCATGTCGCCATAGGCCTGCATTGTGCGGGTGAAATTGTAGAATTCGACTGAAACTGCATCGACATTGTAGGCGTTCGCATAGATTGCTGATGCTTCGGCATCGGCGGCCCCGCGGATTTCCTCGACGGCGCGATAGGCTTCGGATTGGATCTTGTTCAGATCCCGGACCCTATTGCCTTGTATGCGGGCTGCTTCACCGTTGCCTTCGGACAGAAATCTTTCGGCTATCTGTCGGCGCTCCGAGATCATGCGGTCATAGATATTGGGTCGCACGCTCTCATTGTAGTTTATGCGCTTGAAACGAATGTCGAGAAGCTCAATTCCAAAGACGCGCACCTTTTCCGCCGCCGCCTCGAAGATCTGCTGCTCAACCAGCGCACGTCCCTTTGTTATTGGAACTAGCGCACCAATGTCTTGTGCAAGCTCCTGGTCAGTCAGAAGAGTGTCCTGAAGCGGTGTCCGGCCCCGGGTCGTGCGCACAATTTCGATAAGTTCGTGCATGGCGACGGCGTTCCGTGTCTCGCTACCAAGGATATCATCGAGGCGCGATTGGGCGCTGCGCTCGTCTCGAAGTCGCAAAAAATATTGCAGAGGATCGGTGATCTTCCAGCGCGCGAAGAGATCGACCGAAATGTAGAGCTTGTCTTTGGTGGGCATGTCCGATGGCGAGCCGTCCCACTCCAGAACTCGGCTATCGATCCGGTTAACCTCATGAACAAAGGGGAGTTTTAACTTGAGGCCAGCCTCAGTAATCGGTGCACCGACAGGCTTGCCGAACTGGGTAATGATGGCCTGTTCGACCTCGCCGACGGTGTAGACGGCGGAAGACGCAGTAAAAAACCCCGCAAGAGCGATACCCGAGGCAAGAAGCGAAAGGGACTTCATCGTTGCTCTCCTGTTTGTCGATCTAGGTTCAAAAGTGGGAGAATGCTTGCCGTGGACCCGTCAACGATGATCTTGGAGCCGATTCCCGGCAGAACATCCTGAAGGGTTTCGATGTAGATCCGGCGCCGTGTAACTTCGGGCGCCAGCCGGTATTCCGTCAGTAGAGCCGTGAACCGTGCCGCATCGCCCTCCGCTTCATTGATCCTCCTTGAGCGATACCCATCGGCTTCGCGGATCCTCTGGTCCTTTTCGCCTTCGGCCAGAGGTATAATGCGGTTATAATCGCGGCGGGCTTCGTTGATGATCCGCTCCTTCTCTTGCTGCGCCTGATTGACCTCGTTGAAGGAGGCCTGGACGGGTTGGGGCGGATTGATATTCTTCAGCTGCACCTGATCGATGCTGATGCCCATCGCGTATTTGGTCGCGAGCGCTTGCATCTTCTGGAGGGCTTCGCTTTCGATTTCTTGGCGCCCGACGGTAATTACCTCGTCGACTGTGCGGTCTCCCACCACTTCGCGCATGACAGACTCTGAGACGTAACGCAAAGTTGCGCTCGGCTCACGCACCTCGAACAGAAATTTCCGAGGTTCGGAAATCCTGTACTGCACCACCCATTCCACGAGTGCGGCGTTTAGATCGCCAGTCACCATCTCGGTCTCGCGGCGACCGTCCGTCGGACTCTGATAGGGATCAGTTGCCCCCGGAGTTGTGAACCCGAACTCTTGTTTCAGTTGGCGCTTGACCGGGACCAACGTGGTCACGTCGATGCCGAACGGGATCTTGAAGTGCAGCCCGGGAGGGACCTCCGCTGCATATTTCCCGAACCGTTGAACAATCGTAACGGAGTCGCTCGGCACCGTATAGTAGGAGGTCCACGCCCCAAACGCGGCAAGTGCAATAGCAGCACCGATAACAAGACGCTTCACCGGTGGAGGACCATCCGGAAGGATACCGTGCAGCCGATCTCGGCCCCGCCTCAAAATTGCCTCAACCTCTGGGGGAACGCGGGTCTGCTTGTTTTTCCAAGGTCCACGATCTTCCGGTCCATTGTCATCAGAAGGCATCGCAAGCTCCTACCTCGGTTTTCGCACTCGGTGTGATGTGTGGTTCGCTCGTTTGACGGTGCGACCCGTTTCGCGCGATAACTTCGTCGACCCTGAACAGTATGACCTCATAGGTTCAGTTCCTGCAGGCAGGCTTGGGCAATGCCGCGGTCCGGTACATCGGTTCCCGGCATCGTCGCCCAGCCAGCGGCTATGAGAGCATCGCGCTTTTGGTAGGCCGAGGCGGCCCGGATCGTTTCAAGCTTTTCCATCCGTGCTGGGTCGGACCGTGCCATCTCAAGACAAACCGGCACCATGGAAGCGATGACATTGTCATGCGACATCGCCATCGCCCTGTCATTCGCGGTCCCGGAAGTCACCCAGCCGCCCCAGGTAAAACCTACTACGCCGACAAGAGCGGCGCCGATCACGGTGCCATAGAAGCCGGGTTTGAGCCATTTGGGAGTATTCATTTCAAGTCCTCCTGCGCAGAAAGCGCTGTTTTTCTATGATTGTTCGTCTCGTTTGTGCGGAAATCTCGGATCAGCGCATCTTGCAGGTCGCTGGCAGAAACCGCCCGTAACTCTGTTCGTCCCGAGCCTTTCTTTCCATGCACCGTCAGAAAAGTCGTCTTCAGGCGATAGGCCTCGAAGCTCAGCTCTTGAATGAGTTCTTCTTCGACGAGAAGAAAGTAGTCGCCCGCAGGCAAACTTTCTGGAAAGCCCGGTAAGGTAAACGGATTCAAGAAAGTAACCGTCGATCTAGTCCACCGCATCGTCATATTTGATCTCCGTAAACTTCGTAGCTTCGAACTGTCTAGGGAACCTTGGAGCCCTGGCCTGACCAGCTACACGATTTAGTGTCTTTTATCTTGGGATCGTCGGACCGGCGCTGACGTATGTTAGTCCTGAGTTCAGTGACGGTTATGATCTTTTCGCGGGCAGACGCGCGCACTGACCTGTGTAAGGGCTAGGAGGTCGAACCGCGCATATCCTTTAGAAAACAGGAATGATCTGCATTCCTGCAAACGCCGAAAGGATTTACGATGGCAGCCCCAAATGTTCTCAAACCACACCCGCAAGAGTTTGATCGCTTTCTTCATGCCTCCGTAGGTGAGGACCGGAACGGCTATGCTGTGACCGTTCTTTCCATGCTCGCGAGGCTCGGCCTTGATCCATGGAAAGAAACCGATGAACTGGTCATGCTGGGGCAGGACGCCGCGCAGGCACGCTTGGGCGCGCTATTTGCCCAATTTCTGGACGTACCCTCACTCGAAAGCGATCACAGCAGTGTCGCACGAGAGCTGAGCCAGTTGCTTCCCGCAGGTCGGGCGTCTGGGAGCTTGAAGCGCGCGGCCACTACAAGGACCGGGGACCGGCCCGGGACGAGCGGAGCGTTCTGGGCGGTGCTCGCTATTATCGCCCTTCTATTCCAGTTGATTATCATTAGTGGGGCGGGGGTAGGAGAATGACTGTATCATCCGCGGCCGACAGTAGACCGTCACATGAAGCGCACAGGTCTGGTACACTTACTCCAGGTGAACAGGGAATACTGTGGGAAATGGAGGAACACTTCTGGACCAGTGGCGCCCACAACGCGCGCGCAACAACAGCGACCAACGCCGTCATGGTTTTTCCTTATCCGCCCGGTATCCTCCAAGGCGACCAGATCTGGACTCACCTTCTTGAAAGGACTGGTTGGCGCTCCGTTATCATGACCGAGCGGCGCGTGATGAGATGTGGGGACATCGCCATTCTTACCTATCGCGTTTCAGCAGAGAAACCCGATGTGTCTATTTACAAAGCCCTCTGTGCCTCAACCTATCTAAACGACGACCACCTTTGGCTGAGGATTTCTCATCAGCAAACTGTGATCACTTGAGAAGCGCAGAGGCATACGACCAGCTAAAGGCGCAAGGGCTTACCTGCGTAAGTGCAGCGAAGCGCCGACGCGGGCTAAATGAGTCGTGCCGCCGAATAATCGGTTGTGCATTTTTCTGAGAACCCGAGAAGCGCGCGGAAATGCCAAGCCCAAGCAGGTTTGAGTGTCTGCACGCTTCTTATTCTCCGACCGTCCATGAAAGGACCACCCCAATGACACCCGGACAGAACAAGACTGCCGACAAGATGAAATCCGTCAAAGCCGCCTGGGACAAAGCGCCCTCCGGCCCGAAGAAAGACGCTGCTCTGAAGCATTACCAAGCAGCCGAGAAGGCAAACACTGCCAATAACGACGCCGAGACCAACAAGGAACTCGACGCTGCCACCCACGCCCTTTCTTAAACACCATCGTATGATGGTAATACTTGGGGCCGCCTTCAGAGCATCGGAAGGCGGCCCTTCTATTTGAGGAGCGGCCCGGTCTGGTCCAGATATGTCGGGTCGAACTCGGCGAGGTCCACCAGTCTACTATAGTCGTGAAACGCGACACGGCCGTCCCGGAAGGTTACCAGTCCATTCTCGCGAAGCTGGCGCAAGATGCGGTTCACATGGACCGCACTCAACCCCAGTGCATCGGCGAGGTGATACTGCGTTAGAGGGCAGTCGAATCCTTCTTTGCTACCTATTCCAAGGAGCGTAAGCCTCGATTTTAGTTCCAGCAGGAAATGCGCTATGCGGGTCTCCGCATCACGCCGGCCTATGCCGACGAGATGTTCAACGACCATAGCCTCGTCACGCGATGCCGCCCAAAGGATGGCGGTCGCGAGGCGCGGCGTCTGTTCGAACGCATCGAGAAGGTCGCTCTCCAGCACTTCAGCCGCCTCGATGTCGACGATGGGTTCGAAACTGTGGTCTGAAGTGCGCAGCAAGACGCTGCGCAATCCTAGAAAATCTCCCGGTAACTGGAAATCCACGATCTGACGGGTTCCGTCGGCTTGGAGCTTGTAAGAACAGACCCAACCTGACGACAGAATGTAGGCAGCATGAGCCGCTTGGCCCTGATGCACCAAATCACGTCCTGCGACGAATGAGCGGCGACGCTTGTGAAGTCCTTCAAGCACAGCGAGTTCGACGTCCGAGAGAGCGACGAAGGCCGAGAGCTTGCGGGTCAATGGGTTGCGTTGGGCTGATGTCATTGAAGTTCCTAACGTGTCACTACGCATCAGCGGAAATTGACCCGGATACTGCTTTGGATCTACTCAGTATAAAGCATTTCGAGCGAGAAGTACGTATGTATTTAAACCAAGAAGTGTAGCGGCCCAAAAAACTCAGGAAGAGGGCTAGGGGGTATAGCAATCCCTATAAGTGATATTGTCACGGCGAAACGCTAGAGCTTCGGGAAGCGGTTCAGGTCCAAGGTGACGTTGCATGCTCCAGGTCTTGTCCCGTTTGACCGGACACTCAGGCGGGGCGGTTTGAGCTGTGATGAACTCGCGTGGTAAGCGCATTTTCAGCCCTGAGTGTCGATGGTTGTCGTTGTAGCCTCGATCCGCGCGCCGATCAGTCCAAGATCAGTTTGAGCGGTCTCTGATGCCAATGGGCGTGACCCTGCGAAGTATGGTCTTCAGATGATCCTTCGTCGCGAGCCAAAGTGATGGCGAGGGGCCTAGGGAAGGCCTAGGCCAATTTAGCCGCCAAGGGCGAGCGAGGAAGTATCAAGCTAGTACCCTAGAAAATCATACATTTAGACGTTAAACTGAGTATGGCATTTAGCTTGTTCTAAGTGACACAAACTAGGGTCAGGATTCATAACCAGAACATGATGACAGCAGCCAAAGCGCATACTGACAGGAAGTTCTGTTGAAGCGTGTTGTGACGCAACGCCAGTCTTTTAGCTAGACGAAGCTGTTCTCGATCTTATGGCGCTTGCGGTATCGGGCTTCTTCATGCGGGATCGGAAACTTGCGGCTCTTTCGTGAAGGGATGCACGGCGTGATCCCCTTGCCTTCAAGGGCTACGCGATAACAGTCCGCATCGTATCCAAGGTCCACGAGCATGTGTTCAGCGGGAGGAAGGCCGTCCAGCAGTGCCCGCGCGCCGATTTAATCGCTCAGCTGGCCGGCAGTAAGAAACATCCGCAGCGGGCGGCCAGCCGCGTCGGTCACCGCGTGCAGTTTCGAGTTCATCCCGCCCTTGGTGCGCTCGATCAGGTGGCCACGCCCCCTTTTTTCAACCCCAGGCTTGAGGCGGTCCGGTGTGTCTTCAGATGCGTCGCATCGATCATCAGGATGTCAGTCCTACCGCCCTGATCGGCCAGCTCCCGAAGCATCCGGGCGAAGGTGCCTTTCTCGCTCCACCGCTTCCATCGGCTATAAAGGGTCTTGTGCCGTCTATACTCTGCAGGCGCATCACGTCACCGTAAGCCATTGCGGTTGATGAATATTATGCCGCTCAACACTCTCCTGTAGTCAACCCTGGGCTTACCATGGGACTTTGGGTAAAAGGGTTCCAGCTTGGACATCTGCGCATCACTCAGCCAGTAAAGGTCACTCATTTCACCGCTCCGTGTTCGGAGCCGTGAATCACGTGGCGCAGCCGAAATCAATGCATCCTGACCCTAGCCAACATCGCAGTCCGCAGCTTCGCAGCAAGGGCCGCTGGTATATCGCTTTGGATTTACGAAATCCAACTAGCATGAGAGCGATAGAAGCGGCCAAAGAGTTTCAACAATTCAAAGGCCGCTTTTATCCGCTTTAGGCGGCCGCTGTCGCTTCAATTTCGAAGAGGAGCCCGGGGATCGCGAGACGTGTCACACCGAGAAGCGTCATCGGTGGGGCCACTTGGTGCGGGCCAAACCGCATTCCCATCAAGTCGAAGTTCTTCAGAGCCTCGTCAACATCCGTGGCGTAGACCCCGAGCTTGACGACATTGCCGAGCGTCATGCCTGCGCCCTTTAGAACTGCCTCGAGGTTGTCGAGCGCCAGATTAATCTGTGCGCGCATGTCTCCGTGGTGCTGCGGGTTCCCTCGCTCATCAACAGCGGTCTGGCCCGCACAGATCACTTGCCGTGTGGCACCATCGATGACTTCCGCCTGATTGTAACCCAGCTTGATCGACCAATCCCAAGGGTTCACTGCAGTTCGTTCCATGTCGCAATCTCCTTTTGTTTTGTTGCTGAACTCCGTATAAATCAAAATGGTGCCAGAATTTGTCACCATTCTTGCTAGGCTCATCACATGAACCAAAAACTCAGACATGACGCCATTGTGCGCAGCCTTCGCCGCAACGGGACAACCACGGTTGATGCCCTTGCCGATGAGGTTGGCGCCTCACGCCGAACCGTGCTGCGCGATATCTCTGCCTTACGCGACGAGGGATTTGTCATCCATTCCGATGTCGGCCGCGGTGGCGGGCTCCAACTCGATCCGCAGTCAGTTCAAACCAAGGCGAGGCTGACGGTGCCGGAAGTCTTCGCGCTTTTGATCGGTGTCGCGGCGATGCGGGCCGCCGGGAACCTCCCGTTTTCCGAACTCGCTGATGCGGGGCTGTCTAAAATCGAAAAATCTCTGCCTTCTGACAAAGTGAAGGATCTGCGCAACTTTCTAGATTGCCTGCATGTCGGCAAGCTATCGCCGCTTCAGGATCTGACGGATTTGGGCAGAATGGACCCAGACTTGCTCCCTGCTTTTGAAAGGTCGTTTCTCAATCGGCATTTTATTCGGTTCACCTATCGCGATGCGAAAGGGCAGGAGACCCAACGCGAGGTCGAGCCGCAAGCCATGCTGATCCTGCCGCCCCTTTGGTATCTTGTGGCTTGGGACCCTGCGCGTGCTGACTTCCGACATTTCCGCATGGACCGGATAAGCCAGCCATGTGTGATGGAAGACACGCAGTTTCGTCGCCGGCACGTGCCCTTCGAAGCCGATGTCTGCCCCTATAGCGAGTTGCAGAATTCATCGCGATCTGACGCTCTTCTAGCTTTTGAGTGATAGCGAGATGCGCGGGTTCTTTTGATCAGGGTGACGCTTATGACTTCCGCGCGAGACGGGGCATTCGCATCATCACTTGGCGGCGTCTTACGAGCGTAAGACCGAAACCCAACCAGTCATGATCAGAGAACGGTTACAGCCGACCTCTCATGCCGTGATCGTCAGGACAATTCGACACCTGCATCGCAGTCTTCAATCAAGCTCAAAGCGTTTCGAAGTTGTGCCTCCCACAGCCATCTCATGTCTTTGAGCGAACTGGGATCGCTGCCCCATTCAATTGCAGTAAACGCAGCGATACAGGCGCAAGCCCTCCAGTCTTCTTCTAGGTCGCCCAAAGTATAAGCCTCGACGCCATTTGCCAAAAGCTCTTGGTGATAGTTCAGCAGCAGGGGCCTCTGAAGCGCTCTCCGATCTTCTACGCTCCAAAAGGGCACGGCAGCATAGACGAGGTCTGACGCGCCGAGCCAAAGTCGAAGAGACCATTCGAAAGGCTGCCGATCGATCAGGTAAAGGGGCAGGGGACCTATCGGTCGCGCTATAGGGGTAAGCACATTGGTGGGGTTTGGATCGCCATGGACAAGCGTAACTCCATTCACCGTCATCGCGCGCTGCAACATGCGGTCAGCGTCTGTATCGAAGACCTTTCGCAACCTGGCCCTCGAAGGAGCATCGAGCGTATCCCCGAGCGCATCAAGGATTGGGCCCAACCCTTTTGAAACATGCGCGAGAAACCTTTCAAAATCAGTTTCCAGATCATGCGGACCCTCAGGGTCGCCGAGCAATCCCCAATGATGGGCATGCAATTTTCCGAGCGCACGGCCGAGCGCCTCTGCGTGTGCTTCATCGGGTTTGATAGGCTTGTTGTCGACAAAGCCCCTGCCCAAGTCTTCCAGAAACAGGGCATATCCCTGACCGATACTCTCCGAAGTTGCCATGTCAGCACCAACCGCATGATAACAGCGAGGAATAGGAGCGTCGGCTAGATCAACATAATCGCGTCTATAGTAGTTCACCTCAGAAGCACCCAGAAACGCATGACCGGTTGGGCAAAGTTTGAGAATGCAGGTCTTGGGGATGATCGCCGTTGGTGGAACATCCGCGAAGATCAGACGGGCGATGCTGCTGTTGTTCGCCTCAATTGGCAGGAGATCGAATGAAGGCAACTCACCGCCAACATTCAGCACTTGCTCCAACCAAGTTTGGCTTACCTCGTTGAGACTGGGAGGTATGAGGCTCGGGATCAAAATACTGGCTCCTGGTCGCGCTATGGAAGGCTGAATAAGGGGTGATTTGGTCGTTTTTTAACTGTATTGATAATAAAAGCTCCTGCATTTTACAGCGTTGAGAAAATTCGGCTTGAGCCGCTCTTGTTGCCTTGAAGTAAGTTTTTTTTACGCGCCGCTTTAGTGTTGGCGCAAATCCCTGGTCTTGCCCCCGTTTGACTGGACACTCAGGCGGTTGCGGTTTGAGCTACAATGAACTCGCGTGGTGAGCGCATTTTCAGCCCTGAAGGTGGATGGTTGTCATTGAAGTCCTCAATCCAAGCGCCGATCAATCCAAGAACTGCATGGGCGTCCGCTAGTGGCGTCACCTGGACGTAATCGCGCTTCCATGTCTTGACGAATGCCTCCGAGATGCCGTTGCTCTGCGGGCTCCGGACGGGCGTGAAGCAGGGCTTCAGGCCCAGCTGGCGGGCGAATATCTGCGTGTCCTTAGCGATATAGGGCGAGCCGTTATCAGACGGCATTTTGATGACCGACGGCGCCCAGTGATTGCCAAATCGGCGCTCCACGGTCTCGAGTATAATGTCGCGGATGTCGGAGCCACTGGTCCCTGCGCTCACAACAGCGCGCCAAGCGATGAATTCACAGTCATGCGCATCGATGATAAAGGCGCCACGGACGATGTCTCCGTTCCAGCAAGTGAACACAAAGCCATCGCTTCACCAGCGCAGGTTTGAGCGGATGACGATGACTTTGCCGTCGTGAACATGCTCAGGACGCTCCTTGTATTTCCGTGCCAGAAGTAGGTTGAGCGCCTCCATGATGCGATAAGCCCTTTTAGGGTTGACGGTCGACAACCCTTCCGAGCGCAGCTGCCGGTTCAGACTTGCTGTAATCCGCCAGTAGCCATAGGTGGGTCGGGCAGCCACCAGCGTAGTGATCAGCGGCACCAAAGCTGCGTCTTGTGCTTTATAGTAGCCCCGCCGCGGCTGCGCCCTGTTGTTCAACCTGTCAATCAAGTTCGAGCGGGCCACACCAGCGTTTCGGCAACGACCTTCACTGGAAATCTCCCCTCAGAGGCGACCGCAAGTGCAAGATCTGTTTTTTTTGAGCGTGACTTGTCTAAACCTCGCGCAGGATCTCGGCCTTAAGCGTTTTGCGGCCGAGCTGGCGTGCCAGCTCATGGATGCGCTCTTCCATCTGTCTGACCACCTTGTTGCTTGTCACGACACGTCCTCTGACACGGCAACATTTCCTCCCTACAGCATAAGCCTGCGACAACGATACATCAAATTGGGGGCAACGCCTTTTCGGCGCGCGACAACAGCAATGCTGACCCAATCGTCCAATGTTTCTTCGACAATGCGCAGCTTCACGGCCGCATTCCAGCGAAGGCGACGACCGCCATACGTGATGATTTCTATATCAGACATAAGCACGTGCTCAGGCATATGCCTAAGCCTCCATGGTTATGCCCACGTGTCCAGTTGAAAAGGGGCCAGTTCACAACCAAACATAACACGTTTACGAAATAAGCTAGAGGTTTGGTTCATTGATTGTTGGTTTAATAGTAACGCTCCGAGCCGCACGCGCTCCGATTTTAATTAAATTAGCGTTTTTGATTGTCTATTGCGACTTGAAATGATTGTAGCTGAGATTAACGCCATTAATGGAAGTTGAGCTTGGTTTTCGAACCAAGCATTCACAGAAAGTCCAAGAGCAAGAGAAATCATCAGAAACTTCAATGAGCTATCGTTTCCACTTAGGCGCGGAGCAATGAATATTTCATAAATTAGTGGGATTGTTGCTGGAATACCTAAGCGATAAGCTACGTCGAAAATTGAATGGTGATTTGAGACGCGTTGCATTTCACTGACTTGATTAAGCAAGGGGTGGTCAGAGAGATACGAAAAATTTATTGGTCGATAAGCTGGGCCAAACCCAACACCTGTAAGTAAATTATCTTTAAGGGTGAACATTGCTCCTCGAATAAAATCAGCGCGAATATATGAATTGAAATCTATAATTGATAGTGTATTGAGTTGGGAGATATCCAAATCTAGGTAGATATAAATTGGCACAAAGATTATCGATAAAGACAATATCTTAATTATGGTGTCGTGTATGCTAAAAAATGAAAGTATGATGAGGAATGTAACCGTTAATGTAGGGCTGGAGCGTGGTGATAAAATGATAAAGCATAGGAACATTGTTCCGATGAATGTAGTTCTCAAGCTTCTCCCCCGTGGTCCAATGAACATAGCAATGAGAAAGAATATAAGATTGGGGGTGTATTCAGTAAAGTAGCCATTCTTACTATAGCTTACTATACACGATATAAGGGAACCAATGCCAAATATAAATATAATAACTTTAGATCTCAGGAAGTCATTAATAGGGTCATTGTATTGCATAAGCGCAGTGAGTCCGATTAAAAGAACAGAATATTGCCATAAATGGTTGGCGTGAGATATTATAATATAACTCGGGTATTCACTGTAGAAGCTAAAGATGGTGGTGAGAAGGATTGCTCCTAGGAAAAACCATAAGGTCCTTATCCGAGGTAAACCTACGTTGAAGCAGTTCAATATGCCAAATGAGGATAAGACAAGTAGTAACAACCCTGAATGCATAGCAGAGATTGCATTGTAAGGAAAAGCAATCGCCATAATTAATGCCCATCGGTTTGACTTCGTTAAAAATGAGTCATTGCCGTTCGGGATTCGTACTGGTGAGAAGGTGTTGGTCAACTAGATTTTCTCGAAAATTATATTCGCGTTTTATTTTTTAGCATCGCAAGTGATTCTCTGTAAGCATTTTCAATAGCATCGATCCATGAGCGCCTTGATAAGTATTCAGGGATATTTTTTTTGCGATTATTTATTTCGTCAGGGTTTCTGCAGATTCTCTGAATAGTTTCGGCAGTGTGATCTAAAATTTGATTTACACTGCGTTTATTGATGGGAATTAGCCATCCCACATCGTCTGAAAGTAAAGCCCCTGGACCTCCAAGGTCGAGACTGCAAACGGGCAAGCCGCGTGAAAGCGCCTCCATAATCACATTTCCTGAAGAGTCATGAAGACTCGTGAACAAAAGCACATCATGATCATCATAAATCCTTGTAAGTTCGCTTTTAGAAACCCACTCTTTCCAATTTATTTGCCGCTCGATGTTGTGCAACTTAGCGAGTGAACGGAGCTGATTTAGTTCGTCGCCTTTTCCAACAATTGTAAATTCAAAATTCGCACCAAGGTCCTTTGCTCGCTTTAATGCAGCTAGGGAAAAATTTACACCCTTCCAATGAACTAGGCGGCCAACGTATAAAAGCCTAAGTTTGTTTTTTTCACAAAGAGTGTCTGTCGTGCAATCTCGAATATTTTCTTGATCTATCCCTATTTCTATTTTTGTTATACTTTTGTGTCGATATTTTTGGGGAATGTATGAAAGCGTTTCTGCTGTCTTACACATAATTACGTCAGCATTTTTGAGCATCTGTTGTACTGTGGGGTCGAAACGGATGAAAGCATTGGAAGCATCTCGTGCTAATTCTTTCAAATGCCCAATTCTACTGTATCCAATTCTTAATCGCCAAGGTGCGGTTTCACCGCCACCAAGTGGACCTATAATAAAGGGTTTTTTTAATTTCCAAAGCCAACTGGCAAACCTTACTGTGCCAAATGTAATGTGATGGACAAGGTCAAAGTCATGAGTAGCTTCAAGCTTTTGCGCTTCGGGTAGAACTCTAAGCTGCCAGTGTATGAAATGAAACTGTTCAAACCGTTGATAAGGCATAGTGTTGCCATGGTTTGTGCCGAAATCGAAATAGTGAGGGTGCAACCTTGCTTCCAAATCTGGGCGAGAACTCAAAAAATTTTCGATCGCACGCCTCTTAGTTTGATCATCTCGTGTAATAATCCAAACTTCGTGACCAAGTTCTGCAAGGCCCACAGCCCATTGCCAGCCAACACCATCTTCCGACCCGCGGCCAGGATAGCATGCATATGCTGAAAGTAGTATCTTCATGAAAAATGAACCCGTTATGCTGCTTAGGTTATTGAGTTTTGATATTTCACCAATTGTAATTGTCTTCGTAGCCGAGTTCGATCAACAACTCACCAGCAATGGTTTTGAATGCAGTTATGTGTTCTGGTTTGAATGTATTGCGCCATCCACCAATCGAACCTTTATTTCCTTTTCGGAAAGTATGAGAGTTTTCTGGGTTCATGTTCATCGATTGATAAGGTTTCAAGTCTTCATCGCTTATTGTTGGGATGCCAAGTTTTTCAAGCACAGCCCTGACGTGTTTGAGGCGTTCCTTTTCTCTCCCCCCTCCACGCTCGCCTACCAAATCTTCGAATTTGACTGAGTAAGTATCTGTTTGGTCTAACCAGCCACGCCAACGTTTAAAATCTTCACCAATATTGGGTTGGCTGCTGTTGTTAAAGGTCGGGTTACCGAGTGGCAACCCTCTGATTGATGCCATTAAGCAATCATCAAAATTTTCGAACGACTTATAGATTTTGTGTAAAAAAATGCGTGGTTCATTAAGTACCCAACGGGCGTGGGAAACAGCAACGTCGCGTAGGTCACGGTATATGAAGAACTTCACTGCGCCATTCCTATCCAGAATATCGTTGATTATTGGGTCACAAAAAAGGTGACTGCGAACAATAGAATTGTTGGGAGCAGATCCAATTTTCCATTTTATGTGATTGCACGAGTTCATATTCCCAGAAAGCGATTGAACAGATACTATGTCATTCCAATAATTTACAGTATTCACGGATTGAATTATCTGTGAAAGCATATGTGTGCCTGATTTAGGAAATGAATTGCATAGGAAAATTTGGCGATTTTTTCCACTAACATTTCTTATGCTTTGTCCGTAGTAATAAAGATCCCTCAACCCAAGTCGCAGCCGTTCTTTGGAGTCATAAAACATTGTGCTATTCTCTCTTTGTAGTCTTATCTCAGTTGGGTTAAAGAATTTCGACTTCGGATTAACTGTGCCGGGTTGCCGCCAATTACAGAGTAAGCAGGGAAACTCTTGGTGACAATGCTGCCAGCACCGATAATTGAATGGTCGCCTATTGATACGCCGGGAAGTATAATGGATCGGGTTCCAATCCAAACATCATTACCAATCTTCACAGGACGTTCCTCCGCTTCTCCTTGTGCTATGATCGGAATGTCAGTTCGCGTATGGCCGTGACTGGTTGCCATTATGATAACGTCTGGACCCATCAATACGTTGCATCCAATTATTATGCGCCCATTAAGCCGGCTTCCTTGGCCTAATTGTGAGTTATCACCTATTGTGAGGCGCCTTCCATCACCAAAGTAGCTTCGTGACTTCACCACGACATTTTTTCCGGAATATTCAGCTAATTTGGATAGAGCCCAACGTCTTAGTATGTAGCCGAATGTGGAGCCTGGAAACGGCCGCATAGGAATGAATTGTAGGGCTGCATAATACACAATGAGAACGATATTTCGCATCAGTTGCTTTGCCTTGAAAATAATACTGAGAGAATGCAAAAATTTATTATGAATGAAATAAAAATTCCAGTTACAGCTCCAGGTAATCCAAATTTAATGATTAGTATGTAGCTAGAGCCAATTGAGATTGCAGCGCTTATTGCATTTGCTGCAAATACTAAATTGGGTTTACTTAGGGCGTTGAGGAAAATTTTTAGGCATACTGATATGCAATTCATTGAATAGCCTATTGCGAAAAATCGGAGAACGTAACTTTGCTCGACATAGCCTTCACCAAATACACTATTCATCATAAATTGGGGCGATATCATCATTGGGGTGGTTAGAATTAGTGTTCCCATAAGAGTTATTCCTGTGACCTGTTTGAACAGGTGAAGTGCAGCTGGAAGTCCATTCGTTGAAATCATCGCAGATAGTCGCGGTAGTAGATAGCTTTCGGTAACTTGGAAGAATATATGTGCAATTCCTACAAGGTTTTGTGCTGCTTTTAAACCACCTACGGCAATTGGTCCAAGAAGAGCGCCAGTCAAAAAGAAATAGAAATCGCCGCTTAGCCATTGTGTCAATGTGTTCGCAAACATCCACCGGGAGAAGGTTAAGAACTCTTTGCTCTGTGCTAATATTCTATTTCTATGCTGATATCTGATTTTTAGAACTGGTAATGCAGGAAGTGTTCCGATTGCGGCACTCAAGGTCAACACTGCTAGATAGCCGGAAACGCTGTTAAGCGTATCAGCTAATTGAAACATTGAGATGATCAGCACGCCAGCAATCTGAGGGATGTACCTCAGTATGTCCATGAACATCGCTGTCACGAGATCAAGGTTGGTTATGTAATAGCGTCGGCCGAACTCATGCAATTGGTAGAAAATCACCATCACAATTAGCATTGGGAAATGTTTACTATATGGATCGAGAGCTCGATGCGTTGCAGGTGTTATCCAGACTGCAAGTATTAGAAACACTATAGATAAAATAAAACTTACTTGTATAAAAAGAGTGAAAGATAAGAATTCAGGGCGATCTGCCTCAGATAGCTTTGGGGTGATGCTTGCGTAAGGGGTCCCGATTGATGCCCTCTGAATATTTTGCATCAATGCGGCAAATAGTGCAAGTATAGCAAAAATACCAAAACTCTCGATTCCTAGACTGCGCGCAACAAAAATACCTGTGAGGAAGGCGCTTCCACTCGCGAAGCTCTGCCCCACTAAGAGTGGTAGAACCTTTTTCATTTGTGATCACCTGGGAGAGATATTTGATCTTTGTCATTGGCCTTAGTCCGACACGGTCTGTAACCCCAGATGACTTTTGTTAGAAATTTTGGTGCTAGAATTAGATACCTGCGCCAAAGTCGCCCTGGTTCGCGAGAAAAACGATGTAGCCATTCAAGCCCACTTTTTTGCATCCAGAGCGGTGCGCGTTTGACCGCTCCCGAGTGAAAATCGAAAGCTGCCCCTACACCTATCATTGTTAAGGGTAGCTTCTCTAGGTGTTCTGCGATCCAAATATCTTGCTTTGGCGATGAAATGCCAACCCAAACTATATCAGCTTTGCTTTCTAGGACACATTGAGTAACGTCCCTATCTTCTTTTTCGGTCAATCTACGAAAGGGCGGGCAATAAATGCCAACCACGTTGGCGCCTTCATCTCGAAATCTTTGCGCTAGCTGTGCAGCGATACCTTCTTTGCCTCCGTAGAAGAAATGTCTTAGCTCTTGATAGGACTGATCAGTTAGCAACTTTTCCATCAGGTCTGGACCGCAGGTCCTTTCGACATCATGGCCGTGCATTCTACCGAGTAAAGCTATCGGCATACCGTCGGGTGTGTTCATCGAAGCTAGATTTGCAATTTTGAGAAGAGCAGGATCTTCTGCCATAGACATCAAGCTTGCAACATCTCGACATCCTACGTACCTAGCTTTCTTATCGACGGCCCAACTAAAAATTTGATCCGCAGCAGTTTGCAGATTTACTGCCGTTATTGGTACGCCTAATACTTGATAGGTAGCATGATTTAGATTTTCATCGGACATGGCGCTGTAAACCTTCATAGGTAGTGCACACGCCTTTCTTCAGCGGGCGGTTATTGTTCCAGCCACTGGTATTCAGATGGCTACTATCCAAAAGCTTCCGCGGTGTCCCATCGGGCTTGCTCGAATCCCAAACCAATTCCCCTTCGAAGCCGACGATATCTCTGATCATCTCAGCGAGCTCTTTGATGGAAACCTCTTCGCCCGATCCCACATTTATATGCTCATACCCTGAGTAGTTCTTCAGTAAGAACACCAGCGCATCCGCCAGGTCATCGCAGTGCATGAACTCGCGCAGGGGTGAGCCTGTGCCCCAGACCACAACTTCCTTATCACCGCGCTCTTTGGCTTCGTGGAACTTGCGCAGGAGGGCGGGGAGGACGTGGCTGTTTTCGAGGTCGTAGTTATCGCCGGGACCATAAAGATTGGTTGGCATGGCCGAAATCCAATCGCGGCCGTATTGCTTGCGGTAGGCTTGGATCAGCTTGATGCCGGCGATCTTGGCGATGGCATACCACTCATTTGTGGGTTCGAGTGGTCCAGTCAGGAGGCTATCCTCGCGGATCGGCTGTTCCGCAAATTTGGGGTAGATGCAGGACGAGCCGAGGAAGAGGACGCGCTCCACATCCGCCTCATGGGCGGCATGGATGATATTCGCCTCGATCATGAGGTTTTCGTAGAGGAAATCCACAGGGTAGGTGTTGTTGGCATGAATGCCGCCGACCTTCGCTGCAGCAAGGATGATCGCGTCGGGCTTGTTCGCGGCCATCCAGTCGTGAACCGCCTTTTGGTTCACCAGATCGACAACATCACGGCCTGCGGTGATGATCTCGCAGTCTTCCTGTTGGAGACGACGGACAACAGCGCCGCCAACCATGCCACGATGGCCAGCCACCCAGATGCGTTTACCTTTGAGGTCGTAGTGCATCCTTAACCCTCTAAGCTGACGGGGAGTTCGAGCCCGTGTTCTTTAAGGAGCTTGAGACGCCGTGCGGACTTATGGTCTTCTGCGACCATCTCGGCGCACATCTCCTGAGCGGTGATTTCAGGAACCCAGCCGAGCTTTTCCTTGGCTTTGGTGGGATCACCAAGAAGTGTATCCACTTCGGCGGGTCGGAAATAACGCGGGTCGACTTTGACAACGACATCACCCACTTTGACGTTCGGGGCAAGATCCCCCTCGATCGCGGTGACGGTCCCGATTTCATCGATGCCTTCGCCGCTGAACTCGATGGTTAGACCAAGTTCTTTGCCCGTCCACCGAATGAACTCGCGCACCGAATATTGAACGCCGGTGGCAATCACGAAATCCTCCGGCGCGTCTTGCTGGAGCATCATCCATTGCATGCGGACATAGTCCTTGGCATGGCCCCAGTCGCGTAGGCTGTCGATGTTGCCCATGTAGAGGCACTGCTCAAGTCCAAGCGCGATGTTCGCAAGACCGCGCGTGATCTTGCGCGTCACAAAGGTTTCACCACGGCGCGGCGACTCGTGATTGAAGAGGATGCCGTTACAGGCATACATGCCATAGCTTTCGCGATAGTTAACGGCGATCCAATAGGCATACATCTTCGCCACAGCATATGGAGAGCGGGGATAGAAGGGGGTCGTTTCCCGCTGCGGGATCTCCTGAACCAAGCCAAAGAGTTCCGAGGTCGAAGCCTGATAAAAACGGGTCTTCTTTTCGAGGCCGAGAAAGCGAACAGCTTCGAGGATACGAAGCGTGCCAATCGCATCAACGTCAGCGGTATATTCGGGCGCCTCGAACGACACGGCCACATGGCTCTGCGCGCCGAGATTATAAATCTCGTCCGGCTCGATATCGCGGATCAAGCGTGTGAGGTTCGAAGTGTCAGTTAGATCGCCATAATGCAGTTTGAAGCGAGCATTATCGGTATGCGGGTCCTCATAAATGTGATCAACGCGCTGCGTATTGAACATCGAAGCACGCCGCTTGATGCCATGAACCTCATAGCCTTTCTCAAGGAGGAATTCCGCTAGATAGGATCCGTCTTGGCCAGTGACGCCAGTAATCAGGGCGCGTTTCTTCATTTTATTGGCTTTCATATACTCGATTGTTCTTCAAGAAATTTTTGGTTTTGCCTGTTGGGGCACATTTTTCTGAAAGACAGGTAAAATAATCTACTCCGATCGCCTCGGCCTCATCGGGGTCGGTGAATAGGACGGGAACATCCTTTTTGACCGCGCCTTCAAGGAGGAGATCGGCAAACCGGTGGGCCTCTCCGCTCTGGTCGCCGACGATGATACGGCTGGGATGGAGGTTGTCGTAGAGCGCGCGGCCCTCGCGGAGGAACTCGGGCGAAAATATCACGCGATCTGTGTCAAGCCGCTCGCGGATACCGCTGACAAAGCCCACGGGAACAGTGGATTTGACGATGATCGTCGCGCGCGGATTGAACCGCAGCACAAACCCGATCACGCTCTCGACGCTGGAGGTGTCGAAGTAGTTCGTCTCGGGGTCATAGTTCGTGGGCGTCGCCACAATCACGAAATCGGCGGCGGAATAGGCGTCCTCGGGATCGGTCGTGGCCGCAAAGTTCAGGTCCTTGTGCGCGAGGAAATCCTCGAGCTCGGGATCGATGATCGGCGAGCGCCGCGCATTCACCGCATCCACCCGCGCCTGCGAGATATCCGTCGCGACGACCTGATGGTTTTGGGCGAGAAGGACAGCGTTCGAAAGTCCGACATACCCGAGGCCCGCTACGGCGATCTTCATCCCTTAGCCCCCTGACCGCGGGCATAGATGTCTTCGTAACGAATGATGTCATCCTCGCCGAGGTAGCTGCCGGTTTGGACTTCGATCAGAACCATTGGCATTTTGCCTGGGTTTTTCATGCGGTGTTTGGCGCCGAGGGGGATGAAGACGGATTGGTTTTCGCTCACGAGCTGGACCTTGCCGTCGATCTCGACCTCTGCGGTGCCCGAGACCACGATCCAGTGCTCGGCGCGGTGGTGGTGCGACTGGAGCGACAAGGCCGCGCCGGGGTGGACGTGGATGCGCTTGACCTGAAAGCGGTCGCCGATGACGAGGCTCTCGAACCAGCCCCATGGGCGGTGGTCTTTGGGGAAGGTTGTGGCCTGTGCCGCATTCTTGGCTTTGAGCGCGTCGACCGCCTTTTTCACGTCCTGCGCGCGGGACATATCGGCCACGAGGACTGCGTCGTTCATCGCGACGGCCATGATGTTCTTGAGACCGATGCCCACGACCTCGAGGCTCTCGCTATCGGAGCGAAGAAGCGTGTCTTCGCAGTCGATTGCGGTCGCGTCGCCTGAGGTCAGAACGCCGTTCTTACCCTTGGGGCTCTCGCGCCAGACTGCATCCCAACCACCAAGATCGGACCAGCCGCCGTCAAAGGGCACGACCGAGAGGTTTGCGGCTTTCTCCATGACGGCATAGTCGATGGAGATATCGTCCACTTTGCTCCAAGCCTCGGCGCCGAGACGGCAGAAGCCGAGATCGACAGCGCCTGTTTCAACGGCCTCTTGCACGGGAGCGAGGAGGGCGGGAGCATGCGCCTCGAAGGCGTTAATGATATCTTTAGCTTTGAAGAGGAAAATGCCGGCATTCCAGAGGAAGGAGCCGGATTTGACCATCTCTTCAGCACGCTCGGCATTGGGCTTTTCGACGAACCGCTTGAGCGCGACGGGACCATCCGTCGGAGCCGAGGTTAGTTCGAGATAGCCATAGGCGGTTTCGGCATGGGTCGGAGTGATCCCGAACGTCACGAGCTGACCGCTTTCCACAGCGGTCAAACCAGTTGCCACGGCCGCTTGGAAGGCCGCGGTGTCGGGAACGACGTGATCTGAGGGCGCGACCAGCATCACAGCTTCTGGGTCCGTCTTGGCCAGATATAGCGCGGCAGCAAGGACCGCGGGGGCGGTGTTGCGCCCCTCGGGCTCGATTAAGATCGCACCGGGATCGATGCCGATAGCTTGAAGCTGCTCTGTCACGATAAAGCGGAAATCGGAGTTGGTGATCACTACGGGCGCAGCAAACTGCGCACCCGTCATCCTACGGGCAGAACCTTGAAACAGCGTCTCCTCACCGACGAGGGGGACGAACTGTTTGGGGTAGCTCTTGCGCGAGAGGGGCCAAAGTCGGGTGCCCGAGCCGCCACAGAGAATGACTGGAGTGATCATGTATTACCCAATAGGTTAATCTTTACTCCTTTCGGATACATATTGAATGTAAAGCCCGCAAGACGTTCAGGTCTCAAAAACGGCCTTTGACGCATAAAATTGAGCGATTGATGAAACTATGAGCGATATGGGTTGTGCGTGGGGCGTTTAATTTGCGCTCTGGTTAGGGGCGGTGCTTGCCACGTCTTTCCGCAAGAGCAGAATCCCGCAGGAGGAATTTGCTTCATTAGTCGTGGAAAAGACCCCTGTCTTAGCAAGTCTGCGCGCGGTTTGGAGGCCACCGCTTTACATGGCTCAACCCGCGTGCTTGGCTCACTCTACTTTGAACTCAGGAATACACAGGAGCGCCTCATGGCCCAGATCACGCGCAAGCACAGCTCGAACCGGATGTCTCAAATCGTGATCCACGGAGATACGATTTACCTTGCGGGGCAGGTTGGAACTGCAGGGGCGAGTGTGACTCAGCAAACGCAGGACTGCCTTCGCGAAATCGACGCGCTTCTGGCAGAGGCCGGTTCGGATAAAACTCATATCCTCCAGGCCATCATCTGGCTCGATGATATGGCGCATTTCGAGGAAATGAACGCTGTCTGGGATGCTTGGGTGCCCGAGGGGCACGCGCCCGCACGTGCGACGGGCGAGGCGCGGCTTGCCAGCGATGAATATCAAGTCGAGATCATCATTACTGCCGCCCGAAAGACGGCTTGACGATAGAGCCACCGCACTTGGCTCGAACAAGTGCGGCGCAGAGCTTTCGGGGTTCTCTGTTCTGACCAGTTAAGCGCCGCCTTTGGCAAATTGCCGAAGGGGATGTGTCCATTCGGGTACCTTGCTACTAACCGACGAGTCAGTTAGTAGTGGAGTATGGACACAGCAGAACCAAACACCCCCAAATTTCGTCGCCGCGCCGAAGCGCGTCCAGACGAGGTGCTCGACGCGGCCCTTGATCTCTTTATCGAGCAGGGGTTTGCACAGACAAAAGTGGAGCAGATCGCCCGCAAAGCAGGGCTTTCGAAAGGGGCGGTCTATCTCTACTTTCCCTCCAAGATGGCGATATTAGAGGGGCTGGTTGCCCGCGCCATCGGACCGATCACAGGTCAGGTGTTTTCCGCATTGAGCGCCTACAAAGGCGATCCGCGTCCGATCATTGGTCAATTCATGCGTATGATGGCCAAGGCGATGACGGACCCAAAGACCCGCGCGGTCCCGCTTCTTGTTTTGCATGAGGCACCAGGGGCGCCTGAAATCGCGGCGATGTTCCGTCGGGCCGTTCTTGATCACTCGGTTCCCGCGCTCCGCGCCTTGATCGCTCAAGGGGTTGAGGGGGGGCATATTCGTGCCGTCGATCCGGACCTGACCATCCGCACAATCATGGGTCCCTTTCTCGGGCATCTTTTGATGTCGGATCTCTTCGGGATCGAACCCGAAGGCGGCATTGCTCTCGATCAATTGGTCGAGAACCATCTTTCGATTCTTTTTGCGGGGCTTGCCCCAGAAGGCGCATCATGAGCACCCTACCTGACTGGATTATCGGCGTATTGAGCATCGTCCTTCCGAACTTTGGCGAAACAGGGACCACCGTCTATAACGGCTATGTCGAGGGCGACTATGTCTATGTCGCGCCCGCCGCGGCCGGCCGGATCGCTGAACTTTCCGTTGAAGAAGGCGAGGTCATTGCGCAGGGGGTGACGCTCTTTCGTCTCGAGGACGCCGCACAAACGGCCGCGCTTAAGTCTGCCGAGGCCCAAGTTGCGGTTGCAAAGGCAAATCTCGAGAACCTCCAGACAGGAGGCCGCAGCGCCGAGATCGACGTCATCCGCGCCAATCTTGATCAGGCACGTGCGGATCAACATCTTGCTGAAACGACGCTCGAACGGACGCGGCAACTCTTTGCGACGGGCAATGTGTCGAAAGCCAGCGTCGATGCGAATGTCGCCAAACTCGAGAGCGCGAACGCTCGGATTGCGCAACTCGAAGCACAGCTTCAAGTCGCGGAGCTTCCCGCTCGCGACGCGCAGCGTATCGCCGCCGAAGCGAGTGTCGAGGCCGCTCTCGCGGTTCTTGATGGGGCGCAGACCGCGCTGGATGATCGCGCTATTGACGCGCCCTTAGCCGGTCTCGTCGACAAAGTTTTCTATGACATCGGCGAAGTCGCAGGGGCAGGCGCCCCTGTGGTTGCGATCCTGCCTCCCGACACGCTCAAAGCGCTCTTCTTCGTGCGCGAGGCAGATCGGATGAATGTCCAGATCGGGAGCCTTTTTGACGTGAGTTGTAACGGCTGCGCTCCAGACACCTATGCACGGGTGACGCGGCTTGCGTCCTCGCCGCAATTCACGCCGCCAATTCTTTACAGCAAAGACGAGGTCGCTCGGCTTGTCTTTCGTGCCGAGGCCGAGCTTGTGAATACGGATGGCATCCTTCCGGGTCAATCATTGACGCTGACGGCCCGCGAATGACCGAAGAGCTTGCCATCTCGGTCAAGGGGCTGACCAAAGTCTTTGGTGACCGCACCGTGGTCGATCATTTTGATATGGAAGTGCCAAAGGGCGCGATCTATGGCTTTCTGGGTCCAAACGGATCAGGCAAAACGACCACGATCCGCATGATGTGCGGGCTCTTGACGCCCGATGGCGGCACAGGCCAGTGCCTCGGTCTCGATATCCTGAGCCAGCAAGAGGCGATCAAGGAAAACGTCGGGTATATGACCCAAAAATTCTCGCTCTACGAGGATTTGACGATCCGAGAGAACCTTGATTTCATCGCGCGGATGTATCGCGTGCCCTCGCGGCGCGAGAGGGTGAAACACGCGCTTATTGATCTGGGCCTTGCGGATCGCGCCAATCAGCTTGCAGGGACCCTCTCAGGAGGATGGAAGCAGCGTCTCGCTCTTGCGGCCTGCATGATCCATGATCCGTCGCTCCTCCTTCTTGATGAACCGACCGCGGGCGTTGACCCCAAGGCGCGGCGCGACTTCTGGGATGAAATTCGTCGCCTCTCAGCCAAAGGCGTGACCGTTCTTGTCTCGACCCATTACATGGACGAAGCGGTGCAGTGCGATTTCATCGCCTATATCGCATACGGCAAAAAACTCATCGCAGGTCCGGCTCGGGATATTCCCAAAATGATCGGGCTCCACACATGGCAGGTCACCGGACCCGATATTGGAGACCTTGAAATGGCGCTGCGGAGCGAGCCTGACGTCGGTCAGGTGGCGCGCTTTGGTCAGGTGCTTCATGTCTCGGGCACAGATGAAAAGGCGCTCGAGGCAGTGGCAAACCGTTATAGGGCCACGCAATCGCACAAGTGGATGCTCAAAGAAGCCGAGTTGGAAGAAGCCTTCATTTATCTCATGGCCGGTGCCACGGATAACTTTCTGGGGGCTGCGAAATGAGCTGGCCGTTTTCCTTTGCCCGCTTCCTCGCGGTGCTGACCAAAGAGTTCATCCAGATGCGCCGCGACAAGGTCACCTTCGTGATGATGATCGGCGTGCCTATCATGCAGCTCTTGATCTTTGGCTATGCGATCAACTCCGATCCCCGCCATCTTCCGACGCTTGTCGAAATGGCAGACGAAGGTCCGATCAGCCGCGCGATCCTGGCTTCCATGGACACTTCGACATATTTCGATTTCGAAGGGATAGTGACAAGCCCCGAAGAGGGCGAGCGTGCGCTACGGGACGGAACCACAAGTTTCGTCGTGGTCATTCCCGATGGGTTCGAACGGGACGTTGTGCGCGGACTTCGGCCACAAATCCTCTTGGCAGCAGATGCGAGCGATCCGGCTGCCGCAGGCGGGGCGGTCGCAGCGCTCTCGGGGATCGTGGATACTGTTCTCTCCCAAACCATGACCGGCGCATTGGGCTATACCGCGCCTGCGCCGCCTCCCTTTGGTGTTGTGGTGCATAAATTCTACAATCCCGAGGGCAAGACTTCGGTCAACATCGTGCCGGGGCTTCTTGCGGTCATCCTCTCTCTTACCATGGTGATGATCACCGCTGTTGCCATCGTGCGAGAGCGCGAAAAGGGCACAATGGAGACGCTGATCGCGACGCCAGTGCGTCCCTTTGAGGTGATGACGGGCAAGATCATGCCCTATGTTCTCGTCGGCTATGTTCAGACGGGCGTTTTTCTGGTGGTCAGCCGTATTCTCTTTGGCGTTCCTTTCATCGGCTCGCCATTCGCCTTCTTTGTGGGCTTCAATCTCTATATCGTGGTGAACCTCGCGCTAGGCTTCTTGATCTCGACCGTTGCGAAAAGCCAGATGCAGGCGATGCAGGTCTCGTTCTTTACTCTGCTGCCGACGATCCTTCTTTCGGGGTTCATGTTCCCCTTTGCCGCGATGCCGAATTGGGCCCAGACCATCGGGTCGGTCATCCCCGCCACGCATTTCCTGCGTCTCATCCGCAAAGTGATGCTCAAGGGCGCGGACCTCATAGATATCGCGGGCGACCTGACCGCGATTACCTTGATCATGCTGGTGATCGTCGGGGTTGCCTTGAAGCGCTATCGTCAGACGCTTGATTGAGGCTGGCTTAAAGGCAGGGAAGGGCGCATGGCTTCGGAAACTGGGCGCACACATGGAAATAGGCTGATACAAAATCACGGAGGTGAAAACAGCTTTATTCTGTGTTAGGTCGAGCACCGAGCGCGATAATCGACCGAGCCTGAGGCGTGGCAATTGCGCCCCCAAAGTAGGAGTTCGACGTGTCCACAATCGGAGTGTTTTCCTCGTTTGGCATTTACGTCTTGGCGGCGGTGGCTGAAATCGCAGGATGCTTTGCGTTCTGGGCGTGGCTGCGTCTTGACCGATCTGTGCTTTGGCTCATGCCTGGCGGCATAGCGCTGGCGCTATTTGCCTATCTTCTGACGCGGGTCGACACGGATTTCGCGGGGCGGGCCTATGCAGCCTATGGGGGAATTTACATCGTTACATCTTTGGTTTGGCTATGGGCCGTCGAAGGGCAATTCCCGACCAGATGGGATGTGATCGGGGCCACGTTCTGCCTCGTCGGTGCGGCTATCATCCTCGCCGGCCCGCCGCTTCAAAGGTAAGGCGGCTAATGGGAGAGCCAAAGCAAACGCTCCTCCATTTTCGCGAATGAGCGCGTGGGCCATTGTCTGTCGGGGTGCGCCTGCCTAGATGCAGATCAATCGTAACGCCCAAGGCAATCGCCATCGGGGCAAACGGCTCCTATATCCCGCCGCTCCTGCGGCCCCATTCAGAGACACCAACGCAATGCGCCAAATTCTGTCCGCCAACGCCCTTCATCCCGCTATCCGTGACAAGGTTCTATCCTATCACTCCGATATCGTTGCCGAGGTTCAGGCGGAGATTGCCGCGAACCGCATCGTTGTTGTGGGGATGCGTTATAACGGCTCCGTCGGCCGCGCCCGCAAGAGTTTAGAGGCGGCAGGGCATGCGTTCAAATACCTCGAATACGGGAGCTATACCTCGGGCTGGCGCCGTAGGCTTGCTCTCAAGATGTGGACCGGTTGGCCGACTTTTCCGATGATCTTTGTCGATGGCGTTTTCGTCGGGGGTAATTCGGATTTGCAGAAGCTACTGGCCGCAAAAGCACTTTAAATCGCGCCGAAAGACGAGCCTTTTCGCGCAGTGAATCGCATCTCGAAAGGCCCGATCCAGAGTGGGTTGGGCCGCTTATCTGGTGTGATCTTCCGATGAAAGGTCCAAGGGTAGGGGAAGGGCAGCGCTTTTGGTGCCTGTTTCTGGAGGTGTGCGTATTCACCGTAAGAAGTGCAGGAATTAACTTAAGTATCTGATTTATATGTTATAAATCGACGCTTTGGTGCGTGATCCAGCATCGCCGCGCGTCTCACCAAGCCGCTTTCTCAAAAAACCGCGCAATTTTCTAACCAAAACAGCGAGAATCCGGTTGAAAATGGCTCCACTCTCTGCAACATGCGCGCAGCTTTAATTTTCTGAGAAGTAGCAATCAAATGGAAGTCAGCGTTCGCGACAATAACGTGGATCAGGCACTGCGCGTGCTCAAGAAGAAGCTCCAGCGCGAAGGTGTCTACCGTGAAATGCGTCTGAAAGAGTTCTTCGAAAAGCCCTCGATCAAGAAGGCCCGTGAGAAGAAAGAGGCCATCAGCCGTCAGCGCAAGCTTGCTCGCAAGAAGGCCCTGCGCGAAGGGTAATATCCCTTTGGCATAGCGCCGCTTGAAAGTTCAGACACTCCGTCCCGTGGAAACAGGGCGGAGTGTTTTCGTTTCGGAGGAGGGCGATCGGCAATCCCGTGTTGATCCAAGCGAAAGCTGGAAATTGGCCTGAGGCGCGCTACCTCGAGTGATAAGCGAAGGGTTCAGCGCAAGAGGCTTATCATGCTCCGATTTTTCCAAATGGTTTTGATCTCGCTCGTCTTGGCGGGGTGTGCGATCAAACCCTCGATCGATGATCCGAAACTGTCGGATCGAGAACTTGATCTCGTTGAATTCTTCGAAGGGCGCACCACCGCCCACGGTCAATTTCAGGACGTCCTCGGCAATGTCAGCCGCCGCTTTGAAGTTGACATAAAGGGAAGCTGGAACGGCTCCGAATTGGTTCTGGTCGAGGATTTCGTCTATTCCGACAATACGACCGAGCAGCGGATCTGGACCCTTACCCCCAAAGGGGATGGCGCATGGACGGGCACCGCGGCGGGCGTGATCGGAGAGGCGACAGGCCAGATCAAAGGGGATATGTTCTACTGGACCTACACGATCGACTTGCCTCTGCCTGATGGTCCGATGAGGGTGACCTTCGACGATTATATGTGGTCCCTGAGCGATAAGCGCGTGCTTAACATTGCCTATATGTCGAAATACGGGTTCCCGCTGGGGCAGGTGACGATTTTCTTCGAGAAAGAGTAACGAAGTTTCATTTTTTCAAGAGCTTGAAGAGTAATTCTTAAGTCCCGGAAGGGGCATTTGACACGACCCTGGGGTAAATATTGACATTAGGAAGAGCTGCTTATGCGTAGGCGGCTCTTTGATCGACGGGCGTTACTTTTCTGCAGGCGGAAAGGGCACACAGCCTCCGACGTAATCTGCGGCACCGGCCCCCCCATTGTGCTCGCTTCCGCATCAAGCCATATTTCAGCCAGAATACCGTCAGCCGATCCGTGCCGTCAGACCGTCAGATCTGCAGAATAGGCGCGAAGGATCCACTCCGGGAGGAGAGGCGCGGCTTGGATGAGGCGACCGGCGGCGAAGACCAACATCTGGCGTGGCGGCATGTTGAGCTGAGAGTTGTCGAAGACCATCCCGCGATCCGCTTGCAGGACCGCTTGCCGGATCAAAGGCTCACTCCGAACAAAACGCGCGCGGATCTTGTCTTCGGGCACATAGTGTCCCCCTTCAGAGCGCCGCTCGACAACCCGAGCCACTGAAAGGTCAGCGCTGTCGACACCAACATGCATAACGATAACAAGATAGCCGCGCTCTCGCGCCGCTTCTATCACCCCCAGCTTTGAGGGGTGCGAGAATACCGTCTCTGCGGCGAAACTCTGGCGCGCGTCCATCATCTCGAGCCTTCGCGCCGAAGCAATGCGTGCCGCTTCATAGGCAGCTTCCATCGACGGATCGCCCAACTCGTCGCGTTGGATGTTGTCAGCGTTAATGAAAGGACCGTCGAAGTTTGGTGCAACGCGGGTATAGTAAAGCGTGGACTTGCCGGAGCCGTTTGGTCCGGCAAGGAGGACGAGGCTTGGCCTCATGCCGCAGCGTCATCTCTTGCGTAAATAAGGTTGCCACCCGCATCGAGCCCAACGCCCCGCCCTAGTCTGCGGCGTTTGGCGTGGAAGGCTACTTCTTCTTCAGAGGCTTGCCCCATTTTCTCGGTGAATGACTCAAGCCAGGCGATCTCTTCCTCTTCTGTCAGCGCTGTGGTGTCTAACTTTCCCTCGAGCGCAGCCGTGATGCGTGC
The DNA here is from genome assembly GCF_030264275.1 of Marivivens sp. LCG002. Classification (NCBI taxonomy): domain Bacteria; kingdom Pseudomonadati; phylum Pseudomonadota; class Alphaproteobacteria; order Rhodobacterales; family Paracoccaceae; genus Marivivens; species Marivivens sp. LCG002. The sequence continues at coordinate 1,725,831 of NZ_CP127165.1, read as the reverse complement.
ATGGTCATAAGAACCGGAATGTTCGATCGCGCGCCCAATCTTAAGCCAATGGGTAATCTGACCAGCCACTGAACGGCTGTGTAGCTCTGCTTCACACCGGACCAGGGCCATGATCTCATCGGCCAGTTTTACTGATTGCGCCATCGTCGCCTCCTTGATCTACATAGTAGGTAGCAAAATGCCACCCAAAAGTCAAGAATTTGCCCCCGGAGGTGCCATACTTGGCGATATTCCCTGCAGTCGACTTGTTTCTGCCAACATTTGCTGCGGGGGCAGGGCTTTCGGGCCCTTTTTTCTTTTGTGCGGTGCAGATTGTGCAGGGCGCCAAATTCCATACCTAAGAATTTGAATTGGCGTAGTTTTCAGGGCGCTGCCCGTTAGGCCAAACCCCGCTGGCCAATTCGCTCTCCAAAACTTGATAAATCAAACGGCTTGATTAATTGTGACATCGGTGTCATGACATCGGTGTCATGGATTCTACGCAAGACTGGGGAGGCAAGCGTTTGGCGACGATTTACGACGTAGCAAAGATAGCGGGGGTCTCGCCAAAGACTGTGAGCCGCGTCCTCAACGGGGATGCTCCGGTCGGTGAAAAGACCCGCGAGGCCGTTGAAAAGGCCATTCTCGAACTTGGCTATGTCCCGTCGAACGCTGCCCGTATGATGCGATCTTCGCGCTCAGGCCTCATCGGTTTGATCACAGGCGCCATCTCGACAACATCAGACGGCAACGAGCCTAAGGGTCTGCCTGATTTGCTCATCGTTCAGGGCATTCAGTCGGTCATGTCCGCCACCGGTATGACGCTGATGATCGCCGATACAGGCGGCAGCTCGTCCCGTGTGCCCGAACTTATCCGCACCTTTGTCGAGCACCGCGCCGAGGGCCTTATCTATGTGGCCGACTATCACCAGCGCGTCGAGCTTCCGCCTGCACCCAAGGGCACGCCCTTGGTGCTTGCCAACTGCTACGATGACCTTGGAACGCCGTCAGTGCTTCCTGATGACGAGCGGGGACAACATGATCTTGTTGCCCGTCTGATCCAAGCAGGGCACAGCCGCATCGGCTATCTGACGTTGCCCAAGGGGATGGATGCAACGCGCCTCCGTCTCGATGGATATAAGCGCGCTTTGGCAGAGGCGGGGATCGCATTCGACCCCGAGCTTGTCTCGACAGGTTTCATGCATGACAAGCTTCGCAATTCCGCTGTGCTATGGGATGCGATCGACCGCATTCTTTCGCTGCCCAATCCGCCGACCGTGCTGTGCTGCGGTAACGACGAGATGGCGATGCGCGTCTATGGTATCCTGCGCACGCGCGGCATCCGTATGCCCGAAGATATTTCGGTTGCCGGCTACGATAATTACCGCGTGATCGCGGAAACGCTTTTCCCGCCATTGACCACTGCCGAGCTGCCCTATGCAGCTATGGGCGCGCGCGCTGCCGATTGGCTGCTGTCGCTGATCAATGACGAGACCCACGAACAGATCAACCCGACGCTAGTGTCGGGTCCTGTGAATTGGCGGTCCTCTGTGACCGCTATTGCCCCGGCGGATGGCAACACGATCCGCTTTCCACTTTCGAACGGGAGGAACCCCCAATGAAACTGTTTAAACTTTCTGCAGGCGTCATGGCGCTGACCGCAGGTATGTCGGGCGCTGCCTTCGCTCAGACCGAACTCACCATGTGGTATCACGGTGCAGGCAACGAAGTCGAAAGCCAGATCATCAACCAGATCGTTGCTGACTTCAACGCAAGCCAGTCCGACTGGTCTGTCAGCCTCGAGTCGTTCCCGCAGGGTGCATATAACGACTCTGTCGTTGCAGGCGCACTTGCCGGCAACCTTCCGGACATACTCGACGTCGACGGCCCCGTTATGCCGAATTGGGCGTGGTCGGGCTACATGCAGCCGCTGCAAATCGACGAAGCCAAGATTGAAGCCTTCCTTCCTGGCCCCAAGGGCTACTGGGACGGTAAGCTCTATTCGATCGGTCTCTGGGATGCTGCCGTTGCTCTCGTGACCCGTCAGTCGTATCTCGATGAAATGGGCCTTCGGACTCCGACCCTCGAGCAGCCCTGGACCGGCGAAGAATTCCAAGCGGCTCTGGATGCTGCTAAGAATTCGGGCAAGTTCGATTATGCGCTCGATCTCGGCATGGCTTGGACCGGCGAATGGTATCCCTATGCCTTCTCGCCCTTCCTTCAGTCGTTTGGCGGTGACATCGTTGACCGCTCGACCTACAAAACTGCCGAAGGCGCTCTGAATGGCGAAGCTGCAGTTGCTTTCGGTAACTGGTGGCAGGGTCTGTTCACCGGCGGCTATGCCCAAGCAACTCAGGACGGCGCTGACCGCGACACCGGCTTTGCGAACGGCAAATACGCCTTTACCTGGAACGGTAACTGGGCGGCACTTGGTGCGCTCCAGAGCTTTGATGACACCGTCTTCCTTCCCGCACCCGATTTCGGCAATGGCCCGAAAATCGGTGCTGCCTCCTGGCAGTTCGGCGTTTCGGCAAGCTCCGAGCACCCCGAGGGCGCATCGGCCTTCATCGAGTTCGCGCTTCAGGACAAATACCTTGCCGACTTCTCGAACGGCATCGGCCTGATCCCGGCTACGGCCGCTGCGGCTGAGATGACCGAAAACTACAAGGCCGGTGGCCCGATGTCCGTGTTCTTCGGTCTGACCGAAGCACAGGCGCTCGTTCGTCCGGTAACCCCGGGCTACGTGGTTCAGGCAAAAGTATTCGAGAAGGCGCTGGCTGACATCGCCAACGGTGCCGACGTTGCCGACACCCTCGATGCTGCTGTCGACGAAATCGACGCCGACATCGAGAAGAACGGCGGCTACGGCCACTAATCCTCCCAAGCGGATGGTTCCTCCGGGCTTCGGCTCGGGGGGACTTCCTTCCAGACGTTTAAGGTCAGCATTATGGCGACTTCTTCCAAACTCACATCGTCGAACAAAGCAGGGTGGCTTTTCGCGCTCCCCGGTTTTGGGTTGATGGTTGTCTTCATCATCCTGCCCTTCTTTTTCGCGATCGGCCTGTCCTTTACCAACCAGCGACTGATCTCGCCCAACCCGACCGAGTTTGTCGGCTTGACGAACTACAAGTCGCTTCTTGGAGTGGGGATGATCACGCTCGAGCCTGAAAAGGACGAGAGCGGACAGATCCTGCGCGACGAAAGCGGCGCTCCGACCTATCCCAGACTGCGCAATTTCACACGCGGCAATCCCGATTACGCAAATCTTGACGGGATGCGCGAGCTGACAAGCTGGCAGTCGGGTGATAATCGCACCTATATCCTTGCCAAAGACGTCGTCTTTATGCGCGCTGTGCTGAACACTCTGATCTTTGTGATCGTGGTGGCTCCTGTGCAGGGCGGGCTTGCCTTGGGCCTTGCGCTCTTGATCAACCAGAGGCTTCGGGGGATCAACGTTTACCGCGCGATCTACTTTATGCCGGTTGTGGTTTCAATCGTCGTGGTCTCGCTCCTCTGGCGCTTCATTTACGACGGCAACAATGGCCTGTTGAACAATATCCTTTCCTCGCTCACCTTTGGCGCCTTCAACCCCATCGACTGGCTTGGCAACCCCGATACGGCCTTGGGTTCGATTATCGCGATGTCGATTTGGCAGGCCGTGGGCTTTCACATGGTGATCTGGCTCTCGGGTCTTCAGACCATTTCGCCGACGCTTTACGAGGCCGCGGAGATCGAAGGCTCCTCCAAGTGGCAGACCTTTCGCTATGTGACCTGGCCGGGGCTGCGCAACACGGCGGTGCTGGTGCTCATCGTGATCACCATGCAGGCCTTCGCGCTCTTTAGCCAGATCGACGTGATGACCAACGGCGGTCCGCTCGACAGCACGCAAACCATCGTCTTCCAAGCGGTCGAGCGTGGTTATGGCAAGCAGGACATTTCGGGCGGCTCGACCATCTCGGTGATCCTATTCGTGATCGTTCTGTCGATCTCTCTCATTCAACGCTGGCTCACAAGGGAGCGTCGCTGATGGCACTCGTATCTCCAGATAATCGCGGTCTGCGTCTTGTTACCCGCTACACGGTTCTTACGATCATCGCTTTGATCTTCTGTTTCCCGCTTGTCTTCATGGTGATGTCTTCGCTCAAGCCGAGCCAGCAGCTCTTGCTGGATACGGCGTCTTTGCGGGCCTTTTTGCCTGTAGGCGACATCAGCCTCGATAACTACACATCTGCGTTCAAACGTGCGCCTGTCGGGCTCTTCGTGTTCAACTCGATGCTCGTCACCGGTGTGACCGTGATCCTGTCACTTTTCATCTGCTCGATGGCGGCATTCTCGATCGTGTTCCTGAACTGGCGGGGCAGGGATATCGTGCTTTCGATCATCCTTGCGACCTTGATCGTGCCCTTTGAAACCATCGCAATTCCGATGCTGCTTCTGGCCTCCAAACTGCCTTGGATCGGGCTTGAGGGGTTCACCACGGGCTGGCTCAACACCTATCGTGTTCAGATCGTGCCCTTTATCGCCGATGGCCTGACGATCTATCTCTTCGTGCAGTATTTCAAAGACCTGCCGAGCGAATTGATAGAAGCTTCTCGCGTCGAGGGCGCAAGCTGGGGTCAGATTTATCGCCGCATCGTTATGCCGCTTGCAGGCCCCGTCCTTGCGACCGCTGCAATCCTCAAGTTTCTGGCCATGTATAACCAGTATCTCTGGCCGCTCATGGTCGTGCAGGAAGAGCAATACCGTCCCGTCATGGTCGGTCTGCAATACTTCTTCCAGCTCAATATCGTCTGGGGCGAAATCATGGCTTACCTCAGCCTGATCACAGTGCCCGTTCTCGCTTTCTATCTCTTCTTGCAACGTGCCTTCATCGCGTCGATCGCATCGACGGGTGTCAAAGGCTAACTAGGAACAAAATAATGGTTCTTGCACTCGAAAACCAATGGATCTGGGACAGCTGGTATGCCTTCGACGGCGAAAAGCATCACTGCTACTTCCTCAAGGCCGACAAATCGCTGGGCGATCCCGATCTGCGCCATTTCAACGTAACCCAAGGCCATGCGGTTTCGACCGACCTGACCAACTGGGAGCATCTTGGCACCTGCCTTACCCCGTGGCGCGATGGTCCCGCTTGGGACGACAAGACCACATGGACCGGCTCCGTGGTTCAGGACGATGATGGCCTTTGGCACCTGTTCTATACCGGCACCCGTCAGAGCGAGAAGGCTCTTTACCAGCGCGTCGGCCATGCGACCTCGACCGACATGCATTCTTGGGAGCGTGTGGGCGACGGGCAATGTCTCGACCTCACGGGCCCGAACGCCAAATACTATGAGTGTGAACATGCTATCGGCCATTGGCACGACCGCGCGATGCGCGACCCGTGGGTGATGCGTGATCCCGATGGCGACGGCTGGCTCATGTATTTCACCGCACGCGTGCCCGGCATTGAGGAGCCCAACGCAGGCGGAGCCATTGGCTTTGCCACGTCCAAGGACCTGATCCGCTGGGAGCTTCAGCCGCCCGTATTCCAAGGCGACTATGGCCAGCTCGAAGTGCCTCAGGTCTTCGAGATCAACGGTAAATGGTATTGCCTCTTCTGCACCGCAGACGAGCATTGGTCCAAGGATCGCATCGCCGCTGCAGGTGTTCCGCCTGTTACGGGCAATCATTACCTCATCGCCGACAATCCGCGCGGCCCGTGGAAAACCGCTCCCGGTTTCCTCGACGGCGCGGTGCCTTGCGAGCGCTACGCCGCCCGCATCGTGGAAAAAGACGGCGAGTATTTCATCCTCGGCTTTGCCGACTACGGCAAAGAGCAATTCGGCGGCTACATCCACGACCCGCAGCGTGTGTTGGTGGATGCCGAAGGTCTCTTGTATCTGGAGAAGGCGGACTGATCGATGGCAGATATTACACTCAATAAGATCAAAAAATCTTACGGTCCCGTTGACGTCATCAAAGGCGTCGACATCGAGATCAAGCACGGTGAGTTCGTCGTCTTCGTCGGCCCCTCGGGCTGCGGCAAATCTACCTTGCTGCGGATGATCGCAGGGCTCGAAGATATCACGGGCGGCGAGCTTTCGATTGACGGTAAGGTCGTCAACGAGCTCCAGCCCAAAGATCGTGGCGTAGCGATGGTCTTCCAATCCTATGCGATTTTCCCGCACATGACCGTGCGCGAGAACGTGGCTTTTGGCCTGACCATCTCGAAAACGCCGAAAGCGGATAAAGAAGCCAAGGTCGCTGAGGCTGCCCGCATCCTCCAGATGGAGCATCTCCTCGATCGTCGCCCGAGCCAACTTTCAGGTGGCCAGCGGCAGCGCGTTGCCATCGGCCGCGCGATCGTCCGAGATCCCAAAGTGTTCCTCTTTGACGAACCGCTCTCGAACCTTGATGCAGCGCTTCGCATGGATATGCGTATGGAAATCGGCAAGCTGCACAAGGATCTTGGCGCAACCATGATCTATGTGACCCATGATCAGGTCGAAGCGATGACGCTCGCCGACAAGATCGTTGTGCTGCGTGATGGCGAAGTTCAGCAGATCGGCGCGCCGATGGAGCTCTACCATAAGCCCGCCAACCTCTTTGTGGCCAAGTTTATCGGCAGCCCGTCGATGAACTTCCTCGAGGTCAAGGTCCAGTCGGCCGAGAACGGTAAATACGTTGTTTCGAACGCAGCCCTTGACCCTGTGGCGATTCCTTCTCAGATCGACGCCAAGGTCGGCGATACTCTCGTTCTTGGCGTGCGTCCGCAGTATCTCGAACCCGAGATCAAGGACGGCGCAGGCGTCCTTCATGGCACCGTCAATCTGACGGAACGATTGGGGAGCGAAACTGTCATGAACCTCGCGCTCGGTGATGGCAGCACCCTGATTGCAGCCCTTCCCAAGGACGCAATCTTCGAGCGCGGCACGGGTATCGAGCTGTGTTTCGATCCTGCCAAGGCGCATCTCTTCCACCCCGAGTAAGTTCGGGGTGAACGCTTCGGGGCGGCGCAATAGGGCTGGCCCAAAACAAAAAAGCGCTCGATAAAAGTCGTGCGCTTTTACTTTTTCCGACTGAAGAGAGGGTTATTCGCCGGTGCGGGCCAGAACCACTGCAAAGGTCTTGAGCACGATCAGAATGTCATTCTTGAGGCTGAGGGTGCGGGCGTAAGCATTGTCATAAACCACGCGGGTCACAAACTCAGAGCTTCCACGCGCTTTGATTTGCCAAAGACCTGTGAGACCTGGCTTGAGCTGATAATAAGCCGAGCCGCCAGCTTCCCGATAATACCGATCTTGATCGGGGGTAAAGGGGCGGGGGCCAATTATGCTCATATCGCCGAAGAGGACGTTATAGACCTGCGGCAGCTCGTCGATGCTGGTCTCCCGCATGAATTTACCGAAACGGATGATGCGCGGATCGTTCTTGAGCTTCTGGTTCTTGTGCCACTCGGCTGCAATCTCGGGGTTTTCGGCGCAAAGGGTCTTGAGACGCTCTTCAGCATCCACATGCATCGTGCGGAGTTTGTAGCATTTGAAGAGCTTGCCGTTCTTGCCCACGCGCAGTTGTGTGTAGAAGCCTGGACCGCCGTTCATGCGCACCAGAACATAGGCCGCACCGACGATAAGGCTAACCGGGATAATCGCCGACAACACGATAACGAGGTCAAGCAGGCGCTTACCAAAAAGGGTATAGACCGATTTGCGCACCATGCGGCGCGAACGCGGCGCCTCATAGCTTGCGGCATCAAACTCTAATGCACTGAAATCTTTCATCATTCCCTCCGGCAAGGGCTGAAACACACACATAGGTGCCACGATTCCACCAAGCGGCAAGTATCAAAGGCATATTCCTGCTAGCCGAATGGATACTTATTTTCAATCTAAGTTGTATGAATTTTTAGCGAATGTATGGATATTAATCATGATTTCCGCCGCTTGATTGATTTGGGGACACCGAAATGCAGGTTTTGGTGATTATTAAGGCGTAAAGTGCCTCAATCGTTGGGGCGCGAGTGCGGCTCAGAGAGCCTAAAATCCGACTCAAAACGCGCGCACTTCCGCACCGCGAATCCATGCTCCTTTAAGGTTTTACCCTCACCCTTGTCCTTGGGTTTGAGTGGTGAGGCCGATGATGGCGGTATGGCGTTTTCCCCCTGAGGTAGAGGGAGTCCTATTCTTTTCGGCTTTTGTTTGGTTCGCTTGGGGTCGGCTGACCGCTACCTTTGAAGGTGCTCTTGCACGGCTGAACCGACGGCTAGCCCTTCGCGGCCAAGATTTTCAAACCGCCATCTGGCACCAAAGTGGTGCTCACCAAGAGGCATACCTTCATTTCAAGGTGCTCTGCGCTGCGGTTCGTTTTCAAGCAGCTCCATGCCTCCACCTTCGAGCGAGATTTGAAAGTGAATGGCTATGAAGAACAAAATTTCCAAGGCGCTCGGCCTCTTTGTAATCCTGATGACTTTGAGTGCGACTGCCACGCAAGCCGCGCAAAGCGTCCGCGTCATCCGCAATGACTCCGGCGGGCAGCTTCAACAGTATCTCAACGCCCTCAGCATCGCTGCAATCGCTGGCGAGGTAATCAAAATTGACGGCTGGTGCGCCTCCGCCTGCACCGTCTATCTCGGCTCGCCCTTCACGTGCGTAACGCCCCAAGCAAAATTCGGCTTCCACGCTCCATTTGGCGGCACGGCCGAGCAAAATCGTTATGCTACTCAGGTGATGGCTTCGAACCTTCCTCCAGTTCTGGGGCGCTGGTTCCTTCAGAACGCTGCGCATTTGGGTGGACAGCAATATGTCGCTCTTTCCGGAGCCCAGATCGTTCAGATGGGTGCTTCCCGCTACTGCTGATTTCTCGCTCTGCTCGTTTTGCGCCCTTTCTCTGAGCGCATTGCGTGAAAAGAGGCACTTGAACCTCAAAAACAGTTGTTGAACCCGCGCCTAAGCCGTTGCCCTACCTCTTTGTGGTCGCTAAACGATACAAAAGGATATGGCGGATACTCTAAAGTTCGCCTGCGTTTTGAGGAACGGAGCCCGGCTTGCGGAGTTTCAGAGTTACATTAGTGGTGTTGGCGCTTGCCCTCTTAGGCTTTGTCGCCGCCGTCTTCCGTCCCGAATACAAAGTCACCTTCGATGATCAGGACGAAACGGTCGTCTTTCTCAATGCGCTTGCGGGGCAGGCGCGGTTCGAAGAGCCTTATTCCTATTTTGCCCAGACCCAAGAACTCGTCCGTTGCATCGACCTGATGGAGTCGAGCATCGGCGCATTGATGGGAAACTTTGCACAAGAGGCTGTCGCGACCGCCTGTCAGGATCTTGCGGATGCTGTGCTGACGACAGCGCCGAGTTTCAGCCTTGCGCATTTCGTCATGGCTTATGCGGATGCAAAGCTCGGCAATGTCGAAGAGGCTGGATCGGCCTTGGTTATGGCGGTCCAATTGGCGCCGAACGAAGGATGGCAAGCCGCGCGTCGGCTCAAGCTCGCCTTTGATCTTGGACCAGAGACGGTTGCCGAGGCCGCCCAGCAGGATGCGCTTCTCGTTGTGCAATCTTCGCGCTACCGCTTTGTACTTGCTGATATTTACACACAATACCCCGAGCACCGAGACTGGTTGACCGCTTCGCTCTCGGGCGCGGATGGGCGCGATCTTCGCGCCTTTCTCGGACAGATCCGCAATGCGGCGGGAAGCGGAATATTCTGATGATAGACTTCAACAGCCAGCGCCCTTCCAAGCTTCGTCGCGCAGGAGAGAAACTCCAGCCGCAAGGCAACACGCTCTTCGAGTTCGAAGAGGTCGAGATCGTCGAGCGGCGCCTAACGGAATCCCCCAAGGCGGCCAGCCGATTGAATGATCGTATGGCTTGGGCCATTGCGGTATTCGTTGCGCTCATCCCCGTGCCTTATGGCGCGAATAGACCGCTTGCGTGGTTTGTGGCCATTGCCGTCGTCGCGCTCCTGTGTCTGGTCTATTTCATCGGGATCATGATCGTGGACCGCAATCGTCCCTCGCAGCTCAAGAACTATTGGGTAATTGTGGCTTTGGGCGGTCTGGCGGTGGTTTTTGCCTCGCTCCAAGCTGCGGGCTTCGGGGTCGCGCCGAGCTTCTCGCAGAGCCATACAATGCTCGCTGTGCCTCGGATGCTCTCTTATGGGCTGATCTTTGTTCTGGTGAGCGAGGTCTGCACCAATCGGTTTCGCACCGAAAAGCTCATGCGCACGGTGTTCTACATCATCCTTTTTCATGCGGCATGGGCGCTCCTTTCGCTCTCGGTCTTCGGGGATACGCTCCTTTTGGCGGAAAAGACCGATTACCAAGGCGTTGCAACGGGCACCTTTATCAACCGGAACTCTTTCGCCACCTTCATGGGCTTCGGGGTCATCATCGGCGTGGCCATGATGGTCTTTGAAATGCGCTCGCCTGCGCATCGCTCTCCCAACCGCAAATCCAAGCGCAAGGGAATGACTGCGGATGTCGCCTTTGTCGGGGTTCTGGTGCTTGTGATCCTGGCTGCGCTCGTGGCCTCGGCCTCGCGTCTTGGTCTTTTGTCGACCCTCGTTGGGGCGTGGTTCACCATGGTCGCGCTGCTCTTGCGCACAGATGTCTCACCGGTCCGCGTCTTTGGTTTGACTTCCGCAGCGCTGTTGCTCGGCCTCGTCGGATTTGTCGCTGTCTCGGGCCAAGAGATGCTTAATCGACTGGTCTTTATCTTTGTCGACTCCGATACCCGCATCGAGCTTTTCAAGCAAAGCTGGGACATGGTGCTCTCTTACAAATGGATGGGCGTCGGGCTTGATTGCTATCAAATCGCCTTTGAGCAGTTCCACAGAGAAGGGCTGTCCTCTGATGTGGTTTGGGACAAGCCGCATAACACCTACCTCACGCTCTGGTCCGAGATGGGGCTCATTGCGGGGTCGCTGCCGATGCTGGCCGTTCTTGTTGCCTTTGTCATGCTGGTGCGCTCGGTCGCAACGCGTGAGCGCAGCTATTTCCCTGCCGCCGCCGCTGCGGGTGTGATCGTGCAGGGTGCAATCCACTCCATGGGCGATTTCAGCCTCGAGATTGCGGCCAACACCTATGTCTTCGTCATCATCGTCGCGCTCGGTCTTGCCCGCCGAAGCCGCGCTCGGGAGGTTTAGGATGCTCTTTGGTCGCAAGAAACCAGCCGAGGCGACGAATACTCGTCGGATACTGAAGCTCGCGACCTTTCCGGCCGCCATCTATGCGGTGGGCGACATCCACGGGTCTTTGCGTCTCTATAACGAGATCGAGCGCCAGATTGTCGAGGATGGAGCCTTTGTGCCTGGCCCCAAGTTGATCCTCTGCCTTGGTGACGTGGTCGACCGAGGGGCCGAAACTGCGGGGCTATTGGATCGCCTCATGGGACCAGCGCCAGTAGGATTTCAGCGGATGGTTCTGCGCGGCAACCATGAAGACATGATGCTCGAGTTTATCAAGACACCTGAGCGACATATGAACTGGGTGGAGTTCGGCGGCGAGGAGACCCTTGCCTCCTATGGTATTCGCCCAGATACCCCGCAAGGGTTCCGCGGCGAAAGCAGAACGCTCAAGCGCAAGCTCGATGCAGGTATTCCGGATACGCATATTTCGTTTCTCGAGAACCTTCCCATTGCGTTGGTTGTAGGAAAATATCGTTTCGCACACGCGGGCTACTCTCTCGGAAAAGTGGAAGATCAGCAGTCGTCCGAGCTGCTTCTGTGGGGGCCGCCCGAAGCCGCTGACAGTTATCAGGGCGACGAAATTCTCGTGCATGGTCATACGATTGTCGAAGATGTCGATGTAAGACCGAACCGAATTAATTTGGATATCGGTGCCTATAAGACTGGACGTTTGGCCGCGATGCGGTTTACCGGCACAACTATGGATAGACAGATTTTTATTGCAAACGGGCGAAGCGCCGCAACGAATGTAGTGTAGGAAGAGGTAGGAATGGAAAACGGGCAGGATTTTATTGATCTGAGAGATATCGTCTCGGTTCTTCGCCGGCAGATCAAACTCATCGCTGTGACGCTTGTTGTCATTCTCGCTGTGGCTTTTGTCTATTTGACGCGGGCGACGCCGCTTTATACTGCGACTGCGTTGGTCAAGATTGATCCGCAGGAAACGAACCTTCTTGATCCGACACAGGTTTCGGGGACGAACTCTTCGGTGGAAAGCACCCGCATCGAGACCGAGGTCGAAATCCTCAAGTCCGACAGCCTTGCCATCCAGACGATCCAGCTTCTCGATCTACAGAGCACGCCTGAATTCGGTCCTTCGCTCTCGATCACCGAGAAGTTCAAGGCGGCTTTTGGCTTCGAGCTTTCTGCTGCGCCTTCGGGAACCGAGCTGATGACCGGCACCATTCGGGCGTTCAAGGACTCGCTTTCGGTGCGTCGTCGCGGTCTGACCTATATCGTTGCGGTCGAGGTGACGACACCGAACCCCGATCAATCGGCCCTGATTGCCAACACCCATGCTCAGGCCTATATCCAAGACCAGATCACCAGCCGCAGCAGCACCTCGATGGCTTCGCGCGATGTGCTTCAAGGCCAGCTTGAAACCGCCCGTTTGCGTCTTGCCAACAGCAATGATGCGCTTCGCAACTACATCGAAGTGAACGTCATCCGTTTGGCCGAAGAAACGGGTAATATCGAGCTTGCCGATATCGGCCGTCAACTTCAGGATACCTCGGCCCAACTTGGCCAGTTTCAAACGCAACTGGACAGCGCGCGTCTCGCCTATACCGCCGCGGACTGGTCGAGCTTCGCCGACCAGATCGGCAACGAAGCCCTCGCATCGCTCGAACGTCAGCGCCAGACCCTCCAGCGCCGTCTTGCCGATGCGGGCGAAGGAACTGCTGAAGCCTTTGATCTTGCACAAGGTTTGGCGCGTCTGGAAGAGCAGCTTGCCGCAGAAGGCACGCTTGCTTTGGGCGCGCTCGAAACCCAAATGCTCGAGGTGCAGGACAATCGCATTGCTCTGATCGACGAGGCGCAGAACGCTGTTCTGGAAAGTGAACTTTCCGCCTCGACCCTCGCTGATATCTACAGCCTCCAGCAAGAAGCAGGGATTGCGCAGCGCCAGTATGACCAGCTTCTCGGCCGTATTCGCGACCTTGAAACGCAAGCGGTGCTTCAGGTCGCCAACAGCCGCGTTGTCTCCGAAGCTTTGGAGCCCTCCCGCCCGTCTTATCCCAACAAGAAGCTCGTGCTTGCTTTGGCGCTTGTTGCGGGGCTCGGCATCGGGGTCGGCCTTGCGCTCCTTAAAGAGTTCTACTTCGGGGGCGTAACGTCCTCCAATCAGCTCCAGAATATTCTGCCGATCCGTCTTGGCGGCGTCATTCCAAAGGTGAACTCGACCGAAGTCGGCGAGCCTTTGGCCGACCGCGTGGTCAATGATCCGATGTCACCCTTTGCCGAAAGCTATCGCAAGCTGCGTGCCAGCATCGACGAAGAGATCGGCGATGAAGGTAAGGGCAAGGTTATCCTCGTGACGTCCTCCATTCCCGCCGAAGGGAAGTCGACGACTGCTCTTGCGTTGGCCCGAACCTATGCGGCAGCCGGAAAAACCACGCTGTTGATCGATGCCGATTTGCGCAACCCGAGTATTCACGGCTTTCTTGCCGCCGAATCCGAGCTGGGCCTTCTCGAGTTCCTGCTTGAACGAATGAAACTCGCCTCGGCTGGTGGAAATGAGGCCGACCGCGGCATTCAGGACGCACCGGAAATCGAAAAGTTCTATGTTCTTGATCCTCTTACCAATGCTGGGATCATTCTAGGGCGTAAGAAGTCCAACGTTCCCACGGACGCCCCGCTTCAATCCAAGGCGTTCCTTGAACTGATCCGTGGTGCGCAGAACAGCTTTGACATTATCATCATCGATACCGCGCCACTAATCCCTGTGGTCGACACCCGATATGTCGCGCCTCACGTGGATGCGGCTTTGCTTTGTGTGCGCTTCGGTGAGGCGACTCAATCCGAAGTGCGCGGCGCTTTTGACCAACTTGCCAAGGCGACTCGCGGCAAAGCCAAGATGCTGAGCGTCCTGAGTTGCTCGGAAACAAGCAATCGCGGTTATCGATATGACGGATATTACGGCTGATTTGGGCGTAAATCGCCGTTCCAAGCTGAATTATGTGGCGCAACGACAAAGATACGACTTTCTTTTGCGATCATCCAATAGTTTAGCTTGGAAATTCTTTCGGGTAGTTGTATCCACCTAATCAGGTAAAGTTATCGCTCGATCAGAGGTTTGTTGTTCGGGCTTTTGATCAAAGAGGTTCAGGATGAAAAAGTTTCTCACAGTCGCTGCTATCGCTGCCGCATTGACCGCAGGTTCTGCAAGCGTTGTTTCCGCTCAAGCAGCTGGAAATTCTTTCGAAGCCCTGCTTCAGCAGTGTGCTGCTAACCCAGAGGCTTGCGCTTCCAACCCCGCGATCGTTCAGCGTCTCGTTGCCGCTGCACGACAGCAGGGTGGTAACGCCGCAGCTACTCAGGCTCTGATCGAGCGCGCAGTTGCGACCGTGACCGCTGCAAACGCTGCAGTCGTTCGCTCTGCTTGCGAAACCAACCCTGCTTCTTGCGCAGCTCGCACTCGTCAAGCTCTCCAAGCTGTTCGCACCGTCGCTCAATCGGCTGGCGTTTCGCCGACAGTTGTGAACAACGCGGTGGGCACCGTGGTAGCAACCGTTGTCGCCGTCGGTAACACTGGTAACAAGTCCGCAGCTGTTCTGCGTCAGATATCGCAGGCTGTTCAGCTTGCGGCTGACCCGCAAGTCGGCTTTGTGCCGAGCTCGAACGCTGCAGAGCAGGCAACCATCAATGCCCGCGTTCAGCAGGCTCTCGCCGTTCAGCAGTCGTTCAACAACGGCAACACAGTTTCGCAGCAAGTTCTTGCACAGCTTGGCAGCGCAAACTAATTTCAGCGAAGACCTTTTAAGACATGCCCCGCCTTTGTGCGGGGCATTTTTATTTTACGTGCTTCGGTTCTATTCCCGCCCATTCGTCAGTTGCCCTGATCGGTAAGGCCAAGTCCGACAAGCGGCTTGATTCCACGCCGCGCTTCCCAGGATGCATAGTTTCTGATCGCACTCAGTGGTTGTGAGTAAAATTTAATCAAGTGATTGAATATTCCCCATTTTGATAACGCCTTAAATTGTAGGCGGCGCGCAGAGGCTTCTAGATCGAACTATGGAAAAGCCGCAGATCTTCGATGAAATGAACGGCCTTGGGGGCGATGCGCTCCGCGCGCCCTATGCCGAATTCAGCACCTGGTTTGAGAGTGAAAACCCAAGCCGATTGCGCAAAAAACAAAGGGAGGCGGAGGATCTTTTCCGCCTCACTGGGATTACCTTCAACGTCTATGGACGTGCCGAAGCGTCCGAGCGTTTGATCCCTTTCGACATCGTGCCGCGTATCATATCGGGCCGTGAGTGGGCGCGGCTTTCTCGCGGGATCGAGCAGAGGGTGCGTGCGATCAATGCATTTCTCTTCGACATCTATCACCGTCAGGAAATCATCAAAGCAGGGCGTATCCCTGCGGAAATGATCGCCAAGAACGAAGCTTTCCTTCCTCAGATGATGGGCGTCAATCCTGCGGGAGGTGTCTATACCCATATCGTCGGCATCGACCTTGTGCGCACAGGACCAGACGAGTTCTTTGTGCTTGAGGACAACGCTCGAACACCCTCGGGCGTGAGCTATATGCTCGAAAACCGCGAGACGATGCTCCAGATGTTCCCGGAGCTCTTCGCCAAGACGCGGGTGATGCCGGTCTCCAACTATCCCAAGATGCTCCGTCGGTCGCTTGCGGCCTGTGCACCCGATATGGCAGGGGACAAGCCAACGGTCGCGGTCCTTACCCCCGGTATTCACAACTCGGCCTATTACGAGCACAGCTTTCTTGCCGACAAGATGGGGGTCGAACTTGTCGAAGGAAACGACCTTCGGGTGATCGACGGCCGCGTCGCGATGCGCACGACCCAAGGGTATAAGGCGATTGACGTGCTTTACCGCCGCGTCGACGACAACTTCCTTGATCCGCTGAACTTCAATCCCAACAGCCAGCTCGGTGTGCCTGGGATCATGGATGTCTACAAGGCGGGCGGGATCACCATCGCCAACGCTCCCGGAACAGGGATTGCGGACGACAAGGCGATTTATAGCTACATGCCCGATATCGTCGAGTTCTACACTGGTGAAAAGGCGATCCTTCAGAACGTGCCCACATGGCGGTGCAGCGAAGCGGACAGTCTAGCCTATGTGCTCGATAATCTCTCTGAACTCGTGGTCAAAGAGGTGCATGGATCGGGCGGTTACGGGATGCTTATCGGTCCCACCGCCACCAAGAAAGAGATCGAAGCTTTCCGCCGCAAGCTCAAGGCGCGGCCTGCGAACTATATCGCCCAGCCCACGCTGTCACTTTCGACGGTGCCGATCTTTACCAAAGCGGGTCTTGCTCCTCGACACGTCGATCTTCGCCCCTTTGTCCTTGTCAGCCCTGACCGTATCGACATCACACCGGGTGGTCTCACGCGGGTTGCGCTTAAAAAGGGCAGCCTTGTGGTCAACTCGTCTCAGGGCGGCGGGACCAAAGACACTTGGGTTCTGGAGGAGTAAGTCATGCTTGGAAAAACCGCAGGCGGTCTCTTCTGGATGTTCCGCTATCTTGAGCGATCCGAAAATACAGCGCGCTTGATCGAAGCGGGGCTTCGCATTGCCCTGACGCGGTCGGGATCGACCGACGAGGAATGGACCAGCATTCTGCAAACGACAGCCGTGCTTGAGGGCTATAACGCCGTCTATGACGGTGTTGTGACCCGCGAAACCGCGATCGACTGGATGCTGCGTGATCGGGCCAACCCGTCAAGCGTTCTCAATGCGATTGACGCGGCCCGCAGTAACGCCAAGACCGTGCGCACCGCTTTGACCCGAGAGGTCTGGGAGGCGGTCAATGATTGCTGGATGTCGCTCAAAGAGGCCCTGGCCCGCAAGGTGCAAGAGCGTGATCTTCCGCATGTCTTGCTTCTCATCCGTCAGAAGAGTGCCTTTGTGCGAGGGGCCTTGCATGGGACTATGCTGCGCAACGACATTTTCAACTTTGCACGGATCGGCACCTTTATGGAGCGAGCCGACAACACTGCGCGGATCCTCGATGTGAAGTATTACGTCCTTTTGCCCTCGGTCGCAGCGGTGGGCTCGTCTCTCGACAATGTGCAATGGCAAACGATCCTTCGGTCCGTATCAGGCGAGGGCGGTTTCCAGATGGCATATGGCCAAGAGCCGCGTGCCCGCGAGATCTGCCAGTTTCTTATCCTCGATAGCAGAATGCCGCGAAGCCTTGCATTCTGCGCGGCCAAGATTTGCTCGAACTTGGGTTATCTGGCCTCCGATTACGGGTTGCGCCATCCCTCGCACGAGATGTGCGATGCGATCACGCAAAAGGTCAACGGGCTGGGGATCGACGAGGTGCTCGACAAAGGACTTCACGAATTCATCCAAACCTTCCTCAAGGAAAATTCGGCACTCGGCCAACAAATCGAGGTCGATTATCGGTTCTATCAATGACACAGACACTCTCGATCAGACATCGGACCAGCTATCGCTATGACGCCCCTGTGCCCTATGCGCTTTTGCAACTTCGACTGAAACCCACGGACACTACGGGTCAGACGGTGCAGTCATGGAGCTTGGACATTGATGGCGGTCAGGTCGAGGCAGAATATGTCGATCATCACTGCAATCTTGTCACCTTGGTAAGCTTTGCCCCCGATGTGGCCGAGGTCACTCTTACGAGCGAGGGTGTCATCACGCTTCGCGAAACCCACGGCGTTCTTGGCCCCCATCAGGGTTTTGCGCCCATGTGGCTCTTTGAAAGGCAGACACCGCTCACCAAAGCGGGCGACGTCTGCCGCGCCTTGACGCAAGCGGCGACGGGCGCAGTGGGTAGCCTTGAGTGGCTCCATAGCCTTTCGTCCGTGATCCGCGCGGCGGTTGCCTATGAGACAGGCAAATCCGAGGTGCATTGGAGCGCGGAAGAGGCCGCCAAAGCAGGGCACGGCGTCTGTCAGGACCACACCCATATCTTTATTGCCTGCTGTCGTTTGGCACATGTGCCAGCGCGCTATATCTCGGGTTATCTTTTGATGGATGATCGCACGGAACAAGATGCCACACATGCTTGGGCCGAAGCCTTTATCGAAGGGCTTGGATGGGTGGGATTTGACGTTTCGAACGGAATTTCCCCCGATAAACGCTATGTTCGCATTGCATCGGGGCTGGACTATGCCGAGGCTGCACCTGTAACTGGAACCCGATTTGGCAATGCCGCCGAGATCATGGACGTCCAGCTCTCGGTGCAACAACAGTAGGCGTAAGAAATGACATATTGCGTTGGAATGCGGCTGAACCGTGGTTTGATCTTTATGTCGGACACTCGGACCAATGCCGGCGTCGATAATATCTCGACCTTCCGCAAGATGTTCACCTTCGAAAAGGAAGGCGAGCGCTGCATCACGCTGATGACGGCGGGCAACCTTGCCACCACGCAGGCGCTTATGTCTATCCTCGAGGAGCGGACCAAAGCCCCCGATGAACGGGCGCCATCCATCCTCGAAGTGCCATCGATGTTTCAGGTCGCGCGTCTGGTAGGTGATACGCTCCGCGAAGTGATCATGCGCAACGCTGATGTGGGGCAGAGAGCCGATGCCACCTTTAACGCCACGGTGATCGTCGGCGGGCAGATCAACGGCGGCGAGCCGCGTCTCTTCATGGTCTATCCCGAAGGCAACTTTATCGAAGCGAGCGTAGACACGCCCTTTATCCAGATCGGCGAGACCAAATACGGTCGGCCTATTCTCGTGCGGGCCTATGATCCCGACATGAGCTGGGAGCAAGCGGTCAAGCTCTTGCTTGTGAGCTTTGACTCGACGATCAAGGCCAATCTATCTGTTGGTTTGCCGCTTGATCTTCAGACCTACGAAACAGATATCCTGTCCACTGGTCTGCGCCGTAGGATCGGCGCAGATGACGCGTATTTCAAAACGATATCAGAAGGTTGGGGGCATGCCTTAAAGTCAGCCTTCGACAGCCTACCGGATATCGATTTGGGCTAAGACGCCTTAGTTACAGTCGGCCTCGTCCCACCAGCCGTCGCGGATTTTGCCCATGGTATTGTTGAGCACCATGCCCGCGATTGTGCCGAAGCCAAATTTTTCCTCATCCCCGACCACAAGGGCATATTTGCCCGAGTTCGAAGCGTTCGAAACTTTGATGTAATAGGTGCCCGCAGGATAGATACGGTCAGAGAGGAAATCCTTGCCGATTTCTGGGCCGACCCAATACCAGGTCTTGCCGTATTCCTCATACCACGCCCACCACTCGGCGCTGTTGCCTTTGCGTTCGTCGATCTTTTTGAGATCCTGATCCAGCACCTCAAGGTCAAAGGTTTCTTTGAGGCCGCAGCCCTCAAGTTTGGGCGCGGTCAGACCCGTATAAAACTTGAAGTCGACATCGGAGTCGATCCGATAGAACTGCGGCGCGCCGGTCAACTCGGAAAAGATGGCTTTGGAATGCTCGGGGTTTTCGACGACATAGGGGGCGTCGACTGTCATTGGCGCTTGGCCGTTGTTGATCACGGGCGCATGGGCCGAAGCGGTTGTTGCAAGGAGAATGGCGAGAGTGGCAGCGAGAAAGCGCATAATGCGGTCCTTTGTTCTTTCTCTCTTTACGCTGCGTCCTTGGTTCTGGATCACTTTGCGGATTCTCGCGGCTGGGGGAACAAGAGGCGATCGACGGCAATCTTTCCACCCCCAGTGACGCCGAGGACGATCAGCATCCAGACCCAAAGCAACCTTTGGTCCGCAATGACTTCATCCTGAAAGCGGTTGAAGAAGCTTCCAATCGTTTCAGCAGTCAGTCCGTGGCCATAGATATCGGTGAGCGTCATCACACCGATAAATCCGATCATTGCCAGTGAAGAAAGGCGAGTGAAGAGCCCGATCAAAATAAAGAGCGGAAGGACGAACTCGGCGATCGTGCCGAATGCGGCAATAAAGTGATAGGGCGCTGCAAGCTGGCTCGGATCATAGCCCAAAGCCTCCATCTTGCGCGGGAAAATCTGGGCATAGGCGTTGAGAGAAAGGCCGAAGCCGTCGATCTTGGTGAGCGCGGACGACCAGAAGAACCGCAAAAGCACCGAAGCAAAGACGAGGCGGGTTCCCAATCCAAGGAGACCCACGCCGCGCGGAAGTTCGGTCTCCTCGATACGGCGCAAAAGGCCAAAGACTTTTGTCAAAAGTGCTGGGTTCGGTTCATTCATGGTTCGAGGTCCTTTCGACAACTGCGCCTGATGAAAAGAGGGTGGCAAGTATGGACGGGGCGTCATCGATATCGCCCAGTGCCTCTCCAAGAGATCTGCCTTGCCCAAGGGCGCTGAGGGCGGCGATAGTGCCGCTTGGCGCTGCGTTCATAATCAGGGTCCAGTAGGGCCGCGTGATCAAAACCTCGCCCGCAGGGGCATCGATCAAATGTGCGGCCTGCGAATTGCGCGCCCAAATGGCCAAAGCGGGGTGCCGCGTTGTCACAAAGCGCACTGAGGGATGCAGACCGAAGCGCAATAGCGGCAGATCTTCGGGTGGGACCTCTGAGAGCCTCTCGATCGCAAAGGGTTGCGCGTCGGCTGCATGATAGGCTTCGCGCCGTGCCTGCTCGATCCTCGCGACCTCGCCCAGATAAGGGAGGGATGCCGCGGGGGGGAAACCCGCGATCCAATCGGGAAAGGCATCGCCATAGAAAGCCATGACAGGAGAGGCGGGGGGATGGTTCCTCACGAACTCGCGGGCCATGGCGGTAAAGAAGTTCTCGCCGACAAGTTTGGCAATGACGGGAAAGGCCTCTGTCAGGCTTTCAACCAGCGAGACGGTCACATTGTTGCGATAGACGTTGAACCGCGTGGCAACTGTCCGCTCGTCAGGCGCGGTGAGAGGGGTGGGCGTCTCGGCCTCGGGCCTTAGAACCGCCCTTGCAAAACTGGATTGAAGGCTCATGCGGCAACCCGTCTTTGCAAGATCGTATTCGCCCGCGCCGCTTCGCGCTCCAGCGTTGCGAAATCGGGCACGTCGTTGTCCCATTCGATCAGAGTTGGGCGCGGGCCGATCTTGGTGATGGTGCGCTCATACAGCGTCCAGACAGGATCGGCGACTTCGCTCCCGTGGCTGTCGATCAAAAGCGTGCCGCCCTCGATCTCTTGGGCATGATGACCAGCAAGATGTATCTCGCCCACATGTTCAATTGGATAGGCCTCGAGATAGGCTTCAGCCGAGAGGCGAAGATTGGTCGCGGAAACAAAGACATTGTTGATGTCGAGAAGCATCCCGCAGCCGGTGCGATGGGCCACTTCGCCCAGAAAATCGGTCTCGGAGAGCGTGCTTTCGGTGAACGAGAGATAACTTGAGGGGTTTTCAAGAAGCATACGCCGCCCCAAAACATCTTGAACCTCGCTGATATGCGCAGAGACGGTTTCAAGCGTGGCCTTGGTATAGGGAAGGGGCAGGAGGTCATTGAGATAGGCCCCGCCATGAGAGGACCACGCCAAATGCTCGGAAAACTGCGCGGGCTTCAGCCAGTCCATCAACGCCTTGAGCCGCTTGAGATGGTCGCGATCAAGCGGATCTTCACCGCCGATAGAGAGCCCGACGCCATGGGCGGATATCGCAAACCGTTCGGACAGCTCGGCCATCATCGCGCGGCGCGGGCCACCGTCGAGCATATAGTTCTCGGCATGCACCTCAAGCCATGTCACCGCGCCAGCCTCGGTCAGATCATCGTAATGGGCGGGTTTGAACCCGACCCCTGCGCTTTGGGGAAGCTGTGTGAAGGGCATGTGAACCTCCGGCTATTGGGTTCGCTGCGCAGGGGTATCCCCGCGCAGCAATTGCGGGATCAAGCCTGCGGGAGATCGCGGTCAAGCTCGGTGAGCGAGCCCATACGCGGGGAGCCATCCTGCATCGCGGGGAGTTCGATTTCAGCGCAGGTGCCTTCGGGGACCAGCGTCCATGCATTGCCTTGATAGTCGACTTTGGAGGTGCCTGCACAAGTGGTGCCCGGGCCTGCGGCGCAGCCATTCTCGCCCGCAAGAGCGACGCCAAAGCATTTTTCCTGACCTGCGGCATGGGCGGGAAGCGTCATTTGGGCAAGGCCCGCAGCGACAACAGCAGCAAGAGTGAGGGTTTTCTTATCAACGGTCATTCTTCAGTCTCCGGTTTTGAGGCAGATCTCATCGTCTGCATCAAGGCTTTCGCAAAGGGGGCGCGATTTGTTACGCCGCTCGCTTTAGTGTGAAAGCTCGGGCTGAAACTGAAATAATTCGAACCTTGTGTAACGCGGGCCTCCTTCCTCGCGTATAGAGAGGTATGACAACGCAAGATCACGAGATCGAAGATTTGATGCGCAAAGGGCTGGTGGGAGACCGCCGTGCCTATGCCCAATGTCTTTCGCTTCTCGCGCCTCGCATGCGTGCGATGGCGCGGCGGGACCTTGCCTTTGTTCATGCAAACCTTGTCGAGGATGTGGTGCAGGAAGCTTTGCTTTCCATCCACCTCAAACGCGGCAGCTGGGACCAGACCCGTCCTTTGCTCCCGTGGGTGCGGATCATCGTCAAGCACAAGGCGATCGATCTAGTGCGTATGGTGCGCAGTAGTGCGCCCCATGAGCCTATCGATGATCATGCAGACATCGGGGCGCAAACGAGCGACCCGCTTGCAGGCTTGCATCTGGAACAGGCCCTCGCGCGGCTTTCGGAGAAGGATGCCGCTTTGGTAAGGGGACATGCAGTCGAGGGGCTTGATGCCGAAACACTCTCGACCAAATTCGGTATGGCACCCGGAGCGATGCGCGTGGCTTTGCACCGCGCGCTCAGACGGCTGGCCGACATGGCACGAAAGGACGAAGAATGGAAACCGATGAGCTGATTGCAGCCCTTGCTGCCGATGCGACCCCTGCAAAGCGGCCTCGTTTGATCGCTCGTGCGGTGATTGGAGCGCTGTGCACGGTTGTTTTGGTGTTGGTTCTTTACGGGCTGCGCCCCGATTTGATCGATGCTTTGAAAGCAGGTCCCGTTCAGGCCAAACATTTCTTTACGTTGTTTGTCTTGGTGGGGCTTACGCGGCTTTTGACGCGTGCACCCGTCGGAGAGCGGGCAAATATGCGCCCCCTCTGGATTACGGGCACGGCGATTGCGGTCCTGTGGGGCGGCGCTGCTGCAATGGGCGGCGATCCGATGGGGCAGACGGCGCTCGCCTGTTTCGTTTCGATCCCGCTGCTTGCGCTCCCCGTTATCGGGCTGATGTTTGCAGGCCTTCGCCATCGCGTCGAACCCTTTGCCGCCGAGCGCGGCTTTCTCACTGGGCTCTTTGCAGGGGCGGTTTCGGCCTCGATCTATGCGGTGCACTGCGTTGAAGATGCACCTGCCTTTTATCTTCTTTGGTATACGGCCGGGATTGTGGTCAGCGGCGCTATTGGTCATTTGATCGGAAAGCGGGTGCTGAGCGTCTAGGCGCTCTGGCACCATGCTTTGCGCAGATCAGAAGTCCGACAGATAATCCGCTGCGACATAGCCCGTCACCTGCGGCGCATCAGCAAGCGAGACCTTGCACCAAAGCTGGCCGACTTCGGTGGTGCAGGTGCCTTTTTGAAGGCGCGTGCCATCTGGAAGCCCAAGCACGATCCGATACCCGAGACCGGGGCCCGCCCGCAGTTTCAGAAATTCACCTTCACCTGCGCGCTCGACAGAGACAGGATTGGTCAGAATGCTGTTGCCGCATCCCGCCAGAACGGCAAGGAAGGCGAAGAGCGAGAGAGTTTTTCTGTTCATCTTTGTGCTCCGGTTTTGCCTGTTCTTTGACTATGCGCACAGAACCTTGGGGTCATGCAACCCTGAGACGGCGACAAGAGGTATCCTGAGCCAAGGATTGCCATTCCGAACCGGAATTCATGATGGGCGGAAGCTGCCTCTTGAGAGTATCTCGATGGTGATCCGCGTTGCCGATTTCATCCAGTGCTGAAACTATGACGTCCAAGTCTCTGACATATTTTACAAAAGTGTCATCTAAACGTTAACCTTAGGTCATGAAATTTACTCAAGGTCCGCTCGCAAATTCCTTCTATCAGCGAGAGTAATAGATGACCTTCAAGTCCGTTTGTTTGACTTCGATCCTTGCGTTGGCCGCCGGTCAAGCGATGGCCGAGATGAACTTCAACCGTATTTCCTCTTTTGCGACCCCGCTCAACAATGCAGACCAAACGGCTCAATCCTCTGCCGAGATCATCGCGGCCTCGGATGATGGTATGACCCTTGTCTATACCGATAGCCCGCTTGGCGTCGTCGGCCTTATCAATATCACCGATCCCAAGGCGCCCAAGGCAAAAGGCAGTGTCGCTTTGGAGGGCGAGCCGACCTCTGTCACCGTGATCGGAAATACCGCCTTTGTGGGCGTCAATACTTCGGAATCCTATACCAACCCCTCGGGCAAGCTCGTTTCGGTCAATCTGGCTGATGGTTCGATCATGGGCGAATGCGATCTTGGTGGACAGCCTGACTCGACCGCACACACCGACGCGGGCGATACGGTCGTCGTCGCCATCGAGAACGAGCGCGACGAAGATTTCGGCAACGGCCGTGTCGGGCAACAGCCTGCTGGTTATATGGTCACCGTCGGCATCGCGAATGAGGCCATGGACTGCGCCACGCTCAAGAAAATCGACGTCACGGGTCTCACCGAGATTGCTCCTGAAGATCCCGAGCCCGAGTTTGTCGACGTGAATGCCAACGGCGAGATCGCCGTAACGCTTCAGGAAAACAATGCCATTATCGTTCTGAATGCTGACGGTTCCGTCCAGAGCCAGTTCTCGGCAGGCAGTGTCGATCTTGAAGGCATAGACGCTACGGACGAGCGTGGCGCCTTGGTCTTTACCGAAAGCCAGCCCGCACGTCTTCGTGAGCCCGATGGGCTTCAGTGGATCGACAACGACCAAGTGATGATCGCCAACGAAGGCGACATGGACGGCGGGTCGCGTTCGATCACTGTCTTCCACAAAGACGGCACGCTGGTTTGGGAGTCGGGCAATGCCTTTGAAACTCCGATCATTCAGGCAGGCCACTATCCCGACAAACGTTCGGACGCCAAAGGCGTAGAGCCTGAGGGCATGGAAATCGCCAAATTCGGAGAAGTGACCTATGCCTTCATCCTCTCTGAGCGCGCTTCAACCATTTCGGTTTACGATGTGACCGATGCTGCAAACCCAGTGTTTAAACAGGTGCTGCCTTCGGGAATTTCGCCCGAGGGTGCGATTGCCATTCCCAAGCGCGGGCTTCTGGCTACCGCGAACGAGGTTGATCTTGGCGAAGATGGGGGCGCGCGCGCCCATGTCATGATCTACGAGCTTCAGGATGCTCCCGCCGCCTATCCGCAACTGACCTCGGAAGGGGCAGACGAGCTCATCGGCTGGGGGGCGATCTCTGGCATGGTCGCCGATGAAAACGGTATGATCTATGCGGTTAACGATAGCTTCTACGGCTTCCAACCGCGTATCTTCACCATCGATCCGTCGCAAACGCCCGCCCGCATCATCGCGGCGACCGATGTCACCCGCGCAGGTCATGCGGCACAAA
The DNA here is from genome assembly GCF_030264275.1 of Marivivens sp. LCG002. NCBI lineage: Bacteria > Pseudomonadati > Pseudomonadota > Alphaproteobacteria > Rhodobacterales > Paracoccaceae > Marivivens > Marivivens sp. LCG002. Next base: position 1,700,198 of record NZ_CP127165.1, on the reverse strand, counting down.
AACTCGATATGGAAGGCATCACCCTTGATGGCGAGGGCGGCTACTGGATCGCCTCCGAAGGCCGCACCGACCGCCTTGTCCCCCATGCACTCCTGCATGTGAATTCAAAAGGTGAGATCAAGGAAGAGATCGCGCTTCCCGCCGAGCTTCTGGCTGTCGAGACCCGTTTCGGCTTTGAGGGGATCACCAAAGTCGGCGACACCCTCTGGATGGCGGTTCAGCGCGAATGGGCAGATGACGCCGCAGGTTTCACCAAGCTCGTTGCCTATAACACCGATACGAAGGAATGGGGCGCTGTGCTCTATCCGCTCGACGCTGTTGAAGCGGGCTGGATCGGTCTGTCGGAAATTCAGGTGCACGGTGACTATGTTTACCTGATCGAGCGCGACAATCAGATCGGGGCTGCGGCCAAGATCAAGCAAGTGACTCGCGTTGCGCTCTCCGAGATGGTGCCTGCCACCCTTGGCGGCGAGCTACCCGTCGTGACCAAAGAGGTTGTTCATGACCTGATCCCCGATCTGGCGGCCCAAGGCGGCTATATCGTGGACAAGATCGAAGGCATGGCGATCATGGAGGACGGCACGATCTGGATGTCGACCGACAACGATGGCGTCGATGACAGCTCGGGCGAGACCTTCTTCTGGTCGATCGGCCAGTTCTGATCCGACTTCTACAGACAATATTTGAAAAGAGGCGCTTCGGCGCCTCTTTTGCATGGGGCGCATTTGATCCAAATCTAGGTGCTGAGCCGCAAAAGATGTTATGCTGAACCTATCGCTATGGATCACCTAGGAAAGGAGCCTGCGATGGACATCAGCACATTACTCGCGTTTTTCGGCTGGATGAGCGTTATCAACCTGGTGCTTTTTGCGGCGGGCATGCTCAAAGTTACAGTCTTGCGCAATTTGGCGGTGGGGATTGGGCGCGCCATTCTCGGAGATACGATCGACGACTGGATGGCCGATGCACCGAGGATCTTGATGAACTATTACATCCTGATCCTCGTGTTCAACGTCGTGCCCTATATCGCGCTGTGCTTGCTCTAAACGGGCGTTGCTGCGATTGGCGGCAGCTTTCTGCGGACGCGGCTTAGTGCGCTATAGGCGATCGCGACAAGCACGATAGAGCCGCCGAGAATGGTTCCGAAGCTGGCGACTTCACCAAGGATCAGCCAGACCCAGATCGGGGCGAGCAAGACTTCCGTATTCGACAAAAGCGTGAGTTCGGCAGAAGGCACCGTGCGGCTTCCCAATGTGTAGAGTATCTTCCCTCCGCTCAACGTGACGGTTCCCATCAGCACGCACCAAGCAAGGTCGGTATATGTGATCGCGAGCCCTTGATTGGTCACGATCGCGAATGCGCCGGCGATGATGACGGCAAGCACAGCGCCGATGAATGTGACGGGGAGGCTGTCTTCTGCCTTGCTCCAACGCAGCGTGACGCTGAAAAACGCAAATCCGAGGGCAGCAATAAGGCCTGCGACGTTTCCAACGAGCGCTCCCGATGAAAGTCCGTCTTTCACCATGACAAAGATCCCGAACATTGCCAGTGCGATGGCAATTTTAGTCTGGGTCGAAACTGCTTCTTTAAGGATCAGCCTGCCGATGATCGCCGCCAGGAAAGGCGACGCAGCAAGCAAAAAGGCCGCGTTCGCGACTGTGGTCGTTTGAAAGGCTACGATTGCACCGCCCATCGCGGCAACCAACCCAAGGCCGCCGAGAAAACCGATCCATCCAGAGGCGCGGAGGGCCTTGACCGGTGCGCCGTTCGATCGAAACGAGACAAGCACCCAAAGCACAGGCAGCATCGCAAGCGAGCGCCAAAAGAGGACGGTCCAGGCTTGGGCATCGTCTAGCTGGCGAATGATTGTCCCATGGAATGACCATAGAACACCCGATGCCAGCACGAAGAAGATTCCGGTTCGATAGTTCATGGCGCACTCCCTGATTTCCCGGTCATCTAACGACTGGACATCGATCCATTCAAACGAATAGATTTGATGAAAAGCATCAGGAAATCTGAACTATGTCAGACCCGCTAGATCTTGTGCTCCTCAAAAGCTTTGTGGCCGTTGTGGATTGCGGGAATATCCAGTTTGCGGCGGATCGTGTCGGACGGAGTCAATCGGCCGTCAGCATGCAGATAAAGCGCTTGGAGGAGACGGTCGGTCGCCCGCTGTTCCACAAAGAGGGACGCTCGCTGCGGCTCAATCCAGCCGGCGAGGAGCTTCTCCTTCATGCGCGGCGACTTTTGCGCCTCTCGAACGAGGCTCTGGCGAGCCTGCGCGGGGGAGAGGCGGTCGGAGCCGTGCGGCTTGGTATGCCCGAAGATTACGCCACATGGCTCCTCGCACCTGCTATTTCGCGGTTCGGGCAGGAGTATCCGCTTGTCGATGTAGAGCTCACCTTTGACAAATCCCCAAAGCTTTTGCGTCTCATTGACGAAGGCAAGCTCGACCTTGCCCTTGTGACCCGCGAGATGGGGCAAAGCTTTACGGTGTTCCGACGCGAGCGTTTCGTTTGGGCAGGGTCGCTCGAGCATAAGGCGTGGCTACGCGATCCGCTTCCCGTGGCGTTGTTCGATGCGGGCGACATCGCGCGGCGCATCGCGCTCGAGGCGCTCCAAACCGCAGATGTTTCCTATCGCGTTGTCACATCAACCCAGAGCCTGTTGGGGCTTGTGGCCGTAGCGCAAGCGGGGCTTGCCATCGTAGGCATGGTTGAATCTTCCATTACCGCTGGCCTTGTGCCCTTGGGCGAGGCCGAGGGGCTTCCACCGCTACCTGTCCTTGAACTTGCCTTGGTAACTGGACTTGGCGAGACAAGCGCGATCACCTCGCGGCTTTCCGACTATCTCGCCCGAGAGCTGCGGGGGGACGGGGCGATCCCACTTACCGTCTAGCGGCAAACTAGCGCTTGAACTCCTGCCGCGCCCGTTTACGCTCCGCTCAAATTAAGGGAGAGGCGAAATGGGTGGATCACAGTTTGTCATGCTGCTTGCTGGGATCGGCATCCCGATGCTTGCGGCTTTGAATGCCGCGCTTGGCCGCCATGTTGGATCGCCTGCAGCGGCGGCCACTGTGCTCTTTGTCGTGGCCCTCACGATTGCCTTTGTCACGGCCCTCATGACGGGCAGCGCAGGCTTCGCCAAGCTGGTGACAGCGCCCAAGCACCTCTTTCTCGGGGGCACATTCGTGGCATTCTACGTTCTTTCGGTCACATGGATTGCGCCTAAGATCGGGGTTGGGAATGCGGTTTTCTTCGTTCTAATCGGTCAGTTGATTTCGGCGGCGATCATCGACCACTTTGGTCTTTTTGGGGCGAACCAGACCCCGATCAGCCTGACCCGCGGCGTGGGTCTTGCCATCATGGCGCTGGGCGTCTTTGTCACGCAGAAGGTTTGAGCTTAGGCGGCAATTGCGTCGAGGAGCCAATCCCGAAACGCTCCTGCTGCTTTGACGTTTTCATCGATGGCTAAGAAATAGCCTTCGGGGTTCACAAGGATCGCATCCCCGATCTGGAAAAGCTCCCCTTTGGCTAGTGCGCCCGCAGCAAGAAGGGAGCTCGTCAATGCCACGCCTTGACCTTTGGATGCGAGTTCGAGCGCAAGGCCGAAGCTGTCGGTATAAAGGCTCGGCACGAGGGTTTGTTGCCTGCAATGCGCTGCGCTCCAGTTTTGCCAGGACATCGAGGTGCCGACCGTTTCGATCATTCTTTGTCCCTCAAGACCGTCCAGCGGTTCTTTGGAAATCGCGACAAGATAATCGGGACCAAGGCGCACGGCATTATGGCCGACCTGTTTTTCCGCACCGAAGCGGATCTCGACATCCGCAATCGAAGCTTTGAATTCGTCGGGCCAGACTGTGGACAGAAAGCGGACGCGAAGATCAGGGTGATTTGCTAGAAACGCGTCGATCCTCGGGGCAAGGATCCACTGGGCCACGCTGACCGAGGTTGCAATGGTCAAGAGCTGTTCCGTCGGGCCTGCATCAAAGGTTGAAGAGGCTGCACCTAGAATTTCAAGCGCTGCCCCGACCTGCGGCAAGAGCTTGCGGCCATCGTCCGTGATCGAAAGACCGCGCGCCTTGCGCTCGAAAAGCTGCACGCCGAAACGGGTTTCAAGCGACCGGACCTGTTGGCTGATCGCCGATTGCGTCAGGCCAAGTTCCGCCGCCGCAGCAGTGAAATTAAGGTGCCGCGCCGCCGCCTCGAACGAGCGGAACCAGTTGAGTGGAGGGAGTGATCGCGCCATGATGGAACCCAGCCATTAGTAACGCTAATGCCTTTGCCGCATTTTATCTCGTTTGTCAAAATCAGCGATGTGAGAGCAGATGGTCTTCCAACGTGGGAGGACCGTTTTGACCTTGGAAATTCGCAAGTTCGTCACCTATGACGAGGAAACCTTGATCGAGGGCTTTCGCCCTGCGCCGCGCCCCTGGCGCATGTTTGCCGTCGCCGCAGTGGTCAAGAACCCATGGGCAGGGCGCTATGTCGAGGACCTTGGCCCGTTGATCCGCGAGATTGCACCGCCCTTGGGCGAAGAGTTGACCCGCCGCATCATCGCCTTGGCTGGCTCGGGCGAGGCGATCGAGGCCTATGGCAAAGCCGCCGTCGTGGGGCTTGATGGCGAGGTGGAGCACGCCTCCGGCCTCATACACACCCTGCGGTTCGGGAACCATTTCCGCGAAGCCGTGCAAGCAAAGTCCTATCTCTCCTTCACAAATACGCGTGGTCCTGCGAATGCGCCCATCATGGTGCCGCTGATGGACAAGAACGATGCGGGGCGGCGGTCGCACTATCTTACTGTCCAATTCTCGATCCCCGACGCCCCATGCGCAGACGAGATCGTCGTCGTTCTTGGCGGTGCAACCACGGGCCGGCCGCATCACCGTATTGGCGACCGCTATCAGGATTTGAAAGACCTCGGGCATGATCTGGACAATCCGGCAGCGGTCTGACCTTGGGGCGCTGCGTGCGATCCGCCAAGGGCAGGGGCCGAAAATCGTGCTTTTGCATGGCGTCGGTCTTCGGGCCGAAGCGTGGGGCGCACAGATCGGCCCGCTTTCCCAAGGCTTCGAGGTGATCGCCCCCGATATGGCTGGGCACGGCGAAAGCGCGACGCTTGCGGGGGAAATCTCTCTTGGCCGCTATAGCGATCTTGTTGCCGAGGTGATTGAGGAGAGCGCTCTAGTCGTCGGACATTCGATGGGGGCGATGATCGCGCTCGATCTGGCGGCGCGCTATCCGCAAAAGGTGCGCGGCGTTGTGGCCCTCAATTCGATTTTCGAACGCAGTCCCGAGGCCGCGAAAGCCGTCCGCAAGAGGGCGGCGGGACTGAGCGAGAGCGCCGTAGGCGATCCGACTCCGACGTTGTTACGCTGGTTCGACGATCTGCAATCGCCCGAGGCACTGGCTTGCCGTGACTGGCTCATTGGTGCCGATCCCAAGGGTTACAAAGCAGCTTATGGCGTCTTTGCAACCTCTGACGGGCCTTCGCGCAGCGCATTGGCCGCGCTTGAGATGCCGGCGCTTTTCATGACGGGCGCGCTCGAGCCCAATTCCACCCCCGCGATGAGCCAAGCCATGGCCTCACTCGCCCCAAAGGGCCGCGCCGTGATCGTCGAAGGAGCCGCACATATGATGCCGATGACCCATGGAGACGAGGTGAACCGCGCCATTCTCGCGCTTGCTGCTGAGGTGCTGGGATGACCGCAATCGATCCTCGCGCCCTGCGCTCTGCTTTTGGGAGTTTTATGACGGGCGTTACAGTTGTCACCACGCGCGATGTAGCAGGCGAATGTTTCGGCTTTACGGCCAATTCCTTCACCTCGGTCTCGATGGACCCGCCCTTGCTTCTGGTTTGTCCAGGGCGGTTCCTCTCCAGCTTTGCCAAGTTCGAAAGCTGCACTCATTTTGCGGTCAGCGTTTTGGCCGAAGGGCAGGAAACCGTCTCCAACATCTTTGCCAGCTTCAAGGGCGACCGCTTTGCCCAAGTGCCGACCACACCTGATTGCCATGGCATCCCCGTGATGGAGGGCGCGGCGGCGACCTTTAGCTGCAAAACGCATCAGATCATCGATGCGGGCGATCATATCGTTCTTATGGGGCAGGTGGCCGTGTTCGAGCAGAGCGACAAGCGCGGTCTTGGATATGCGGGTGGCAAGTATTTCTCGCTCGGTCTCGAGCAAAAGGCGGCGCGTGCGCCTGCGCGGGGGCTTGCCAATATCGCCTCGGCCATTGTCGAGAGCGAGGGCAAGATCCTTTTGATCCCCGTCGAAGGCGGCTTTGCTCTTCCTCAAGTTGAGGTCGAGCGGCGCGGACTTTTGCGCGATGCGATGATCCAAAGGCTCACGGATATGGGGCTCAACGCGCGGCTCGGTCAGGTCTATTCGATCTATGACCACTCCGACAGCGCAGAGCACCACACCTGTTTTCGTGCGTCGATGATCGACGGTCAGACACCCCACGGCCAGTTCGTCCCAATCGACCAACTTGGCGCGCTCCGTTTTCCCGTGCCGGGTCAGGGCGCCACGCTGACCCGCTATGCCGGCGAATATCTGACGGGGCAGTTCGGCCTCTATGTCGGGGATGTCGACGGCGGTGATCTTCATTACAGCTAACGAAAAGGACGCCTTTTCATGGACTTCTCACTCTTTGCTCACATGGAGCGTCTGGACCCCTCGCAATCGCACGAGACGCTTTATTCCGAATTCATCGGGCTTTGCGAAATGGCCGACCAAGGCGGGATGCGGGCGATCTGGACGGGGGAACATCACGCGATGGAGTTCACCATCTCGCCCAATCCGTTCCTGTCGATCATGGACCTGTCCCATCGCACCAAAAACGTAAAGCTCGGAACCGGCACGGTTATTGCTCCCTTCTGGCATCCGATCAAACTAGCGGGTGAGGCTGCGGCGACCGACCTTATGACGGGCGGTCGGCTTGAGATCGGGATTGCGCGCGGCGCCTATAGCTATGAATACGAGCGCCTGATGCCTGGCCTTGATGCATGGGATGCAGGGCAGCGGATGCGCGAGACAGCGCCCCTGATCCGCAAGCTCTGGGAGGGGGACTGCGCCCATGAAGGCACCTATTATTCCTTCCCAGCCACCACCTCGTCGCCCAAGCCCGTGCAAAAAGACGGCCCGCCGATCTGGATCGCCGCGCGGGACCCCAATAGCCACGAATTTGCTGTCCAGAACGGCTTTAACGTTCAAGTTACGCCGCTTTGGCAGGGGATGGCCGAGGTCGAAACTCTCATGGGCCGTTTCAATGACGCTTGTGCGGCGGGGGGCAAACGGCCCAAGATCATGCTTCTTCACCATTGCTATGTCGGGGCAGACGAGGCTGATCTTGAGCAAGCTGCCAAGGATTTCAGCCGCTATTACAATTACTTCGGCGCATGGTTCCAGAATAAGCGCCCGATTTCGCAAGGTCTGATCGAAACGATCAGCCAGGAGGATATGGACGCCAACGCGATGATGGCCCCTGCGAACCTGCGCCGCGATCTGACAATGGGCACGGCGCAAGAGGTGATCGACCATATCAAACGCTACGAGGATTTGGGCTATGATGAATTCTCGTTCTGGGTGGATAGTGGCATGACAACCGAGCGCAAACGCGCCTCGCTTGCCCGCTTCATCGACGACGTCATGCCCGCATTCGGGTGAGGAGAGACTATGACCAAACAACCGCATTTTCAGCTCTTCATCGATGGCGCTTGGACCGAAGGCAGCAAAGGGCAGGTGATGGAAACCCAGAACCCTGCGACGGGGCAGACTTGGGCGACCTTTGCTTGTGCCAGCGCTGCAGACGTGGATCGTGCGGTTCGGGCCGCTGCCCGTGCGCTCGATGATCCGAAGTGGCGCGACATCACCCCCACGGCGCGGGGCAAGCTGCTCTATCGTCTTGCCGATCTGATCGAGGAACGTGCCGCCGAACTTGGGGCGATCGAAACGACGGACAGCGGCAAGCTTTTGGCCGAAACCTCAAGCCAGACGCGCTATGTCGGGGACTACTACCGTTATTTCGCAGGGCTGGCGGATAAGATCGAGGGCGCAGTCCTTCCCATCGACAAGCCCGACATGCATGTCTTTACCTCGCGCATGCCCATCGGGGTGGTCGCCGCCGTGGTGCCGTGGAATGCCCAGATGTTCCTTACTGCAACCAAACTTGGCCCAGCACTCGCAGCGGGCTGCACGGTCGTTCTCAAGGCCTCCGAGCAGGCGCCTGCGCCAATGCTTGAATTTGCAAAACTGATCGAAGAGGCGGGCTTCCCCGCTGGTGTTGTTTCGGTCATTACAGGTGACGCCCAGAACTGCGCGGCTCCTTTGACGCGGCATCCGATGGTGGACCGCATCGCCTTTACAGGCGGGCCGGAAACCGCGCGTCATGTGATCCGAAATTCGGCCGAGAACTTTGCGGTGACGACGCTGGAGCTTGGCGGCAAGTCCCCCATTCTGGTCTTCGACGATGCCGACCTCGACGGGGCGGCTAATGGGCTTATTGCTGGAAACTTTGGCGCTTCGGGGCAGTCTTGCGTGGCGGGAACCCGTGGTCTCGTGCAGCGGTCAATCCTGCCTGCACTCATCGAGAAGATCACAGAAAAGGCCAAGGGCATCGTGATCGGTGATCCACTGGACTCCACCACCCATGTCGGCCCCCTTTGCACCGAGGCGCAGGTGCGCAAGATCGAAGCGACCCTCGCCAAGGCGAAAGAGCAGGGGGCAACTGTGCATTTCGGCGGGGTAGCCGTGGAGCGGGCCGGCAATTTCGTGGCCCCGACACTGGTCGAATGCAACGGACCCGAGACTGAAACACTCCATGTCGAGATGTTCGGCCCCGTCATGTCGCTCCTTGCCTTCGATACCGAGGAAGAGGCAATCGCGCTGGCCAACAACAGCGTATATGGCCTTGGGTCTGGCATCTTTACCCAAAACCTTGCACGGGCGCATCGCGTATCCAAACGCATCCGCTCGGGGATTTGTTGGATCAACACCTATCGCGCGATTTCGCCCATCGCACCCTTTGGTGGGTTCAACGCATCGGGGTATGGACGCGAGGCAGGGCTTGAAAGCGTTCTCGACTATACCCGCACCAAGACCACCTGGATCAATACATCCGACGCACCGATGGCGAACCCCTTTGTGATGCGCTAGCGTGGGGGAACTTGCAAGAAAGGCCCGAGATGAGCGTATTTGACGAAGACCTGTTTCTTAAAGGACTAGAGCAGCGCAAAGCTACCCTTGGCGCGGACTATGTCGAAAAGAACCTTGCCGCTGCAGACGATTTTACGCGCCCCTTCCAAGAGGCGATGACGGCGTGGTGCTGGGGTTTTGGCTGGGGTGACGACGTGATCGACGCAAAGACCCGCTCGATGATGAACCTCTCGATGATCGGCGCGCTCGGCAAGATGCACGAATGGGAGCTGCATTGCCGCGGTGCGATCAACAACGGTGTAACCAAGGAAGAAATCCGCGCAATCATCCATGTGATCGGGATCTATTGCGGCGTGCCCCAAGCGCTCGAATGCTTCAGAGCCGCAAGGAAAGTGCTCGAAGAGCTGGAAGCCAAATGAAAAGGGCGCCTTGCGGCGCCCTTTGACTTATTAGAGGGGCTTGTCGTCCGGCCCGAAGAGGTGAAGATGACCTGGAAGCGGACGGAGCGAAACCGTTCCGCCAAGTCCGCGCACAAGCTTGCCGCTTTGGCGCACGACCACAGGTTCTTCTGAGCCGATGTCCACAAAGAGGAAGTGGTCCGAGCCGAGATCTTCGGCGTGAACGACTTTACCGGTCCAAGTGGCTTCGCTTTCGTCCACGATCTCGATGTGTTCTGCACGAATACCGAGCGTGGTGCAGTTGGCGGCCTCTGCGAACTTGCCTGTGAGGAAGTTCATCTTGGGCGAGCCGATGAAGCCCGCGACAAAGACCGAGTTCGGCTTTTCATAGAGCTCGGCAGGAGTGCCGACCTGCTCCACCAGACCATCGCGCAGCACGCAGATACGGTCGGCAAGGGTCATCGCTTCGACCTGATCGTGCGTCACATAGATCATCGTGACGTTGCTCATGTCGTGGTGCAGCTTGGCGATCTCGAGACGTGTTGCAACGCGCAGCGCAGCATCGAGGTTCGAGAGCGGTTCGTCAAAGAGGAACACACGCGGGTCGCGGACAATCGCACGGCCGATGGCCACACGCTGACGCTGACCGCCCGAAAGCTGACGGGGCAGACGGTCGAGAAGGTGGTCGATCTGGAGCATTTCGGCGGCCTTGCGGACGCGCTCTTCGATATCTGCCTTGGTGCTCTTAGAGAGCTTCAATCCGAACGCCATGTTCTCGTAGACGTTCATATGCGGGTAGAGCGCATAGCTCTGGAACACCATGGCGATGCCGCGCTCGGAGGGCACGACGTCGTTGACCTTTTCGTCGTCGAACAAAAGATCACCAGACGTGATTTCTTCGAGACCCGAGATCAAACGAAGGAGCGTGGATTTACCGCAGCCCGAGGGACCGACAAAGACCATGAACTCGCCTTTGCGAATTTCAAGATCGATGCCCTTGATGACTTCAATACCGCCAAAAGATTTGCGGACCGATTTGAGTGTGATGTTTGCCATTTGAAGCCTCTTATCAGCCTTTGACGCCACCAGCCGTGAGGCCAGCTACGATTTTGCGTTGGAAAATGAGCACGAGAACGATGAGCGGAATGGTCACGACCACACTCGCTGCCATAATCGGACCCCACGGGATTTCCTGCGTGCTTGCGCCCGAAAGAAGCGCGATCGCCACGGGAACGGTGCGTTGATCTGCCGAAATGGTAAAGGTCAGAGCAAAGAGGAATTCGTTCCATGCCCCGATGAAGGCCAGAAGACCGGTCGTCACAAGTGCGGGCCACAAAAGCGGCATAAACACACGGGTGATGATGATCCACGGGCTTGCACCATCCACGATCGCTGCTTCTTCGATTTCCATCGGAAGATCACGCATGAACGTGGTCAGAACCCAGACGGTGAAGGGCAGGGTGAAGATCGTATAGCTGAGCACCAGCGCCCAAGGCGTGTTGTAGAGCCCGAGGAGTTTGACCAGCTCATAAAGGCCCGACAGAACCGCGATTTGCGGGAACATCGAAACGCCGAGGATGGTCATGAGGAGCAGTCCGCGACCTTTGAAGCGGACACGCGCCAGCGCATAGGAGGCGGTGACTGCCAGAAGAAGCGCCGCGCCCACGGTGACGCCCGCAATCAGCACCGAGTTCAGGACCGAGCGGATAAAGCCCGAACGGCTGAAAATGGCCTTGTAGTTGTCCCACGAGAAGCTTTCGGGGAGAAAGTTCGGACGGAAGATCGCTGTGCCCGTCTCAAAGCTGGTCATGATCGCATAGTAGAACGGGAAAACCGCAATGATGACGATCAGAGCAACGCAAAAGTAAAAGGCGGTTGTTCTAAGTTTCGAGCGTTTCATTAGCGTGTCTCCCCACCGAGGTTCAAACGGCCCAGTTTGATATACAAGAGCACGAAGGTCGTGATGATCAGGAACAGGAGCGTCGACATTGCAGAGCCTTCACCATAGTCCCCGAACTGTTGGATCTCGCGGTAGCTGAGAACCGACATCGTCATGGTCGAGCCGGACTGCGGCGTGAGAAGATAGATCAGGTCAAAGATCCGGAGCGCGTCGAGCGCACGGAAGATCACCGCAACAAGGATCGCGGGCTTCAAGAGCGGGAGCGTAACCTTGAAGAAGACCTTGATCGGGTTGATCCCGTCGATCTTGGCCGCTTCATACATGTCGCGCGGGATCATTTGGAGACCGGCAAGGATGAGGAGCGCCATAAAGGGCGTCGTCTTCCACACATCGACGATCAGCACCGCAAGCATTGCCGTATCAGGCTGCGCGGTCCATGCAATCGGAGAGTCGATCAAACCGACGCTCAAGAGAATGTGGTTTATGATCCCGAATTGGTCATTGAGCATCCAGCCCCACATACGTGCCGACACAACGGTCGGGATCGCCCAAGGGATCAGGATCGCCGCACGCACAAGGCCGCGGCCTTTGAATTCGAGGTTGAGGACAAGAGCAACCAAAAGCCCGAGCAGCGTTTCAAGCGTGACCGAAACAATCGAGAAGCGGACGGTGTTCCATACAGCGTTCCACCAATCGGCATCGGCAAGCACACCGCGCCAGCGCACTTCGCCATTGGCGCGCACACGGCGCTCTAGGTAGTTTTCAAAGCCCACCCATTCCGACTGGCCATTGAAAATCGTGTTGGCGCTTGCGTCTGTGAAGGAAAAGCTAATCGAGCGGAAAAGGGGCCAAGCAGCGACGATCACAAGCATAATGATCATCGGCGCGAGAAAAACATAAGCCGAGCGAATGCGTTTTTGCTGAAGGTTTAGGTTCTTCCCTGAAGCGAGACCGGTAAATTTGGTGTTGGATTGAGTCATGGGGTTCCTCGTTGTCCACCATCAGGAGCAGTTCGGGGGCGCAGAGTAAACTGCGCCCCCGACCTCGTCTCTGTTTTAACTGAGTTTAACAGAGTTGGGAGGAATTACTTGTCCAGAAGGTCCTGGAGGTCGGCTTCGAGATCTGCAAGGGCGTCAGCTGCGTTGGCTTCTTTCGAAAGAACGCTGTGAACGGCCGAGAAGAACAAGGTCGAAACTTCGTTGTAGTCCTGACGGGTCGGTGCCGACGGACGCGGAACGGCTGCAAGGAAGACGTCCTTCCAACGCGGGATGATCGGCTGCTGAGCAGCGATATCTGCGTCATCATAAAGGCTCATGATGGTGGGAAGGTTCGACTCGTTGAGAGCGCGTGTTTTCTGGGCTTCGGCGCCAGCGAGGTAAACTGCGAGGCTGATCGCGGCTTCCTGATCGTCCGAATACTTCGAAACAGCTACGTTCCAGCCGCCGAGCGTTGCAGCCGATACGCCGTGGCCTTGGCCCGACGGAAGCGGAGCTACGTCGAAGAGACCGGCAACTGCCGAGTCTGCGCCGTTGCCGAGCGAGTAGGCATAGGGCCAGTTACGCATGAAGACAGCGTTACCGGTCTGCCATACGCCGCGGGCTTCTTCTTCCTGATAGGAAAGAACGCCTTCGGGCGAAATGGTGCCTGCCCACGAAGCAGCGAGCTCGAGAGCAGCTGCGGCGTTTGCGTTGTTGACCGAGATGGAGCCGTCGGCTTCAACGATCTGGCCGCCGCCCGAGGACTTGAGCCACTCGAGTGCGTTACAGGTCAGACCTTCGTAGGAGTTACCCTGCCATACGAAGCCGAAGATTTCCGAGTTGCCGGCAGCGCGCTCTGCGTCCTGAACCATCTGAGCGGTTGCGGTCAGCTCTTCCCAGGTGGTCGGAACCGAAGCGCCGTGCTTCTCGAGAAGGTCCTTGCGGTAGTAGAGTGCCGGTGCGTCGGTGAAGATCGGAAGAGCAACGAGCTTACCGTCTACGGTCTGGGATTCGATGATCGAGGGGAAGTGCTCGTTGACGAGGTCGCCAGCAGCTTCACGCAGATCAACGAAGTGCTCTGCAAGCTGCGGAGCCCAGATAACGTCGGTCTGGTAGAGGTCGATGTCACCGTTGCCGGCAGCGAGCCACAGACGATACTGGCCGAACTGGTCAGTGGTCGACGAAGGCATCGGAACGATGGTCACGGTGTGGCCGGTTGCTTCTTCCCATGGCTTAACAAGCGCAGCGAAGTTTTCGATAGCAGCGCCGGTTGCGCCCGAGACGTAGGTGATTTCAGCAGCCTGTGCCGATACACCAGCCACAGCAACGAACGCAGCAGCGGTGCCGCGAAGTGCAATGGTTTTCAGTGATTTTGCCATAGTGTTTCCTCCCAAAAAGTAATGGCAGACGCGATGTGCGTCCCAAACGGTCCGGAACTTCGAAAATTCACCGAAACGTTTCGGTTAGGTTAAGGTCCGCGCCCTTCATTTGTCAATTACTCAGATTGAAGGACGCAGTATTTTTATAAAAATGTTTTTGTATCAGTTAGATAGTCTTGATTGACCCAAGGTCAACAAAGGTGTGCGGCGCGATGGTTTGCACTTCGGAAAGCTCTGCTCCGTCCAAAAAACGGCTGAGATTCTCGGCCAGAGGTTCCCAACTGGCGCTCAGAGGTGAGGAGGTGCCCGAGACGGGGCGGGGCAAATCACCGTTCGAGTCGGCGGGAAGCTGATCGTCATGCGCCACCAGCGAAACATCGTCGGGCATAGAAAGCCCCATTGCAGAAAGAGCCATAAGAGCGCCGGTCGAGATTCGTGTATTGCCCGCAATAATCGCAGTCGGCTTTTCGCCTGAGCGTTGAAAAGCCCGAATGGTTTCAAGAAGCCCTGTCTCGGCGACCATGTTGCCGCGCACGACCATATCGGGATCGAACTTGATGCCAGCTTCTTTCAGAGCTTTTTGATAGCCTATCACACGGCGCTCCGCATAAGAGGCGGCCTGTGCGCCGTTGATAAACAAAATCCGTTTGTGCCCACGGTCGATCAGCATTTTGGTGAGGTCATACCCAACCGCGACGTTGTCGATATCGAAAAACGGATAATCCGGCGCATCCATCGTTTGCCCGTGAAGCACAAAGGGAATCTTCTTTTTTCTCAGAAAATTGACCCGTTTGTCATCAAAAGCGGGTTCGGTGACGACAAAACCGTCAATCGAGCGGGTGCGGACGAGGCGGTCATAGGCCTCGAGCTCGTCGGTGGTTTTGTCCGACATATGCAGCATGAATTGTCGATCGAATTTGGCGAAATTCTCGGAAAGCCCCGAAAGAAAGTTGGTGAAAAACGCGGATTCAGCCGAAGTCGGGATGCGTGGTTGGAGAAAGCCCACGATGCCCGAACGACCTGTCACAAGCCGCCGCGCCATAAGGTTAGGCTGGTAGTTGAGTTCGAAAGCGGCCTGACGCACGCGCTCTTTTGTGCCGTCGCTGACGTCGGAATGATCGTTGAGCGCACGACTAACTTGGGTGACCGAGAGTCCCAGATGGCGGCTGAGGTCTTTGAGTGTCGTCATCGTTTGTTCGCTTTCATAGGTCTTTGAGAAATATGCTTGCCATCCCGAAACGTTTCGGGCAACCCTCTTGATGATTCCGAAACGTTTCGGCTGCCCAAGGGAGGAAAGAATGGCTGCAACATCAGAGTGGTGGAGAGGGGCGACGATCTATCAGATCTATCCGCGCTCGTTCATGGACAGCAACGGCGACGGTATCGGCGATATTCCGGGAATTACCTCGCGTTTAGAAGCGATTGCAGATCTTGGTGTTGACGCGATTTGGCTTAGCCCGATCTTTACCTCGCCGATGCGCGACATGGGCTATGACGTCTCGGATTACCGCGACATCGACCCCACCTTCGGCACGCTTCAGGATTTCGACGATATGGTCGCCAAAGCGCATTCGCTTGGCATCAAGGTCCTGATCGATCAGGTGATTTCGCATTCCTCGAACGAGCATCCCTTCTTTCAGGAATCGCGTTCGAGCCGCACCAATCCCAAAGCTGATTGGTATGTCTGGGCCGATCCACGCCCCGATGGCACCGCCCCGAACAATTGGCAGGCGATCTTTGGCGGTATCGCATGGGAGTGGGAGCCGCGCCGCAAGCAGTATTACCTGCACAACTTCCTGCGAGAGCAACCTGACTTCAATTTCCACAATCCCGAAGTTCAGGAATATGCGCTCGATACGCTGCGGTTCTGGCTGGATCGCGGGGTCGACGGGTTCCGTCTCGATACCGTGAACTTCTACTTCCATGACAAGCTTTTGCGCGATGACGCAGCGGATTTCCGTCCCGAGGCTCGGACTGCGTGGAAGCCCTATGATATGCAGTATCACCTCTACTCCAAAAACCAGCCCGAGAACCTCGAGTTCCTCAAGAAGATGCGGGCTTTGATGGATGAATACGATGATCGCACGCTGGTTGGGGAAGTGGGCGAGACCCACCACATGACGGAAATGATGGGCCAATACACCAGCGATGGTCGTCTCCATATGGCCTATTCGTTTGAAATGCTTGGGTTTAAGTTCACGGCGGCGCATTTCCGCAAACAGATCGAAGAGTTCTTTGGCCTTGCTCCGAACGGTTGGCCCTGCTGGGCGTTCTCGAACCATGATGTGGTGCGTCACGCCACGCGCTGGATGCCTTATGCGGCAAGCCATGATGATCTTGCGAAACTTGCGGGCGGACTTTTGATGTCGCTTCAGGGCTCGATCTGCCTCTATCAGGGTGAGGAGCATGGCCAGCTTGAAACCGAGATGCTCTATGAAGAGCTGACCGATCCGCAGGGCATCATGTTCTGGCCCGAGGACAAGGGCCGTGACGGTTGCCGCACGCCGATGGTCTGGGATTCCCAGTCGGAATTCGGCGGCTTTTCAGAGGTGAAGCCGTGGCTCCCGATCAAAGCGCCCCAGTTCGAGCGCAGCTATTCAGCGCAGCAGGGCGAAGCTTCGGTTCGTGCGTTCTACAAGGACATGCTCGCCTATCGCAAAGGCAGCGAGGCGCTTAAATCGGGTGGCACCACCTTCTTTGACCTACCCGAGCCAGTGCTCGGCTTTGCGCGCGGGGGCGAGGTTTATTGCTACTTCAACCTCTCGAACGAGGCGCAGAGCGTTGCTCTGACCGATACACTGGCTGCCGATGTTTCGAACAACGCGACCGTTTCGGGCGCGACGCTTGAACTCGGACCGAACGGCGTATTTATCGGGCGCCGCGCCTAACTCGAAATGCCTCCCTAAGGCAGAACTGGCCTGCGTCTTGCGACGTGGGCCTTTTCATTTGTGAATGAGGGATCAGCTTTCGGTTTTACCTTCGAGCCGCCAGCCCGCAAAAAGCAATCCTGCACCCGCGAGTGAGAAAAACGCCAGAGCCGAGATGACGGCCGCGTAGTGCTCCTCTGTTGCGAGAAAAGCGATGAGACCTGCACTCACAAAACCAGCGATCAGCGTCATGACGTCCAAGAGAGAGGTCGAAAGACCGACGCGGCCTTTGATCGCTTCTTGGGTATAGCTGATGATCATGGTCAAAAGCCCCGAAATCGCCAAAGCGTTCAAAACCTGAAGCCAGAAAACTTGGACTACGGTCTGCGTTTGCCCGAGGGCAAAGAGATAGATCGCAAAGACAACCGCGTTTGCAACGATGATCCCTTCTTTACGCAGGCGCATTGCCGCATAGCCCCACGCGAGCATAAGCGGCACTTCGAGAAAGGCAGCAAGGCCCGAGGCAAGCCCCAGCTGTCCCAAGGTTCCGCCCGCGTCATTGACCATAAAGAGCGGAAAGACCGTCATGTGGCCAAGAACAGCGATCCGCGCACCCATAACGCCCATAAGTCCCAAAATCTTGGAGAGGGGGAGGGCGCGTTCCTTGGCGATCCCCGATGTTTGGGGTTGGGGTGCAGTCTTGGGGATAGCGCCTTCGGGGCGACCAAGAATAACGACATAGGTCAGCGCAGCCCCGATCTGGGCAATCGCCGCGATGAGGAAGATCAGGAAAACAGACTGGTTCGCGGCGATCCATCCTGCCGCGGGGGGCGCGATGATCCACGCCACAGAAAAGAGGGTCCGCAAGAGCGACATCATGAATTCGGCCTGAGGCCCGAGCGTATCGTTGAGATGGGCGCGGGCATAGGACAGGCTTTGCGACATGACCGCACCGCCAAAGGGCAGAAACACACAGACCGCGATGATGAACGAAAGCTGGGTCTGGACGAAGAAAATGAGCCCGTAAGCAATTGCCCCCGCTAGCGCTGCGCCGATGACCAGCTTGCGCCTGTCATTCACGCGATCCGACACATAGCCCATAATGACCGAGCCGATTGCAGCCGCGATGGAGCCGAAGGTCAGCACCAAGGCAAAGGTGTCGTTAGACATCCCCAGATTATCGATCGCAAGAATTCCGCGATATGGATTAACCGAGGCCGCTGTAATCCCGATCAGAAAGATCGCGACCCCGAGCAGCACCGTAATCGGTGTGAAAGAGAGCCTTCCGAGTTTGTTTTTCATCAAAGTGCGACCGTATCGTGTTCCATGAACTCGGCGACTTCGAGGAGCCATTTGTCCTGAACAAAGGTCACATGCAGCGGATGGACGTTATAGGCGTCATAGGCGCTTTGATCCGCGAAGCTCATCGACACCGCAAAGTCGAATGCATTCTTGGGGCTAATCTCGCGCGAGATGGCAAAGTCCAAAACACCCGGAATGTCGCTCAATGTGGCGAGCGCCTCGAGGAACCGTGTTTCCGCCTCAGACCCCTTGGGATGAGTCAGGCGGAACAGCGCAGCATGGCGTATCATGGGGCAAATCCAAAAAATTGATTTGCCGGACTATGCTGCCGTTGCTTGCGCTAACACAAGGGCGAAACGAGGCGGTTTTCCTGTTCTGTCCAAAAACGGGTCAGGATCTCTGCAATAACTTTTGCATGGGTATTCGCGACCATATGTCCTGCCTTTTCGATCACGGCGCTTTCGCTTTGGGGAAGGCGGCGCGCAAGGCTCTGCATGATCACCTTGATGATCTCTACCGTGCGATCTCCGTGGACGAGCAGGACTGGCATCGTCAAACGTCCCAGACGGGCGAGCGCCTCTTCATCCTTGGCACTGTTGTAGTCTCCGGGACGACAGGCGGTGATGACGGGGATTTGCGCCACAAGACCCGCACGAACGGGCTCGGGTATGTGCTCCCAACTTGCGCCGCCACCCCACATGCCGATGAACTCCTTCGCTGCGGTTTCGGTGTCTCCCGCCATCAGGCTTTCGAAATGCGGGAGCATATCGGCGAGATAGCTGTCGAGCACCTCGGGCGCATCATGTGCACAAGCAACTAGAAAGATCGGCTCGATGAGGGTCAGGCTCTTTACCAACTCGGGGCGCTCGGTCGCAAGGTGAAGCGCAACCAAAGCCCCGTAGCTGTGTCCGACAAGATCGACAGGCTCACCTCCGATGCACTCGGCCGCGATACTGATAGCTGTTTCAAGCATAAGGTCATTGCGGGTCCAAGGCACGCTTTTGCCATGGCTCGGCCAGTCGGGGGCGGTGATCGTTGCCTCCTCGAGATGACGGGACAGAGCGGACCATGTGGCGGCACGGCCGAGTGCACAATGAAGCGCCACCACACGCCGCGGCCCTGTGCCAAAGGTCTCGACATTGATGCCGTCCAGCGCTGTCATTCTGCTCTCCCACCCATTTGCTCGGGGCGCATAGCGCAGGAAAGGTCAGTCGCGCAATGTGTCACTCTGACCGCTGCCGCCCCAATTGATATTCGCGCCAGATGGTAAAGAGCCCCGAGACAATGATGATCGTCGTCCCAATGAGGGTGAGCGTATCTGGCGTTTGTCCGAAAATCAGATACCCGAGGATGCTGGTCCAGATGATCATGGTGTATTGCATCGGAGCAACCGCGACGGCGAGCGCGATTTCCAGCGCCTTGATTACCAGCAATTCTCCTACAGCAGCCAAGATACCGTAGATGACGAAAAGAAGGATATGTTCCGAAGCTATGGGCTTCCAGACAAAGATCTGCCCGATGCCAAGCACAACGGCACTCACCCCTGCGGTAAAGGCAACGGTCGAGACGGTGCTTTCGGTGGTGCTGAGATTGCGCGAAATCAGCTGGCGCGTTGCAAAAAGGAGCGCGGCGACGAGCACCAGAAGATAGGCAGGATGAAAGCCCTCGAACCCCGGTCGCATGACGATGAGCGTGCCCGTAAATCCCGCACCGACCGCGAACCAGCGGCGCGGTCCGATTGGTTCCTTTAGGAAGAGCGACCCAAGGATCGTTACGAAGAACGGAGCGACAAAGGCAATCGTGGTCGCATCGGCAAGCGGCACATAACGGAGTGCAAAGACAAAAAGAACCGCCGAGAGCGAAGCACAAAGCCCGCGGAAAATCTGGAGCTTGGGCTGCTGAGTTCTGAGATCCTTGGTCCCCTTGATCGCAATCCAGAGCAGCACCCCTGCCAAAAGCCCGAG
Organism: Marivivens sp. LCG002; assembly: GCF_030264275.1. Taxonomy (NCBI): domain Bacteria; kingdom Pseudomonadati; phylum Pseudomonadota; class Alphaproteobacteria; order Rhodobacterales; family Paracoccaceae; genus Marivivens; species Marivivens sp. LCG002. Next base: position 1,680,254 of record NZ_CP127165.1, on the reverse strand, counting down.
CTGGCGCAAGCCGGCCACCTGAACCGGATGATAAGTATCGGCCATCAGCTTGGCGATGGCATCTGCGAGGGCGAAAAAGGCAAAGGATGTGCCGGCCAAAACAATGCCGAGCGTGTTCGATTGGCGGTATAATTGGGCAGTCATGGGAGCTTTCTTGAAAAGACGCAAAATGGGTGCAAACCCGTCGTCTTGGCCCACGTTACTCCCGCCGCCACCGATGGCAAGATTAGGTATACTTATAAGCGCGTTAAGCTTTGCTCTCGAAAGGTTCAAAGTAGGTCTTTGATCACTCACCTACCGCCTATTGCCGACTGCAAGAAAACATGCGTTTGGAGCAAGTTTACTGAAAAATCGCAGATGTTATGCTGTACTCGCCTTGATGCTCGGCCCGATGCCTTTGTCCTGCGGGAAAAGCGGGATCAGGCAGGCTTGGAGGGCATGATAGATGTCGGGTTTGCCTTTGAAGACCGTAGTGCGGGGGGCGCCGTTCTCGTCGACTTCGGGCCACCAGCCGCCTTTGGCGTGGTCGATGAAATCGGTTTCGAGAACTTGCCAGATTTTCGCTTCCCAGTCCTTAATCGTTTGGTCTTGGGTCAGGTTGGCAAGGACCGAAGCCGCCGCCGCGCCTTCACAGCAGGGCCACCAGAAACGGTTCCGCATCGCGGGCGTGCCGTCCCACTCAAGCGTGTAGTGAAACCCGCCGCGCGGCTCGGACCAGCCTTGGGTAACTGCGGTCTCGAAAAGAGCGAGGGCCGCTTCTTTCATCCAGTCGTGGGCGCGATCCGTCAGGTGCCAGAGCTGAACCAAAAGACGGGCCCATTCCAAGGCGTGTCCGGGTGTGGTGCCAGCAGGGCGGAACATCGGATCGCCCGCAAAATCGGGTTCGACGTTCCAGTTCTGGTCGAAATGCTCGGGCACGACCCAGCCGGCCTTGCGGGCGTTGGTGTTGATCACGCGCTCTGAGATACGGACCGCCATTTCAAGACAGCGCGCATCGCCCCAAGTTTCATAGGCGGCCATCAGCGCTTCGGTGCTATGCATATTGGAGTTCTGCCCGCGATAGTCGCTGAGCCTCTGCCAATCTGCGGTATATTCTTCGGTCATTGCGCCAGCGCTTTCGTCCCAGAAACGGGCGAGGATGACTGTCATAACATCCTCGTGGAGCGCTTTGGCTTCGGGGTGTCCCGCAAGGCCGGCGCTCGCGGCCGCCAAGAGCACAAAGGCATGGCCATAGGCTTGTTTGTCGCTGCGCAGGGGGCTGCTGTCGTCGACGCCCCAGAAATATCCGCCGTTCACAGTGTCGCGGTGGCCATGGAGAAGGAAGTCCATCGCGTGATCCATGATCTCGCGCGCGCCTTCGATCCCCATTAAGGTGCCGAGAGCATAGCAATGCGCCATGCGCGTGGTTTCATGAAGCTCGCGCAGCGTGCCGTTTTCGCCGCCTATGATCGGCGCTCCGTTCCCGTCGAGCTGATAGAAGCCGCCTTTGGGGTTCACCGAAGGTGCGCCGAAAAAGCGGAACAGGTCATGTGCGTGCGAAAGAAGTCGGTCAGCCGAGATGGTCATTTTGCGGTTCCAAGGATGCTTTGGCGGCATCTTCTAGCGCTAACACTCCAAAGTCCATGCGCAAAGTAAGAAACCGCATCCAAATCTTGGACACGGTTTCCTTGGGTGTGCAATCGGGACAGGCATCACCCGTTTGGGACGCTCTGCCGCCGTAGAGACAGAGAGGGGATAACGCCGACTATGTCGATCAAACCCGAGTTGCGTCAAATCGGCATCCGCACAGTTGAAGGTCCAAAGGACCCTGTCGGAAACCCGTCAATGGTGTCAAAAAACCGTCAATCCATCAGGCTCGACAGTCCGATCAGGCTAATCGCTTCGAGGATCGTTTTGGGGGCAGGCGGTCGCTTGGGCATCTGAAGATCGGATTTGATATGAATTTGCTTTTCGACCCGATGCAACTCGGCGAAAAGCCGATCCGTTTTGCTCTGGGTGGCGCTGTGATCATTCGATTGAAATGTCGTCATTGGTCTTCTCCCACATAATCCCGCAGGATTGCGGGCCACGGAACGACCTTAGGCCCCTGACGGATAAGAAGGCGTAAACAGATAGATTTTGATCTATTTTCAGGGAATTGATCCGCGTAACGATTGACAAGACCACAGCGAAAAGACCACCAAAAGCCATGGTAGAGCAAAGACCCCAAGACGCGCATATCCGTATATATCCGCTCGGCACGGATGGCTATGTGCTTCGCGTGTCCGACAGTCTGACCGAGGCCGCCAATGCAACGGCGATTGCGCTGGCCAAGGTGATCGCGCCGCTGGAGGGCGTGATCGAAGCTGCGCCGTCTTTGACTTCGGTCTTTGTGCGTTTTGATCCGGTTAAAGTGGCAAGGGCGGCCTTTGTCGCCTTGCTCGAGGAGAAGGTCCGTGACTTCAGGGCCGACGATGATCGCGCGCAGAGGCGTTGGACCATTCCCGTTTGCTTTGACGCCTCCGCTGCGCCGCAACTGACCGAAGTGGCGAATATGATAGGGCTTGGCCAAGAGGCCCTGATAGGGGAGCTTTGCGCAGCGCGCCTTTCGGTCTTGGCGCTTGGGTTCGCCCCCGGTCAGCCCTATCTTGGTATTTTGCCAGAGGCATGGGACATTCCCCGTCAAACCAGCCTTACCGAAGCTGTGCCTCAGGGCGCGATCACGGTCGCCGTGCGGCAGATCGTTCTTTTTGCCAATCGATCCGCAACGGGTTGGAGACAGATCGGGCAGACGGGTTTTCGTCCCTTTGATCTAGGACGCGCGGCACCTGTAGCACTGACCGCGGGGGACGAGGTGCGTTTTGTGCCCATCGGTCGGGGCGAGTTCGACGGGCTTTTGTCCGACCCCATGGGCGGCGCGAGGCTCGAAACCCTATGACCCAGATCATCATCCAATCGGGCGGCCCGCACCTTAGTCTTCAGGATTTCGGACGCTTGGGCCATTTTGCAAGCGGCATCTCGGTCGGTGGTGCGGCCGATCTTTTGGCACTCTGCGAAGCGGCGGCTCTGTTGGGTGGCGCTTGTGGGGCCTCGCTCGAAATGGCGGGGCATGGCGGGCGGTTCCGCTTTGATGAAATCTGCGATGTTGCCCTGACGGGCGCTCCGATGCGCGCAAGTGTCGACGGCAAGCCGCTTCTTTGGGGCGCGGTTCATCGCATCGAAAAGGGTGCAATGCTCGAGATCGGGGCGGCCGAACGGGGTGTCTATGGCTATCTCACCCCGCGCGGCGGTATCCTGAGCGACGAAATACTGGGGAGCCGTTCGGTCCAGAGCAGCGCGGGCATCGGCAGCGCCATCACAGGCGGCGAGAGCTTTCGCATCGGGGGCGGGACGGGCGCGCTCGTCAAACTCCGTCAACAGGATCGCTTTTCAGGCGGGCTCATCCGTTTTGTGAAAGGATCGCAATCGCATCTTTTCGACGGCGCTACTTTCGCGCGGTTCGAAGAAACCGGCTTTAAACGCGATCCTAGGGGCAATCGGCAGGGTGTCGCCTTGGCCTTTGACGGTATCGGCTTTGCCGCCGAAGGGCAGCTTAGCCGCGTGTCCGACTTTATCACGGTGGGCGATATCCAGATGACGGGTGATGGTCGGCCCTATGTGCTTTTGGCCGATTGCCAGACCATCGGGGGCTATCCGAGGATCGGGACGGTCATTCCCGCCGATCTTCCCAAAATCGCGCAGGCGGGTGTCGGGGCGCCCCTTCGGTTCGCTTCGATTTCGCTCGACGAGGCCGATAGGCTCCATGTCCCGTACGAAAAGGAAATACAGGCCATGAAGCGCACGATAGAGCCGCTCGTGCGCGATCCGCATGAAATCGCGGATCTTTTAGCCTATCAGCTAATCGACGGCATGATTACGGGGGACGAGGAATGGCTCTGAAAGTGGATCTGAATGCGGATATGGGCGAGGGCATCGGCAATGATGCAGCGCTTTTGTCGATTGTCACCTCGGCCAATGTCGCTTGCGGGTTTCATGCGGGCTCGCTGACCACTATGCGCGAGACGATGGCCGAGGCGCTGCGTTCGGGCGTCGGTCTTGGGGCGCATCCCGGATATGACGACAAGCCGAACTTCGGGCGCACGCGTATGCGCCTTTCGGCAGAGGAGCTTGGCGCGCTGACTGCCTATCAGCTTGGCGCGGCGATCGGTGTGGCGAAGTCTCTGGGCGGGCGCGTGCGGCATCTCAAACTGCATGGCGCTCTGGCCAATATGGCGAGCGAAGAGCCCGAGATTGCGCGGGCCTGTTACGAGGCCGCTCTCAAGGTCCAGCCCGATATCGTGCTGATGGTCATCGCGGCCACCGCTCAGGAGGCCGTCGCGCGTGACTTGGGCGCGGACTGGGCGGGCGAGATTTTCGCGGATCGTGCCTATAACGACGATGCGACACTCGTGGATCGCTCGCAAGAGGGCGCGGTCCTTCATGATCCCGCTCTGATCACCGAGCGCATTTTGCGGATGCTCGACGAGGGGGCCATCATCGCCCAAAGCGGCAAGCGCATTCCCTGCAAGATCGACACGATTTGCCTGCACGGAGATACAAAAGAGGCGGTCGAAATCGCCGCCTCTCTCAGGGTTGGTTTGACGGCGCAAGGCGTAAGCCTCGCTCGGCTTTGATCACTCGGCTGCTGTAGCCTTCATGGGCGTGAGCTTATGCATCGCGTCGAACTGCGAGAGGAACACTTCACCGCTCAGATCATGCAGCAGGTGCGAGCGCTTGAGGCGGTCCATGACGGGGCCTTTGACCTCGGACAGGTGAAGCATGATGTTCATGTCCTTGAGGCGCGAGTTGATTGCCTCAAGACTTTCGAGCGCCGAGAGGTCCACTTCGTTGACGGCCGAGAACATGAAGACCACGTTCTTGAGTTCGCAGTCCTTCTGGACGCGGTTGTAGACATAGTCCTCAAGGAAACGGGCATTGGCGAAGTAGAGGCTTTCGTCGATGCGGATGGTGAGAAGCGAGGGATGCGTTTCCACCGTGTGACGCTTGATGTTGCGGAAGTGCTGGGTGTTCGGAACAAGACCCACTTCAGCGATATGCGGACGCGAGGTTTTGAAGAGATAGAGCACGACCGAGAGACCGACGCCTGCCGAGACACCCGTCTCTACGCCAAGAAGCAGCGTGAGAAGGATGGTCGCGGCCACGGCGATGAAGTCGGGGCGTGAATAGCCCCAGCTGCGCTTGAGGATCGAGAGGTCGACGAGGCTTAGAACGGCAACGATGATGGTCGCGGCAAGCGTGGCTTTGGGAAGGAAGTAGACGAGCGGGGTGAGGGCAACAGCGGCGATGGCAAGACCGATCGCAGTGAATGCACCTGCCGCCGGCGTTTCTGCCCCTGCGTCAAAGTTCACGACCGAGCGGGCAAAGCCGCCGGTGACGGGATAGCCGCCTGTAAAGGCCGCACCGATGTTCGCAGCACCAAGGCCGATGAGTTCCTGATCGGGGTCGATGCGCTGACGCTTTTTTGCAGCAAGCGTCTGGGCAACCGAAATGGACTCAACAAAGCCGATGACGGTGATGAGAAGGGCAGGCACGAAGAGCTGACCGACGAGCGAGGGCGAGAGGTCGGGCATGGTCAGCGGGGGAAGGCTCTGGGGCACGTCGCCGACGACTTTGACGCCATGGTTTTCAAGGCCAAAGAGCCAAACGACAACGGTGGTGACCACAACGGCGGCAACGGGGCCTGCCTTGGTCAGAACATCGGCAAGACGCGGCGGCACGCCTTTGGATAGAAGAAGCGGCTTGAGCCCCTTGCGGACCCAGAAGAGAAAGGCCGTTGCGGCAATGCCGATGATGGCGGTGATCCAGTTCATGGTCGGAAGACCGACGACAAGGGACTCGATCATCTCGGGAAGCGTATGGCCCGTGGTTTTGACACCGAGAACATGACCGAGCTGGCTGGCCGCGATCAGGATACCCGAGGCGGTGATAAAGCCCGCGATCACAGGGTGCGAGAGGAAGTTTGCAATGAACCCGAGGCGGAAGACGCCCATCAGGAGCAGCATGACACCCGACAAAAGCGCGAGCGTCAAAGCCGCCATGGCATAGCCCATGGTGCCTGCTTCGGCGACCTGACCCACAGCGGCGGCGGTCATGAGAGAGACGACAGCCACGGGGCCCACGGCCAGAGCACGGCTCGTGCCGAAGATGGCATAGAAGATGATCGGAACGATCGAGGCATAGATACCCGCCTCGGGCGGCAGACCCGCGAGCAAAGCATAGGCGAGCGACTGGGGCACCAGCATGATCGTCACGATCACGGCGGCGATAAGGTCGTTCGAAAGAGCGTCGGAGTTATATTTCCGGCCCCATTCGAGGGCAGGAACATAGCGGGTCAGTTTGGAGAAGTTCATAAGTTGCAGCCTTGCATATCGGCACGGGGGAGGAGGCCGAGGGTGGCCCGCCCGCAAGGGCGAGCCGTTGGGGATCAGTTCGAGACGGTGACCTTTTCGGGTTTGACCATCCATTCACGGCCACGAAGCATGGCCTTCCAATAGATCGGCGGGAGCGCCGTTTCTTTCAGCCACCACGCCAGACGGGTCGGCTTGGTGCCGTCAAGCACCGCTTTGGGGAAGCTCGGGAGCAGCGCACCGCCATAGCCGAATTCGGCAAGAACGATCTTGCCGCGTTCGACGGTGAGCGGGCAGGAGCCGTAGCCGTTGTATTGGCGCGCGGCGGATTTGCCGTCGATGTCGGCGATGACGTTTTCGGCAACCACGGGGGCCTGAACACGCGCCGCCGCAGCGGTCTTGGCGTTCGGAGCGTTCATCACATCGCCCAAAGACCAGATGTTCTCGTAGGTCTTGTGACGAAGCGTTGCCTGATCGACGTCCACCCAGCCCGCCGCATCGGCGAGCGGCGAGACGCGGATAAAGTCGGGTGCGGTTTGCGGCGGCACGACGTGGAGCATATCGAACTCGACCGTGACGCGCGTTTTTTCGGTTTCGGGCTTGGCCACTTCGAAGGTCGCTGTCTTGGCCTGACCATCCACCGCCACAAGATTGTGGAAGAAGTTCAGCGTAGCATCGTATTTCTCGACGTATTTTTCGAGAGCGGGGACATATTCCTTGACCCCGAAGAGCACGCCGCCGGCGTTCATGAACTGGATATCGATGTCCTTGAGCGTGCCGTTGCGATACCAATGGTCGCCCGAAAGATAGAGCGCCTTTTGCGGCGCGCCTGCGCATTTGATTGGCATTGGAGGCTGCGAGAAGATCGCGCGGCCTTCCTTCATCTCTTGCACAAGCTTCCATGTGTAAGGCGCGAGATCATAACGATAATTCGACGTCACACCATTGCGACCAAGCGTCTCGACGAGGCCTTCGATGCGGTTCCAGTCAAGCTTGAGACCGGGGCAGACGATAAGACGCTTGTAACCCACGACGCGGCAGCCATCGAGGATGACGGCATTGTCTTTCGGCTCGAAGGCGGCAACAGCGGATTTGATCCAATGCACGCCCTTGGGGATAAGGCTTCCCATGGTCTTGGAGGTATCTTCGGGGTGGAAAACACCCGCCCCAACGAGGGTCCAGCCCGGTTGGTAATAGTGGATATCGGCCGGATCGATGATCGCGATGGTCTGATCTGTGCGACGCGCAAGGATCGAAGAGGCCACAGAGATGCCTGCCGCGCCACCGCCGACGATCACGATGTCATAGCTGGCATCGGTCGTGGTGGTGGGCGTCTTGCCGCCGTTGACGATACGGCGGACAACACCGCCCATATCATAGCCCGCAGCTTTGGCCGCTGCGAGAATGTCCGAGGTGCTCATCTTGCCCGCTTGGGACAATGCCCAGAGCGTGGTCGAGCGGGTGCCCGTGCGGCAATAGGCGAGCACAGGGCCGGGAAGGCTGTCGAGCGCTTCGCCAAAGGCAACAGCGTCTTCGTCCACAACCTTGCCCGAGATAACGGGAAGATACACCGCTTCGATGCCTGCAGCCTTGGCCGCCTTTTCCATTTCTTCAAAGGTCGGTTGGTCCGCACCCTCGCCGTCGGGACGGTTGCAGATAATCGAGCGGAAGCCGGCCTCGGCCAGTGCCTTCATATCTGCTGCCGCGATTTGCGGCGCCACCGACAGTTTCGGTGTGATCTTCTTGATATCCATTATCTTTGCTCCCCTATGGATCCGTTATTAGATGCCGTTGACCGGCACTTTGAGCATCGGGCGTCCGTCCTTGTCGGTCGGGATTTCGCCAGCGCGCATATTGACTTGCAGCGAGGGGATGATCAGGCGGGGCATATCCAGCTGGGCATCGCGCTCGGTGCGGAATTTGACGAAGTCTTCTTTGGTTTTGCCTTCGCCGACGTGGATGTTGTGCTTCTTCTCGTCGCCGACAGTGGTTTCCCACTCGATGTCGCGGCCGTTCGGGCCATAGTCGTGGCACATAAAGAGACGGGTCTCTTCCGGAAGAGCGAGCACTTTCTGGATCGAGTCAAAGAGAATACCAGCATCACCACCCGGGAAGTCGGCACGTGCCGAGCCGCCGTCAGGCATGAAAAGCGTGTCGCCCACGAAACCTGCGTTCCCGACGACATGGGTCATACAAGCGGGAGTGTGACCGGGGGTGTGCATCGCAAAAGCCTGCATATTGCCGATCATATAGGTGTCGCCATCTTCGAACAGGGCGTCGAATTGCGAGCCGTCACGCTGGAACTCGGTGCCTTCGTTAAAGACTTTGCCGAAAACGTCCTGAACGATGGTGATGTTCTTGCCGATGCCGATCTTGCCGCCCAGCTTGTTCTGGATGTAGGGCGCGGCCGAAAGGTGGTCGGCGTGCACGTGGGTTTCGATAAGCCACTCGAGCTTGAGCCCGTTGGTTTCGATATAGTTGATCAGCTCGTCGGCGTGTTCATAGGTGATACGGCCAGCGGCGTAATCGATGTCCATAACCGAGTCGATGATCGCACAAGAGGTGCTGCTCGGGTCCTTGACGATATAGCTGATCGTCCAGGTGGCGGGATCGAAGAAGGCTTTGACTTCGGGAATGAGGTCCATGTTGACGGGGTAGTTGGTCATGTCTGTCTCCTAGGTTCTCAACGAGGCCATCCATCGGGAATCGGCGTCGATACATTTTGAATTTGAAATGTATATGATGCCTATTATCGGCTCTGTCAACATCTCATATGCAAAGTTTGAAATGTGTAAACTGAAATGATGTCGCGGGCTTAACAAAACGAGCTTAACCCGATCCGCGCGGGGGCGGTGGTTTTTTTGCATGCTCTATCCGAAAGGGCGCGGGATGGGGAAAGTTCTGCAGAGCCCCTCGCGCCTTTTGCCACACCATGTTTCAACCTTGGGTTAGGTTAATGACCCGAATTTTGAGTTGCGGCGATGATTCCGGTTGGAGAACGGCGTTACCATCCTGAATTTAACCTGCGAAACTCTAATCGCCATAGGGGAGATTTGGACCAAAGAATGCGGCAATCTTCGTGCCGGTCTCTGCAAATCTTCGTTTTATATATGCGTTAGTTTGGGCTAAAATTATCGAAAGTATAGTTCATCACAAGGGCTGGACCCATGCGTAAAACGTCAATCAAAGCCTATGTAAAAAATACCGGCTTCCACTTCTTCCAGTTGCAATTGCGCAGCGCGATGAAGCCGACCATCCGCGTGATGAACTATGATATGCGTCCGAACACAGGAAAGCGTCCCTTTGAAGTCGGGCTCGTCGATGTTTCTGTGATCGCAGACGCGCTGGCCAATCCCAAGATCAGGTTTGGCGCGCGCGTCCGCTCAGAGCCCTACGCCGTCAAGTAATCACATTGGGGGCAGTGCGCCCCGTATGGGCCCGAATGCCCGCGATCTCTTCGGCTGCGGCGATGATCGGGGCAAGCGCTTCTTGGGCGTCCTGATCCATACGCGCCGGATCTGTTTCGAGCTCCTCCAGATAGACCCGCACGGTCGCGCCAACGGTTCCGGTTCCCGAAAGACGGAATACGACGCGCCCGCCCGAGCTAAAGCCGATCCTGATCCCTTGACCCGCCGAATGTGATCCGTCGACGGGATCGTCATAGGCGAATTCGTCTGCGCTGCTCACGGTCAGAGGGCCGAAGGTTTTACCCACCAGCGTTCCGAATTGGGCGCGAAGCCCGTCCATCATGGTTGCTGCGGCGCCTGCGTCCACGTCTTCATAGTCGTGACGGGAGTAGTAGTTGCGCCCGTATTCGGCCCAGTGATCGTTCATAAGCTCTTTGACCGACTTGCGTGTGACGGCAAGGATGTTGAGCCACAAAAGAACGGCCCAAAGCCCGTCTTTTTCCCGCACATGGTCCGAACCCGTGCCTGCGCTTTCTTCACCGCAGAGCGTGGCGCGGCCTGCATCCAGCAGATTGCCGAAGAATTTCCAGCCTGTGGGGGTTTCAAAGCATTCGATCCCTTTGGCTGCCGCCACGCGGTCCACCGCACCCGAGGTCGGCATAGAGCGGGCGACACCTGCAAGCCCCTTGGAATAGGCAGGGGCGAGATGGGCAAGGGCGGCCAGAACCGCAAGGCTATCCGAGGGGGTCACATATTGACTGCGCCCGACGATCATATTGCGGTCGCCGTCCCCGTCCGAGGCAGCGCCGAAATCGGGGGCGTCTTGGGCAAACATCGCGTCCATCAGGTCCTTGGCCCAGATCGGGTTGGGGTCGGGATGGCCGCCGCCGAAATCGGGGAGGGGCGTTCCGTTGACCACGGTGCCCTTGGCCGCGCCGAGTTTGCCCTCGAGGATCGCGGTTGCATAAGGCCCCGTCACCGCGTGCATGGCATCAAAGCGCATGCGAAAGCCCGAAGCAAAGAGCGCGCGGATGGCGTCAAAGTCGAAGAGTTGCTCCATCAGGTCGGCGTAATCCGCAACAGGATCGACGATCTCGACCGTCATTGCGCCGAGTGTGCTGGTGCCGATGGCGCCAAGGTCCACGTCCTGAGCATCAAGAATGTGATACTGATCGATGGTCTTGGTGCGGGCGAAAATCTTGTCCGTCACGCCTTCGTTCGCGGGGCCGCCGTTCGGACCGTTGTATTTGAGGCCGAAGTCCTCATCCTCGCCGCCCGGATTATGGCTCGCCGAAAGGATGAGCCCGCCATCGGTGCCGCGCTTGCGGATGAGATGCGACGCTGCAGGGGTCGAGAGGATACCGTTCTGGCCAACGATACAAGCCGCAGCACCGTTTGCTTCGGCCATGCGAAGAATGACCTGAATGGCGCGGTCGTTGAAGAACCGTCCATCGCCGCCGACGACCAGCGTCTTGCCCTCGACCCCGCCGATACCGTCAAAGATCGATTGGACATAGTTCTCGAGGTAATGCGCTCCCATGAACACACGGGTCTTCTTGCGCAAACCGCTTGTGCCGGGTTTCTGGCCATCAACGGGCTGGGTCTGAACGCTATGTCTGGTCATGATCAATACTCAACTTTCGGGTTTCAAGACGAAGGCGACAACGCTGTTGCCGTGAATAAGCCGCTCGGTCCCAGCGTCTTGGGGCGCAGCGGGTGAGGTATCAAAGCTTCGGCGCCAGATTTTGCCCTTGGGCGGAACGGGAAGGGCGACGCGGTCTTCCTCGCCTGCATTGAAGACCGCGATGATCGCCCCTTCGCGCGGCGCATATTCGGGTGTCCCCGAGGCCATACGCAATTCGGCCACAAGCAATCGGTGCTCGGGGTTGCTCCAATCTTCGGATTGCATCGGTTCACCGTCGGCGCGGCGCCAAAAGAGATCAGGCGCTCCGTCAATGAGCCGCGAGCGGGAATGGAGGAACCGCTTTTGCCGAAGGATCGGGTGGGCCTTGCGAAAGGCAATCGCCTGTTTGCAAAACTCCAGAAACTCGGTGTCGGGTTCGTCCCAATTGACCCAGCCGATTTCATTGTCCTGACAATAGGCGTTGTTGTTTCCGCCTTGGCTGTTGCCGATTTCGTCCCCCGCAAGGATCATCGGCGTGCCTTGGCTGAGCATCAGGGTCGCCATCATGTTCCGCCGCCGTTGGGCGCGGATCGCGTTGATCTTTGCGTCATCGGTCGGACCTTCGACACCGCAGTTGTCCGAGCAGTTGTTCGAATGGCCGTCGCGATTGTCCTCGCCGTTGGCTTCGTTGTGCTTTTCGTTGTAGCTCACCGTATCCATGAGCGTGAACCCGTCATGGGCGGTGATGAAATTCACCGAAGAGGTGGCGGGGCGTCCGTCATGGTCGAACCGGAGCGCAGAGCCCGCGATGCGGCTTGCCAACTTTGTGACCGTGCCTTCATCCCCGCGCCAATAGCGGCGCACCTGATCGCGGTATTTGTCGTTCCACTCGTAAAAGGGGGCGGGATAGGCACCGAGCTGATAGCCGCCTTCGCCGATATCCCAAGGTTCGGCATAGAGCTTGACCCTGTTCAGCACGGGGTCCTGACGCACAGCGCGGAAAAACGGCCCGTCACGGTCAAAGGCGCCGCGCGTGCGGCCCAAGGTCGAGCAAAGATCGAAACGGAACCCGTCCACATGCATGACCTCGACCCAATAGCGCAGGCTGTCCATCACAAGCCGAAGCGTGAAGGGATGATCGAGATTGAGAACGTTGCCGCAGCCTGAGTCGTTCGCGTAATAGCGCTTGTCGTCCATCAGGCGGTAATAGCTGGCGTTGTCGAGCCCGCGGAACGAAAGCGTCGGCCCCATCTGGTTGCCTTCGGCGGTGTGGTTGTAAACCACATCGAGGATCACCTCGATGCCTGCCGCATGGAAGCGCGCGACCATCTGCTGGAATTCTGCGATATCGTCATAGGCCAGATAACGCGGATCGGGGGCAAAGAACCCGTGGGACATGTATCCCCAATAGTTCGTCAGCCCCTTATCGGTCATGAACTTTTCATTGAGAAAGGCATGCACAGGCATCAACTCGATCGAGGTCACACCCAGATTGTTCAGGTGATCAAGGATCGGCTTAGAGGCCATCCCGAGGAACTTGCCCTTGTTCGGAACATCCTTGCGCCCCGCAGTGAGACCTTTGACATGGGCCTCGTAGAGAACGGTTTCGCTCGGGGGGATATGGAGCTGCGTGTCGCGGCCCCAGCTGAAAGCAGGATCGACCACAACGCAGCGCGGCATGAAAGGTGCGGAATTGCGGTCGTCGAAGCTCAGATCCGCGTCCGCATGACCTGCGATATAGCCGAAAACCTCGTCCGACAGGATAGGGTGCCCCGTGAGCCTCTTGGCATAGGGATCAAGGAGAAGTTTGTGCGGGTTGAAGCGATGCCCGTTCGCGGGATCATAGGGACCGCTGGCCCGATAGCCATAGCGCTGCCCCGGACGCATTCCGGGGAAATAGCCATGCCAGACATGGCCCGAACGCTCGGGAAGATCGATGTTGAGAACTTCGTTGTCGTCGTCATCGAAAAGACAAAGTGTCATCCGCGTGGCATTTTGCGAGAAGATCGCAAAGTTCACGCCATCGCCGTCAAAAGTCGCGCCGAGTTGATAAGGATGGCCTTCCGAGATCGGGATGTTACTGCTCATGACCTGCCTGCAAGTTCCTCGTAGAGCGCGGCGTAAGCCTTGGCCGAGGTTTCCCATCCAACCGCTTGCGCCATCGCGTTTTTCTGCATCTTCTGCCAGACAGGCTTGTCCGAATAAAGGGTGCAGAGCTTGGACAGCGCATTGCGCAGGCTCTCGGTTGTGATCGGGGCGAATTGGAGGCCAGTGGCCACGCCCTTGGACAGAGCCGCAGGCGAGGCGTTGATCACCGTATCGGCAAGCCCGCCCGTGAGGGCGACAACGGGGATCGTGCCGTAGCGCAGCCCGTAAAGCTGGGTCAGACCGCAAGGTTCAAACCGTGACGGCACGAGGATCGCATCCCCGCCCGCAATCAAGCGGTGCGAGAGCGCTTCGTCATAGCCGATGTGAACGGCGACATTCGGGTTCGAAGTGGCGGCGCGGAACGACGCTTCGAGCACGGCATCTCCCGCGCCCAGAACGATAAGCTGTCCCCCCTTGGCGGTCAGGGTGGGGATCGCGTTGAGCAAGAGGTCCAGCCCCTTTTGCTCGGTCAGTCGCGAGACCACAACGCAGAGCGGGCCCTCCGCATCGGGAAGGCCGAATTCCTCGCGTAGCGCCTTTTTGTTGGCGGCCTTGCCGCTCGGGGTTTTGAACGGTTTGATATTTGGATCGGTCGCAGGGTCCCAGACCCCAAGGTCGATCCCGTTCAAAATCCCCAAAAGCTCGTTGCGGCGGAACCGCATCACGCCGTCAAAGCCCATGCCGAAACTGTCGGTCATCAACTCCTCGGCATAGGTTTGCGAGACGGTCGTGAGACGGTCCGACCCCATAAGACCCGCCTTGAGCGCCGAAACGCGGCCCCAGAATTCATATCCGCCTTGGTCGAACCGCTTGGGATCAAGTCCGAGCGTCTTGATCGCCTCGGGCGGTGCGATGCCATGAAAGGCGATGTTATGGATCGTCAGCACGGTGCGCAGGTTGGGGTCGGCATTCAGAAGACGTAGGTATTCGGGAACAAAGCCCGCTTGCCAGTCATGCCCGTGAATGATCGCTGGGGACCAACCGCCGATCCCTTCGGCGCCGATTTTGGCGGCGACCCAAGAGAGCGCCGCAAAACGCTGCGGATTGTCGGGCCAGTCTTTGCCATCGGGGCCAAGGTAGATATTTCCGGGCCGATCAAAGAGATGCGGGGCATCTATCACATAAAGATCAAGCCCCGTCGCCTGGCCGAAAAGCACCCGCGCCGCGCCCCCGAAGAGATCCGCAATCTCAAGCTCGACCTTGGCCTTGCCAAGCGCCTTAAGCACTGCGGGATATCCCGGAAGCAGGGTGCGCATATCAACGCCCTCGGATCGGAGCGCGCCGGGAAGCGCGCCCGCAACATCAGCCAGCCCTCCCGTTTTCACGAGAGGCGCACATTCCGAAGTGACCGAGAGCACATTGATCATAGGCTTGCTGCCCTTCTGTCGAGCATGTCTTGGGTGATAAGCGTTGTGCCCTTGTCGGTGACACGGAACCACTTGGCGTCTTCGATCGGGTCCTCGCCGACGATGAGGCCTTCGGGGATGACGACGCCGCGGTCGATGACCACTTTGCGAAGACGCGCCGAGCGCTGGACCGTCACATAGGGCAGAACCACCGCGTGATCGAGGACGGCATAGGAATTGGTGTGCACCTCGGTAAAGAGGAGCGAGTTACGCACTTCGGTTCCCGAGATGATACAGCCCCCCGATACCATCGAGGAAATCGCCATCCCGCGGCGGTCCTTTTCATCGTGGATGAATTTGGCGGGCGGCACGCTCTCGGAATAGGTCCAGATCGGCCATTTGCTGTCCCAAAGGTTCAGTTCGGGCGTAAAGCTGGTGAGATCGATATTCGCCTCCCAAAAGGCATCGACGGTGCCGACATCTTTCCAATAGGCGGGAGCGCCTTCATCGCGCACGCAGCTTTCGTCGAAACGGTGCGCCATGGCTTTGCCGTTCTTGACGATCTCGGGGATGAGGTCATTGCCGAAGTCATGGCTCGAATTGGGGTCTTCGTTGTCCTTGAGAAGAAGCTCGCGCAGGAACTTCCAGTTGAAAACGTAGATGCCCATCGAGGCCAGCGCGAGGCTCGGGTCCTCGGGGGTTGCGGGCGGGTCTTTGGGTTTTTCAAGAAAGGACGTGATACGACCCGTTGCATCGGTGGCCATCACGCCGAAGGCGGTGGCATCCATGCGCGGCACGGTCAGGCATCCGATGGTCACATCGGCTTGGGTCTCGACGTGCTGACGGAGCATGATTTCATAGTCCATCTTGTAGATGTGGTCGCCCGCAAGGATGATCACATAGTCGACGTCATAGCTGTCGACGATGTCGATGTTCTGGGTGACGGCATCGGCGGTGCCGCGATACCAGCTGCTTTCGTCCATCCGCTGCGATGCAGGCAGGATGTCGAGGAATTCGTTGCGCTCGGCACGGAAAAAGTTCCAACCGCGCTGGCAGTGGCGGATAAGGCTGTGGGCCTTGTATTGGGTCGCAACCGCCATGCGGCGAATGCCCGAGTTCATCGCATTCGACAGGGCAAAGTCGATGATACGAGTCTTGCCGCCGAAATAGACGGCGGGTTTGACGCGGCGGTCGGTGAGTTCCTGAAGGCGGCTCCCTCTTCCGCCTGCAAGGACAAAGGCCATCGAGCGCTGTGTCAGTCTTCTGTTTTCAACCATTTCGTCTCTCCCCCCTTATGGACGCTTGACGCGGAAAATAACCGTCGCAAGCGGTGGAACTGTGATTTCGATAGAATAGGGATGCCCGTCACAGGGCACCTCTTGGGCTGTGACGCCGCCGTAGTTGCCACGGTTTCCTCCTCCGTAGCAGGCGGCATCGGTGTTGATGAGTTCTTCCCAGAGCCCGAGCGTCGGGACCCCGACGCGGTAGCTGCCGCGCTCGACAGGCGTAAAGTTGCAGACGGTCAGAACAGGCGCGTCCTTTTTGCCGCCAAAGCGCAAGAAACTGAGGGTCGAGGCTTCGGTATCGCCCCCGTTCACCCACGCAAAACCGTCATGCTCGCAGTCCTTGAGATAAAGCGCGGGCGTTCCGGCGTAGAGTTTGTTGAGATCGCGTATAAGGTCCTGCACGCCTTTGTGCGGCGCACGGTGCGAGGCGTCCCAATCGAGCTGGACGTTGTGGTTCCATTCTTCGGGCTGGCCGAACTCGCAGCCCATGAACAACAGCTTCTTGCCGGGGTGGGCCCACATGAACCCGTAATAGGCGCGAAGGTTGGCAAACTGCTCCCAGATATTGCCGGGCATCTTGTGGAGCATCGAGCCTTTGCCGTGCACCACTTCGTCATGGCTGATCGGAAGGATGAAATTCTCCGAAAACGCATAGCTGATGCCGTGGGTCATCTGGTGGTGATGGTGTTTGCGATAGATCGGATCACGCTCCATGTAGGAGAGCGTGTCGTTCATCCAGCCCATGTTCCATTTATAGCCGAAACCAAGACCGCCGTTGTGCACTGCGCCCGTGACCTGCGGGAAGGAGGTGCTTTCCTCGGCGACGGTCATGATCCCTTGGTGCGCGCCATAGCTCTCGACGTTCATCGCTTGAAGAAAGCCGATGGCCTCATAGTTCTCGCGTCCGCCGTCCTTGTTGGGGACCCATTCGCCTTCTTTGCGGGAATAGTCGCGATAGAGCATCGAGGCGACTGCATCCACGCGGATGCCATCCACATGATATTCTTCAAGCCAATAGAGCGCATTGGCCACGAGGTAGTTTTTGACCTCGGTGCGACCGTAGTTATAGATCAAGGTGTTCCAGTCCTGATGGAACCCTTCACGCGGGTCGGCATGTTCATAGAGCGCGGTTCCGTCAAAGCGGCCAAGCCCATGCGCATCGGCAGGGAAATGGCCCGGCACCCAATCCAGCAGAACCCCGAGGCCCGCATCATGGGCCGCATTCACCAGATCGCGGAACTCATGGGGAGGACCGAAGCGGGTGGTCGGCGCATACATCCCCACAGGCTGATAGCCCCAAGAGCCGTCAAAGGGGAATTCGGAGACGGGCAGAAACTCGATATGCGTAAAGCCGAGATCTTTGACATAGCCGACCAATTCGACGGCCAGCTCTTTATAGGAAAGCGGGCGTCCACCCTCGTCATAGCGGCGGCGCCATGAGCCCAGATGCACTTCGTAGATCGAAATCGGTTTATCGCGCCGGTTTGCGACCTCGCGGCGCTTCATCCATGCTTTGTCCGACCAGCCGTAGCCTTTGATGTCGCGCACGATGCTTGCCTGTTCGGGCGGATGCTGTGCGCCGAAACCGACGGGATCGGCTTTGAAATGCGCGGCCCCATCAGCGCCCAGAATGCGGTATTTATAGGCGTCGCCTTCGCCGACATCGGGGAGGAAAATTTCCCAAACGCCCGTGTGTCCGACACGGCGCATTTGCGCGCGGGCAGGGTGCCAGTTGTTGAAGGTCCCGACCACCGAGACGGCGCGGGCATTCGGCGCCCAGACCGCGAAATGCGTGCCCTTGGTTTTCTCGTGAGTGGTGACATGCGCGCCGAGCGCTTCCCAAAGCCGTTTATGCGTGCCTTCGCCGATGAGATAGGCGTCGACGTCCGTCAGAACCGGACCAAATCCATAAGGATCGACAAAGCTCCAACTATGACCCTCGGCCGTCTTCGCGGTCAAAGTCACTTTGCCCTTGGGAATTTCAGCACCAAAGACCGCACCCCCGAGACGCTCCAACTGTATCGTGCGTCTGCCCACCTTTGCCGACACCTCGGCAGCATCAGGAAGACAGAGTGTCAGCCAACGCGTGCCGTCTGCTTCGTGGCAGCCCAGAACGTCGAAGGGCGCATCATGTTCTCCCGAATTCAATCGGTCGATGTCGGAATGGCTCAGGTGCGGAGGCAAATTCACTTCGGTCATAATCCTTGATCTTACGTCGCGATTCCGCCTTCACAAGCGAATTGAGTGTTCTAGGGGCGGGGCGTTCCATCCAGAGTGATGTCACAAGGCAAAGCAGCCTCCAGAATGCGCTGGGCATTGGGGATGTCGTTGCCTTCGGCGCGGCGCACGGCGGCCGTCCGCGAGAGGTTGTGGTCGAGCCAGCGCTGGATAAGCCGCGCACGCAACTCGGGCAGGGGCACATCCCAGCGCACCGTAAGATCCCAAAGACCTGCAAGCTCGCGCCATGGGTCTTCGTCGAACATAAGGTAATTGCCTTCCGCGATGATCACTTCGGCATCTTGCGGAACGGCAATGGCTCCCGCGATCGAGAGGTCGCGATCACGGTCGAACTTGGGCGCATAGACGAGCTTGCCTTCGCGCACACGGCGGACGAGCTCGATATATCCTGGGGCGTCAAAGGTCTCGGGCGCACCTTTGCGGGCCAAAAGGCCCATCTCGGAAATCATCGCGTTGTCGAGATGGAACCCGTCCATCGGAAGAGGAAAGGCTTTGACCTTGTTGAGGTGAAGGCGGCGCACCAGTTCGGCGGTCAGTGTCGATTTTCCACTTGCGGGCGCACCGCATATCGCCACCACCACACGCGCACGCGTTGCACGAAGCTCATCGATCCTTTCGATGAGGTCATTCACCTGAGCCGTTAAATTGATCATCTGCACCTTGTCGGAATCGTTTGCGCTAACAGGAGCCTGTCCAACGGCTTATAAGGCAGTTTTTTCCTCCGTGAACTCTTTTTTTCGATGCATGGCGATCGCAATTCATGCACGATGCATTGCGATTGGGCCTTGTGTCACAAAGATGGTATATCCAAAGGTGTCGCCACCGCAGGGGCGAAAGACAACAGAAACAAGGAAATGAGCCGATATGATTGGTGAGGGCGTGGACACGAAAACTACGGACACTGGCGTTTTTCGGGGCTCCAACCAAAGTGGGCTGCGCGATTATAACGAACGCCTTGTTCTGTCCGTGATCCAGCGCTTCGGTGCGATGCCCGGGGTCGAGATTGCCCGCTTTCTCGGTATTTCGTCGCAAACGGTCTCTGTGATCTTGCGCGGGCTAGAGGCGGACGGTCTTCTCAAGCGCGGCGATCCCCAGCGCGGCAAGGTCGGTAAACCTTCGATCCCGATGGAAATCGATCCCGACGGCGTTTATTCCGTAGGGCTCAAGATCGGCAGGCGCTCGGCGGATCTTGTTCTGGTCGATTTGATCGGAACGGTCAGACAGCAGCTCCAGATCACCTATCGCTATCCGATGCCCAACACGCTTCTGGAATTCGTGCGCAATGGCCTTGATGCTTTTCGTGGCGAGATGACCGAGGACCAAGCAGCGCGGATTTCGGGTATCGGCGTGGCCAAGCCGTTCGAAATTTGGAACTGGTATGAGACAATCGGAGCGCCCGAAGCCGATCTCCAGATCTGGCGCACCTTTGATTTCGAAGCCGAGATTTCCGCCTTTTCGGGTCTTCCCGTTTTTGCCGAGAATGACGCCACCGCTGCGTGCCGCGCCGAGAATATCTATGGTCGCGGCCGCGAATATTGCGACTTTGCCTACTTTTACATCGGTGCCTTTGTCGGCGGCGGTGTTGTGCTCAACCATTCGGTCTTTGAAGGAACGCACGGGAACGCAGGGGCTTTCGGATCGCTGCCCGTTTTCGCCGCAAAGAGCGGGGGGGCGCAGCTCATCGATGCGGCCTCGCTCTATTTGCTTGAAAGCGACCTCGCGACGAGTGGGATTGATCCCTTGCGGATCTGGAATACGCCGCAGGACTGGTCCGAGTTCAGCGAGAACGTGGATCGCTGGGTCGACCAAGCCGCGCTCCATCTTGCGCGAGCGGCGCTTACCGTCTGCGCCGTCATCGATTTCGAAGCGGTGCTGATCGATGGGGCTTTCCCCGTCGATGTGCGCAATCGCCTTGTCGACAAAGTTGACGCGCTCCTGCCGACGCTCGATATGCGCGGGCTCGTTCGGCCCAAGATCGAAGCAGGCGTGATGGGGCGCAACGCGCGGGCCTTGGGAGCCGCATCGGCACCGGTTTTTGCACATTACCTGATCAACACCCACGGGGGAATGACATCGGTCTGATGCTGAACACTGCAAGAAATGTCTGGCGTGTCTTCAACAGAAGCGATTTCGACCTGATTGCCGCCTCTGTCGCCTTTTGGGGCGTGTTTTCGATCTTTCCCGCCGCCGCGGCCTTTATCGCGGTCTTCGGCCTGGTCGCGGACCCGACGGCGGTGAAGGCGCAGCTTGTCCTCCTTCAAGGGCTGATCCCCGAAGATGTCTATCTCCTCTTCGAAGCTCAGCTTGATCGGCTGCTGGGGACGGGACGTTCGGCGCTTGGATGGGCGACGGCTCTTTCGGTGCTCCTTGCGCTTTGGGCTTCCCGCTCGGGGGTTTCGGCCCTCCTGGTGGGGGTCAATGCGATTTACGACGCGCCCAAGCGGTCGGTCTTCGGTCAGCTCGCCATCGCACTCGGCATGACGGTTGCCTTGCTGGCGGTCGGGGTCGTCTCGCTTTTTAGCGTGGTGATCGCTCCTGTGATCCTTGCCTATGTGCCCGCAGTTCGCGAATGGGCGTGGCTTTTGGCGGGTCTGAGATGGGCGGCGGCGCTTTTCGTGATCTTTACGGCTGTGAGCCTTTTTTATCATTTCGGGCCGAATTTGCGCCGCTCCAAACGTCCCCCGTTCATCACGATCGGAGCGTTTGTCGCGATGACCTGCTGGTTCATCTCGTCCTATGGACTGTCCTATTACATCGCCAATTTCGGCAATTATAACCAGGTTTATGGCTCGATTGGTGCCTTTATAGCACTCATGCTCTGGCTCTATGTGTCGGCGTTTTTCATCATTTTGGGTGCCGCAATCAATAACGTGCTATATCTAGCGGGGCGCGGCGAGGATTTGTTGCGAACTAACCTTTAGTCTACATAATTGCCCGTTCGGATTAAAAAATGCTAGAAATCTGCCCACCCTTTGTCTAAAAAGGAAGCAATTACAGGCTAGAACCGCAAAGAACGGTCGGCCGGCATGAGGCGGAGTAGTGGTATGTCAGCGATTGAATTCGTTGTTCGCGATCTTGCGGGCAATATCCAGCGTGGCGCGGTGAGTGGACAGGTTGGATCTTCTGTTATTGTCGGTTCCGGCGATGATGTTTCCCTTAATCTCGATCCGAGTATGGTCTTGTCCTATGGTCGACAGGGGCAGGCGCTCGAGGTTGTTCTGATCGATGGTCGGATCGTCGTGGTCGAGGGGTTCTTCTCGCCCAATGGGGCCTCGGAGAACGAGCTTTTCCTCTCGTCCAATGGCGAGATGGTGCGCGCCGATCTCGTCGCGCTCGATAACGGTGTGCTTTATGCCGATTACGTGCCGCAGGACCCGTTTGGCAAATGGAGCCCCGATGACGCGCTCTTCTTCGTGGGAGAGCCCGAGGTCCAGCTTGCCGGCTATCAGGAAGTGGTCAGCACCGGTAATGACGTAGAAGCGGGCATGTTCGCGGCTCCCATTCTGGGCGGTATTGCGGGGCTTGGCGCGGGTGTCGGCGCAGGCGCGCTGGCCACCGGTGCGGCGGTCGTCGGTGGCGCGGTTGTCGTCGACAAGGTCACGGGCGGCGGTTCGACCACCACCACGGGCGGCGGCGGGGGCGGCGAGGCAACCGGCTCCAACCAGACCGTCAAGATCACCCAAGGCACCGAGTCCCAGAACCACGTTGTAAACGGCACCGATTATTCGGATGGCGTCACGATTTCCGGCACCGGCACGTCCGGTGCGACCATCGAAGTCACGGTCGGTGGCAAAACCGAAACCACCACCGTCGGCGGCGACGGGAAGTGGTCGGTTGTCTTTGATCCGAGCGATGTCCAGTCGGGCACCTATGAAACCGAAGTCAAAGTCACTTCGACCCTTAATGGCGAGACGATCATCACCACCGACACGCTTGTTGTCGATACGCAAACCAGCGTGTCGATCACGGGTCAAACGGGCGGTGCCGACGGGATCGTGAATGCTGTAGAGGCAGGCGGCGGTCTTACCCTGAGCGGTGCTGCCGAGGCGGGTTCGACGGTCATGGTGACGGTTGGCGGTATTGCGTATGAAGCCAATGTCAGCGGCTCGACCTGGACGCTGCATCTGCCTGCTACGGCTGTGCAAAGCGGCGAATACGATCTGGCGGTTTCTGTTCACTCCACAGATGCTTACGGCAACACGGCCGAGGCTTCTTCGGTTATTCATGTCGATACGACAACCTTTGTCACCGTGAGCACGAGCGGGATCGGCGGCAATGGCGTCCTTAACCACGATGAATGGCAGCAAGGCTTCAATGTCGGCGGCACGGCGCAAGCCTTTGCCACCGTCGACGTGTCCTTTGGCGGTGTGACCCATACGGTCACCGCGAATGGCTCGGGTGTTTGGTCTTCGCATTTCACCTCTGCCGAGATCCCGACAGGGAGCTATAACGGAACGGTTTCCGCCGTTGCCCGCGATGCTGCGGGGAATACTGCGACCGCGAGCGGCACCTTTGTGGTGGATACTGCCGTCGACAACTATGCCTTCCAGGCTGCGCCTGTCGCAGGGGATGGTGTGATTTCGGGCGGCGAGCTTTCGGGTGGCATGACCCTTACGGGAAGCGTGGAGCCGAACTCCACTGTCGTCATTACCTTCAACGGCCACACCCGCACCGTCATGGCGGACGGCAACGGCAACTGGACGGCCTCTTGGGCACAGAGCGAAATTCCGACGGGCGAGGGCACCCATGCCATCACCGCGATTGCGACCGATCCGAACGGCAACGTCGAAACGCTCAATTCTTCGGTCTATGTCGATACCTTTGTGAACCGTCTTACAGGGGCTGAAAGCGTGACCGCCGACGATACCGTCAACGCAAACGAGCTCGCAAACGGCGTCACCGTCACAGGCACCGTCGAGCCGGGGTCGCGCGTTTTCGTCAAGTATCTCGGCACCGAATATGAAGCGACCGTAAGCCCGAACGGCAACTGGTCGCTGCGGTTCCCGAACGGCACCTTTGCCTCTGGGGATTATACCGCGCAGCTCGATATTCGGGCGGTCGATGCCTATAATAACGTGCGCACCTCGCAGCAGTTCTTCGACGTCGATACAGTGGCGCCCGACGCCCCCTATATCGTCAGCGCGAACTTCTATCAGGGCGAGCTTGGCGACATCGGTATTCCCGACAACGATACCGCGATCCGCGTTTATGAACTCGACGGGCAGGGCGGTGTGGACCAGCTTGGTGTCACGGCTGTCGATGCACGCTTTGATACCGTTCAGCTCCAGCTTGACGAAATGATCCCCGATGGTCGCCAACTCGTCGTCACTACGCAGGATGACGCGGGCAACATGAACGCAACGCTTATGGTCTTTGACCAAGCAGACAGCGATCTTGTCGATATCGACGACAGCGGTCTTGACCAGTTCGAGATCAGCGCGATCGACCTTCAGTATGCCACGGGCAGCGAACTGACTCTGGATGAGGCCGACATCGACCGTCTTGCAGGCAACATCGGCAAGATCGTCGTCCACGGCGACGTCGATGACGAGGTCACTCTTGTTGATGCGACCAAGACAGGCACGACGCAGATCGATAACGAGAACTATGACATCTACACTGTCGGCGACGACGGCGTTCTGATCATCGACGAAGATATCCGCGTCACGTTCTAAAGTATGGTTTGCGCCGATCCTCGGCGCCAACCAAAAAGTGCCATCGTTTCGGAGCAATAGGTGAGACGTCAAAGCAAACACCTCAACACTAGCGTCGCCTTCGCGAGCTGTGTTCTGTTGTCTGCTTGCGTCTCGCTGGGCGGAAGCCCGTCCCGCATTGACGGGCAAAATGCATTTGGTTTCAGCTCTTTGGGCGCCGCGCCTCAGGCTTCGCTTCAAGATGAAAACGCGCTTGTTGCAGCGCAAGCGCTTGATGCCGACGCGCCTGTGTTCAATGATCTCTTGAACCGCAAATCCGTTCTTTCTTCGGGGCCGCTCGCCGATATTGCGGCCTCGGTTCTTGATGCCAACTCGCGCACCGCCGAAGCGGAATTGCGTGCGGCGCGTCTGCGCTCGGAGGCGGAACAGAAAAACTGGCTTCCGCGGATCGGGCCGAACATCTCGCTTTCCTCGCTCGGGGGCGCGGTGGCTGGCCTCGTGGTAGAGCAATCGCTCTTCGACAATAGCCGTAAAGCGGCCGAGCGTGATCTTGCCCGCGCCGACGTTCAGGTCGCCGCCGTCGCTCTGGCCGAGGACAGCAACGAACGCGTGCGCCAAGCGCTCGAACTCTATCTCAAGGCCGAGGCTGCCCGCGCCCGCGCCGAAGTGAATGCTGCTTCCATCTCGAAAATGGAGCACTTCGAATATGTGATGAACGAACGCGTGCGCGGCGGGGTGAGCAACCGCGCCGATCTCTTGCTCGTTCAACAAAAGCGCAACCAGATGGACAGCGATCTTGCCGCCGACCGCGAGGCTGCACGCACCGCCCGCGCCGAGCTTGATGCGATGTCTGCGGTTCCCACGTCGGGGATCACGGGGCTTTCGGCCGTGACCGCATCGGCCGCCAATGCGGTGCCGCTGTCCGTGTTACGCGCAGAGGCCGAGGCGGCGCGTTCCGTCGCCAATGCTAAGGCGCAGCGTGGCGGTATCCTTCCGGGGGTGAACCTCACAGCTTCGGTGACCAATCGCGGTAACGATGTCGGCGTCGGGAGCAGCTCGCAGGGGATCGGTTTCGGAACGGGCGCGTCCTTGGCCGCGCTCGATGCCAAGGCCGAGGCCGCGACAGCCAAGGTCGCTCAGGACCGCGAAGCCGCCAATCGCCGGATCGCATCGCTCGATGGTCAGATCTCCTCGATCCTGCGTCAGGCGGGCGAGGCCAAGGAAATCGCCGCGCAAGCTGCCCGCAATTATGACCTCTTTGCCGATCAGCTTGCGGCAGGGCAGCGTTCCGTTCCCGAAGTGGTGAGTGTGTTTGAAACCAAGGTCCGCGCCGAGCGAGAGGCGGTTAATCTCGTTTACGAGCTTGCGCGTCTTCAGATAGAGCGGGCTGCGCTTCTCGGGACGTTGGTCGATGGAGGCCGTATATGAGCGCACCTGTTGTCTCCTTTGACATCAATGCGGCACGCGGGGCGAAACCAGCGGCCCAGCCCGCAACGCCGCCGAAGGCACCGCGCGAGCCGACGCTGATCGAACGTCGCGCCGATATCGCCTCGACCTATGCGGGGCTCTTGGGTGTCGAGGTTCTGCGCTCCGATCTCGTTGAAAAGCTGAGCATGCTGACCAACGGCAATGTGACCCCCGGTGCCTTGGCCAAGGCGCTTGCGGGCTCCGGTCTTGTGTCCTCGGTGCAAACGGTTTCGGGTCCGACCAAGCGGCTTTGGCCCGCCTTGGCCGAGATGACATCGGGCCAAATCGTTCTGGTGCTCGAGCAAACGCGCGATGCGGTGTTCCTTTACGACACGACCCAGACCGACAACCGCGCCGAAGTGCCGCTCAAGGAATTCAAACCCTATTTCACGGGCCAGATCGTTCGTGCGGATGTCGAAGTGAGCGAGCTGACCCGCCGCCACGCTGCCAAGGGCAAAGCGCCGCATTGGTTCTGGGGCGAGGTTCTCAAATTCCGCCGTCACATTCTCGAAGTGGCCTTGGGTTCGTTCGTCGCCAACCTTCTGGCTGTCGGCGTCGCTCTCTTCTCGCTTCAGGTGTATGACCGCGTGATCCCGCACCAATCCGTTGCCACGCTCTGGGTGCTTGCCATCGGTGCAGGCCTTGCGATGCTCCTCGAAGCATTCCTCCGCATTGCGCGTGCGCGCCTCATGGACGGAGCAGGGCGGCAGATCGAACTTCGAGTGCAGAAGCTTCTGATCGACAAGATCCTTGGAATGCGCTCTGGCCTTCAGGGGCAGTCGCCTTCGACCGTTTTTGCTGCCGTGCGCGAATTCGGCTCGATCCGTGAATTCTTTACCGCCTCGACCATCGGCACATTGACCGACCTGCCGTTTATCGTGCTCTTTCTCGCGCTTGTGGCCTCGATCGGCCAGAACATCGTTTGGGTGCTCTTCGTGGGCGGGTTCCTCATGGTTGCACCGTCGTTCGTGATGCAGCGCAAGATGATCAAGCTCACACAGCAGACCCAAGGCGCGAATGCAAAATCCTCGCGGCTCCTGCACGAAGTGATTTACGAGGCCGACACGATAAAGGCGCATCGCGGCGAAGAGCGGTTCCGCCGTCTTTGGGGCGAACTTTCCTCGCTGTCTTCGCTGGCGACCTCCGAGCAGCGCAAGCTGGCCTCGGTTCTTACCTTCTGGAGCCAAGGCGTTCAGCAGGCGACCTATGTTTCGGCGGTTGTCGTCGGCACCTTTATGGTGTTCGCGGGCGATTTTACGGTGGGGTCCATCATTGCCGTCGGTATCCTTACCTCGCGCACCCTTGGGCCGCTCACGCAGCTTGCCGCGACAATGGCGCGTTGGTCCAACGTGAAAGCCGCGCTCGACGCGCTCGATAAAATCGCGGATGCGCCGCAAGACATGGTGGACGAGCGCACCTATCTGCGCCGCGAAACCATCGAAGGCCATTTCGAGCTTCGTGATCTGGTCTATAAATACGACCCCGAAGGCGACCGCGTGGTCGACATCAACCGTCTTGCCATTGAGCCGGGGCAGAGCATCGCGATCCTCGGAGCGAACGGGTCGGGTAAGTCCACGCTGCTCAAGATCCTTTCGGGGATTTACCAACCGACTTCTGGCCGCGTGATGATCGACGGTGTCGATATGACACAAGTCATGCCGCGCGATCTGCGCCGCGGGATCGGATACCTGAGCCAGGAAGTGCGCCTTTTCGCCGGCACTTTGCGGGACAATCTCAATCTCACGCTGCTCGAACGAGACGACAACCGTCTTTATGAAGCGCTCGATTTCGCAGGTCTCGGTCCGTTTGTGCGCAGCCACCCCAAGGGCCTCGATCTTCCGATTTCGGATGCGGGGGCAGGGCTTTCCATCGGCCAGCGCCAGTCGATCGGCTGGGCGCGGCTTTGGCTCCAGAACCCGTCTGTTTGTCTCTTGGACGAGCCGACCGCCGCGCTTGACCAGACGCTCGAGGCGACCCTTGTGTCCCGCCTGAGCCATTGGCTCCAAGGGCGCACGGCGATCATCGCGACGCACCGCGTCCCGATCCTCCAGCTGACCTCGCGCACGATCATCTTGCAAAACGGGCGTTTGGCAGTCGACGGCCC
Source organism: Marivivens sp. LCG002 (assembly GCF_030264275.1). Lineage (NCBI taxonomy): Bacteria > Pseudomonadati > Pseudomonadota > Alphaproteobacteria > Rhodobacterales > Paracoccaceae > Marivivens > Marivivens sp. LCG002. The sequence continues at coordinate 1,652,594 of NZ_CP127165.1, read as the reverse complement.
GCGCGATGAAGTCCTTGCCCATCTCAAGAACAAAAAGGCGAACGGCTGATGGCGACGGTGGATTACGAACTCGAGGATGAAGTCAAAGGATCGAGCCTGATCATCAAGCTGATCGGCGCTGCCGTGATCATCTTTATCATCTGGGCTAAATTCGCCTGGATCGACGAAATGGTGCGGGCAAACGGCGAGGTGATTTCCTCGGCCCGTCCCCAGATCATCCAGAACCTTGAAGGCGGCATTCTGTCCGAAATGCTCGTGAGCGAAGGGGATGTTGTCGAAAAGGGCCAAATCCTTGCCCGTCTCCGCGGCACCCAATTCGCGACATCTGCCGAAGACCTCGGTGACCGTATCATCGCCGCCGAAGTGCGCCGCGTGCGGCTCGAAGCGGAAATGGCGGGTGAAGCGGTCTTTGAAATCCGCGCCGACATCGAACAACACAGCCCCGAGATCGTAGCCTCCGAGCGCTCGCTCCTGATGGCGCGTCAGGCCGACTACAACAGCAAGCTCAACGGCGCGATGACGGTGATGCGCGAAACCGAGCGCGAGCTTGACTCGATGGAAGACCTCTACAAACGCGAGATCGTCTCGATGTTCGAGCTGACCGAAGCGCGCAAGGCCCATTCGGACGCCACCAACCGCTACAACGAGATTGTGACGGGTGCAGAGCTCGAACGTGCAAGCGAATATTCCGAGACTTTGGCCGAGCTTGCCTCTCTCAAGCAGGAATACAGGCTCGCTCAGGACCAGCTGAACCGCACGGTGATCACCTCGCCCATGCGCGGCGTGGTCAATAATCTCTCGGTCACGACCATCGGGGGCGTCGTGCGTCCCGGCGAAGAGATTTTCCAGATCATCCCGCTTGATGACGAGCTGTTTGTCGAAGCGCGCGTCAAACCCGAGAACATCGCCAATGTGGTGCGCGGGCAGGCGGCCACGATCAAACTCTCGGCCTATGACTACACGATCTATGGGTCCTTGATCGGCACCGTCGATTTCATTTCCGCCGATACGTTCAAGGACGATCGCAAGGCAGACGGCGATCCCCATTACCGCGTCACGGTGCGCGTCGATATGGAGAACCTCACCGACCGCCAGCGCTCGATCGAAATCCGTCCCGGTATGCAGGCCTCGGTCGAATTGCACACAGGTCAGAAGACCGTGCTGCAATATTTGACCAAACCGCTCTATCGCTCGCGCGAGGCGCTGCGAGAGCCATAAAAGCGGTGAATTCGGCCAATTGAGGCGATCTTTGCGACATATTAACGCTTTTGCCTGCAGTTTGCGGGCAATTTGCCGTTCAAGAGACCAACGACCAGATGTCCGCTAAATCACCAATTCGGCGCAGATACGTCCAACTGCCCTTGAACCCCCCTAAGCTCACCACTAAGAATCCTTTAGGAACATTTGAATGACAGACGCTCGCGTCCCCAATCGAGGCAGACCAGATGAGAGATCCGATCGAAACCTATAACAACCTCGTTCCGATGGTGGTCGAGCAGACCGCACGCGGCGAACGTGCGTATGACATTTTCTCGCGCCTCCTCAAGGAACGCATCGTCTTTGTGAACGGTCCGATCCATGACGGTATGAGCCAGCTCATCGTGGCCCAGCTTCTCCATCTCGAAGCCGAGAACCCGAAAAAAGAGATCAGCATGTATATCAACAGCCCCGGCGGCGTTGTGACGGCCGGTCTGTCGATCTATGACACGATGCAGTATATCCGTCCCAAGGTCTCGACCCTTGTGCTCGGTCAGGCTGCGTCGATGGGCTCTGTGCTTTCGATGGCAGGCGAGGCGGGTATGCGCTTTGCACTCCCCAATAGCCGCATCATGGTGCACCAGCCCTCTGGCGGATATCAGGGTCAGGCGACGGACATCATGATCCACGCCCGCGAAACCCAGAAGATCCGTGAGCAGCTTTACAAGCTTTATGTGCACCACACCGGCCAATCCTATGAAGAAGTCGAACGTGCGCTCGAGCGCGATAACTTCATGTCGCCCGAAGAGGCAAAGGCATGGGGCCATATCGACGAGATTCTCGCACGTCGTCCCGACGCTGCCGAGTAACGAACCGACACAGCGCTTACGTTTTGGCGTTGTGGACCTAGGCGGGCTGTCCTAGTCTAACTGAAAGGCACAGCCCGCAAACCGACCAAAGGCCAGCCGCCAAGGGGTATATAATGGCGAATTCGACATCCGGTGACAGCAAGAACACCCTCTATTGCAGCTTCTGCGGCAAGAGCCAGCACGAAGTGCGCAAACTCATTGCTGGACCGACCGTCTTTATCTGCGACGAATGTGTCGAGCTTTGCATGGATATCATCCGCGAAGAGACCAAGTCCTCCAGCCTCAAGACGAAAGAGGGCGTTCCGACGCCCCGCGACATCTGTCAGGTTCTCGACGACTATGTGATCGGTCAGGAACATGCCAAGCGCGTGCTCGCCGTTGCGGTGCACAACCACTACAAGCGTCTGCACCACTCGTCCAAGTCGGATATCGAGCTGGCAAAGTCCAACATCCTCCTGATCGGGCCTACTGGCTGTGGCAAGACGCTTCTTGCCCAGACCTTGGCGCGTATCCTCGATGTGCCCTTTACCATGGCCGATGCGACCACTTTGACCGAAGCGGGGTATGTGGGCGAGGACGTCGAGAACATCATTCTCAAGCTGCTTCAGGCGTCCGAATACAACGTCGAGAAAGCGCAGCGCGGGATCGTCTACATTGACGAAGTCGACAAGATCACCCGCAAGTCGGACAATCCCTCGATAACCCGTGACGTTTCGGGCGAGGGCGTTCAGCAGGCGCTTCTCAAGATCATGGAAGGAACGGTTGCTTCGGTTCCGCCGCAGGGCGGGCGCAAGCATCCGCAGCAGGAATTCCTTCAGGTCGACACCACGAACATCCTGTTCATTTGCGGCGGTGCTTTCGCAGGTCTGGACAAGATCATTGCGCAGCGCGGCAAAGGCTCGGGCATGGGCTTTGGTGCCGATGTGCGTTCCAACGACGAGCGCACCGTCGGTCAGATCTTCAAGGATCTGGAACCCGAGGATCTTCTCAAGTTCGGTCTGATCCCCGAATTCGTGGGCCGTTTGCCCGTGATCGCCACGCTGACCGACCTTGATGAAGATGCGCTGATCACCATCCTGACCCAGCCCAAGAACGCGCTGGTCAAGCAATACCAGCGTCTGTTCGAGATTGAAGGCACCGAGCTCAACTTTACCGACGATGCGCTCAAAGCCATTGCCAAGCGCGCCATCGAACGCAAGACGGGTGCACGCGGTCTTCGCTCGATTATGGAAGATATTCTTCTCGACACCATGTTCGAGCTTCCGGGCATGGAGAATGTGACCGAGGTTGTCGTAAACGAAGAGGCGGTCGGCCCCGATGCCAAACCTCTCATGATCTATGCCGACGCGCCCAAAGGCGAAAAAGCCAGCGCCAGCTAAGATACCAAAGGCCGCCCTCCGAGGCGGCCTTTTTCGTTGCCCAAGGTCCGCATGCGTTGATCCATCTTGCGCAGGAATTGCTTTGGTCGTAACGGAGCACAGACTCCAATCCGAGGATATTTTCCATGACTATGAAGCGTGTTTTCACCGGTAGCCCCTTTGAAGAAAAGATCGCCTATTGCCGTGCGATCGTTGCGGGTGGTTTTGTTCATGTAGCCGGCACCGTAGGGCAGGGCGACGACGTCGTAGAGCAGTGCAAAGCCGCTCTCACCACGATCTCCAACGCTCTCAAAGAAGCAGGCAGCGACATTTCCAAGACCGTGCGCGTGACCTATTATCTTCCCGATGCGGCCGAGTTCGAACCCTGCTGGCCGACCCTGCGCGAAACCTTCGGCGCGAACCCGCCCGTTGCAACCATGGTGGAATGCAACCTGATCGATCCGAAATACCGTATCGAAATCGAAGTCACCGCGCTTCTCTAAGGTAAACTTCGGCTGCGGCGCGCCAAAATGCGCCGCAAGCTGCACGTAGCTCTGGACCTCTGCCGCAAGGTAGGGCAAGAGAGAGACAAGCAAGGGAGCTGATTTATGGGCATTCTGAACACCGTTGTTCGCGCATTGACCTGGTGGCATGGTCAGACGTTTGGCACTCAACTCTTCACTTGGCGCAAAGGCGTCAAAGTGGGTGAGGACGATCAGGGTAACATCTATTACCGCACCAAGGACGACTCCAAGCGTTGGGTGATCTTCAACGGCGAAATCGAAGCCTCGCGGATCAATCCCGATTGGCACGGCTGGCTTCACCGCACTTGGGATCAGGCTCCGACTGAAAAGCCACTCGCCCATAAGTCGTGGGAAAAGCCGCATCAGGAAAACCTGACCGGCACCGCTCAGGCCTATGCGCCCGTCGGCTCGATCCGTCGTCCCGAGCCTGCACCGCGCGCCGACTACGAGGCATGGCAGCCTGAGTAAGGGCTGCTGTTTGCCGTGTTGATGCTCCGGTCTCTCACTCTGGCACTTTCACTTGCGGCGACGACCGTTGCCGCTCAGGAGGTCACTTCGGCCTCTGGCGGTATTGTCCGCGTGCTCGACAAGGTCACGGCGATTACGACCGATCTAGAGCTGTCAGAAGGGGCCACAGGCACCGTTGGCCATCTGACCGTTCAGCTCAATGAATGCCGCTATCCCACCGATAACCCGCTGAGCGACGCTTTCGGCGAATTGGTCATCCACTATCGCGACGAGCGCCAGCCCGTTTTCAATGGCTGGATGATTGCTTCGGCGCCCGCGCTCAACGCGATGGACCATCCGCGCTACGACGTCTGGATGCTGCGCTGTATCACGTCATAAGGGGTCGGGACCCGATCCCCCGCAGCATGAAAATCCGCCTCGAGCTCTAATGCGGCTTTGAGGCGTTTTTTATAGGTGGCCTTGGGAATTTCGATAGCGCCGAGCGAGGCGAGATGCGGCGTGATGAACTGCGTATCAAAGAGCGCAAAGCCCCCGATCCGCAGACGATCTATCAAATAGGCCAAAGCGATCTTGGAAGCATTGGTGCGCTTGGAAAACATGCTTTCGCCGAAAAACGCGCCTCCGATTGCGAGGCCGTAGACCCCGCCGACAAGTTCGCCTTGCTCCCAAATCTCGATGGAATGACCGAAGCCGAGTTCGAACAGCTCGGTATAAAGATCAAGTATGGTCTGGCTGATCCATGTTTCCGAGCGATCCGCGCATCCGATCATCACCTCACGAAAGGCGGCGTCAAAGCTGATCTGGAACGGCTCTTGGCGCATGTGTTTGGCAAGCGAACGCGAGATGTGGAAACCGTCCATTTCGAAGATCCCGCGCATGCGCGGCTCGACCCAAAAGACTTCGGTATCATGGCGCGTTTCGGCCATGGGAAAGACGCCCACTGAATAGGCGTGCAAAAGCAATTCAGGCGTCAAACTCGGAGCGTCTTTCATAGGCCCAACATAGTGAAGCCGCGCGATCATGGAAGGGCCGGAACGAAAAACGCCCGCGAGATTTTCGCGGGCGTTTCTTTGTTTGGTGGGGCCTTAGCCCTGAAGGTTCGTCGCGAGCCACTTTTCCAGCCAGTGGATGTTGTAGTTCCCCGTGTGAATGTCTTCTTCCTGCAAGAGCGCATGGAAGAGCGGCACGGTGGTGTCTACGCCATCAACGATCAATTCGCCCAAAGCACGGCTCAGACGGGCAAGCGCTTCGGGACGGTCGCGGCCATGCACGATCAGCTTGCCGATGAGGCTGTCGTAATAGGGTGGGATCGAATAGCCGTCATAAAGTGCCGAATCCATCCGAACGCCCAGACCGCCGGGGGCGTGATACTGGGTGATCTTGCCCGGGCAGGGTGAGAAGTTCGGCAGGCGCTCGGCGTTGATACGGACCTCGATGGCATGACCGTTGATCTTGAGATCGTCTTGGGTGAACGAGAGCGGCAGGCCAGAGGCCACGCGGATTTGCTCGCGCACGAGATCGACGCCAAAGATACCTTCGGTTACGGGATGTTCCACCTGAAGGCGGGTGTTCATTTCAATGAAATAGAACTCGCCGTCCTCGTAGAGGAATTCGATCGTGCCTGCGCCCGAATACCCCATCTTGCCGATGGCGTCGGCGCAGATCTTGCCGATGCGGGCGCGCTCTTCTTCGGTGATGCAGGGGCCGGGGGCCTCTTCGAACACTTTCTGGTGACGGCGCTGGAGCGAGCAATCCCGCTCGCCAAGGTGAACGCCGTTGCCCTGACCGTCGCCGAAGACCTGAATTTCGATGTGACGCGGCTTCTGGAGGTATTTCTCCATATAAACCTCGTCATTGCCGAAAGCGGCCTTGGCCTCTGAACGGGCGGTGCGGAAGGCGGTTTCGATTTCCTTTTCGGAAAGCGCAACCTTCATGCCGCGTCCACCGCCACCAGCGGTCGCCTTGATGATGACGGGATAGCCCATCTCGGCGGCGACTTTCTTGGCGGTTTCAAGGTCGGGAACGCCACCGTCAGAGCCGGGCACAACGGGGATACCGAGTGCTTTGGCGGTGTCTTTGGCGGTGATCTTGTCGCCCATCTGGCGGATGTGCTCGGCCGAGGGGCCGATAAAGGTCAGGCCGTGATCCTCGACGATCTGAACAAAGCTCGCGTTCTCGGAGAGAAAACCATAACCGGGGTGGATCGCTTGGGCGCCCGAAATTTCACAGGCCGAAATGATGGCCGGAAAGCTCAGGTAGCTGGCGCTCGAGGAGGGCGGGCCGATACAGACGGACTCGTCGGCCATGCGCACATGCATCGCATCGGCATCGGCAGTCGAATGGACCGCTACCGATTTGATGCCCATTTCGCGGCAGGCACGGACCACGCGGAGCGCGATCTCGCCGCGGTTCGCAATGAGGATTTTATCGAACATGGGCATGCCCTTATTCGATGATCAAAAGGGGAGCGCCGAACTCGACCGGCGCGCCGTCGTCGACCAGAATGCGCTTGACCGTGCCAGCTTTGGGGGCAGGGATCTGGTTCATGGTCTTCATGGCTTCGATGATGAGAACCGTGTCACCTTGGGCCACTTTGTCACCGACCTTGATGAAAGGTGCAGCGCCGGGCTCGGAGGCGAGATAGGCGGTGCCGACCATCGGCGAGGTCACAGCGCCGGGATGCGAGGCGGGATCATCGTTCGAAGCCGCTGCAGCAGCGGGTGCAGCCGAGGCTGCGGCAGGGGCGGCTGCAACCGGTGCTGCGGCTGCGGGCATGGAAACTTGGGTGACGACCTGTGTCTGACGGCTTACGCGGACGTTGAGGCTGTCGTTGTCGCCATACTCACGCTTGACCTGAAGCTCGGTCAGATCGTTTTCACGCAGAAGCTCGGCCAACGCCTTGATAAAGCTTACATCATTGTCGTGATTTTTGTTGCTCATGTGTTCCTCGGCCATTGCCTGTTACGCTTTGCTGCCCATTTGTGGAGCCAATCCAGGACAGATGTGTCCGCGCTTATACGCGAACAATATCTGGGTGAAAAGCATTGCGTGCACGCAAAATCACGCTTGGTCGAGCAAGATTCTTGCGCGGTGGGTGGCGGGTTGGCGGCGTGATCCAAAGGAAAAGGCCCGCCGAAGCGGGCCTTTGCGCTGTCTTGGCCCCCTTTGAAAGGGGGCCGAATTGGCGCCTAGCCCTTGGCGTGGAGCGAGTTGGCGATCAACTCGTCTACGACGGACGGGTCGGCGAGTGTTGATGTGTCGCCGAGGCTGCCTGTGTCGTTCTCGGCGATTTTGCGCAGGATGCGGCGCATGATTTTGCCGGAGCGGGTTTTGGGCAGGCCCGGGGCCCATTGGATGAAGTCGGGCTTGGCGATGGGGCCGATCTCGGTGCGGACCCATTTTTCAAGCTCGGCGCGCAGCGCGTCCGAAGGGTCTTCGCCGTTCATCAAGGTGACATAGGCGTAGATGCCCTGACCCTTGATGTCATGGGGGAAGCCCACGACGGCGGCTTCGGCGACCTTGGCGTGGGCGACGAGGGCGCTTTCAACCTCGGCGGTGCCCATGCGGTGGCCCGAGACGTTGATCACGTCATCGACGCGGCCGGTGATCCAGTAATAGCCGTCCGCATCGCGGCGGCAGCCGTCACCTGTGAAGTAATAGCCTTTGAAGTCGCTGAAGTAGGTCTGCATGAAGCGCTCGTGGTCGCCCCAGACGGTGCGCATCTGGCCGGGCCAGCTGTCCTTGATCGCCAGAACGCCCTCGGCTGCGGTCTCGGTGATTTCCTTGCCCGTGACGGGGTCGAGAAGCACGGGCTGCACGCCGAAGAAGGGCAGGGTGGCCGACCCCGGCTTGGTCGCGGTGGCGCCCGGAAGCGGGGTGAGCATATGGCCGCCCGTTTCGGTCTGCCACCAGGTGTCGACGATGGGGGCGCGGCCCTTGCCGACCACATCGTTATACCAGTTCCAGGCCTCGGGGTTGATCGGCTCGCCGACGGTGCCGAGCACCTTGATCGAGGAGAGATCGTATTTCTCGACCCATTCCTTGCCCTGACCCATGAGCGAGCGGATCGCGGTGGGGGCGGTGTAGAACTGGTTCACCTTGTGCTTTTCGCAGACGGCCCAGAAGCGGCCTGCGTCGGGATAGGTGGGCACGCCTTCGAACATGAGCGAGGTGCCGCCGTTGGCGAGCGGGCCGTAGACGATATAGGAGTGACCGGTGACCCAGCCCACATCGGCGGTGCACCAGTAGATGTCGCCCTCGTGGTAATCGAAGGTGTATTGATGGGTCATCGCCGCATACAGCAGATAGCCGCCCGAGGAATGGACGACGCCCTTGGGCTTGCCGGTGGAGCCCGAGGTGTAAAGGACGAAGAGCGGATCTTCGGCGTTCATCGGACGGGGCGGGCAGTCGGGCGCGGCGGTTTCCATCAGCGCCTTGACGTCGACATCGCGGCCGTCGATCCAGGTGGTCTGGTCGCCTGTGTGCTTGACCACGAGGCAGCGCACCTTGTCCGAGCAATGCAGCAATGCGGCATCGGTGTTGGCCTTGAGCGCGGTGCGGCGGCCGCCGCGCGGGGCGGTGTCGGCGGTGATGACGACCTTGGCTTCGGAATCGTTGATGCGGTTGGCCAGAGCATCGGGAGAGAAGCCTGCAAAGACGATCGAGTGGATCGCGCCGATGCGGGCACAGGCGAGCATGGCATAGGCGGCCTCGGGGATCATCGGAAGATAGATCACCACGCGGTCGCCGCGCATCACGCCTTGGGACAGAAGAACGTTGGCAAAGCGGTTCACCTTGTCCGAAAGCTCGTTGTAGGTGATGTATTGGGCGGGATCATCGGGGTTGTCGGGCTCGAAGATGATCGCCGTCTGCTCGCCGCGGGTCGCAAGATGGCGGTCGATGCAGTTGTAGGCAACGTTCAGAACGCCGTCCTCGAACCATTTGATGTCGACCTTGCCGTGCTCGAAGGTGGTGTTCTTGACCTTGGTATAGGGCTTGATCCAGTCCAGACGCTTGCCTTCGGCGCCCCAGAACCCTTCGGGATCGGACACGGAAGCCGCATACATCGCCTCATACTTCGCCTTATCGGCATGCGCCCCAGCAGAAAACGCCGCACTCGGCGCGTAGGTCTTGTCGGTCATCTTTGTCCCTTGTCTTTCCGTCACTTACTAAAGGGTCCGCCCTGACCTTGGGGGCAGGGCGGATAACTTGGCTTAGATGGCGAGATACTTGGCGCGTAAGGCCTCGTCTTCCAGCACATCCTTGGCGTCACCATCGAACACGACGGTTCCCGTATCAAGGATCACAGCGCGGTCTGCCAATTTCAAGGCCGCCACCGCGTTTTGTTCGACGATGATCGTGGTGATGCCCTGATCCCTGATGATGCCCAACGTCTTAGCAATTTCTTGCACGATAACGGGAGCGAGACCTTCGTAGGGTTCGTCAAGGAGAAGCACCTTGATATCGCGGGCCAAGGCGCGGGCGATGGCGAGCATCTGCTGTTCCCCGCCCGAAAGCGTCACGCCTTCTTGGCTGCGGCGTTCCTTGAGGCGCGGGAAGAGCTCGTAGATGCGCTCGAGCGACCAGCCGATGGGCGGGGCGATCTGGGCGAGCTTGAGGTTCTCTTCCACGGTCAGACCGGGGATGATGCGGCGATCTTCAGGCACGAGCGCGATCCCTGCCGCCGCTGCCTGATGCGACTTCATCAGGTGGAGCGGTTGGTGGTCGAGCCAGATCTCGCCATGCTTGAGCGCGGGATCATCGAGACGCGCAAGCGCGCGTAGGGTCGATGTTTTGCCCGCACCGTTGCGGCCCAGAAGGGCGAGGATCTCGCCCTCGTGGATGTCGAAGCTGACGCCCTGAACGATGTAGCTTTCGCCGTAATAGGCCTGAATATCCCAAACCGAGAGATATTTGGCGTGGGTTGCCGCGTTGTTCACGTTTCTATCAAACTTGCTCATCTGCAGCTTCCCTTAGACCTGAGCCTCGCCGAGATACGCTTCGCGCACCTTGGGATGGCCTTTGATGTTTTCCGGCGTTTCTTCAACCAGCGGTGTTCCCTGAGCGAGCACAGTGATGCGCTCGGCCAGAGAGAACACGACGTGCATGTCGTGTTCGATGATCGCCATGGTGATATCGCGCTTTTCCTTGATCTCCTTGAGAAGGTCGATCGTGTTGTTGGTATCGGCGCGCGCCATCCCTGCGGTCGGCTCGTCGAGGAGGAGCAGCTTGGGGTTCTGGACAAGGCACATGGCCATTTCCAGACGGCGTTTGTCACCACGCGACATCGAGGCCGCGTGCATGTTGCGCTTGTCGAGCATGTTGACATCGGCAAGCATCATTTCCGCCTGTTCCACGATGTCCTTTTCCTGCGCCACGGTTTCGAAGGCATGCATGCGGAATGCGCCATCACGTTTGGCAAAGCAGGGGATCATCACGTTTTCGATGACCGAAAGGTCGCCGAAAATTTCAGGGGTCTGGAACACGCGGCTGATGCCCATCTGGTTGATCTCGTGGGGTTTGCGCCCCAGCACCGACTGGCCATCGAACATGACCGAGCCGCTGTCGGGGATCAGCTTGCCCACGAGACAGTTGAGAAGCGTGGATTTGCCGGCCCCGTTCGGCCCGATGATGGCGTGCACCGTGTTCTCTTTGATCGAGAGGTTCACGTCACCCAAGGCCTGCAGACCGCCGAAGCGCTTGTTGACGCCTTTGACTTCAAGGATTCCCATTGATGTTCTCCTTATTCGGCGGGCTGTTTGGTGGCTTTGTCTTCCGACTTGCCACGGTTGCGATACCACGCTGCGATGCGCTGCCCCCCTTCGACGAGACCGCCGGGAAGGAAGATCACGATGAGCATGAACAAGACGCCAAGGGTGAGGTGCCAGCCTTCGCCGACAAAGCGGGCGAAGAACCAAACCACAACGGATTCAAGGCTATCGGGAAGGAAGCTGAACCAATCGTGAAGGATGTTCTCGTTGATCTTGGAGAAGATGTTCTCGCAGTATTTGATGAAGCCTGCGCCGATGATCGGACCGAAGAGGGTGCCGACACCGCCGAGGATGGTCATCAGAACGACTTCGCCCGATGCGGTCCACTGCATACGCTCGGCGCCTGCAAGAGGGTCCATCGCAGCCAGAAGACCACCCGCAAGACCTGCATACATGCCCGAGATCACAAAAGCGGCAAGGGTGTAGGGACGGGTGTTGAGACCGGTGTAGTTCATGCGGTTCTGGTTCGACTTGACCGCACGCAGCATCATGCCGAAAGGCGAGCGGAAGATGCGCAGCGACATGTAGAAGCCAAGAACTGCAATCACCGCACAGAAGTAGTAGCCGGCGTTGAGATCGAAGCTCCACGCGCCGAGGTCCACGGTGTAGGTCGAGTTCATCTTGAGACCGAAGAGACCCGGAACGGGGAGAGCGCCATTCATAGCAGCCCCGTCGAGCACGCGCGGATCGTCAAGCTTGATTTGAAGACCCGTCTCGCCGTTGGTGATCGGAGTGAACACCGAATAGGCCAGACGATAGGACATTTCGGCAAAGGCGAGCGTCAGGATCGAGAAGTAGATCCCCGAGCGGCGCAGAGAGATATACCCGATGACGAGAGCGAAGAGACCCGCCACGACGGTGGCAAGGATGATCGCGGGGATCACGTTCATGCTCAGAAGCTTGAACATCCAGACCGCAGCATAGGACCCCACACCTAGGAACGCGGCGTGACCGAACGACAGATACCCCGTGAGGCCAAAGAGGATGTTGAAGCCGATGGCCATCAGACCATAGATCGCAAAGCGCTGCATCAGCGCGGGATAGCCTGCGTTGAACTGGGCAAGGCCGCTATCGGTCGGGAAGGGGTTGAGGAGGAACGGTGTGAGCATCGTCAAAGCGATGACGATCCACAGGAATTTGGTATCTTTTTTGTCGAGACCGAACATGGATTAGTCCTCCATCACGCCCTTGCGACCCATAAGGCCACGCGGACGGGTAAGTAGAATGACGATGGCGACGAGGTAGATGATGATCTGGTCGATGCCGGGGATGATCGCCTTGATTTCGTTCATCGAGGCAAAGGACTGCAGAACGCCGAGCAAGAAGCCCGCAAGCACTGCGCCCGGAAGCGAGCCCATACCGCCGACGACCACCACCACGAAGGACAGCACAAGGAAGTCCATGCCCATGTGATAGTTCGGAGACAGGATCGGCGTATACATCACACCCGCAAGACCCGCGACCGCAGCCGCGATGCCGAACATGAGGGTAAAGCGCTTGTCGATGTCGATGCCGAGAAGACCCACGGTTTCGCGGTCGGCCATACCTGCACGCACAACCATCCCGAAGGTGGTGAACTGGAGGAAGGCGAAGACGGCGCCGATGATGATGAGCGAGAAGAGGAAGTAAACAAGACGCCAGTAGGGATAGATGATCACATTGGGATCAAAGCCCAGCATCACGCCGAAATCGAGCGAGCCCACATAGGCCGAAGGGGCAGGGGTCGGGATCGGGTTGGCGCCGAAGAAATACTTGATGACTTCCTGAAGCACGATCGCAAGACCGAAGGTCACGAGGATCTGGTCGGCGTGCGGACGCTTGTAGAAGTGCTTGATGAGGCCGCGCTCCATCGCATAACCGACGAACAACATGACCGGAATGGTCAGGAAGATCGCCAGTGGCACTGCCCAATCGATGATGGCCGAGCCCATTTCGGGGCCGAACCAGCTCTCGACATATGCGGTTTCAACCTTCAGCGGTTTGCCGAGGAAGTCCTTTTGGGTCTCATCGATGGTGGTGTAGCTGAGTTGCAGCAAACGCGAGAGCGATACGGCGCAAAAGGCACCGATCATGAACAACGCGCCGTGCGCAAAGTTCACCACGCCGAGCGTGCCGAAAATCAGAGTGAGGCCAAGAGCGATCAACGCGTAAGCGGATCCTTTGTCGAGGCCGTTGAGAATTTGCAGAATGATAGCGTCCATTGTCCCGCCCTGTTCTGGGAATGGCTAAACCTCCCGCAGCGCAGGAGGTGGTCGGCCGCAGATGAATGCGGCCGACGATGTAAGGTGCGATTATGCGCCCGGGTTACATGCACCCAGTTCGCCACCGGCAAACATCGGGTGGTCATCCGGATACTCGACCTGAGCACGCGGAGTGACTTCCACGATCTCGAGGGTGTCGTATTCGTTGGTCGGGTTGTCAGCGCCCTTCATGATGAGAACATCCTTGAAGCACTGGTGGTCCGAACCGCGATAGAGCGTGTTGCCGATACCCATGCCGTCGAACTCGAAGTCTTCGAGAGCTTCGACAACGCCGCAGGGGTTGAAGGTGCCTGCGCGGGTTACAGCATCTGCATAAAGGATGGTCTGGACATAGGCGGTGTGAGCCGAACCTGACGGCGGACGGCCATACTTTTCGCCGAACGACTTCACGAAGGCCTGAGTGCCGGCATCCTGAAGCTGCCAGTTCCAGTTCATCGAGCCGTAAACGCCCTGAATGTTCGAGCCAGCACCTGCTGCCATGAGTTCCGAATAGAGCGGAACGATGACTTCGAACTGCTTGCCGTTCACCATCTTGTCGCGAAGACCGAACTGAACTGCTTGGGTCAGCGAGTTCACCATGTCCCCGCCGTAGTGGTTCAGGATGAGGGTATCTGCGCCCGAGTTCAGAACAGGAGCGATATAGGACGAGAAGTCACCTGCACCAACGGGGGTGCGGACCGTCTGGACCGTTTCCCAGCCGAGAGCTTCGGTCGAAGCTTTGATCGACTCTTCCTGAGTCCAACCCCAAGTGTAGTCGGCAGTCAGGTGATAGGCGCGGCGCTCGTTGCCGTAAACGCTCGACAGAACCGGAGCCAGAGCGGCGCCCGACATGTAAGCGTTGAAGAAGTAACGGAAGCCGTTACGCTTGCGGTCCTTACCGGTCGTGTCGTTCGAGTGGGTCAGAGCGGCCATGAAGATCACGCCGGCTTCCTGACAGAGCGACTGAACAGCCACAGCCACGCCGGACGAGGAGCCGCCGGTGACCATAACAACGCCGTCTTTCTGGATCATCGACTGGGCCGAAGCACGTGCAACGTCAGACTTGGTCTGGGTGTCGCCGGTCACATATTCGACTTTCTTGCCGAGAATACCGGTGCCGTCCAGAACCTTGGACGAGAAGGTGTTCAGCATGCCGCCGTCACCGCCACCGTTGAGGTGTTCTACGGCGAGATAGTATGCGTCGAGTTCGTCGAGACCTTCCTGAGCATAGGGGCCGGTCTGGGGAACGTTGAAGCCGAGTTTCACTGTCGAGCCGGTCGGCGCGTTGGTGAATCCGGCATGGGCGTCTGCGCGAAGATAGGTCGGCAGAGTGAGGCCGGCGCCGGCAATGGCACCCGTCTTCAACACGCCGCGACGCGAGAAGTTCATTTTGGACATAAATATCCTCCCTTTGGTGAAATTCGCGCCGGATCTCCTCCATCCAGAGCGAAACGCATTTTTGCAATGCTGTAATCAGTAAGCGTCGCGACAGAAAACTTCGCAACAAAACGCTTTTACGAAACAATTTTTTTGTAAAGATTTGCACAATGCCATAGTATACATTGTAAATTGCTTTTCTTGCGCGCGCAGAAAGCCACTGGAATCACAAGGTGTTTACCGATGCCCCAAAGACAATTGACAGGCACGAGGATCAGAGAACGGCGGCTTGATCTGGGGCTTCGGCAGGCCGATCTTGCATCCAAGGCAGGAATCTCTGCCTCTTACCTCAACCTGATCGAACATAATCGGCGCAGAATCGGCGGCAAAATCCTTAATGATTTGGCGCGGGCGCTGAATGTGGACGCCTCGATGCTTTCCGAAGGCACCGAAAAAGTCGTTTTGGATCAACTTCGTTCCGCAGCGGTCGAGCAAAACGAGATCGAAGTCGAGATCGACCGCACCGAAGAATTCGCCGGACGCACCCCCGGTTGGGCGGCTCTGGTCCTTGCGCAGGCCCGCCGCATCGAAAGGCTCGAGGGGCGGGTTCAGGCCTTGACCGACCGTTTGGCCCACGATCCGCAGCTTGCGGCCTCGCTGCATGACGTGATTACGGCGGTGACGTCGATCCGCTCTACCTCGTCGATCCTTGTCGGAGAGGAGGTCATCGACCGCGATTGGCAAACGCGTTTCCATCGCAACATCTATGAAGACAGCCAACGCTTGGCCGAAAGCAGCCGCGCTTTGGTGCAATATCTCGACGCTCCGACCGAGGACGGCGGCGCGCCTCTTTCGCCGAACGAAGAGGTCGAGGCCGAGATCGAGAAGAACCCCGACCTCCTTTACACGCTTGTCTCGGGGGACAGACCCGAACTTCCACATCTGCGCAGCCGCGCGGCGCAATCCATGATGGACGGGATTTTCGATCGCTTCGCCGCGGATGTGATCAAGCTGCCGCAAGGGCTCTTTGAAAAGACCGCTCGCGAGATGGCTTATGATCCTGAAAAGCTCGCGCGGCACTTCGATGTTCAGATCGATGTCGTGCTCCGCCGTCTTGCGCTCTTGCGGGTCGAGGATGGTCATCCCGAAACCGCTTTGGCGATCTGTGACAGGGCGGGGGCCTTGACCTTTTTGCGCAATGGCGCGGCCTTCGGTCTGTCCCGCACGGGCTTTCCCTGTCCGCTTTGGCCGATCTACGAGGCGTTGACCCATCCGCTGCGCCCGCTGCGTCAGGTGGTGATGTTTCAGGGCAACGATGGACAGGAACTCCTGTGCTATGCCGTCGCAGTCCCGACCAGCCCGCCAAGTTTCGAAGCGCCTCAATTGATCGAAGGGGTGATGCTCGTCATACCGCGAAACCCCAGCGCCAAAAGGACCGAGCTGCTTGTCGGGCCGGGGTGCCGCGTCTGTCAAAGGTCGGGATGCTCGGCGCGGCGCGAGCCTTCAATTCTCTCCGAGATCGAAGAACTGCATCAGACTTTTTGACAGAGGCAATCTTCTCGGCAATAGTCGAAAAAAAGAATGCAAAGGTGTCTTGGGAGGGGCGGCCTTATGGCGAAACGGGTTCTCGTTATCGAGGATGAACCGAACATAACGGAGGCCATTAGTTTCATCCTGTCGCGTGACGGATGGACCGTGCACACGCACTCCGACGGGGAAACCGCGAACGAGCGGATCAAGGCCACGCCACCCGATCTCATTATTCTTGACGTGATGCTTCCGGGGAAAAGCGGTTTCGACATCCTGCGCGATCTTAGGGCAGAAGAGGGGACCTCCGATCTTCCGGTCCTCATGCTCACGGCACGGGGGCAGGCGCGGGACCGCGAGCTTGCCGAAAAGCTCGGTGTGACCCAGTTCATGACGAAACCCTTCTCGAACGCAGAAGTGCTTGAAAGCGTGCGCGCGCTCGCGCGGGACTGAGCCATGGCGCTCAAGCTCAAGCCGCTTCAATTTCTGGCGCGTTCAAGCTATCGCCAACGCCGCCTTCGGGATGTGGCGGGCATGTTGCCGATTATCGGGATATTGCTGCTTCAGGTGCCGCTACTCTGGCCCCGCGCCGAAGGGCAGAGCCTGACCACCTCCGCAATGATCTATGTCTTCGGCATCTGGATATTGCTCATCGCTCTGGCGCTCTATCTCTCCAAGGCGATCCGCCATGATGCGCCCGAGCTGGGTGAGGGCCAAGAGGACGTCGACTGATGTTGACCTATAACGTCCTCATCGCGGTTGCGCTTCTTTATGTGGTTTTTCTCTTCGGGATCGCCTTTTTCGCCGAAAAGCGGGCGCGGGCGGGACGTTCGGGTTGGGTCAGTAGCCCTTGGATCTATACGCTTTCCCTGTCGATCTATTGCACCGCTTGGACGTTCTATGGCGCGGTCGGCTATGCGGCGCGCTCGGGGCTGGAATATCTCACGGTCTATCTTGGGCCGACGATCGTTATGCTTGGCTGGTGGTGGATCGTGCGCAAGCTGGTCCGCATCGGCCGCAGCCAGCGCATCACCTCGATTGCCGACCTGATTTCCTCGCGTTTCGGAAAGTCGACCTCGCTGGGGGTGATCGTCACGCTGATCGCTGTGGTCGCGGCAACGCCCTATCTTGCGCTGCAACTCCAGTCGGTGACGCTGTCCTTTGCAGTTTTTGCCGAAGCGGGCGGCACCCATTGGACCCAAGCCGACCTGTCTCGGGCGGCGCTCTGGGTCGCCATCGGGCTTGTGGTCTTTACCATCGTCTTCGGCACCCGCAATCTTGATGCGAACGAGCGCCACCACGGCGTGGTCATCGCCATCGCGGTCGAAGCGGTCGTCAAGCTTTGCGCACTGATCGCCGTCGGCGTCTTTGTGGTTTGGGGCGTGGCGGGCGGTTTGGGCGAAACGCTCCAGATGATCGACGCCTCGGCCATTTCCAAATGGGAGCAACCCGCAGGGCGTTGGGTCGGGCTGACCTTTTTGGCGGGGGCGGCCTTTTTGTGCCTGCCGCGCATGTTTCAGGTGCTGGTCGTTGAAAACGTCAACGAAAACCACCTCTCGACCGCAAGTTGGGCCTTTCCGCTCTATGTGATGCTCATGAGCCTATTTGTGGTCCCGATCGCGGTGGTGGGGCTCAACCTCATGCCGAGCGGGTCCAACCCCGATCTTTTCGTCCTCACGCTGCCTCTTGCCGAAGGTTGGAATGTCCTTGCGATCTTTTCCTTCCTCGGTGGTTTCAGCTCTGCCACTTCGATGGTGATCGTGGCGACGATTGCGCTTGCGACCATGGTCTCCAACCATATCGTGGTCCCGCTCTGGCTCAGCTCGCGCGGGGCGGGGGCGGTGGTTGCGGGCGATATCCGTCTGGTCGTTCTTTTGTCGCGCCGTATCTCGATCGCGGCCGTGGTGCTTGGCGGCTATATCTATTTCCGCCTGTCGGGCGGCGGCGCTGCGCTTGCGGCCATCGGTCTGATCTCGTTTGTGGGTGTGGTGCAGGTGCTCCCCTCGCTCGTCGGCGGACTATACTGGCGCGGCGCCACCCGCTGGGGTGCTATTGCAGGGCTCGTCGTCGGCTTTTCGGTCTGGGCGTGGTGCCTTTTCCTGCCTTCCTTCGGGCAAGGCGCGATCATTCCAGTTTCCGTCTTTGAAAACGGCCCCTATGGCATCCATTGGCTGCGCCCCGAGGCGCTCTTCGGGATCGAGAAGATCGATCCGCTGCTCCATGCGCTCTTGTGGTCGATGCTGCTTAATGCTGTTGCCTTCTTTGTCGGCTCTGTCGTGACCTTCCCCGCACCCATCGAGCGGTTGCAGGGCGCGCAATTCGTGAACGTCTTCGAGCATTCGACAGGCGCACGGGCATGGACGCAAAGCGCAGCCGAGGCCGAAGACCTTCTCATCATGTCCCAGCGCATACTCGGTCCCACCGAAGCCCAACAGATCTTTGCCCGCGAGGCTACGCGGCAAGGCAAGGCAGGGTATCTGCCCGATGTGACGCCCGATTTCATCCAGACGCTGGAACGCAATCTTGCAGGCTCTGTGGGTGCGGCAACGGCGCATGCGATGATTGGACAATTCACCCAAGGCTCCAGTATTTCGGTCGAAGACCTGATCGCCGTGGCGGATGAGGCGGTCCAGATCATGGAATATTCGAACAGGCTGGAGGCAAAATCCGCCGAGCAGGAACGCACCGCGCGCCAGCTTCGCGATGCCAACGAAAAGCTGACCGCTCTTTCGATCCAGAAAGACGCCTTTCTCAGCCAGATCAGCCATGAATTGCGCACCCCTATGACCTCGATCCGCTCGTTCTCGGAAATTCTGCGCGATGGGGATGCGGACCCCGCCACAGTCGAGCGCTATTCGGGGATCATCCATGACGAGGCGCTGCGTTTGACGCGCTTGCTCGATGATCTGCTTGATCTCTCGGTGCTCGAAAACGGTCAGGTGACGCTCAACATCCAAGAAGGCTCGCTCAAGACCTTGCTCGACCGCGCAATTTCCGCGACCGAGGCGAGTGGAAGGCGGCTGTCGATCCGCCGGATCGTCGCCAACGAGAACCATCTTTTGAATACCGACCTTGATCGATTGACGCAGGTGTTCATCAACCTCATTTCGAATGCCGAGAAATACTGTGACGCCGAGGTGCCCGAGTTGAAGATCACGCTCCGCCGCATCGGGGGACGGCATGTCGTCGACTTTATCGACAACGGCAGCGGTATCGGCAAAGCAAGCCAGCGCGTCATCTTTGAGAAATTCTCGCGCTTGTCCGATCATCGCAAGGCAGGCGGCGCGGGTCTCGGACTTGCCATTTGCCGCGAGATCATGGCGCGACTGGGCGGAGAGATCGTCTATCTTCCGGGGCAGGGCGGCGCGGCATTTCGTGTCACGCTCCCCTGACATTTACCGCTGGGTAAGGGTTCGGCGCTAAGACTCGGCGCATGACCCAACTTTCCGTCAAAGAACGTATGATCAAGCGCCCTGTGCACGCTGTGCCGAAACCCGCAGGGGTATCGCCCGAACGGGCCATCCGCCTTGGGGTTTCACGCGCTTTCGAGGAAGAGTTAGGTTGGCGTATCGGCGTGATCGGGGTCGGTCTTACCATCACACCTTTCGAAGAGACCCTTGCGCAATTTGCCCCCGACTTTCTCACATATGAGCTGCGTTCCGAGGGTATTGCCGGCTTTGTCGCGATTGATGCGGATACGCGTTCGGCCATTATCGAAGTGTTGACCTGCCACAGTGCGATGGCCCGCCGCGCTTTGCCGCGCGATCTGACGGCAGTGGATGCCGCTCTTGTGCGCCCGACCTTGGAGCGGCTTCTCGGCAACCTCGCCGAACATGCTCTCGGGACGGAAATCGAAGGTTGGGTGGGGGATGTCTCGCTCGGCAGCCAGATATTGCACGAGGGGCAGCTCGAAGCGCGGCTCGCCGTTCAGGACTATCGCGTGGCGCAAGTCAGCCTTGATTTCGGGGTGGGCGAGAGGCAGGGACAGCTTGTGCTCGCCATTGCTCTGCCGCCCAAGGTGGACGCCAAGGAGCCTGACGCCGCACCGAGCGGGATCGGTGATCTACTGGCCAAGCGCCTTCGTCAGGAACCTGTCATGATCGAGGCTGTCTTGCACCGCTTTACGATGACGAATGCCGATATTTCCGCTTGGGTTGAGGGGTATGAGATTGCGCTTGATGGCGCGGACCTCGGGCGGGTGGCGATTATGGCTAAGGGGGCGGAGCGTCTTCTCGGCAATGCGCGGCTCGGCCAGATCCACGGAATGAAAGCCATTCGGCTCGAGCCTGCTGCGGCGCCTGTCCTCGGACCGCTCGGTATCGACCCCCGCAAAAGCGAAGGGCCACCGCAGGGGGTGGCCCGAACACAGAGCGAAGAGCAAGGTGATGTGATCAGCTTGCCGCAAGATCCGTAATGCGCTGGCGCAGACCCTGAAGATCATAGCCTGCACGGGCGGTTGCCTCGATGATTGCATCGACGGGCATCGACTTGGCAGAACCAAGCGACCAGACGATCGACGAGCGCGTGCCCGAAGCACAATAGGCAAGGACTGGACCGCTTGATTGCTCGATCGTGCTCATCTGCACTTTGACCATCTCGGCGTTCAGCGACTGGTGGGTCACCGGATTGAACACAAAGCGAAGTCCTGCCGCTTCAACCTCCTTGCGCATGGCGTCCGAGCCGATGTCCGAAGGCACTTCTTCGTCGGGACGGTTGCAGAGCACGGTGGTAAAGCCTGCTGCCTTGATCGCTGCAACGTCGGTCGGCAGGATCTGTGGCGAGACAGAGTAGTTCGAAGCAATATTACGAATGTCCATTTGGTCCTCAGGTCGCTGGAAGCGCGTTATCTAGCTGGTCGCGCAGGATCGGTGCAAACCACATACCTGCAAACATCGCCAAGAGGAACACTGTTCCACCGATTCCTCCATAAGAGAGTGAGGCAATCGACGGGCCCGGGCACAGACCGGCCAAGCCCCAGCCCATACCGAAGAGCGTCGAGCCGATCACGAGGTTGCGACCGATCTTGGCTTCGGGGCGGGGCGGAAAGAGACCGCCGAGCGCGGGGTTGCGCCCGATGGTAAAGCGCCAAGCGATGGCCATCGGGATGATCGCGCCGCCCATAACAAAGGCAAGCGTCGGGTCCCACTGACCGAAAACGTCGAGCCAGCCTTGCACCTTGGAGGTGTCGGTCATGCCCGAAATGAGGAGTCCGGTGCCGAAAAGCGAACCGGCGATGAAAGCAAAAAGACGACGCATCAGATCCACCCCAATGTGTGCTTGAAGACGATGACGGACAGACCGCCTGCCATGATATAGAACACCGTTGCGACAATGCCGCGCAGGCTCAGACGCGAGATACCGCAGACCCCGTGACCCGAGGTGCAGCCGTTGGCAAAGCGCGTGCCGACACCCACCAGAAGACCTGCGGCGACGATGGCCCAGAGGTTGCTGGTCAGATGTGTTTCAGGGGCGCCGAATACGATCGCGATGATCGCAGGCACCACAAATAGTCCGATGAGGAAGAAGAGGCGTTCGCTGGCCTGATCACCCTTGGCCGAGCCGTCGATCAGCCCGCCGATGATGCCGGAGGCACCCATGATGCGGCCGTTGATCAAAAGATAAACCGCACCAGCAAGTCCAATTATACCGCCTCCGATAAGGCCGTAGATCCATTCAGTCTGCATTTCAGTCTGTTCCGTTCGTTCCGTGGCGAGAAGAGGGCAGAGCCCCCGAAGTTCAAAAAGTTCTGTTTCCAGAACGGTTGCAGCCCGTTTCCTCGAACCTTTGAACGTTCACTTCAAAACCCGCTCGGCACCGCATCGGTTTTCGATGCTGGCCTTCGGCGCGTGTTTGCGTTATCCGTCGTGCAGCATAAGTGACGGAACTTGAAGTCGTATCCAAAGGTTTGATTCCTCGGTCGTCTTCTAAAATAGGCAGTGAATGAATCATTGCAAGAACGAAATATAATATTATCTTTATGCATTAAGGTAGTATCATGCACGATTTGAACGAGACAGCTAACGCTATGGATAAAGCAGCAGACGAGGCCGCAGAGGTTCTCAAAGTGCTTTCCAACCCTGCAAGGCTTAGAATTCTTTGCGCCTTGCTCCCTGGAGAGCGATGTGTAGGGGATCTCGAAGAGATGCTCGGCGCGAGCCAATCCTATGTATCGGGCCAGTTGGCACGGATGCGGTCCGAAGGGCTTGTCGCTTGCGACCGTGATGGCCGCACGATCAATTACAAGATCGCAGACCCGCGCATCGGTCCGATCCTCGAACGTCTTTACGAAGTATTTTGTCCCGACATCAAACTCGATTGACCTAGGTCATAACGTCGGGTCACTTGGCCTGTCATACTTGCACCAACCAAGAGGATTGGAAGGTGTGAGATGAAAAAGAGCCTGATTTACCACGAGTTGTTCGAGCTTCTCTCCGCGATCGAGGATGAACCCCTCAATCGTGCCCAGTTTCGGCCTGATGTCACGGATATGATCGGCAAGATGAAGTCCGAAGGCTATAACGTGCCGCTCAAACTCGGCGCCCTTGAAGAGACGCTGCGCTCTGAAGAGGAAGACTGTCTCTTCGAAAATATGCCCGTATAAGCACATATTGATCGGTTTCGACCCTATTTCACTGCTAAAGGGTTGCCCTTGGGCCCGTTAAGCGGCCAAATGCCTGAAAAGCGTTCAATTCAGGGCCGTAAGGCGCGTCAAGGCAGTGGGCATGGGTCAGCCGGTTAGTTTCAAAGTCTCTGGGCATGTTGCGGAAATCGTGCTCGATGCACCCCCCGCGAATGCGCTCAAACCTCCTGTGCGCATCGCCTTGCTCGAGGCGATCGAGCGGGTGGAGCAGGACCGCTCGCTACGGGCGCTCGTTCTGCGGGCCGAGGGCAAGATGTTCTCGGCGGGCGGTGATATCCGCGAAGCCGAGGCCGAAGCCGAACCCACTCTGCGCCAGATTTGCACGCGTTTGGAAAACCTCTCTGTGCCTGTGATCGCGGGCATTCAGGGCACTGCCCTCGGGGGCGGGGCCGAGCTTGCTCTCGCGGCGCATTTCCGGCTTTTCTCCGAAACCGCGCAGATCGGCTTTCCCGATGTGACATTGGGCCTTGTGCCTTCGGCTGGGGCGAGCCAGCGGCTCCCGCGCATCGTCGGGGCCGAGGCGAGCCTCAAGCTTCTCCTTGAAGCGCGCACCATCTCGGCGGAAACCGCACGAGAGATCAAACTCGCCAACGGGATCGTCAAAGGCGCGATGCATCAGGCCTGTATGCATCTGGCCAATATGCTGATCGAGAAAGAAGTCACAGCCATTCCCGCCAAAGATCGGCGCGAGATGATGACCGACGGCATCGGGTTCCTGAATGCGGTGAAAACCAAACGGGCCGCGGTTGAGCGCAGCCCGCTCCTTGCGCCCAAGCGGATCATCGACTGTATCGAAGCCGCGATCCTTATGCCGTTTGAGATTGCAAACGAGGTTGAGGAGGCGGCCCGAGAGGAGACCGCCAAGAGCGACCAGTCCCGTGCGCTGCGTCATATGTTCATCGCAGAGCGCCGCATCTCGCCGATGCTGTTGGGGCGCGGTGAAAACGGACGGCGTCTTCCCGGTCTTGAAGCGGGAACCGAGGTCGTAGACCGTCTGCGCCATGTTTTGCGCGCCTCGATCAATCATGCTGCGGCCCAAGGCGTGGCCTATGCCAAAATCGACGGAGCGCTCCTTAGTCTCGGATTTGCCAAAGGGCCTTTCGAGGTGGAAAAGCCTGTTCTTGCAGGCAAGGAAGTCGAAATTCTCCGCCGCAGGTTTCTGGCGGCATTGATGGCCGAAGGCGCGCGGATGGTAGAGGCGGGGCTTGTCGCGCGGGCCTCGGACATCGATGCGCTCGCGGTGCACGGCATGGGGTTCCCGCGCTGGCGCGGCGGCCCGATGAAGGCCGCGCATCTTGTGGGGCTTGTTTCCCTGCGCAACGATATGCGCAAATGGAAAGAGGAAAGCCGCATTTGGGACGTGCCGCAAATGCTTGATGAAGCAGTGAAATATTCAGGCGGCTTTGACGCGCTCTTGCGGATCGACGCCGACGCTTAGGCGAGGATCACGCCTACGATCACCATCGCAAGACCGATCATCGAGAGCATGAGCGAGCCGATGTTGACGGGCAGGATTTTGTTCAGACGCAGGCGCAGCGCTTCGTCGCCGAGGTTTTGGCGCTTGGCCTTGAGCACCATGAAAACGCTTGCGATGACGCCGACAAGCCCCAGCACCGTCACGCCCGAGCCGATCCAGACCAGATATTCCATATGTGTCCCTTTCCCTCACGTTGGCGTTGCCCTAGCGCGGCAGGGTCTCGCTTGCAATAGGCTGAGGACTTGCGGCACCCATTGCCAGTCGTTAGGGATGCAGGCAAACCCGAATTGAAGTCCTTTGTGGAGAGCAGAATGAACGACGTCACCGATACCGCAAATTCCGTCGCAGGTCAGGAACTCCGCCAGTTCATCGAGCGCTATGAGCGTCTCGAGGCCGAGAAGAAAGACATTGCCGATGCGCAAAAGGAAGTCATGGCAGAGGCCAAGGGCCGCGGCTATGACACCAAGGTGATGCGCAAGGTCATCGCGCTTCGCAAGCGCGACGCCGATGATATCGCCGAAGAAGAGGCGATTATGGACATGTATAAGGCCGCACTCGGCATGTAATCCCGCTTCGGCGTGGCCTTTACGGGCTGATGAAGGTCACGCCGGGCATTCTCTCGATACGAAAGACGTCTTCTTCGTATTGCTCGGTCAGATGGTTGACGACCTCTTCTGTCCAACCCTCAAGGTCCATTTCCTCGACAATTTCGTCTTCGATGGCATAGCGCTCCAGAAAAGCAGCAATGATGCGGCGTTTCTGGACCTCGGTCTGGGGCGGATGCGTTTTGAGGTAAGCGCCGAGCCGCGCCATCCCGTCTTCGGTCATGATGGTGGCCAAAAGGTCGAAACCGCCGCTGATCTTGGTCAGCGGGTCCACACCCGAAATCTCGCGCACGAGCTGGGCCCAGATGAGCGGGGTGTCCTCGTTGCACCAAACGGTAAGACTGGCCTGCGGGAGCACGGCGCGGATGCGCTCGACCACATGTGACCAGACAAGCTGTTCGATCTGGATACCCGACAGGAATTCGACAAAGTTTTTCGTCTTTCCCTGTTCGAAAGCCGCAGGCACAAAGGTTGCCGGATTGCGAAGCCCTAGGAACAGCTCGATATCGTCATTGGCAAAGATTTGGCCGAATGCCCCGAGTTTGGCCTCGAGTTGATCATAGAAGACGCCGTTCTCGAAAATACGGTTGGGCACACAGATAAAGGCCGAATTGCTCATCACCAGACGATTGGCGGATTCGTCGTCCAAAATCGCATCGACCAGCACGTCCCGCGTCATCGCAGAAGGGGGCGCACCGTTGAGGTTCTGGATCGTTTCGCGGATCAGTCGGCGGTATTTGCCGGGGCCGGGGATCTTGATGCCTTCGGCAGCAAAATTCTCGGTATTCTTCAGGAGCGTTTTGAGAAGACGATCCTCGTCTGTGCAGGCCGCGCCGATGTGAAGGGCAATTTGCATGTCGTCGTCCGAAATTCTTTCGTTCCTATATAAGGGCTTTTCTGGACAGGGAAACCGCTTTCGGGTATCGCACGGATTATGTCCGAGCAAAGTGGTCAGATATTCCGCCCGAGCCAACGCGCCATTCGCATCGACCCATGGTCGATGGGGGCGCTTTTCATCGCGGTTTTGGTGCTTTTACCGATCATCGCGGTGATCTGGTTTGCACTGACCCCGACCGAAAACGTCTGGGGGCATCTGATTTCGACGACTTTGCCGCGCTATCTCGCCAATACGGGTATCTTGATGTTCTCGGTCGGGCTCTTGACCTCGATGGTGGGCACGGGTGCGGCTTGGCTGATGGTGATGTATCGCTTCAAGGGACGCCGCTGGCTCCAGTGGGCGCTTTTGATGCCGCTTGCGGTGCCGGCCTATGTCGGGGCCTATGCTCTGGTCGATTTCCTTGAATACGCAGGGCCCGTGCAAACCACGCTGCGCGAGATGTTCGGCTGGGAGAATTCCCGCGATTACTGGTTCCCCGCGATCCGCAGCCATTGGGCCGCGATCCTTGTGCTCTCGGCGTCGCTTTATCCTTACGTCTATATCCTCGCACGCGCGGCTTTCCGCGAGCAAAGCGGGGCAGGGTATGAGGTCGCGCGCGCCTTGGGTGTCGGTCCGTTTGGCCGCTTTATCCGCGTCGGGCTTCCGCTCGCCCGTCCCGCAATCGCGGCAGGTGCGGCGGTCGTGATGATGGAAACCGTCAACGATTTCGGCACCGTCGATTTCTTTGCCGTCCAGACCCTGACCACAGGGATTTTCACCGTCTGGCTTCAGGGGGGCAACCTCGGCGGCGCGGCCCAGATCGCGACGCTGGTTCTGACGCTCATCGTGCTGCTTGTGACTCTTGAGAAGCTCTCGCGCCGGAGAAGTCGTTTCTATGGCTCGGCCCGTGGCGCACGGCCCGTGGTTCCGACCGAATTGAAGGGGCTGCAAAGCTGGCTTGCGGGGGCCTTGTGTTTCGTGCCGTTCTTCATGGGCTTCGTGCTGCCTGTTGCGGTGCTCTTGACCCATGCGATGGATGCGGCCGAATGGGTGGCCCCCGGTTTGCTCAAGGCGCTGTGGCATACGCTCGCCACAGGCGGGGCGGCGGCAGTCCTCACCGTGCTCGGGGGCGTGCTCATGGTTTACGGGGTGCGTTTGTCGGGCAAGGCGCTGCCGCGGCTTTTGATGCCGATCACCGCGATCGGTTATGCCTCTCCCGGCGCAGTGCTCGGGCTTGGTATCCTCATCCCGCTTGCAGCCCTTGATAACCGTATCGCCGACGGGATTCTGGCTTTGACGGGCTGGGACCCGGGCCTGATGCTGACGGGAACGGCCTTTGCCCTTGTTCTGGCCTATTGCGTGCGTTTCTTCGCCATCGCGCAAAGCTCTGCCGATGCCGCCTTTGGCCGTGTCTCGCCCAGTCTGCAAGCCGCAGCGCGCTCCTTGGGGCAGTCCGCAGGCGGCGCACTCCGCACGGTTTACGCACCCTTGATGCGGGCGTCGCTCGGCTCGACCTTGCTGCTGGTCTTTGTCGATTGCGTCAAAGAGCTTCCTGCCACGCTTTTGCTCAGACCCTTTAACTACAATACCTTGGCGACCCGAGTTCATGAGAAAGCCTCGCTCGAAAAGATCGCCGAGGCCGCGCCCGCCGCGCTTATGATCACGCTCGTGGGGCTGATTGCGGTCGCACTTCTGGCCAGAGCAAATAAGTAACTCAAAACGACTTGCAGAGCGCTCGGCTGCACGTTAAATGGCTCCCGAGTGCCCCTATAGCTCAGCTGGTAGAGCAACTGATTTGTAATCAGTGGGTCGGGAGTTCGAGTCTCTCTGGGGGCACCACTTTTCCTCCCAAGCCGATGAATGCATTGTGCCAAGACATTGTTTTGGTTCTGATCTTCCGCGTCTAACTGACTCGCCGAACCCGATCAGATGCGGTCCGTGATGGCCGTAGAGCGGCTTGCGAGCCTGAAGAAGAAGATCAGCAAAAGCATCAGGAAAAACTGGCCTGCGACATCTCCGAACAAATACCCTGCAAAGGTCAGGGGCTCGAAGGTCGAGTTGTAGAGCCAGGTCAAGCCTGTGGAATTGAGGAGCGATCCGATCGTGCCTGCGGCAAGGAGTTGTTTCCAGTTGAAGCCCAAGCCACCCTGTTTGCCATTGGTCTGGAACAGGCGTTTGCAGATCTCGACCCCGAAATGACAAGCAAAGAGCGATATGAAGATCCCGATCGAAAGGTATCCGTCATTGCTCTGACCATAGACTTCGAGCGCCCACATCACCCAGACCACAGGCGCAAGGTAGAGATAGCCCCAAAGCCCGAAGAAATAGAAGGTAAGGACGCGCACTCCGTGCGGGATGAACATCAAGCTCACATTCGAAGGGATGTTGGGGGCAAGGATATTCTCGAGCGGTGTGAAAAACCCGTTCGTCATCGAATAGGTCGCAACATAGGCAACCGTAACCGTGAGCCAGGTTGCGCCCGAGAATCCTGTCTTATGATCCCGCATCGCTGGCTTTCGTCGAAAACTTTCCGCGCAAGACGCCCTTTGGTCTGAAAAGACGTCCCGCCTCTTCAAGTGCCACCAACGCGCGGAAATAGGTCGGGCGGGGCAGGTCCTTGACGAGAGGATGCTGGCGCAGTTCAGAGCTGGAGAGGAGGCCTTGGGAGTCCTGAAGATCGACAGCCGCGAGATAAGACAGTTTCTGCGGCTCCGACAGGTCGGCAATCCCCAAATCCCGCTCCATTTCCGTGGTGAGCTTCCTCATTGCGACGAGCGCTTTCATTGCGTCGGTCATATACTCGGCCTCTTCGTCTCTTGTTTTGGGTTCGCGTTCGACACGCCTCGCGATCCCGCCCCTTATTCTTTCCCTGTGGTCGTATTGAGCGCCATGGCGATCATCAAGAACGCACGCACCAAGACCATAGCCCCCAGAACACCCATAATGTCGCCGAACAAATAGGCCCAGAAACTCAGCGTATCAAGCTGCTGCGCGTATAGGAATGTAAGGCAAAGGGAGTTGAGACAGGAGGCGAAAAGCCCTGCTGCGACAATTGGTTTCCAAGGCAGGAAACCTGCCGTTCCATTCCCGTTTCTGTCCATGAGTGCGCGGGCAATGCCGACGCCCGCATGGGTGCTTGCCAATGATACAAATCCGGTCAGGAGCAGGTAGAAATCGTTGCCGTTGCCGAAGACTTCCAGAACCCACATCAAAAAGGCGGGAGGGGTGAGATAGGCATAGCCCCAAGCGCCATAGCGATAGAACACGATCACCCTGATCCCGTGAGGAATGAAAAGAAGACTGATGTTCGGGGGGATATTCGGCGCCAGAATGGAGCGGATGGGATCGAAAAGACCTGTCGTGAACGAATGCGCGACGAGATAGGCGATTGAGATCAAAACCAGCTTTTGAAAGCTGAACGTAGTGACGTTGTTCATTCGGGTGCCATAAGTGCGGGGCGAGAGTGGATTTGGTTCAAGCGGGGCGCGCGGCTCTTTCGAAATATCTGCGCGTGGATCGTATCGTTTGCGTTTGTCGTCTTTGTGTCGGATGAGCCTATTTGCACAACGATTTCAGATAAATCAATTCTTTAGAATAACAGGCGGGATCAGATTGATATGTCTTATAAGTCCAAGACTATCCCTGGGTCCGTGGGGCACGGGGGGTGAATCGCGGAACGACTTTTTCGTTGAGGGTAAAGCCATTTATCGGCTTTACGTTGGCGCTTAAACATTATACAAATGGAATGTATTAAGGGATTTTACCATGTCAAAGAACAAACTCGACCTCGGTTCCAAGCAAATGATCATTCTGGCCATCACCACGGTCTTGATGGTGTTCGGCTTTTTGGGGATCGCGGTGAATGTCCGCACGATCATGGCGATGGAGCACCCCGGCATCGCAATCGCCATTGCCCAAATTCCCGCAGCCCTCGGGGGCCTCTGGCTTGGCCTCGAACTGATGTGGGCGGGCCGCAAAGAAGGTCTCAACAAAGACTGATCCAGAGCGCATCGCGCTCCGGACCTGTGATCTTCGGCGTGTCGGCGTAGACGGTTCCCTTTGGACTAGCGTCTGACCAACTCTCGCGCGCGACCGCTGATTGCGTCCTTGGCGAAATAGTGGCTGGGCGGGACGCCGAACTTTTCCTTGAAGCGGCGCGAGAAATTGTGGACCGAGTTGAAGCCCGACATGATTGCAACCTCGATCAAGGGCTTGTTCGTCGTGCTGAGCAGAACGCGCGCATGGTCAAGGCGTAGCTCGCGATAAAAGCTATAGGGCGAAAGCCCGAGGTTTTCCTTGAACACCCGTTCGATATGGCGGCGGGAATATCCCGTCAGATCGACCAGTTGATCGATTGTCAGAAGGTCTTCGAGATTGTCCTGCATGTATTTCACGACCTGAAGAAGAAGGATCGGATGGCGCGAGCCGAGCACATTCGACAGCGAACTGCGTTGATCATCCGAGGCGGCCTGTGATGGCTGCCGCAGGCACATCTCCGCGACCGAAAAGGCAAAGGCCTTGCCGTAGTGGCTTGAGATCAACTCGACCATCATATCGATCGAAGCAGCCCCGCCGCCACAGGTCATGACGCGGCGATCAATTTCGAAACGATGCCGCGTCGGGGCGAGGTTTTCGAAATTGCATTTGAACTCGGATTGGTTCTCCCAGTGCAGCGTAAAATTGCGGCCCGTCAGGATACCCGCCTTGGCAAGGGCAAAGGCGCCCGTGCAGATGCCGCCCACAGTCCCGCCGTGCCGATAGTGGCGGTTGACCAAAGCGACATGCGCGGGTGTGATATTGCGCGATGCCGAATTGCCGGCGCAGATCAAGACGGTTGCATGAGAGGGGATGTTCGAACAATCCCCGTCGACCGCAATCGACAGTCCCGCCGAACTTGTCACGGGCTCACCGTCGGCCGAGCGGACCTCCCAGCGATAGAGCGGTTTTTGCGCGAGCTGGTTGGCAATCCGCAGCGGCTCGATGGCAGAGCTGAAAGCCAGAAGGGTGAAATTGGAGGCAAGGCAAAAGACCAAGTCCTGAGTTTCCCGTTTTTCAAGAACAGGCACATATTCGACGCCGAAGGGGATGATGGAGCGGATCTCGTTCATGGGAAAATTATGCTTTACGCTTCAGGGATATATTCATCGCTGAGGGGGGTGACGGAGGAGGGGCCGTGAACAGGGATCTGGTCGAGGCGGCGCATAACCTGCGCTGTGGTCGTTTGCGCACCGTGCTTCAGGTGATCGTGCCCTCGGCCCGCGTCGGCATTGTGATTGCGGCTCTTTTTGCCTTTATCCTCTCGTTCGGTGACTTCGTGAGCCCGCTCTATCTTGGCGGCGGCAACCCACCGACGCTTTCCATCATGGTCACCGACATCACCAAATCGGGCCAGCAGTGGCCGCGTGCCTCCGTCGTGGCGCTGATGATGATCTCGACCCTGCTTGTGATCGCTTTTGCGGCCATCAAATTTGCCTATCGGGAGCGCGGAAAATGAAAACGAACAAGAACCCACTGATCGAGACGTCGCTGCGGCTCCGTCTCTTCGCCTGCATCGCCTTTATCTTTCTTCCGATCCTCGGCGCTTTGCTTTCTCTCTCAATTCCGATCGCTTCCCGTCGATCCCGCTCGGGGCCTTTTCGACCGAATGGTATCGTCTGATTTGGGAGGACCCCTTTGTCTGGGTCGGCTTTTTCAACACGGTCAAAGTCGGGCTCGTCGTTGCGCTTATCGCGACGATCCTCGGGTTCGGCGGGGCCTATACCGACTACCGCTTCCGCTTTTTCGGCAAGAACGTCTATCTCGCGCTTGCGCTGTTGCCGCCCACGATTCCCGTGGTGATCATGGGGCTTGCGATGCTTGCCTTTCTCTCGCGCGTCAATCTTTCGGGCCATGCGGTGTCGGTCATCATCGCCCATGGCGTGATGTGCAGCCCCTTTGCCATGGCGATCATCCGGCTACGTCTGTCGCAGATGGACCCCGATCTCGAGGCCGCCTCCTGGAACCTCGGGGGGAGCGAATGGGCGACCCTGCGGCATGTGATCATTCCCTTTTGCCGCCCCGCGCTTCTTGCTGCGCTCTTCATCACGATGGCCGTCTCGTTCGATGAATTCGCCGTGGCGTGGTTTGTCTCGGGGCTCAATGAAACGCTGCCCGTCAAGATTTTGGGCTTCCTGCAAGGACAGGTCAGCCCGCGGATCAATGCCATCGGCTCGCTCGCGTTCCTGAGCTCCATCATCCTCATTATTTTTGCGCAAATGCTGATGCGTAATCCGACAAGGACTTCGAAATGATCATGACAAGCACAATCACATCAGACACGATCGTCAAATTTGACTGCGTTATCAAAAAGTTCGGAGCCTTTGTTGCCGTCGAGGAGACCAGTTTCGACATCCGCCGCGGAGAGTTCCTTGCGATCATGGGATCTTCGAGATGCGGAAAAACGACCATGCTGCGCATGCTGGCGGGGCTAGAGGACCCGACCGAAGGCAACATCTATCTCGATGGAGAGCGCGTCAACGGCAAGGCCACATGGGACCGCGATACCCCGATGGTCTGGCAGAGCCTTGCGCTCTTTCCGTTTCTCACCGTTCAAGAGAACGTCGAATTCAGTCTCAAGATGCGCGGCGTCGGCAAGAAAGAGAGGGCGGAGCGGGCGCGCACATGGCTCGAAAAGATGCAGATCCTCGAATTCGCCGACCGCAACGTCTCGCAGCTTTCGGGCGGTCAGAGACAGCGTGTGGCCTTGGCCCGCGCGCTTGTGACCGAGCCGAAAATCCTCCTCCTTGACGAGCCGCTATCGGCGCTTGATGCCCATCTCAAGGTGCGGATGCAGGCGGTTCTGTCCAATCTCCAGAAAGACCTCGGCATCACTTTCGTCTACGTGACCCATTCCATGTCCGAGGCTTTTTCGATGGCCGACCGTGTGATCATCATGAGCCGCGGCAAGGTCGAACAGATCGGCACGCCGCAGGAAATCTATCACAAGCCCAAGAACACATTCGTGGCCGAGTTCCTCGGCTCTGCGAATATCTTCAACGGCCGCCTGAGCGATATTGCGGGCAACAATTGGACCGTCGACACCGATTACGGAAGCTACATCGTTCATCCCGAAGGCGACGATGCCAAGAAAACGGGTGATGCGCTGTCCTTTATCGTCAGCGCGGAAAACATTCGGATCGGCGATGCGTCATCGAGCACGGGCGGGATCATTGCCCGCGCCATCGGCGAAGAATTCGTCGGTGCCAGTGCGACGGTCTATTTCGAAACCGCCAACGGCCAAGAGATCAAAGTGCAAAAGAGCCATCACGAGCTTGCCGCTTTGAACTTTGCCACGGGCAAAGACTATGCTCTCACATGGGACAGCGCGGCCTGTTACGTTCTGCCCCAGAGTTGAGTTGCCAAATGCAAAGAGCGCCATTTACCCGCGCTTTTTGCACTAGTCGGCACAGATCGCAAAGAGACCCGCACGCGAGGTGATGCCGAGCTTGGCATAGGCGCGCTTGCGATAGGTCACGACGCTTGAGGGCGCAACGCCGAGATCGGCGGCAATCACTTCGGCTTTATGTCCCGACAGGATCCCGAGGCAGACCGCTTTTTCCCGCTCGCTCAGCACATTGAGCGGGGCGGGCGTTGCGCTTGCGTGCGCCGTTTCGAAATGCAGAAGCGCAAGCCGCGACGCGAGTTTCGCCAGACGGGGATCACAGGGGGTGGCCGTGCCCTCTGATGCGTAGAAGCTGACAAAAAGGCGATGGCGGGTCCCGACCGCGATCACGGTCGTTTTTGCCCGAAGACCCGGGCTTTCAAAGAATTTGGCGCGATAGGCCTCGTCCATTTCTGCGCCGTCAACTTCGACCACATTAAGTGTCTGGGGCAGGGCTTTCTCGAGAAGCGGCAAAAGCGGATCACGCAGATACCAGCCATCGAGATATTCGCTTGCCAAGGTGCCTGCGAGGACGGCGTTCGAATAATGATAGGACAACAGACAGCGCATCCTGTCCGATCCGAGATCGAACACCATGAGCTGGTCCACTCCGGGCGCTGCGCTGAAATCGACAAAGCGTTGGGCGAACCCATCGGTGCCAAGCGCGGCGAGGCACGCGTCGATCTTTTCCATCTGTTCCGTCATTCGCAGAAGCTAGCATGTCCCCCCTCAAAGAGGACAGACCCAGGTCGCCGATCTTTGCTATCAAAACCCAAATCAGAGGGAGGTATGGCATGAGACCGGCAGGACGCAGCGAGACGGACTCGCTCTATTTCACCTATCCGCATTTCGAGCCGCCGCAAGAGCGTGCCCATCTTGGGGATCGCGCACCTGTAGCAATTGTCGGGGCGGGCCCCATCGGGATGACCGCCGCGCTTACACTGGCCCGTCACGGCGTGGCCTCGGTTGTTTTTGAAAGCAAAGCGACCTTCAACGACGGCAGTCGTGCGATCTGCATCGCCCGTCCGAGTTTCCATATTCTCGAACGGATCGGCGCGGTCGATCCGTTTCTGGACAAGGCGCTCGGCTGGACCACGGGGCGGAGTTTCTATCGCGGCACTCAAATTCTCGAATTCGAGATGCCCGACAGCGCCGACGAAAAATACCGTCCGATGTATAATCTCCAACAGCAGTTCATCGAACAGTTCCTCTGGCAGGCCATCGCCGCCGAGCCCCTGATCGAATTGCGCTGGCACAGCACGGTGACGGGCATCGAGGATATTGCGGGCGGCATCATGCTCGAAGTGCAGGATCCGTGCGGTGCCTATACTATGCCCGCCGAATATGTCCTTGCCGCCGATGGGGCGCGCAGCCCGCTTCGCAAGATGCGGGGGCAGAGGCTCCACGGCGAAAACTACGAGGGCAAATATGTGATCGCGGACGTGCAAATGCCCCATGATTATCCCACGATCCGCCGCGCGCTCTTCGACCCGGAGTGCCGTCGGGGCGGCACGGTTCTGGTGCACAAACAGCCCGATGACATCTGGCGGATCGACTATCAGCTTGCCGATGATGAATCCGAGGCCGAGGCGACCACCGAAGAGAACGTTCGTGCCTCGGTCGCCGCTGTTCTGGCCGATCTCGACTATCACGGGCCATGGGAGCTTGAGTGGTGGAGCATCTACTCCGCCAATACGCTGGCACTCGATGACTATCGCGACGGGCGGCTCTTCTTCATCGGAGACAGCGCCCACATCGTGCCGATATTCGGGGTGCGCGGGTTGAACAACGGTTTGGCGGATGCGGAAAACATCGGTTGGAAACTTGGCCATGTGCTGACGGGGCGGGCGGAGCCAGTGCTTCTCGACAGCTATTCGCCCGAGCGGCGCGGCGCGACTTTGGACGTTTTTGCCAATGCGTCGAAGTCGGCGCGCTTCATGACCCCGCCGACACGGGGGTGGCGCTTGATGCGGGACGCGGCCTTGAACCTTGCCCTAAGCCATAGTTTCGCAGGGGCCTTGGCCAATCCGCGCCAGATGACGCCCTATACCTATGCCGACAGCCCCATCGTCGCCGCCGATGACCAAACCTTTGGCCAAGGAAGCCCCGTTGCGGGTGCTGCGCTTCCGAATGCAAGGCTGGGTGAGGGGTTTCTGTCCGATCAACTGGGGCAGGGGTATACGCTCATGACATTTGATGCGGCGTTGCGTGTCGATCTGCCCGATCTTGTGACGCTTCATCTTGCGCTGGATACCCCTGCGGCAAGGATGCTCTGCGCTGGACCCAAGACCGCCTATCTCGTGCGGCCCGATGGCCATATCGCTGCGCGCTGGCATGACGCCGCGCCCGATCAGGTTCTGGCCGCTTACCACAATTCCCAAGGGAGACCCGCGTAATGACACCGCAAGACGTCGAAGCCATTTATGAAGCTCTCGCCCGCAAGATAGACGCAATCGCTCCCGACCAGACCGAGCCGTTCCTCGCCAAACTGGCGCTCCTGCTGGCCTATGACTGCGCGGATGTTGCGCGGGTTCAAAGGCGCATCGACGAAGCCGCGCTCAACCTCGATCATCCCTAGGCTGTCGGCCCTTGCATCAGTCGGGATGGAAACATGCCGCCTGATGCGTGTCGCCGCTCAGAACAGGAAGATCCTGCCCGCATCGCTCGGAGACTTTCCAGCAGCGGGGCGCAAAGGCACAGCCTTTCGGAACGTTGAGCGGTGAGGGCAACTCGCCCGAAAGTTTGATCCGTTCTTTGACCGCCTTGGGGTCTGCGATGGGCGTCGCGGAAAGGAGCGCCTTGGTATAGGGATGGCGCGGGTTTGCGAAAACCTCGGTCTTGCTGCCCCGTTCCACAGCGCGTCCCAGATAGATCACCATCACCTCGTCGGCGACATGTTTCACCACGCTCAGGTCGTGCGAAATAAAGAGATAGGCAAGCCCGAGCCGTTCTTGCAGGTCGATAAAGAGGTTCAGGATCGACGACTGGATCGACAAATCGAGCGCCGAGACAGGCTCGTCGAGAACCAGAACCTTGGGGTCGAGCATAAGGGCGCGGGCAATCGCGATCCGCTGCCGCTGGCCGCCCGAGAACATATGCGGGTAGCGGTCGAAATGCTCGGGGCGTAGTCCGACGAGCGAGAGCATGTTGCGCGCTTTGGCTTCTTTTTCGGCGCGGCTCATTGCAGGGCGGTTGATCGTAAGAGGCTCCATCAGGATCTGGCCGATTCGCTGGCGCGGATTCAGCGATCCATAGGGGTCCTGAAAAACGATCTGCACGGATTGCCGAAGCGATGCCCAATTCGAAGGCTCTACCTTTTGCCCGTCAAGCGTCAGGGTTCCGCCCGTCGGCTCTTCGATCATCGTGACGAGACGGGCGAGGGTGGATTTGCCACAGCCCGATTCCCCGACAACGGCAAGAGTGCGGCCTGCATGAAGCTCGAAGTCGATGTCCTGCACCGCGCGCACCACGGCGGGTTTGCTGAATAGCCCGCCGCGCACGTCGTAGTGGCGGGCGAGATGCTCTGCGGTCAAAACGGGAGGCTGGGATGTCATGCGATCTTCCTGTCCGTGTTGAGGGGTTTGTGACAGCGGGCAAGCACGTTGCCGTCGCGGATTGGCGATGGTGATACCCTTCGGCAATGATCATCGGCGAAACTGCACCGCGGGCTGAAAAGACACCCCTCGGGACGGTCGAATTGCCCCGGAACAACGCCCGGAATGGTCGGGAGCCGCCGCTCGGTGGCGCGTTCGGGCAAAGCGCTGAGAAGTGCACTGGAATAGGGGTGGTGCGGGGTCCGAAAGAGATCGGTGACGGTCCGCTCTTCGATCTTTTGACCTGCGTATTGCACACTTACGCGGCGGGCCGTTTCCGCGACGACCCCCATGTCGTGCGTGATAAGAACTAGGCCCATGCCTGTTTCTTCACGCAACTGCGTCAACAGATCGAGGATCTGCGCCTGAATGGTTACATCGAGCGCGGTGGTCGGCTCGTCCGCGATGAGAAGTTTGGGACGACAGGCAATCGCCATCGCAATCATGACCCGCTGGCTCATCCCGCCAGAAAGCTGGTGGGGAAAGGCCGAAAGCCGTCGTTCGGGATCGGGAATGCCGACCTGTTCAAAGAGTTCGATGGCGCGCTTGTGCCGTTCGGCCCGTCCAAGTCCGAGATGGCGCCGCAGGGATTCCTTGATCTGCCAGCCAGCGGTAAAACAGGGATTGAGCGAGGACATCGGCTCTTGGAAGATCATCGCAAGATCCTTGCCGATGATCTTGCGCCGTTCTGCGGCACTGATCGTCAGAAGGTCGTGACCGTCAAAGCTCATCTCGTCGGCACTGACCTTGGCCGTCCACGGCAAAAGCCCCATCAGAGCGAGCATGGACACGGATTTGCCCGACCCCGACTCTCCCACGATGGCAAGGATATCACCGTGATCGACATCCTGATCCACGCCGTCCACGGCGCGAAAGCGGCCCGTCGAGGTCTGGAAATCGACGCTGAGATTGCGAATGCGCAAAAGGCTCATGGCTCAGCTCCTCTTCAGCTTGGGATCGAGAGCGTCACGAAGACCGTCGCCCATGAGGTTGATGGCAAGTACGGTGACGAGAATGGCAATGCCGGGGAAGGTCACGACCCACCACGCGCGCTGGATGAACTCGCGCGATTCCGCCAGCATGGTGCCCCACTCGGGGGTCGGGGGCTGCGCGCCCATGTTGAGAAAGCCCAAAGCCGCCGCATCAAGGATCGCTGTCGAAAACGAGAGCGCCGCCTGAACAATGATCGGCGCCATACAGTTCGGAAGCACCGTCACGAACATCAAACGAAGCGTTCCCGCGCCCGCAACACGCGCCGATGTGACATAATCCTTTTGTCTTTCGGCCAGAACCGAGGCACGGGTCAGGCGCACGTAATGCGGCTGGAGCACGATCGCGATGGCGATCATCGCATTCACGAGCGACGGGCCGAGCACGGCCACCAGCACAAGCGCAAGAAGAAGCGACGGAAAGGCGAGGATGATATCCATCAAACGCATGATGATGGTATCGAGCCAGCGCGGCATGAAGCCCGACAACAGGCCGATGATGATGCCGCCCGTCGACGCGACGGCAACCACCACGATCCCGACAAAGAACGAGAACCGCGCGCCGACCATCAGGCGCGAGAGCATATCGCGGCCGACGGGATCGGTGCCGAGCGGAAAGGTCCATGATCCTCCGTCCTGCCACACAGGGGGCTGAAGGATATGCTCGCGATACTGCATGGTCGGATCATGCGGCGCGATCCAAGGGGCCAGAAGCGCGATGAGCAAAAAGGCTCCGAACACCCAAAGACCGATCACGGCTCCGCGGTTTTCACGGAAATAGAACCAGAATTCGGCAAGTGCACTCGGACGGGCGGGGGATTGGGTCAGATCTGTCATCAGCGTTTCCGGATCTTTGGGTTGATGACACCATAGAGGATATCGACGATGAAATTGACGATCATCACCATGACCGCAGTGAGAAGAAGTCCGCCCTGAACAACGGGATAGTCACGACGGAAAATGCTATCGACCATCCATTTGCCGATCCCGGGCCAGCTGAAGATCGTTTCGGTCAAAATGGCCCCCGCAAGGAGCGTTCCCACCGAAAGGCCGATCACGGTGATCACGGGGATCATCGCATTGCGCAGGGCGTGGATACCGTTGACGCGGGCAGGGGGGAGACCCTTGGCGCGGGCCGTGCGGATATAGTCTTCGCCCAGCACTTCGAGCATGGCCGAGCGGGTTTGACGGGCAATGACCGCAAGCGGAATGGTCCCCAGAACGATCGTCGGCAGGATGAGATGGCGCAGTGCAGACCACAGCGCACCGTCCTGACCCGAGGCGATGGCATCATAGATCATAAAGCCCGTTGGGTTCGGGAAGTAATAGATGAGATCGATGCGGCCCGAAACGGGCGTCCAATGGAGCTGACCCGAAAAGACGATGATCAAGAGAAGCGCCCACCAGAAAATCGGCATCGAATATCCGATCAGCGCGGTCGACATCAGGGCACGGTCAAAGAGTTTCCCGCGGTTCACGGCGGCGATGACGCCTGCAGGAAGACCGAGCACGATGGCAAAAATCATCGCACACAGCGACAATTCAAGCGTGGCGGGAAAGAGCGCGAAGAATTCGTCCCACACGGGTTTCTTTGTGACGAAAGAGGTTCCAAGATCGCCCTGAAGCACGCCCTTGAGATAGTCCCAGAACTGGACCGTGAGCGGCTTGTCGAAGCCGAATTGGGCCACAAGCTCGGCATATCGTTCTTCGCTGATACCGCGTTCGCCCGCCATCACGATGATCGGATCACCGGGAAGCGCGCGGATGAAACCGAAGGAAATAAGCGTCACCCCGATAAACGTGGGCAAGAACGTCAAAAGGCGCGTCAGGACATATTTCAGCATGGCAGGACCCTCAGATCGGTCGGGAAGGTTGTCAGCGACTCCGATCCCGTTTCCGTCACCAGCACGTCATCTTCGATCCGAACGCCGAGACGTCCCTCGAGATAAAGGCCGGGTTCGTTGGTATAGACGGTGCCTGCAGGCAGAACCATGTGGTTTCCGCGCATGACATAGGGGGCTTCGTGCACCTCGCGGCCAAGACCATGCCCCGTTTTGGTGCGGATGAATTCTGCAAAGGGCGAGGCTTCGAGAACGCCGATGACCGCATCGTCGATCTCGTGCGCGGTGATCCCTGCGCGGGTCACTTCGTGGCCCTTGCGGTTGGCGCGAAGCACGGTCTCATAAATCTCGGCATCCTCGTCGCTCACGTGGCCGACGAAAAACGTGCGCGTTATATCGGCGCAAAATCCGCCCTTGCGTGCGCCGAAGTCGATCAGAAGCGCATCACCGCGCTGGAGCGGGACTTTGCGGGCTTTGGCATGGGGACGGGCCGCATTCTCGGCCGCGGCAACAATCGGGCGAAAGGCGTGATCTTCCGCGCCTTCGGCAAATAGGTTCAGGATCAGGGCCTGTTCGATGTCTTTTTCAGTCTGCCCGAGGGTGAAGCCCGCAAGCGTTCGCTCGAGAGCACTTTCCGAGATGCGGATCGCCTCTCGCATGGCTTCGATCTCGTTCGGTGTCTTGATCATGCGGGGCGCGGAAATTTCGCGTTCGGCGTCGACAATCCTAAGCGACGGCTGCGCGGCCAGAAGCGCGTGGTGGACAAAGACCCGCATGACCTGACCTTCGACCGCAACGCTTTCAATCCCGAGATAGCCGAGGAAATCGGAAAAGGCTTCGGCATAGCCGGTCTGGTCGCGCCAATCAAAAACGGGACCCTCAAAGCCCACAAGTCCCCAGCTTTGCAGTTCAAGGTTCGGCACGATCGCAGCCGTGCGGCCATCGGCGCAAATCGCCATCAGGTGCGGGCGTTCGTGGCTCATGAAGGGGTGGCTGACGACGCGGGTGAAATTGGGTCCCGGCACAAGGACCACGGCGTCAACACCAAGAGTTTTGGCAATGGCGACATAGTCACCAAGTCTGTCGTTCAAGCCTGTGGCCATCGGGGCACCCATGAAATTCCGAGAAAGGGAGAACCGGCGCCGCAAAGCGCCGGTTCGGGGTTAGGCTTACTTCAAGCCGACCTGATTGAAGATGTGACCGCCCAAGGGGTGGACGATATAGCCATCGACTTCGGGACGGGTGACCATGAAGACGACCGAATGCGCGATCGTGGCCCAGGGTGCCTGTTCCTTGAAGATCTCTTGCGCCTTTTCATAAAGCGCAGTGCGCTCCGCAGGATCGCTCACGACCTTGGCGGCTTGCACCACTTCGTCGAAGGGCTCATGGCACCATTGTGCACGGTTCGAGCCGCCTACAGCGTCACAGCCGAGCAAAACGGCAAGGAAGTTGTCCGGATCGCCGTTGTCGCCGGTCCATCCGAGCAGCACCGCACCGTCACGATCAACCGCTTTCGAGCGCTCGAGGTATTCACCCCATTCGTAGGACACGATCTCGACGTTGACACCGATCTTGGCAAAGTCGGCCTGCATCAGCTCCGCCATACGGCGTGCGTTCGGGTTATAGGGACGCTGCACCGGCATTGCCCAGATTTTGAGGTCTAGGTTCTCGACGCCTGCGGCTGCAAGAGCGGCTTTGGCGGCTTCGGGATCATAGACATCGTCGACGATGGCATCGTTATAGGACCACATGGTCGGCGGGATCGGGTTCTTGGCGATCTGACCCGACCCTTGGAAAACGACGTCGATGATCGACTGCTTGTCGATGGCCATGTTCAGAGCGCGGCGCACTTCGGGGTTATCAAAGGGCGCGACTTGGGTGTTGTAGGCCAGATAGCCGACATTGAGACCTTCTTGCTCGAGAACGACCGCATTCGAATCCGCTTTCATCGCTTCGATGTCGGCGGGGTTCGGATAGGCCATAACGTGGCATTCACCGGCTTGAAGCTTCTGGTAACGCACCGAGGCATCGGGCGTGATCGCAAAGATCAGCGCTTCGACCTTGGCCTTGTCGCCCCAATAGTCTTCGTTGCGCAGGTAACGGATCACGGCGTCTTTCTGGTAGGCTTGGAAGGTGAACGGACCCGTGCCGATCGGCTCTTGGTTCAGCATTTCAGGGGTGCCTGCCGCCAGCATGGCGTCTGCGTATTCCTTGGACACGATCGAAGCGAAATCCATAGCCATGTTGGCGATGAAGGGTGCTTCGGGGCGGGTCAGGTGGAACACGACGGTATAATCGTCGACCTTTTCGATGCTCTTGACGAGATCGGGCATCGACATGGCGCCGTAGTATTCCCAAGTGCCGCCCGAAACCTGATTATAGGGGTTCTCGGGGTTGCCCTGACGGTCGAACGAGAAGATCACGTCGTCGGCATTGAAGTCGCGGGTCGGGGTGAAGTTCGCATTCGAGTGGAACTTGACGCCTTTGCGCAGGTTGAAGGTCACCATGAGGCTGTCGTCCGAAACTTCATAGCTTTCGGCAAGACCGGGGATCACTTCGGTGGTGCCGACCTTGAATTCGACCAGCTGGTTATAGATCGGATGGCTCGAGGCATCAAAGGTGGTGCCGGCGGTATAGAGCGCCGGATCAAAGCCTTCGGGCGATCCTTCCGAGCAATAGACGAGTGCTTGGGCATGCGCCGCACCCGCCGTAAGGGCAAAGGCAGCTGCCATGCCGAGCAGTTTGGTTTTAAGTGACATTGAACAATCTCCATGTTGGGATGTCGGTTCCGTGGCCGGTGTCTTCGCACCGTTATTTTCGCTGTGAGCGAAACGTTGACCCTCGCCCGAGGGGAGGGAATTAGAGTTCGGCCTCCTTCGAGATGGGGGGAAGCCGCGTGCTTTGACTGGGGGTCAGGACACTCAAGGTGCCTGTCCATAAAATCCGAGCGGGTGATCCGGAACGATTGGCCCACGAATGGGGCAGCTCGCCGCTATAGTGAAGGCTGTCGCCCGTCCGCATCGTAAAGACCTGACCGTCAAGGGTCTGCTCTATCTCGCCTTCGAGAATGTAGATGATCTCTTCACCTTGGTGCGACACCAGTTCGGATTCGTATCCGACGGGGACATGCATGATGTAGGATGACATCTCCGAGCCGGGATAGTCGTTGCTTAGGGCTTCGTAAGAGATCGAAGACCCTGCAATGGAAAAACGCGCTCTGGCGCCTGCGCGGGTAATGGCGTCTTTGGGTTTATGGCTCTTGATGAAATATTCGAGTTCGACATCAAGTCCCGCTGCAATCTGCGCCAGAGTGCCCAAGCTCGGCAGAGCAAGATCACGTTCGATCTGGCTCACATAGCCTGTCGAAACGCCTGTTGAGTCGCTCAGACCCTGAAGCGTCAATCCAAGCTGTTTGCGCCGCTTGCGGACAAGCGCGCCGAGTTTGGGTTGCGAAGGTTTTTCTGACGAATGTGCGAGCATGGGCGCATTTTTTTGACCAATCAATCAAAAGATCAACAAGAATTTACCTCAAAGTAAAAAAATTTTACTTGCCGTCACGTCACCTTAACAGCCTGAAACGGCATGATTTCCTTGCGATTCCCTTGGGTTGGCTTGGGATTTCCCGTCTTGCGGCGTAGGGGCTTTGCGTTTCGCTTCGTTGGCAAACGGATCGCAGTTCGATTGCCTGCCCGTGAGCGGTCGGTTAGGTAAATCGGGTCGATTTATCGGTGTTCGGGACATCACAATGTATTGCCAAGGGTTTTGCTTTATCGGGATCATCCCATGAGCTGTTGCGGTTCAGAAGGGCAGCGAGCCGGTGCCGCTGGGCAAGGGGCGAAGGCGCTTCCCGAAGGGCTTGGCGCGATTGCAAGCGCGGTGGGCGCCGAGCGAATCCGCTTCAAAGGCGGCCGAAGCCACACGGGCACAAAGAGACCTGAACTCCCTCAGGACGGCGAGGGTATCCTGCGCGAGCATCGGCTCAAGCCCTTCGAGGTCGAAGCGGTTCCCGTGACCAATGCCCGCTTTGCGGCCTTTGTCCTTGCAACGGGCTATCGCACCTTGGCCGAGCGCTTCGGCTGGAGCACGGTGTTTCGTGGGCTCCTTGCGGACCCGTCGTCGGCGCCATCAGGGGGCGGCACGACGTGGTGGAGCGCGATCGACGGCGCCTGTTGGTATGCGCCCGAAGGGGCGGGGTCGGACATATCCGCGCGCGCCGATCACCCTGTCACCCATATCGCTTGGGAGGATGCTGCCGCGTTTTGCGCTTGGGCGGGGGGGCGATTGCCGACCGAAGCGGAATGGGAACATGCGGCACGCGGCGGTCTTGCCGATCCGCGCTTTCCTTGGGGTGATCAAGAGCCCGACGACACAGCGTTTTTCCCCTGTAACATTTTTCA
Organism: Marivivens sp. LCG002; assembly: GCF_030264275.1. Classification (NCBI taxonomy): domain Bacteria; kingdom Pseudomonadati; phylum Pseudomonadota; class Alphaproteobacteria; order Rhodobacterales; family Paracoccaceae; genus Marivivens; species Marivivens sp. LCG002. The sequence continues at coordinate 1,608,425 of NZ_CP127165.1, read as the reverse complement.
GGGCCGTTTCCCCGAAGAGAACACCGCCGCCGACGGATGGGTCGGCACCTCGCCCGTGGGGAGCTATGCGGCCAACGGGGCGGGGATCTTCGATATGGCGGGGAACGTCTGGGAATGGACTTCGGAGCCGTTCCGTATCCGCTCCGCCTCGCGCAATGCTGCCGCGCGCAACGAGATTGCCCAGCGGGAAAAGCAAAAGCTGATGAAGGGCGGGAGTTTCCTCTGCCACATCAGCTATTGCTATCGGTATCGCATCGCGTCCCGTCTTGCCTTGGCGGCGGACAGCGGCGGCTGCAATGCGGGGTTTCGGGTTTTCTACGACGTCTAGGTTCTAGGATTTTGCCACAAAATCAATGATTTCCGAGACGCCGCTGTGTCCTTTGCCTTCGGACAGCTCGGCGATGTATTCCTCGCAAACGAGGATCTCCATATCCGAATACACCTCGCGAAGAAGCTCGGCAGTATACATATGAGCAGGATCACCGGGGCCGCCCGTGCCGCGCCCGACCTGACCGGGGGTATAGCCATGAAGGATAAGAGTGCCGCCGGGCTTCAAGGCGGTCCGAAGGCCCCGAAGCACGCCGCGAAGCGCGCTCGGCGGCACGAACTGGATAAAGACCGCGACCACATTGTCGTATTGCCGCGCAGCCCAATCGGTTTCGAAGATGTCTTCCAGACGGTGTTCGAGCGTGACGCCGCGCGACGCGGCAAGCGCTTTGGCCTTGCGAATGCCGTTTTCCGCGTAATCGGTCGCAATCACCTTATATCCTTGCTCGGCAAGAAAGGTCGAATTGCGTCCTTCGCCATCGGCAACGACAAGGGTTTCGCCCTCTGGCACCAAATAGTGCTCGAGTTTGACCAAGGCCTGAGCGGGCTCGGTGCCGAACACATATTCTTCTCCTGCGAAACGTTGGTCCCAGTGCATATTTGTAAACCTTTATGTTTTCCCTTTCGCACTAGCTAAGGCGCAGAACGGCTTCTGACCAGTCTCGGTGCTGGTATTTCCCCAAAAACCTGAGAAAGTCGGGCCTAACATGCTGATTCCGTTCAGCCCTAGCCTATGGATCAGAAAGGGGAGCCGCGATGAAAGCGCTCGTGCTCGAGAAAAAGGACGTTCTCGCACTTCGGGAGTTTCCCGAGATTTCCCGCGCCGAAGAGGTGCTCGGGCCGCGTGATGTGCGGATCAAACTGCACACCGTGGGGATTTGCGGCTCCGACGTGCATTACTACACCCACGGGCGCATCGCCGATTTTGTCGTGAAAGAGCCGATGATCCTCGGCCACGAGGCCGCAGGCACCGTCATCGAGTGCGGCTCCGAAGTCACGCATCTAGCGGTAGGCGATCGCGTTTGTATGGAACCCGGCATCCCCGATCCGACCTCCAAAGCGGCGCGTCTGGGGATGTATAACATAGATCCCGCCGTGCGGTTCTGGGCGACACCGCCCGTGCACGGCATCTTGCGCCCGACTTGCGTTCATCCCGCCGATTTCACCTTCAAGCTCCCCGATCATCTCAGCTTTGCCGAAGGCGCGATGGTCGAACCGCTGGCAGTCGGGGTCCATGCCGCCACCAAGGCGCGGATATCCCCCGGTGATATCGCCGTTGTCTTCGGGGCGGGGCCGATCGGGCTTGTCACCGCGCTGGCCGCGATTGCCTCAGGCTGCGCGCGCGTCTTTGTCACCGATATCGCCGAGGCCAAGCTCGAGATTGCGGGAGCGCTCCATGCGGCAATCTCCCCCGTGAACGTGCGCGCCCAAGGCATTGCCGATGTGGTCAAAAAGGCGACCGATGGTTGGGGCGCGAATGTGGTGTTCGAGGCGACAGGATCGCCCATCGCTGCCGCGCAGGTGTTCGAGCCCCTTGCCCCAGGCGGCTGTGTCGTGATGATCGGCGGCCAGTCCGAACCGATCAAATACGATGCAGGCGCGGCCATGGTGCGCGAAGCACGGGTCGAGAACATCTTTCGCTATGCCCATGTTTTCCCGCGCTGCGTGGCAATGTTGGCCGCAGGGACCATCGACGTCAAACCCTTGATTACGCGGACCTTTGACTTTGACCAGAGTGTCGAGGCGTTCGATATCGCGGCCTCTGCGCCGCCCAAGGATGTCAAAATGCAGATCGTTTTGCCCGATTGACCCTGCATTTGCCATGGCCGAGGCGGAAGGCATTCGCTACTTATGGATGTAAGGCCGCGCGGCGGCGCTCAGAAACGTCGAGAGGGTAGTATGGCAAAGCTCGAACAGCGGATCGCCCAAGGGCGCGGAGACGAAATCGCGGACAAGGTGCTGCGCGGGGGCAGGGTGTTTGACGTTGTGACGGGCGATCTGATCGACGGGGACGTTGCCATCTGTGGTGAGGTGATCGTCGGGATCGGCGCTGAATATGAAGCCCGCGAGGTGATCGACGTTTCGGGCAAGATCCTCGTTCCGGGGTTCATCGACACGCATCTGCACATCGAAAGCAGCCTTGTGACGCCTTACGAGTTCGACCGCTGCGTGGCACCGCGCGGGGTGACGACCGCCATTTGCGACCCGCACGAGATCGCCAATGTCATCGGTCTTGCCGGCATTCGTTATTTCCAAGAGGCAAGCCAGCACACCGTGATGGACATCAAGGTGCAGCTCTCCTCCTGTGTGCCGTCCTCGCATATGGAAACCGCGGGCGCGACGCTTCTTGCCAAGGACATTGCCGAGGTGATGGGCCACCCGTCCAACATCGGTTTGGCCGAGTTCATGAATTATCCCGGCGTTATCTTCCGCGACCAAGGCTGCATGGACAAGCTGCGCCTTTTCGAGGGAGCGCATATCGACGGGCATTGTCCGCAGCTTTCGGGCAAGGACCTTAACGCCTATATCTCGGCAGGGATCAGAACCGAGCATGAAGCGACCACCGCCGAGGAGGCGCGCGAGAAGCTTCGTAAAGGCATGCGCGTCCTGATCCGAGAGGGGTCGGTGTCCAAGGACCTGATTGCGCTGCAACCCGTTCTGACGGACGTGACCTCGGCCTATATGTGTCTGTGCACCGATGACCGCAATCCGCTTGATATCGGCGAGCACGGGCATCTGGATTACATGATCCGCACGCTGATTGCGCGGGGCACATCGCCGCTTGCCGCCTATCGGGCGGCCTCGCTCTCTGCCGCTGAAGCCTTCGGCCTCAAGGATCGCGGCCAGATCGCACCGGGGAAACGGGCGGATATTGTGGCAATCGACAGCCTTGAGGGATGTCATGCCGCGCTTGTTCTGTGTGCAGGTGTCGTGGTGGGTGACGCCGCCTTTGCCGCGCGCCGAGTGATTGCGCCCGTTGGCCGCAATTCGGTCAAGGCCCCAAAGGTAGGGGCCGAGACCTTCCGACATGGCGGTAACAATCCCGAAACGCCTGTGATCGGGATCATCGAAGGCAAGATCATCACCGAATATCTGCGCGAGGATATCCCCTCGACCGACGGGGACAAGCGCCCCGATCCCGCCCGTGATCTGATCCGTATCGCGGTGGTCGAACGTCATGGGATCAACGGCAACACCGCGACAGGCTTTGTCAAAGGCTTCGGGCTCAAGGCGGGGGCGATTGCTTCGACCGTTTGCCATGATCACCATAACATCGCAGCGGTGGGTGTGGATTATGACGATATGGCGCTGGCCTCGAACCGTCTGGGCGAAATCGAGGGCGGTTTCGTCGTCGTGCGGGACGGCAAGGTTCTGGCCGAGCTACCGCTGCCTGTGGCGGGTCTCATGAGCCTTGAGAGCTTTGAGCATGTGCGTGACAGATTGGTCGAGCTGCGCGAGGCGGCGCGGTCCCTTGGTGTCACCCTTGAGGAACCCTTCCTGCAACTGGCGTTCCTTGCACTGCCCGTTATTCCCGCGCTCAAGATCACCGATCGCGGGATGGTCGATGTGCACAAGTTCGAGCTGATCTCGTGAGCCTTCTCTTCGTCACGGCCATGCGGAACGAGGCGATCCACCTGACGGAATGGATCGCCCATCATCGCGCCTTGGGGGTGGATCATTTCCTGATCTACACCAATGACTGTGATGATCTGACCACCGATATTCTTGACCGCTACGCTGCCGAGGGGATCGTCACCCGCGTTCCGACCCCGAAGGGGGAAAAGACCGTCCAATGGCGCGCGCTTCATGCCGCCTCGAGCCATCCTTTGGTGAAAGACGCCGAATGGGTCGCCTTTGTCGATTGTGACGAATTCTTCTCGCTGGCGCAGCCCTATGGCTCGTTGGCCGAGCTGCTCTCCAAGACCCGAGAGGTCGAGGGGATCGCCGTGGCTTGGCGGCTCTTCGGCTCATCGGGGATCGAAAACTGGGACGAGGGCCTTACGATTGAACGATTTACCCGCGCAGCGCCGCTCGATATCGCGCTTCCGTCCGCGTGGTTCTTCAAATCCATCGTCAAACCCTCGGTTTTCGGACGATTGGGGGTGCACCGCCCGCAGCAGAAAAAGGGTGATGCGCCGCGTTGGATCAACGGCGCGGGACAGGCGCTCCCCGAAGGCTTTAGCCAGAACCCCAAGCGGATCAATCTTTTCGGTTTGCAAACCAAACCGCCCTTGGTGCAGCTCAACCATTATTCGCTTCGCTCCGCCGAAGAGTTTCTCCTCAAACGCCAAAGGGGACTGCCGAACCGCAGCACGCGGGCGCTTGATCTGGCCTATTGGGTCGAGCGGAACTGGAACAGCGTCGAAGACCACGGCATGACGCGCCACCAAGAGGCCACCCGCGCCGAGATTGCACGGCTTGGCGCCATCGCGCCCGACCTATTGGCCCGCGCCAAGGACGAAGCCCGCGCGCGGATCGCGACGCTTCGCCGTGATCCCGAAGTCGAGCATTTTCTCTGGATGCTCAAGCTCGCAGGGGACAGCCGCCCCCCGCGGATCGAGGACACAAGGGCGCATCTTGCGCGATTGACGGCGATCCAGAGCGACTAGCGCTTGTGGATCACCGCGACCTGACCACGCTTGTTGATGTTGTATCCGGCGTGGAACACGAAACAGCCCGAAATATCGACGATATGCTTGTTGAACTCGGCCTCGATGCGCGGGTCCGAATGCTTGAAACGCCGTGAGGTCTGAAACCCGTAGAAGAGATCGCGGGTTTTGGTGATCCCGTCATGCTCCATATTCGGGGGCTGCCAGCGCATGTCCTCGATGATATAGAGCCCGCCCGATTTGAGACGCGGGAAGAGTTCGAGGAATGCGTTCTGTTGGTGGTGCGAGGCATGGGAGGCATCATCGATGATGATGTCCATGTCGGGCATGTCCTTGGACGCCTCTTGGATGTTCTCGCGGGTGTCCATATCGCAGCGGAAGAACTTGAAGCGTTCGTGCTCGAACCAAGAGAAGTCCGAAATATCCAGCCCGTGGATCAGCGCACTCGGGAAATACTCGAGCCACATGCGGATAGACGGACAGTCGTTTGTGACGCGGTCCTTGTCGATCCCGTGCTCGGGTCCACCGATCAAAAGGCCCATTTCGAGAAAGTTGATCTTGCGGTTCCGATAGGGGAGGAACAGCATCTGGTAAAGCTCGGTATAGCGGTGCTTGGTCGAGCCTTTGTCCGAGCCGAACCGATCCGCCAGATCGGTAAGGTTCAAATGCCCGCGCGTGCGGTCGATCGGCTCGATGGGGTTGCCGCTTGCCGCAACGGGAACAGGTTCGGGTTTAAAGGGGGCGGGGACGGCCGCCACTTTCACCGTCTTGGTTTTGGCCTTTGGCTCGTCCGTGTCCTTGCCCTTGGCGAAGGTGGTTTTCGGCGGGGGCAGGGGCGCGGCATGGGGGTCGATCCCGTGCTTGGCGATCAAACGCCCCAAGAGGCTATCCGGATGCGGCACGCCGCCTTCGCGCTCGACGATCCGCGCCCGCATACGCCGACCATAGAGATGCACGGAAAAGGTGTTCTGCGTGATATGGGTCGACGTGTCTTCGCCGGGCTTGAGCATCATGCGCCGCTCTTTGAAGGTATAAGGATAGAGACCCTCTTGCGGCAGCGCATATTTCGCTTCACCCGTTTTGTGCAGGAAATGCGTCACCGCGTGGGGACCCCAAACACCCCAAGGCTGTTCGCTGGCATGAACGGGGTTGCCGCTGTCGCGCGCATCCTCAAGTTCGCGCATATATTCCTCGCCATACCACTCGGGGATCGCGAATTCGTCCTTGGTGTATTCGATCAACTCGAAAAGCGTGTCGCTATCTTTGGGGAGGCCGAGAACCCCGCCGTTGATATGCTTGTCCGACTCCCAGCCATAGAAATGGCCGTTCGGCGTGGTGAACGGCTTCATGCAATAGGCGTCGGTATCGGCCCAGATCGTGCGGTCGCTTTTGGCAAGCATCCGGTAACGGAAAAGATCGGAGTGGAGCGCAGGGCTTCCTGTGCGCTCGTGGGTGAGGAACCCCTTTTGCGGGAGGATGTCATTGGCATCGGCAAGCTCGATCCCCTCGGGGACGTTCTGGAGCGGTCCGTAGTGATAAAGCTTCACATGATGGCCCGCATCGACAAAGGACTTGAGGCAAAGCTGTTCAAGATAGCTGAGCGGCCCCTCCATCCAGAGGGCAGCAATCTGGTATTCGGGCGCCGTCATATCGGGGAAAAGGTTCATGCTCTCCGTCTTTCTTTGGTCGGGGGCGAGGTTCGTGCCGCGCGCTCTCCTTGGTGTTGAAGCGACACTAGCGGGTGAACCCTTACCTTGTCCATAACGGGAACAATCAGCGCGGGATTAGTGCGTTGTTTCCGTTCTCTCAACGGTAAAGAAGAAATCCTGGGGCGGGTCCTTGTGGACCGCTTCGTCCGGAACCGAGTCCGGCCCCGCCAGAAAGACATTCTGGCCGAAGTGGCGGTGCATGCGGGCAAGGGTCTGCATCCGGTCCGAGGTGATTTCCTGATAGAATTTGGTATAGTTCTCGGTTTCCAGCAGCTCTGCGATCTTGGCCTTGTGGGCGGCGACGCAGCCCTCGTGCGCGGCGCGAATGTCGGGGTCTTCGAGCATACGGTCCATCTCGGCACGCACCCGCGGCAAAAGCCGCATGATCGACGTTTCCTGAACTGCGTTGTTGTTCATGCGGAACCAATAGGAAAGCCCCTGATCGCGGTCCACATGGTTCACCCGTCCACGGTCGCGTTTGACAAGAAAACTTTCGGCAGAGCGGACGGCATAATGGTTGAGCTGCACCATATCATAGCCATAGGTGCTCTGGGACGAGCGCCAGCCGTTTCGGTAGTAGTTGAGCGGCATCCGCTTGCCCGAACCGTTATACCAACGCACATCGTCCCAAAGCTGCGGATTAAGCCCGTTGGGGCGGTGCACACCGATTTTCTTGAACAGCCCGATATTGCGAAAGAGCGTTTTGAACCCCCAAGCCTGATGCGGCTTGGGCGTGACCTCTTCGGCGCAGCGGTCAAAGATCGAGATGATCGGCACATCCTCGTATTCGTGCACGTCAGCATTGCCGAAAAGCCGCCACGTGCAGGAAATCAGGTTTGCATCGGGCAAGCGGGCATAAAGATCGCCCAAGGTGCCGTCACCCACCTTGACGTTGATATATTCGTCGACGTCCATACAGATCAGCCAATCGGCCTTGGTATAAAGCTCTTCGCTCTCCGAGGCCTGAAGCGCGGCGTGCTGCGGTTTGAGATCGGTGCCCTTGAAGGGGTTGTCCCGATGCTGGCAGTAGCCTTTCTGCTGCAAGAGTTCGAGGAATGTATCCGTCCCGTCGTTGCAGTCGTTGGTATAGACAAGAAAACCCTCGACCCCGATCACTCGGTGATAGGCGAGCCATTCAAGGATGAATGGGCCCTCGTTCTTCATCGTGGTGACGATGGTGGTAAAGTTGCTTGTGTAATTGACCTGCGGCTTTTCAAGATCGGGAACCCTCTGGGGGGTATGGCCAAAGGCCTTTTCCATCAATTCCAAAAGCTGCGGTGCTTCGACGAGCGAGGATTTGGGGACGATCTGGCTGATTTTGTCGTTCGCATGCCGCACGCCCATACAGCGCAGGAAGGGAAAAGGCGGCATCGCGGCTTCGGCGTTGGCGATCCGCGTGAACTTCCAAAAAGCGTCGGATGCAAGCTTGGCGGGGGCGACGCACCAGCGCGAGCGCACTTTGGGGGTGTCGAACTGCACACAGATGTGGTCGCCGAATTCGGGGCGTTCGCCCTTTTTGACCGCCCAAGGGTAGCAGTGGCGCCCGTGCATCGCGATGACACCGCTCTCGGCGCGCTGGGCGGCATCAAAGACGGTGCCGCGCCCGCCCACGGGGAACAAGAGATCATGCAGATCGAGATTGGCAACCGCACGCGCACGGGCCAGAAACCTCTGACGCGCGATCTCGAAGATCAGCGGCTCGCCCATGGGCGCAGTCCATGGGTCCGGCTCGGGAAGCTCCATCCGGTCCTTGCCCGGAGACTCGGCCACGTTGAAAGGGTGCTGTTCGGGCGGAAGCCCCGATTTGCCCAAGGGCACTGCACAGCGGACATAGACGACGCGGGTGTCGATTTTTTCGGCAACGAGCGCCTCGCGGAGCGTCGCTGCGAAACCGTCGTCCTCTTTGGCCCGCTCAAAAATCACCGCGCCATTCATACCGAAGAACCGCCTGTGATACCGTAGCCAGTCCATCACCGCGCCAAGGTGCTCTCCGTTGCGAAAAGCCAAGGCCACATTCCGCCCTGCGAGAAGATCAAGATCATGGGGCAGCGGGGTGAGCTTTTGCGTTTCCGTCCCGATCCTGACCGCCAAAGAGCCTATCCCCTCAAGCCTGAGCATCGTGGCTCCGCCAAGGCTCACTTCGCTCTTGCGCGGGAGGGTCGTTGCAATCGCCTCAGGCGCAAGACCGCCCGAGGTGAAAAGAACCGTTTCGCCTCCCTCTGCCTCGATCGCATCGAGGATCGCCCCGCTTTGAAACGGGAGCGCGGCCAGATGCCGGACAAAAACGGGGCTTTCGGTGTCAATCATAGCGCGAGATTTACCGTGATTTTTCTGGCAGTCCAATGGGATGTTGCGACATGCCCCCTAAGGCGTTGCGAAATGGACTCGCTTCTTCGGTGTGTCGGTTTCTTATCAAGATTGTTGTGCGAGGCGCTGGAAAACCGATTGCGCCTGACTTATTGTTTCAAAAAGCGGACCAATACGCCGTTAAGTCTTCGAAGAAAGACAAAGGGTATTTTGGTGAAAGGCGACGGGCGGACAACAGGAATGGCAGATCTCGGCGAGACCCTTGATAAGGACGAATGGCGACGCGAGCTGATCAAGCTCGGCGACGAGCGCGGCTTTTTCAAAGAGCTCGGGGACAAACACACCGCGCTCCATGTCCGCGAGGGCTCCACACTGGTCGTGACCTTTGAAAACCTTGACCATGTGTTCGAACACGGGGGCACGCGGTTGCCTTGGGGGTTCGATTTCATCAAGAGCCACGGCTGGTCGATCCTCGGGCTGATGGCACATGATTGGACGTGGTATCGCGACGACGCAGTGCATGATTTCTTTGACACATTGCGCGATGACGGTTTTTTCGACACCTTTGATCGGGTGGTGTTTTACGGCGCTTCGATGGGCGGATATGCGGCTGCGGCGTTTTCTGCGGCCTGTCCCGGAGCCACGGTGATCACCATCAGCCCCCAAGCCACCCTCGACCGTGAAGTCACGCCGTGGGAGACGCGCTATAGCAAGGCGTGGGACCGCAATTACCGCGACCGCTATGGTTTCGCGCCCGATATGCTTGCCTCGGCGGACAAGGTTTACCTTTTGTGGGACCCGCTCGCGCCCTTGGATGCGGCCCATGCGGCACTCTTTACAGGCCAGAACATCAAGAGACTTCATTGTCGACTGATGGGGCATCGGATCGCCTCGGCGATGCAGGGGATGGGCATCCTCAAACCCGTGATCCTGCGCGCGATTGCGGGAACGCTCACGGAGCTTGAGTTCTATCAGGCCCTGCGCGCGCGGCGCGGCTTTACCCGCTATATGAAAGAGATGCTCGCCAAGGTGGACGAACGCGGGAACCCTTGGCTCACGGCGCTCTTTTGCGAACATTACCTATCGACGCGGCGCGGCCCTGCATTCCGCAAGGTGCTCAACAAGGCCATTGCCGATTGCAAAAAGCGCGGGATCACACCGCCGCCGTCGGTCAACAAACGGGGGGCTGCATAATGGGACGTCGAGCAAGGCAACTTGACAGCGAAGGGGATACCGTTTCGCGCCGCGAACATATCCAGCTCTTGCGGGTAGCGGATGTCGGCAACCATTTCCCGGGCCGATTGCCCGAAGAATGGAAAACCCCCTATACCGTTCGGGACGAGGATTGGCCCGATGCGCGGCGCAAGCCCCAGTCGAAATATCTCAGCCGTATCAAGAATATGCGGCGTGCTTTTAACCGTATACAGCTCTATTTCCCCGAGCTGTTGACGCTCCCGCCACAGGATGTCTTCGAGCTTTCGACCGCGCATGGCGCGATGCTCGATATCCTGCGGGACTATGGGCACCGTGTGGTCGGCAACGACTATGTCAACATGGTCGGCGCGTCCGAAGGCGAAGAGGCGCGCGCACTCTTTCGCAAGGCCAACGACGACAGCTTTACCCGCAAGACCGATGACTACGGTCTTCCGATCCCCGAAGACGGCAAGATCGAGGACTGGCCCTATCGCCCGATCATCGACTCTCTCGGGCTCGATATGGCGCTCTTTGATGCGGGGCGCATGCCGTATCCCTTTGACGACAAAAGCTTCGACTATGTGATGAGTTTTCAGGCGATCGAGCATTACTGCCATCCGAACGACTGGCATCAGGTCGTGGACGAGATGTGCCGTATCTCTCGCAAATGCGTCTTTGTGATGCTCAACCCGATGCTGCCCAACCTTGCCGCCGACAAAGACTATGCCACCGCCTTCGAGGCATTCCGAGAGTCGATGCGTGGATACGACCGCAACGGCTTCACCTGTATCGGCGTGCATCTGCATTGGGGGCAGGCGCTGGGTTTCAAGCTGATGGCTTTCTGAAGGGGCGGACGGGGTGCTTATTCTCCATATCGGATCACCAAAGACCGGAACCACCGCGTTGCAGCAATTCCTGCATTCGAACGCGGATGCCCTTCGCAAAGCGGGCGTGAATTACATGACCGCAGCGCGCACCCATATCGCGCACAACCCATTGGCCCAAGCCGTCCCGCAAGGCAAAGCCGCCGAGCTTGTCGCGCAGATCGTCAAGGAATACGACGCAAATCCCGACATGACCCATGTGGTGTCCTCGGAAATCATGTTCCGTGTCGTGGTGGCGAACGGGCTCAAGGGGTTGTTCACCGATCACATCGCCCGAAACACCAAAGTGATCTGTTATCTGCGCAGGCAGGACCGCTATGCCGAGGTGCTCTATAAGCAACTGGCCAAGAATGCACTTGTTCCCAATGACCGGACATCGTTCCTTGCGGGGCAGATCAAGAAGCTCGCCTTTACCAATTTCCTCGATGTCTACGCCGAGATGTTCGGGACCGAGAATATCCGCATCAAACCCTTTGACCGCAAGGCGTTCAAGGACGGCGATATCGTGGCCGACTTTGCCGAGGATATGCTCGGGCTGTCGGATCTGAGTGCCTTTGACCGCCCCACGCGCGAGGCCAACAAAAGCATGTCGGTAGAGCTGAGCGAAATGCTCGGCGCCATTTCCTTTGATAAGACCGCCAATGTGCGCCAGTTGATCCGCGTGCTTTCGACCTATGACGACCCGCTGCTCTTTTCCAAGAACGATACCTTCTCGCTCGAAAACCGCGTGACCTTGATGAACGAGCTGGCGCAGGACAACGAAAAGCTCCGTGCCACCTATGCGCCGCACTTGCCGCAGCTTTTCGATATGAGCGATCTCGACAGCGGGGTCGAAGATGTGGAGCTCGAGCCGCGCAACGTTAGGGCGCGGGCCTTGGCGGGGTCGCGTGCTTTGGGACGCGCCATTCTCGAAGTGACCAAGATGCAGGCACAGGCCGCCATCGCCAAAGCGGTGCAGGGGGCGGCACTTGCCCAGCCCAAACCCGCAGAGAGTGAAGACGATGACGACGGTATGGTCACGGTGTCGAGCGATGACATGCCGCCCGCATGGTTCGTCGATATCGCCCCGCCCAAACCCGCAACAGGGTTTTATCGCAAGCTCAACCACCATGGCGCGGCCTTTGTGGATCGGGGGCGCAAACAGCTTCTCGTGACCTTCGATAACCTGCACAACGTCGGCGATCCGCGCATCAATCGCACGCTTTGGGCCGAGAAATTCGCTGCCGATCAGGGGTGGTCGTTCCTTGGGGTCTTTGCACAGGCGCCTGTGTGGTATCGCGACCCCGAATTGATCGAGATGTTCGAAGACCTTCGGGAAAACGGGTTCTTTGCCTCATTCGACAATGTCGCCTTTGCGGGCACCTCGATGGGGGCCTTTGCAGCATTGAGCTTTTCAAGCTGTGCGCCGGGGTCCACGGTGCTTGCCTTTAGCCCGCAATCCACTCTTGATGAAACGCTGGTCCCTTGGGAGACCCGTTTTGCCAAGGGGCGCGCTGCAGACTGGAGCCTTGCCTTCAGCGATGCCGCCAAAGAGATCGCCACCGCCCGCGATGTCCAGCTCTATTACGATCCGTTTTTCGAACCCGACCGCAAACAGGTCGAGCGTCTCCAAGGCGAGAATGTTCGCCATTTCAAATGCTTCGGCTTCGGACACAAGTCCGCTCTTGTCCTCAACCGCATGGGGCATCTCAAGACTGTGATGAAGGCAGGTATCGAAGGCTCGCTTGCCGCTTCGGATTTCTATCCGATGATCCGCGACCGTCGGAACATCCGGCTTTACCTCACCGAAATGCAGGCACATCTCGAGGCAAAGGGCATGACCGAACGCTCGGAACGGCTCAAGGCCGCCTTTCGCAAGCGCCAGAGACAAAGCGGCGACTAGCGATTTTCTTTTGCTCAAGACTTAGGCAAATAGCCTGAAATTGCGGCGCATTGCACCGGATTGATGCCGAGTGACGCAAATTTAAGCGCGCCGCATTGATGATCCTGCCCCCGTTGTTTCTGATCCCAACAGGAATAGGGGAAGCCATGCCGGACGGGACTCAGATCGCTGCGATGCAACGTGCTCGGGGACGGGTTGCTCTGCGCTTTGCGGGAGAGCGGCACCGCCTTGTCGATCTGCACCAGTCGGGATGTCTCAAGGCGATGATGCCGCGCAATCACGCCGCCGAGCCTGATGTGGTTTTGATCAATACGGCGGGCGGGCTGACGGGCGGCGATCACCTTGATATCTCGGCGAGCGTCGAGACGGGCGCACGGCTCAATATCGCGACCCAGACCGCCGAGCGGGTCTATAAATCGACGGGCCCGATGGGGCGCGTCTCGGTTGATCTGACGATCGGGGCGGGCGGCGCGATCCACTGGATGCCGCAAGAGACGATCCTGTTCGACCGCTCCGCGCTCGGGCGTTCGATCACGGTCGATATGCAGGACACCTCCGAGTTGCTGATCGTCGAGCCTTTGATCTTCGGGCGCCGCGCCATGGGGGAAAGCCTTTCTCATTTCTCGATCTCAGATCAATGGCGTATTCGTCGTTCTTCACGTTTGGTGCATGCCGAGGCAACCCGTTTCGAAGGCGGTCTTGACGATCTTTCAGGGTCGGCCGCACTTGGGGATTGCCGCGCAATCGCGACCATCCTTTTCGTCAAGGATGGAGCGGAGACCCGTCTTGATGAGGCGCGAGCGATCCTCCCCGATGCTGCATTTTCCGCCACCAAGGACCGTTTGATCGGGCGTCTGGCGGCCTCTGATCCACGCCTCCTTCGGGGGCGCCTGATCCATTTTCTCACCCGTTTCCGCTCTGCGCCGATGCCGCGCGTCTGGACTATGTAAGGAGCCGTCATGAACCTCACGCCGCGTGAAAAAGACAAATTGCTGATCTCGATGGCGGCAATAGTCGCCCGCAACCGTCTAGCCCGAGGGGTCAAGCTCAACCATCCCGAGGCCATCGCCCTGATTACCGATTATGTGGTCGAAGGCGCGCGCGACGGGCGCTCGGTTGCCGATCTGATGGAGGCGGGGGCGCATGTGATCTCGCGCGAAGACTGTATGGAAGGCATCGCCGAGATGATCCACGACGTTCAGGTCGAGGCGACCTTTCCCGACGGCACCAAGCTCGTCACCGTTCACCACCCCATTCGCTAGGAGGCACAGATGATCCCCGGAGAGCTCATGCCCAAAGCGGGCGAGATTACGTTGAACCAAGGCGCCGAGGCGATCACGCTTCTGGTCGCCAATACCGGCGATCGTCCCGTTCAGGTCGGAAGCCATTACCACTTTGCCGAAACCAACCCCGCGCTCCGTTTCGACCGTGAGACCGCGCGCGGTATGCGGCTCGATATCGCTTCGGGCACGGCGGTCCGTTTCGAGCCGGGACAAGAGCGTGAGGTTCAGCTCATTCCCATCGGCGGCGACCGCGTTGTTTTCGGCTTTAACCAACATGTCATGGGAGCGCTCTGATGCCGGCTCAAATCTCACGCGCGACCTATGCGGATATGTTCGGTCCCACCACGGGGGACCGTGTGCGGCTTGCCGATACCGACCTGATCATCGAGGTGGAAAAGGACTTCACCACCTATGGCGAAGAAGTGAAATTCGGCGGCGGCAAGGTGATCCGCGACGGCATGGGCCAGTCCCAGCGCACCCGCGCCGAAGGGGCGGTGGATACGGTCATCACCAATGCGCTGATCGTGGATCATACGGGTATCTATAAGGCGGACGTCGGTCTCAAGGACGGGCGCATCGCAGGCATCGGCAAGGCGGGCAACCCCGACACCCAAAGCGGCGTGACGATCATCATCGGCCCCGCCACCGAAGCCATTGCGGGCGAGGGCTGTATCCTTACCGCAGGGGCCATCGACAGCCATATCCACTATATCGCGCCGCAGCAGTTCGACGATGCGCTCCATTCAGGCGTCACGACGATGATCGGCGGCGGCTCGGGGCCTGCGCATGGCACGCTGGCGACGACCTGCACGGGCACATGGCACATCGGGCGGATGCTCGGGGCCTTTGACGGGCTTCAGATGAATACGGCCATTGCAGGCAAGGGCAACGCCTCGCTCCCTGCGCCCCTGCGCGAGATGGTGAGTGCGGGGGCGTCCTGCCTCAAGCTGCACGAGGATTGGGGCACAACCCCTGCGGCTATCGACTGTTGTCTTTCGGTGGCCGACGAGATGGACGTTCAGGTGATGATCCACACCGATACGCTCAATGAATCGGGCTTCGTCGAGAACACCGTCGCGGCGATGAAGGGTCGCACGATCCACGCCTTCCACACCGAAGGCGCAGGCGGCGGCCATGCCCCCGACATCATCAAAGTCTGTGGCCATCCGAACGTTATCCCGTCGTCGACCAACCCGACGCGGCCCTATACGGTGAACACGCTCGAAGAGCATCTCGATATGCTCATGGTCTGTCACCATCTCGATCAGTCGATCCCAGAGGATGTCGCCTTTGCCGAAAGCCGCATCCGCAAGGAAACCATCGCGGCCGAGGATATCCTTCACGATATGGGCGCCTTTTCGATCATCGCCTCCGACAGTCAGGCCATGGGCCGTGTGGGCGAAGTGATCATCCGCACATGGCAGACCGCCGACAAAATGCGCAAGCAGCGTGGGCGGCTCGCAGATGAGACGGGCGAGAACGACAATGCCCGCGTGCGCCGCTATATCGCGAAATACACGATCAACCCCGCGATTGCGCATGGCATGTCGCGCCATATCGGCTCGGTCGAGGTGGGCAAGCGCGCGGATCTCGTTCTCTGGAAGCCTGCGTTCTTCGGGGTGAAGCCTGAAATGGTGCTCCTTGGCGGCACGATTGCCGTGGCGCAGATGGGCGATACCAATGCCTCGATCCCGACGCCCCAGCCCGTTTATTCCCGCGCCATGTTCGGCGGCTATGGTCAGGGGCTGGCCAAGGGCAGCGTGACCTTTGTCTCGCGCGCGGCCTATGAGGCGGGCATCGGCGAGGGGCTTGGCAAAGAGGTGCTTCCCGTCGAGAATTGCCGAAACATCGGCAAAGCTGACATGGTGCTCAACAATCTCATGCCCGACATCGACGTGAACCCCGAAACTTATGAAGTCCGCGCCAACGGTGAACTTCTGACCTGTGAACCAGCCAAGGAGCTTCCGATGGCGCAGCGGTATTTCCTCTTCTGATGGCGGTCTCGGCGGATCATCTTCGCGCCTTGGCCATGGCGCAGCGCGGCACAGAGGAGCGGCAAGAGGGCGGCATGGCTCTCTTTGTTGCAGGCGACCGCATTTTTGCAGCTCTCGTGTCCGAGACCTCGGCGATCCTGAACCTTCGAGAGGATCAGCGCGACTGGCTCATGGGCCAAAGCGATGCCTTCGGCAATGCTGATGGTCGGACCTCGGTCGATCTGGCGCGGGTGGAGCTTGAACTTCTGGCTGATTTCGTCGTCGCCGCCCATGCCAATGTGACCAAAAACGGGCTCGCGGCGCTAGGTGCATTGATGAAAGGAGTGGCGAATGGTTGACCTCGGACTTGCCCCGATCCCCGCGCGAGAGGTGCGCCCCGCGCCGAACCCGCCTGCGGCTCTGACCATCCGTCTGACCTATGAGGACCGCTTCATCCGCCGCAAACGGCTTGTCACCGATCAGGGCGAGGCGATCCTTCTCGATCTTCCCGAGACGCGCTCGCTCGATCACGGGGACCAGCTGGTGCTTGCCGATGGGCGCGCCGTGCAGGTCATTGCCGCCCCCGAGGAATTGCTTGCCGTTCGGGGCGAGAACCTGACGCGGCTGGCGTGGCACATCGGGAACCGTCACACTCCCTGCCAAATCGGGGCGGGGCGCTTGCTCATCAAACGCGATCACGTGCTGGCCGATATGCTCATGCGTCTTGGAGCGAACCTTGAGAATGTGGTCGAGCCCTTTACCCCCGAGGGTGGCGCCTATGGTCACGGAAGAACCCATGGCCACGCGCATTGATCCTTCCGCACTCCTGCGCCTGAGCCAGTGGTTCTCGGCAAATTACCCTGTCGGCGGCTATGCCTATTCGCACGGGCTGGAATGGTTCATCACCGAGGGCAAGGTGCATAACGGGCCGAGTTTCGAGGCATGGCTCGTCGATATCCTCCGTTATGGCGCGCCGCGAAACGACATAATCCTCTTGGCCGCGGCCCATCGGGGCGGCGATTGTGCCGAGCTGTCCGATCTTGCCATGGCGCTTGGGGCAGGGGCCGAGCGCGCGCAAGAAAGCAAGCTCCAAGGCGCGGCCTTTGCGCAAGTCACCGGAGCCGTCGCTGCGCCTTATCCCGTTGCCATCGGGGCGGCCGCGCGGGCCGAGGCGCTCCCCTTGGCCGAAACGGCTCTGTTTTACGTCCAGAGCTTTGCTGCAAACCTTGTCACCATTGCCTGCCGCGCGATCCCGCTCGGGGCCAGCGAAGCGCAGGCGATTCTCAAGCGTCTTTCCCCCCTGATTGCCGAAACGGCGCAGGAAGGGGTCGAGGCCACGCTCGACGATCTGGGCGGGTTTGCACCGCTCGGGGATATCGGCTCGATCCATCATGAAACCCAAGATATCAGGATATATCGGACATGACCTCTCCTAATGGACCCCTTCGTGTCGGGATCGGCGGACCTGTGGGTGCGGGTAAAACGACCCTTACCGCGCAGCTGTGCCGCGCTCTTTCGAGCCGTCTTTCCATGGCGGTCATCACCAATGACATCTATACCCGCGAAGATGCAGAGGCGCTCATGCGTCAACAGGTGCTTCCCCTCGACCGTATCCGCGGTGTCGAAACGGGGGGCTGTCCCCATACGGCTATTCGCGAGGATGCTTCGATCAACCTTGCCGCCGTGGCCGAGTTGAACGAGGCCTTTCCCGACCTTGATCTGATCCTGATCGAGAGCGGCGGCGACAATCTTTCGGCGACCTTCTCGCCCGAACTTGCCGATCTCACGCTCTATGTGATCGACACGGCGGCTGGGGATGACATCCCGCGCAAAGGCGGGCCGGCACTGACGAAATCCGACCTTCTTATCATCAACAAGCGCGATCTTGCGCCCTATGTCGGGGCCGATACCGCACGTATGGAGCGGGACGCGACCGAGCACCGCAAGGGACGCCCCTTTGTTTTCGGCGAAATGCGTAACGGTGTCGGTGTTGATCAGGTCGTCGATTTCATCGTCGAGGCAGGCGGGCTGACGCTTCGCGCCCCCGCTGCTTAGGGTCGGGCGCGGCTCAAACGACTGAAATTGCTGAAAGGTTGCTCTTTTTGCTTGTGCCTTGTCCTTGGTTGTTCAAACTGAGGTCAAGTCACCCAAGAGGCGCACATGTCGGACGCTCTGAGAACCCAGCTTACCCATCTTTTCCAAGTCGGGGTTGCCGCTGCCGATCCCTATGAGGCTGTTCGCACTGCGCTTGCAGAGGACCCTTTCGAGCCTGCGCTGATTGTCTCGGTCGGCAAAGCGGCCATGCGCATGGCCGAAGCCGCGCTCGACACGCTGGGTCGGGGTGCGCGCTGTCTCGTCATCACCAATTACGAAAACGCCCGCGATCTCGACGGGGCCGAGGTCTTTGCGTCGGGGCACCCGATTCCCGATGAAAACGGGGCCAAGGCGTCGCAGGCTGTTCTTGACGCTCTCGAAGCTGGGGCGGGACCCGTGCTCGCGCTCATTTCGGGCGGTGGCTCAGCGCTTTTGCCTGCGCCGGCCAAGGGTATTTCGCTTGAGGAAAAGGCCGAGGTGAACCGTCTTTTGCTCGCCAGCGGGGCCGACATCCGCCAGATGAACCTTGTCCGCCAGCAGCTTTCGCGGCTCAAGGGCGGCGGTTTCATCGTTTCGGCCGAGCCGCATCCCGTGCGGGCGCTGATCCTCTCGGATGTGGTGGGCGATGATCTTTCGACGATTGCCAGCGGTCCGACCGCGCCTTCGCTCGGCACGGCGGGGGATGCCATCCAGATGCTCAAACGCTTCGGGCTTTGGGATTACATCTCGGACAGCGTGCGTGATCACCTTGCCGCCGTCGGGCGCATTCGTCGTCTCAAGAGCGGCGACAATAGGCTAATCGGTTCCAACACCCAGAGCCTTCGGGCGATTGCCGGAGAGATCGAGGGGGTGACGCTTCTTGCCGATCCTGTCGAGGGCGATGTCGCCGAAGCCGCGCGTCTGATCTGTGATCAGGCGGCCAAACGCGGCTTTACCCTTTGGGGCGGGGAAACGACGGTCCAGATCAAGGGCAAAGGCAAAGGGGGCCGCAATCAGGAACTTGCGCTCAGGATCGCGGTTGAGGCCGGTAAACGCGGCTGGGGCGAATGGATGTGCCTTCAGGCCGGAACAGATGGCCGCGACGGTCCGACCGATGCCGCAGGGGCCATCGTCGATCAGGGCACCCTTGGACGCATTGCCGCCAAGGGCGGGGACATCGGCATGTATCTCGCCAACAACGACAGCTACACCGCGCTTTCACTCTCGGGCGATTTGCTTGTAACGGGGGCAACCGGAACGAATGTTGCCGATGTCGGAATTTTGTTCCGAAAGTGATGGAAAAAGGGGACTTGTTGTCACAAGACCCCTTTCAAATGTTCGAAAAGTGAAACTTTTCTACCCTTGGTAGCCCAGCAATCTCGGCAAAAAGAGCACCATGTCGGGGAACAGGATCATCGCCAGAAGCGCAAGAACCAGCGCGACAAGGAAGGCCCAGATTTCCTTGATGATCTCGGCAAGCGGAATGCCCGTCACAGCGTTGATCACAAAGAGCAGGATGCCATAGGGCGGCGTGATCAGGCCGATCATACAGTTCACCACCGCAACGACGCCGAAATGCACAAGGTCGATCCCCAATTCGCGGCATGTCGGAATAAAGAGCGGGATGATCACAAGGATGATCGTTGATGCGTCCAGAAGGCAGCCGAGCGCCAGAATGATCAGGTTGACCATCAAGAGGAACACCAGCGGCGAGACGTCGAGACCGACCATCGCGCGGGCCACCATTTCCGGTATTTTCTGGTCCGACACGATGTAATTGAGGATGAGCGCCCCACCGATCACGATCCCGACCGAGGCAGAGGAGCGCGCCGCATCCGCAAAGACCGCATAGAGCGACCGCCAAGTCAGTTCGCGATAGATGAATGCCGCCACGACAAGAGCATAAAGCGCGGCGACTGCAGCGGCCTCTGTCGGGGTGGTGTAGCCGAGATAGATGCCCGACAAGAGGATCACAGGCATCATGAGGGCAGGGAAGGCACGGGCTGTGGTGCGCGGCATATCCCGCAGCGGCACGGGCGCTTCCGTCGCATAACCGCGCTTGTGGCTGATATAGACGTTCATCGCCATGAGGACGACGCCCATCAACAGACCGGGCACGATACCTGCGAAAAAAAGATAGCCGATCGAAGTGTTCGAGACGAGCGCATAGAGCACCATCGGAATGGACGGCGGGATGATCGGCCCGATGGTGGCCGAGGCCGCTGTGATCGCCGCTGCATAGCCGCGCCCGAAACGTCCGTCCTTGGTCATCATCTCGATGATGATCTTGCCGATCCCCGCAGCATCGGCCACGGCCGAGCCCGACATGCCCGAAAAAATAAGCGATGCAACTACGTTGACATGGCCCATACCGCCTTTGAAACGGCCCACCAGCGCGATGCAGAACTTGAGAAGACGGTCGGCGATGGAGCCCGCGTTCATGATATTGGCCGCGACGATAAAGAGCGGCACGGCAAGAAGGACAAAGCTCTGGTAAAGCCCGTCCATCAGGAGTTTCCCCGCAAGTCCGACCCCGCGCCCCGAAAGTTCGAGGTAGAGCAGCGCCGCGCACAGGATGGCATAGGCGATAGGCAAACCCATACCCGCCAGCCCGAAGAGGGCCAGCAGCATCATACCGAGTTCAAAGCTCATTGGATGGTCTCCTCCGGGAGGCCTTTGCGGGCGACGACATAGGCGCGCCACGCGTAACGGATCGGCACAACGACGAGAAAGAGGAAGTAGATCGAGTAGATGGGCAACATCTTGACGGGGAGTGTCGCGCTCGATTTCAGGCGCAGGATCTTCATCTTGGCGTAGGTCGGCTCGATCGAATAGAGCATCGCTCCGATGACGACCAAAGCGCCGACAAAGGCAAAGATGCGCTGCACCTTGGGCGAGACGAGGAAGAAAAGAATGTCGAAGCGCACATGGTCCGTCTCTCTCACGACAAAAGAATTGCCCCAAAAGACGATCCAGACCCAAAGCGCGAGGCAGAACTCAAGCGTCCAGCCGAAATAACTGGGGTCCAGCGAATGCCCCAAAAGCGCGGTGAACCATTCGGCCCCCACGACATAGCGCACGATGATCTGGATGATGAAAGTGGCGAACATGGCGGCCATCATGAGGGCCGCCACGCTTTCCGTCACGCGGGAGAAAAGGTTCGATATCGTTTTCATATCGGCTCAAGCCTCCCGCGTTGTGGTGCTTAGTTGCCCAGAGCGTTGATCTGCTCGAGAACGCCTTCGGGCCAGCTCGCGGCGAAGTCGGACGAGAGATAAGCCGACTGGACCGCCTCGCGGAAGGCAGCAACATCGGGCTCGTAAACGGCAAGGCCCTGCTCTTCGAGGAAGGCGACGAGGTCGGCTTCTTTCTGGAGCTGGTTGTCGCGGCCAAACTCGGCAGCAGCGTCAGCCGCAGCCTGAACGGCAGCCTGTTGGTCGGCATCAAGACCGTCCCAAACAGCCTTGGAGATCGCAAGGTAGTTGAGGTCGACAAGGTGCGAGGTCAGAACGATCTGTTTGGTGACTTCATAGAACTTGGCGTCCACAACGGTCGGGAGCGGGTTGTCCTGACCGTCGACAGCGCCCGTCTGAAGGGCGGTGTAAACCTCGGTAAAGGCAAGCGGGGTCGGGGCCGCGCCAAGCGCCGAGCCGAGGAACTGCCATGCGTCGGTGCCGGGCATACGCAGGTTCACACCGGCCAGATCGGCGGGGGTGGTGACCGTCAGCTCGTCCTTGGACTGACGCAGGTTCACCTGACGGCGGCCCAGATACATGACCGAAAGAAGCTTTACGCCAAGCTCTTCCTCTGCCTTTGCCTTGAAGGGGTCCATCAGAGGATCGTTGAACACGGCTACCTGATGCGCGGCGTCCTGATGGACGTAGCCAGCGGTGAAGATCGAGAACTCGGGGAAGAACGTTGCAAGTTCCTGAGCCGAGGTGATCGACATTTCAAGGTCGCCCGAGGCGATGGCTTCAAGCTCGGTGCCCTGCGCGAAGAGCGAGGCGTTCCAGTGGGGCTCGAAGCTGGCGAAATCGGCGACAGCGGGGCCGAACTTTTCGATCAGGGCGACGGCGCGCTGGTCGGTTTCAGAGGCGGGCGAGCTCAGCCGAAGCTGGATTTTGTCGCCATGCGCTTCCGCGAAAGCGGTGCCGGCAATGGTGGAAACTGCAAGAGCAGCAGCAGACGCCAAAAGGGTGCGGCGTGCAAAAGTCATAGGCATGGTGTTCCTCCCGAAAATGAACATGGCACTGACGAAAATAGGTCAGTTCTCCGATGCAGAAGCAAGCATGGATTTTGACATAGATCAACATAGGTTTTGATCTATGGATGATTTATTTGGTTTCGTATGATCTTATGATTTAAAATCGATTATTTGTTAGTATATTGAATTTATTCACGTTTCAGTGAGATAGCGCGCCTTGCTGAGCGGAAATTCAACGGCTGGGCAGAACATTGGGATTGTTGAGACAGTGACGAACGCCTCCCTCGATGTGGGACCTGAGAATCGTTTTCGCTCTTTCACTGTCGCGATCCATCGCAGCATCGAGCATCTCTCGGTGCTCGCGCGCGGCCTTGTCGCCTCTGAACGTCAACGACCGCATCTGGTAGCGCAGATATTTGTCGAACACGCTGCCGTGCAGGCTCAGGAGCGAGGCGCTGTCGCACGCCGAGATAAGCGCCTGATGGAATTCCCAGTCGTATTGCTTCCAGCTTTCGCGGACCGAGACATCATTGGCCGCCATGCGTTGTTCCATGCGGTGGAGCTTATGGTGCGCCGAAACGATCCGCCCCTCCCATTCGGTGTCCCCATTCGCAAAGGAGAGGGTAAGCGCATGACATTCCAGTAAAATCCGAAGATCCGCAATTTCGACGAGATCCTTGGCCGTCATAGGAGCGACAAAGAAACCGCGCTGCCCCTCGGCAAGAACAAGCTCTTCGGTCGTGAGCCGGTTGAGCGCCTCGCGGATGGTCGAGACCGATGCGCCGTAGGTGTCGCGCAAATCATCGAGCTTGAGCTTGGAGGCAGGTGCAAGCCGCCCGAAGATGATGTCGGTGCGCAGGGTCTCATAGGTGCTTTGGCCGACGCCTGCGTCTTCGCTCGGAAGGATCATGTTCAATTGCCCATATTACTTGGCTTAATATTGGCGGATAATATCGTCTTAGTCCAACTTAATTGAGGCGCTTGCGTATAATCGATTATTGCGTCACAAATCGTGGGCACGAATATAGGTTCTTTCATGCTGCTTCACGAAGAAAAAGAGACACCCCGCAAATCGACCCGAGCGAGCCTTGTGGCGTCGTCGCTGCTCAAGTCGATCCTGCGCGGCGAGTTGGCGCCGGGAAGCAAGCTCAACATCGACTACCTGCGCGAGGTTTATCAGGTGTCGCTCTCACCGATGCGCGAGGCGATTTCGCGGCTCGTCTCCACAGGACTTGTCGAGTTCGAGGACCAGCGCGGCTATCGTGTCGCGCCCGTTTCGCTCCAGCTTTTGGCCGAGGTGACGCGCCTGCGCTCCGATCTGGAGAGCCTTGCGCTCAGATATTCCATCGAGCGCGCCGATCTGGAGTGGGAGAGCAACGTTCTGGGCGCTCTGCACAGGCTCGGGCGGACTGAGCGCGATGTTTCCTCGCCCGAGGCAATGGAAGTTTGGGAAGCGGCGCATTGGGCCTTTCACAAGACATTGATCGAAGGCTGCGGCATGGAGATGCTGGTCGAATTTTGCCAGAACCTTCAGAACCAGAGCGACCGGTATCGCCGCATTTTCCTCAAACAGCCCGCAGGGGCGGCCGATATTCAGGACGAACACAACGCGATTGCAAACGCCGCCGTGGATCGCAACGCCGATCTCGCCGCGCGGCTCTTGCGCGCCCACATCGAACGCACGGGCAATGATCTTGCCCGACAAATCAGCGGGGCACTCCCCCAGGACTAACGGCGCGGATATGCGCAAATCACAGGATCCACGATGAGCAAGACCGTCTATATTCTCAACGGCCCCAACCTCAACCTTCTGGGCAAGCGACAGCCCGAAATTTATGGCTATGACACGCTTGAGGACGTGGCCGCAAACTGCGCCAAGGTGGCCGAAGAGTTCGGGATCACCTCCAAGCTCATGCAGTCCAACCACGAGGGCCAGATCATCGACTGGATCCACGAGGCACGGGAAAAGGCCCAAGGGATCATCATCAACCCCGGTGCCTTTACCCATACTTCGGTTGCGATCCTCGATGCGCTCAATGCCTACGAAGGTGTGGTCTTCGAGGTGCATATCTCCAACGTGCACAAGCGCGAAAGCTTCCGTCACCATTCCTATGTCTCGCTCCGCGCCGAAGGCGTGATGGCGGGCTTCGGTGTGGAAGGTTATGCGCTTGCGATGCGCCGTATGGGATCTTTGCTCAAGTAAACCGCACCGCATTCGGAACAAGGCACCGCGCAGACGATCCTGCGTGGTGCTTTTTCTTTTGAAAGCACTTGGCATCGGCGCGAAGCTCGTCCAGTCTCTGCGCAACGCTAAGGGAGACTTTCACATGAGCGAAAATCAATACGGTTTCGATACACTTGCCATCCACGCAGGCACCGCGCCCGATCCTGCAACAGGCGCGCGTCAGGTGCCGATCTATCAGACGACGGCCTATGTGTTCCGCGATGCCGAACATGCCGCAAAACTCTTCAACCTTGAAGAAGTGGGCTATATCTATTCGCGTCTGACCAACCCGACGGTTGCGGCTCTGGCCAATCGCGTTGCCGCTCTCGAAGGCGCGGCGGGCGGGATCGCCTGTTCTTCGGGTCACGCCGCGCAGATCATGGCGCTTTTCCCGCTGATGCAGCCCGGCTGCAATATCGTGGCCTCCTCGCGTCTTTACGGCGGCACGATCACCCAGTTCAGCCAGACGATCAAACGCTTCGGCTGGTCGGCCAAATTCGTCGATACCGAAGACCTTGCCGCTGTCGAGGCTGCCATCGACGAAAACACCCGCGCCGTGTTCTGCGAGACCATCGCGAACCCCGGCGGCTATATCAGTGACCTCGACGCTCTCGCCAAGATCGCGGATGCGGCGGGCGTTCCGCTCATCGTCGACAACACCACGGCCACGCCATATCTCTGCCGCCCGATCGAGCATGGCGCGACCCTTGTCGTGCATTCGGCCACCAAATACCTCACGGGCAACGGCACGGTGACGGGCGGTATCGTCGTCGACTCGGGCAAGTTCGACTGGTCCGCAAGCGACAAATTCCCCTCGCTCTCGCAGCCCGAGCCTGCTTATCACGGTCTGACCTTCCATGCCGCACTCGGCGCGATGGCCTTTACCTTCCACTCGATCGCTGTCGGTCTTCGTGACCTCGGTATGACCATGAACCCGCAGGGCGCGCATTACACCCTTATGGGGATCGAAACGCTTGCGCTTCGGATGGAGCGCCACGTTGCGAACGCCAAAGCCGTCGCCGAGTGGCTTGAAAAAGACCCGCGGATCGAAGGCGTCACCTATGCAGGTCTCGAAAGCTCGCCCTGGAACGAGCGTGCGGGCCGTATCGTGCCCAAAGGGGCAGGGGCTCTCTTCACCGTCGCAGTCAAGGGCGGTTATGACGCTTGCGTCAAGCTGGTCGACAACCTCAAGCTCTTTAGCCATGTAGCCAACCTCGGTGACGCGCGCAGCTTGATCATCCACCCTGCCTCGACCACCCACCGCCAGCTCGAGCCCGAGCAGCAGGTCAAAGCAGGCGCCGCACCGAATGTGGTCCGCGTTTCTATCGGCATCGAAGATGTGAAAGACATCATCGCCGACCTCGATCAGGCACTTGCCAAGGCAACCGCCTAAAGACTTTGGGGTGCGCAGGGAAAACCTTGCGCACCCTTAATCCGACGGGGCTGGAAAAACATCTCCTTTGCCCCTAAGAAAGCGCTTTGATCCCACTTGGACAGGACGCTGCTGCGGATGCTCGACACACCCCCGATCCAGAACCCCCAGAGCCCCGCAACGACGCGGGCGGCGCGGCTTTCGGTTGCGCCGATGATGGATTGGACGGATCGCCATTGTCGGTATTTCCACCGCTTGATGAGCCGCGAGACGCTACTTTACACCGAAATGGTGACAGCGCCCGCGATTGTGCGGGGGGAACACGAACGTCTGCTCGCCTATAGCCCCGAAGAGCACCCCGTCGCGCTTCAGATCGGAGGGTCTGACCCCAAAGAGTTGGCCGAGGCGACGCGGATTTCCTGCGGGTATGGCTATGACGAGGTGAACCTCAATGTCGGCTGCCCCTCTGACCGCGTGCAGTCGGGGGCCTTTGGCGCGGTTCTGATGAAGTCGCCCGACCTTGTGGCCGAGTGTGTCGCCGCGATGATCGGGGCCTCCAACGTCGAAGTGACCGTCAAATGCCGTATTGGTGTGGACGAGCAGAACCCCGAAGAGGTGCTTCCCGATTTTCTCGAAAAGGTGAGCGCGGCAGGTGTGCGGCGCTTTACGATCCACGCCCGAAAAGCATGGCTCGAAGGGCTCAGCCCCAAGGAAAACAGGGATATTCCGCCGCTAGATTACGACCTCGTCAAACGCATGAAGGCCGCTTACCCAAATCTTCATATCTCGATCAACGGCGGGATCGCGACCCTTGATCACGCGGTCGAACTTCTTGCTTCGGGGCTGGACGGGGTGATGATCGGGCGGGCCGCCTATCATCAGCCTGCGGATATCCTGTGCGACGCCGATGCGCGCATTTACGGCGGCTCTGAGGGGCCGACCGCAGAAGAGGCCGTGCGCCAGATGCTTCCTTATATCGAAGCGCACCTTGTCAACGGTGGGCGGTTGAACCAGATCACCCGACATATGCTTGGGGCTTTTGCAGGCCGCAGCGGGGCGCGGGGCTGGCGACGCATCCTCTCGCAAGAGGCGCACAAGGATGGAGCAGGGCCGGAAACGGTGCTCAAGGCCCTGTCCTCGGTCACGGATGCACTCTGATCGCTTGCAGCCGCGCGCCTAAGCCGTCACAAAAGCGCAACTGCGCGAAAGGGAGGCCGTAATGGGCGATATGGGATTGTTGTTTGCGATGGCGGCGGTGCTCGTCGTGATCGGTGCTTTTGCAGGCGTTCTTGCGGGTTTGCTCGGGGTCGGCGGCGGGATCGTGCTCGTTCCTGCGTTCTTTTACGCCTTTACGACCTTGGGCTATGGCGGGGCCGATCTGATGCAGGTCTGTCTTGCGACCTCGCTTGCGACCATCATCGTCACCTCGATCCGCTCGGTGCTTTCGCACAACAAAAAGGGCGCCGTGGATTGGGAAATTCTCAAGGGCTGGGCGCCGGGGATCGCGATCGGTGCCGTGATCGGGATGTTGACGGCGGCTTCGCTACGCTCGCAACAACTCCAGATGATCTTCGGCGTGCTTGCCGTGGTCATCGGCCTCTACATGACCTTCGGCAAATCCGAATGGCGTCTCGGCAATGCGATGCCGCGCGGGGCCAAGGCGCTTGCCGGCTCGCCCGTCATCGGGTTCCTGTCGGTTCTGATGGGGATCGGTGGCGGCTCCTTCGGGGTGCCGACCATGACGCTCTTCAACGTGCCGATCCATCGCGCGGTTGCGACTGCAGCAGGCTTTGGCGTGATCATCGCCGTGCCCTCCGTTGCGGGGTTCTTGCTGACCGATGTCGATCCCGCCTCCAAGCCGCCCTTTACCATCGGGGCGGTCAACCTCGTGGCCTTTGGGCTTGTCATCGCCATGACGCTCATCACAGCGCCGATGGGCGCGACCCTCGCCCACAAGACCGATGCAAAGCGACTCAAGCGGGTGTTCGGTCTGTTCCTGATCCTAGTGGCGCTCAATATGCTTCGGAAAGCTTTGGGTTATTGATCCCGTTCAAGCCGAGCGGCGCGGCCTCCGCGCCGTTTGGCGACGCGTCCTTTGCGAGAGGGAAGCTCTGCCATCACGGCTTTGCGCGCTTCGGGTGTCATACGGGACCAGCCGCCGATCTCGTCAAGCGTGCGCAGACAGCCGATGCAGATGCGCTCTTCGGGATGGACAACGCAGACCTTGACGCAGGGGCTTTCAATCTCGGCCCGCTTCCAGATGTTGTCGGTGTTTTCAGGTGCGCTCATTCCGCCCGTCCCATGAATGCCAGTCTGTCCAGCAGCCCCTGAAGGATAAACCCTGCCGCCACATGGTCGATCACCTCATCGCGACGCTTTCGAGACGTATCCGCCTCCAGTAGCGCCCGTTCCGCTGCCACGGTAGAGAGACGTTCGTCCCAATAGGTGATCGGCACATCGGTGAGTTTGGTCAGGTTGCGCGCAAAGGCGCGGGTGGATTGGGCGCGGGGGCCTTCGCTGCCGTCCATATTCTTGGGCAGGCCAAGGACGATCCCCGCCAGCTCGCGCTTTTTGATGATGGCAAGAAGCGCTTCGGCATCGGTGGTGAATTTCTTGCGTTTGATGGTTTCAAGCGGGCTCGCGACATTTCGGAAATTGTCCGAAACCGCCACGCCGATGGTGACGGTCCCGAGATCGAGACCGCAAATCGCGCGCATCGGTTTCAGGCTGGCCGCAAATTCGGCGGTGTCTTCGAGGATCACTGTGCCACCCCTGCGGATTGCGCGGCGGCGCGGATTTGGGTGAGCGCTTCGGTGTTGCCCGCAAAGACGCCTTGGGCCTCGGTCCAGATCGCGAGCGCGCGATCGGTGTCGCCAATAACCCCCAAAGCATTGATCAGACGGGCCCATTCCTCGGGCGTGCCGCCTTCATTCGCCAGACGGTCCATGAGGCGGCCGACCATGCCTTGGATCATGTTGCCCTGATCTTCGGCGGACATATTGGCTGCATCCTCGATCTGGTCGGCCGTGGGTCCGGGGAGGGCGGCGGTGCGGGGCAGCTCGTATTCAACGCCTGCACGCCATGCGGCATCCTCGATCTGGCCTTTGGCAAGTTCGACGTGGATTTGCTCGGGAGTTCCGTTGTCGATGACCTGTTTCCAAAGGCGGAAGGCCACGTCGGGGCGGTCGGTTTGCGCATAAAGCAGCCCGAGGTAATAGCGCGCGGCGATATTGTCGGTATCGCGTTCGAGAATTTGGCGCGAGACCGCTTCGGCTTCGGGTGTGACAAGTCCCGCCGTTGCCGCAACCATATAATCGGCAAGCCGCTCGAGATCGGTGATCTGGACCTGTGCGCCGACAAGATCGACAAGATGGGCCTGCGCCGCTGCAGCCGCCGCGTAATTGGTCAAAGCCGCTTCGTGACGGGCAAGAAGCCTCCAGCCTGCCTGATCATCGGGGCGGGTCGGGACGATATCGCGGAGCTGCTGGACCATCTCGAGATAATCCGCAGGGGCGTCGATTTCGGGGCGCGGCATGGCTTGGGCAAGCTCTTCTGCTTCTGCCTGGCTCATACGGTTCGCGCGGATGTCATCCCCCGCAGCGATGCGCGCCTTGAGCGGCAGGTCCTGTGCCCCCGGAGCACCGACATAGAGATAAAGACCGGCAGAAAGTGCAACAACAACAACGCCGAAGAGGGCAGAGGTCATGCGGCTTGCAAGGAGCGGCGCATCCCCTGTCTGTTGGGAGCCTGCCTTGTCGGCGGCCAGAAGACGGCGCGCGATTTCCGTGCGGGTGCGCTCGGCCTCTGCGGTGTCGAGAACGCCGCGTTCCAGGTCGCGTTCCACTTCGGCAAGTTGCTCGCGATAGATGTCCACCTCGCTCACGGCATCTTCGGTCGCGGCGGTCCTTGTGTTGCGGAACAGGGGCAACAGCAACGACACCGTCGCAATGACGGCCAAAGACATCGAGATAATCCAGAAAAACATATCGCCTCCCGCGTTTCGCTTGGGCCTAAGTAACGATCAAAGTGCCCATGGGAAAGTCCTTGGTGGTCGGGTGGCTCTCAAACCTCTGTGTTTGCGCAAAAACGCCGCATGCGACATGTCGTGTTTTTACACAATTGTGGCGCTGGTAGCCCCCTTTGTTAACGCACAAAAGTCCAGTTAGGAGAGGAGCAAGTCCGGAACACTGAACTAGAGGGATTCGGGGACAATGAGACGCTATTCCGTTTTCGCGATTGCCCGTGAGGCTCTTCGCTATCACACAGGGTGGGAGCGCGCTTGGCGTGCGCCCCAGCCCAAGAAGAAATATGATGCCATCATCGTCGGGGCAGGCGGCCACGGTCTCGCGACCGCCTATTACCTCGGCAAGAATTTCGGCATCACCAATGTCGCCATCATCGAAAAAGGATGGCTCGGCGGCGGCAACACGGGTCGTAACACGACGATCATCCGTTCGAACTATCTTCAGGACCCGTCGGCCGCGATCTACGAAAAGGCACGTAGCCTTTACGAGACGATGTCGCAGGACCTGAACTACAACGTGATGTTCAGCCCGCGTGGCCTTATCATGTTGGCGCAGACCGAGCACGAAGTGCGCGGCTACCAGCGCACCGCCCACGCCAACGCGCTTCAGGGCGTGGCGACCGAATTCATCAGCCCCCAGCAGGTCAAGGAACTCGTTCCGATCATCAACCTCGATGGTCCGCGCTATCCCGTTCTGGGCGGTCTGTTGCAGAAACGCGGCGGCACGGCCCGTCACGATGCGGTGGCTTGGGGCTATGCCCGTGCTTGCTCCGACATGGGCATGGACGTGATCCAGAAATGCGAAGTCACGGGCGTGCGCACCGAAGGCGGCAAGGTCGTCGGCGTCTCCACGACCAAGGGCGACATCGATTGTGACAAGCTCGGCATCGTCGTTGCAGGTCACACTTCGGTTCTGGCCGAAATGGCGGGCTTCCGTCTCCCGATCGAATCCGTCGCGCTTCAGGCGCTTGTGTCCGAGCCGATCAAGCCTTGCATGGATGTGGTCGTCATGGCGAACACCGTGCACGGCTATATGTCCCAGTCCGACAAGGGCGAAATGGTCATCGGCGGCGGCACCGACGCTTTCAACAACTACACCCAGCGCGGCTCGTTCCACCACATCGAGGAAACCGTCCGCGCGCTCAACGAAACCTTCCCGATCATCAGCCGTCTCAAGATGTTGCGTCAGTGGGGCGGGATCGTTGACATGACCGGCGACCGCTCGCCCATCATCTCCAAAACCCCCGTCGACGGTATCTTCGTCAACTGCGGTTGGGGCACGGGCGGCTTCAAGGCGATCCCCGGCTCGGGCTGGGCGATGGCCGAGCTCATGGCCAAAGGGCATTCGCCGCTGGCCGAAGAATTCCACATGTATCGCTTCCGCGAAGGCAAATTCATCGATGAATCTGTCGCTGCGGGCGTGGCTCACTAAGGAGAACACGAGATGCTGACCCTTCAATGCCCATATTGCGGCGTCGATGCCGAAGAGACCGAACTTCAGGGGGGCGGAGAAGCCCACCTCAAGCGCTTCGGTCCCGGATCGAACGACGACGACTTCGAAGGCTATCTCTTCTTGCGCGAAAACCAGAAGGGTATCCATTTCGAGCGCTGGCGCCATGCCTATGGCTGCGGCAAGTGGTTCCTTGCTGCACGCCACACCAACACGCTCGAAGTCTTCGGCACCTATCCCGCGCAGAGCACTGAGCCTCCGCAACACATCAAAGACGCGATTTCCGCCAAACTGCCCGGCTGGAAATGGGGGAACTTTTCATGAGCACTCGTCTTGCAAAAGGCGGCCGTCTGATCGACAGCACCAAGCCGCTCGACTTCACCTTTAACGGTAAGCGCCTCAAGGGCTACGAGGGCGACAGCCTCGCCTCGGCTCTTCTGGCCAACGACCAGATGATGGTCGGCCGTTCGTTCAAATACCACCGTCCGCGCGGCA
The DNA here is from genome assembly GCF_030264275.1 of Marivivens sp. LCG002. Taxonomy (NCBI): domain Bacteria; kingdom Pseudomonadati; phylum Pseudomonadota; class Alphaproteobacteria; order Rhodobacterales; family Paracoccaceae; genus Marivivens; species Marivivens sp. LCG002. The sequence goes on along the minus strand of NZ_CP127165.1, from coordinate 1,576,414 downwards.
TCGTCGCTTCGGGTGCAGAAGAGCCGAACGCTCTTGTGAACCTCGGCACGGGCGGCAAGTTCGAACCGAACCAGCGCGTCACCACGCAAGAGTTGTTCGACGGTCTGACCGCCACCAGCCAGAACCACTGGCCGAGCCTTGAATTCGACATCGGCGCCGTGAACCAGCTTTTCGCACGGTTCCTGCCTGCTGGTTTCTACTACAAGATGTTCATTCATCCGCGTCCGTTCTGGAAGCATATCTATGAACCCTTCATCCGCCAGTCCGCAGGTCTCGGCAAAGCGCCGACCGAAAAGGATGCGGATACCTACGAGCACTTCTACTTCTATTGCGACGTTGCCGTGATCGGCGGCGGGATCGCGGGTCTTGCCGCCGCTCTCGAAGCGGGTCGTTCGGGCGCTCGCGTTCTTGTCATGGAGCAAGAGGCTCATTGGGGCGGCCGCGCCGTTGTCGACGGTGTCATGATCGACGGCGAGCCCGCCGAGCAGTGGATCGACAACACGCTTGCCGAGCTTGACGCGATGGAAAACGTCACCCTGCGCGAGCGGATGATGGGCGCAGGCGTCTATGACCACGGCTATGTCCTTGGTTACGAACGTCTGACGGACCACGACCCCAAGCTTGCGGGCCCGCGTCACCGTCTGTGGCGTATCCGCACCAAGCAGATCGTGACCGCAACGGGTGCCATCGAACGTCCTCTCTCCTTTGCGGGCAACGACATCCCCGGCGTCATGCTGGCGGCTGCGATGCGCGACTATCTGGTGAACTATGGCGTATCGGTCGGTGACCGCACCGTTGTCGTCACCAACAACGACGATGCCTATCGCACCGCGCTTGCGCTGGTCGATGCGGGTCTGGTTGTTCCCGCCATCATCGACGCCCGTCCGCAAGGTGGCGGCGAGCTGATGGAAGAGGCGATTGCCCGCGGTATCCGCGTTGAAAAAGGCCGCGGCATCGCCAAGGTCAAAGGCCGCGCCCGTGTCACCGGCGTTGCCATCTGTGCCCAAGAGGGCGAGGGCGCCGTTCTGGCCGAGATCGACTGTGATGCGGTCGCCATGTCAGGCGGCTGGTCTCCTGTCGTGCACCTCTGGTCGCATTGCGGCGGCAAGCTGAACTGGGACGCCGATCAGGCGATGTTCCGTCCCGACGCAACCCGTGCACCGACGGGCGCAGACGGTGAGGCATTCGTCACCACCGCAGGCACCGCCAACGGCCATCTCTTCAGCGCCGAAGTTCTGGTTGATGGTTACACCGCAGGCCGCAGCGCAGCACAGGTCGCCGGGTTCACGCCCGCCGCGACCGAAGCTGCCGTGGGCGAGGACGCGACCCAAGCGCCGCTTCTTCCGATCTGGCTCATGCCCCAGGGCGCTGGTCATGCGCTGAAGTCCAAAGCATGGCTCGACTTCCAGAACGACGTAAAGGTCTCGGATATCCAGCTTGCTGCCCGTGAAGGCTATGAGAGCGTCGAACACGCCAAGCGCTATACCACGATCGGCATGGCAACAGATCAGGGTAAGTTGAGCAACATCAACGGCTTGGCGATCCTTTCTCAGGCTCTGGATGAGGCGATCCCCAACGTCGGCACCACCACGTTCCGTCCGCCCTATACCCCCATTTCGATGGGCTCCATCGGCGGCGCGGCGCGTGACGAGCTGTTCCAGCCGATCCGCAAGACCCCGATCCAAGGGTGGCATGACGAAAACGGCGCGGTCTATGAACCCGTCGGCCAGTGGCGTCGTCCCTACACCTTTACCCGTGGCGGCGAGAGCAAGCATGACGCGGTGAAGCGCGAGATCCTGAACACCCGCAACAACGTGGGTCTTCTCGATGCATCGACGCTCGGCAAGATCATCGTCAAGGGCCCCGACGCGGGCAAGTTCCTCGACATGCTCTACACCAATATGATGAGCAATCTTCCCGTCGGCAAATGCCGCTATGGCCTGATGTGTTCGGAAAACGGTTTCCTTATGGATGACGGCGTTGTTGCCCGCATCGACGAAGAGACCTGGCTCTGCCACACCACCACAGGCGGCGCTGACCGTATCCACGGCTGGATGGAAGACTGGCTCCAGTGCGAATGGTGGGACTGGAAGGTCTATACCGCCAACGTGACCGAGCAATACGCCCAGATCGCCGTTGTCGGCCCCAAAGGTCGCCAGCTCCTCGAAAAGCTCGGCGGAATGGACGTCTCCAAGGAAACGCTGCCCTTCATGCAGTGGGCGGACGGTGTTCTTGGCGGCTTCAATGCCCGCGTTTACCGCATCTCTTTCTCGGGCGAGCTGTCCTATGAAATCGCGGTGCCTGCCTCGCAGGGTCGTGCCTTCTGGGATGCGCTCTGGAGCGCGGGTCAGGAGTTCGGCGTGATGCCCTACGGCACCGAAGGTCTCCACGTCATGCGCGCCGAAAAAGGCTTCATCATGATCGGCGACGAAACCGACGGCACGGTGATCCCGCAGGATCTCAACCTCGGTTGGGCGATCTCCAAGAAGAAAGAGGACTACCTCGGCAAACGGGCGCAGGAGCGGAGCCACATGGCCGATCCGAACCGCTGGAAGCTGGTGGGCCTTGAAACGCTCGATGGCTCGGTGCTTCCCGATGGGTCCTATGCGATTGCCCAAGGCAAGAACGCCAACGGCCAGCGCAACACCCAAGGCCGCGTGACCTCGACCTATTACTCGCCGACCCTCGGGCGCGGCATTGCGATGGGACTTGTGCACAACGGACCCGACCGCATGGGCGAGGTGATCGAGTTCAACACCACGAACGGCGGAACCATCAAGGCCAAGATCGTTGATCCTGTCTTCTATGACAAAGAGGGGGCAAAGCAGAATGTCTAATGCAGTCACTCCACTTGGCGGTGCCAAGACGAACATCGGCGGCCTCACGCTCGAGGATATGGGTCTCCAAGGGATGATCAGCCTGCGCGGCGACCTCTCCTCCAAGGCTCTGGCCAAGGCGGTCAAGGCCGTCACAGGGCAGGGCGTGCCCGAGCTTCGCACCGCGAATGTTGCGGGCGGTAAGGGTGCGGCGTGGATGTCGCCGGACGAGCTTTTGCTCTTTGTGCCCTATGCCGAAGCCGAGAGCGCTGTGGCGACGATCTCCGAGACGATGAAGGCCGAGCATCACCTTGCCGTCAACGTATCGGATGCGCGCGGGTTCATGCGTCTGTCGGGTGCAGGCGCTCACGAGGTCATGTCCAAGAACGCGCCCGTGGATTTCCACAAGGATGTGTTCACCGCAGGCATGTTCCGCCGCTCGCGCCTTGGCCAAGTTGCTGCGGCCTTCTGGCTTGATGCCGAAGGCGGGTTCAATGTGGTCTGCTTCCGTTCTGTTGCTGACTATGTCTATCGCCTTCTTGAGGTTTCGGCCGAGGCGGGCGCAGTCGACGCGCTCTGAGCCAGAGCACCTTTAAAGATCAAACGGCGTCCCAACGGGGCGCCGTTTGCGTGACAGGCCTTCCAATTCGCTTGGAACCTTCCAAGATGCCATGTGTTTTACGATAAGACCTTGACGCCGCGCTCATGTGCGCTTTGTTACGGCACAGCAATGCAACTTCAAAACAGGGGACTTTGAAAATGTCTTTCTCGCTGCCCGATCTTCCTTATGCTCACGACGCTCTTGCCTCCAAGGGCATGTCGGCTGAAACGCTCGAGTTTCACCACGATCTTCACCACAACGCCTATGTGACCAACGGGAACGCCGCAATCGCTGGCACCGAGTGGGAAGGCAAGACCCTCGAAGAGATCATCGTCGGCACCTATAACCCGACCGCAGTTGCCCAGAACGGCATCTTCAACAACATCTCGCAGCTTTGGAACCACAACCAGTTCTGGGAAATGATGGGACCGGGCGAGTCGAAAATGCCGGGCGATCTGGAAAAGGCTCTGGTCGAGTCGTTCGGTTCGGTCGACGAATTCAAAAAGCAGTTCTCCGCTGCCGGTGCTGGTCAGTTCGGCTCGGGCTGGGCTTGGCTGGTCAAGGATAAGGACGGCGCGCTCAAGGTCACCAAGACCGAGAACGGCGTCAACCCGCTCTGCTTCGGCCAAACCACGCTTCTTGGCTGTGACGTCTGGGAGCATTCCTACTACATCGACTTCCGCAACAAGCGTCCCGCTTATCTCACCAACTTCCTCGACAATCTGGTGAACTGGGAAAACGTGGCCTCGCGCCTCTGATTTTCAGTCGGAACCACAAAGAAAAGGCCGGACAGATGTCCGGCCTTTTTTATTTTTGTTCCATATCGTTATCCGATTAAATTTCATCGACGAATTGTCGTTCTAGTCCTTCGGTAATCGTGACCAATCGGTCCCCCAAAGGAAGAACATCCCGATGCATGCCCAACTTCGCAAGCTTGTCCTGAATATCTCTGTTCTGGGCGCCTATGCTCTTATCGGTGGGGTGTCGCTCCTGCTCGCGCTTGCCTTTGCGATTTCGCTCGGGATGGACAGGTTTGCGGTCACGCGCGAAGCGGACCGCCTTGCTGAGGTTGTCGAACTCTCGCAATTGGGCGGAGCGCTGGCACACGAGCTTCAGAAAGAACGCGGCATGTCGGCCGTTTTCATCGCCTCCAAAGGGGCCAACTTCGGCGCCGAGCTTGAGAACCAGCGCCGCGAGACAGATGCCAAACTTTCGGGGTTCGTCGAAAGCGCCGCCCAGATCGAGGCGGGCAGTGCATTACACAAAACCGCTTGGTTCGTTCTCGAGGACCTCGAAACGCTCGCGCCGCTTCGCAAGGATGTCCAGTCTTTGTCGATCGACGCCGATGCACTTCTCGGGCGCTATTCGGCAATCGTGGAAGAGCTGATCACGCTTTATGACGTCGACGTCTCCCTCGACCTCGTGACCGAACTGAGCAATGTCGGAACATTTTTGAGGGCCAAAGAGGCGGGGGGACTTGAACGCGCGTTGGGCGCACGTGCTTTGAATTCGGGTGGTTTCGGGACGCAGGGCTTGGTGGGCTATGTCAATCAGGTCGCTGCCCAAGACATTTATCTTGCACGGTTCGAACGGACCTCGGGCCCCATCGGCCAAAACATCCTGTCGCGGCTTTTCGGCTCGGCAGAGAACCAATCGCTCGAAACGATGCGCACTGCGCTTCTCGCGCAATCCTTTGATCGTTTTACCGGCTCCGCGTTCTTTGCCGCCTCGACCGCTCGGCTCGAGCTTCTCTACGGGTTCGAGCAAGAACTGGTCGCCGCGCTTTCCGCCCGTCTTGACGAGATTTCGACCACGGCGAAACGCGATCTGTATCTCACGTTTCTTGTCTGCGCTACGGCCATCGTGATCGTCGGCGGCACGATGATCGCCTTTGCCGGTATCCAGAGCAGCGTGATGCGCGAGGTCGTCGAAGCCTCCAAGAAGATGATTTCGGGGGATCTCGATGCCAAACTGCCCAAGGCAGGGCAGAACGATCTGAGCCAGATCATCCGCACGCTTGCCATGTTCCGCGATGAAACACGCGCGATCCGCGAAGACCAAAAAGCGAAAATGGAGCAGGAAAAGGCCGCGCTCCAGAGCCTTCGCGAACGGGCGCTCGAAGCCAATAAGCGTGCACAACGGATCGCGGAAGACCTTGAACATACTGCTGCCTCGACCGAGGAGCTTGCGGCGTCGGTGTCGTCATCGGCGACAAGCACCTCTCAGGCCGACAGTCACGCCAAACATATGCTTGCGCGTGCCAGAGAGGGACGCGCCGTCGTCGAGAGCGCGGTTGATGCAATGACGCGGATCAGCGCGGTTGCGGGCCAGATCAAATCCATTGTGGCGATCATCGACGAAATCGCCTTTCAAACCAACCTTCTGGCGCTCAATGCGCGGGTAGAAGCAGCACGCGCAGGTGTGGCGGGTCGGGGCTTTGCCGTCGTGGCAAGCGAAGTCCAGCAGCTTGCCTCGCGGTCCGCAAAAGCCGCCGCCGATGTCAGCACGCTCATCGCGGAGTCGGGTATCGAGATCGAAAACGGCGTCGAGATTGTCCAGAACAGCGGCGAAATGCTCAGCGGAATTGCCCAAAGTGCGGTCGAAATGGCTGAAATCATTCGCTATCTGACCGACATCAGCGCCCAGCAAAACCAAGCAGTTGCAACGATCAACTCGGCCACCTCGCGGCTTGATCAGGAGATGCAGAGCCTTGCGTCTATGGCGGCCTGAGAAGACCCCCCGCCCAAGGTTCGGGAGGGGGCTATTACGGGCTCAGGCAGCCAACGCCTTTGCAAGCGCCTCTTCCAGACTTTGAACATCCGAGACTTCGGTCACAAAACCGAGGATGTTTTCGCCTGCAAAGCCTTCGCTGACGATCTGGTTCATCATTTGCTTGAGGAGATCCCAGTAGCCATCTGTATTCAAAAGGAAAATAGGCTTGCTGTGAAGTCCGAGCTGCCGCCATGTCAGCGCTTCGAAGAATTCATCGAGCGAGCCGCCACCACCTGGAAGCATCACGACCGCATCGGCATTCATCAGCATGACCTTTTTGCGTTCATGCATGGTTTCGGTGACGACAAAGGTATCAAGATCGCGCTTGCCCACCTCCCACTTCATGAGGTGATCGGGGATCACGCCAAAGGTTTTGCCGCCCGCCGCCTGACAGCTGCGCGCAACACGCCCCATAAGGCCGACATCCCCCGCGCCATAAACAAGCCGCCAATTCCGTTTTGCCAGCATCGCGCCCGTCTGCTCCGCTGCCTGTGCATAGCTTTCGCGAAGGCCATCGCGCGACCCACAGTAAACGCAAACGGATTTTTGAACGACGGACATGCAAACCTCTTTTCATGGACAGTGCGAGTTATCTTTGACCACGGATTGTGGCGTTGTTATTGTCCGCTGACAATACGGGGCCTTTTGCCTCGGGCACATGACAGAAGGATAACCGCGTGACAACAAATGCGGGTTGGGGAAAGGGCCAGATCGCGGCAGGTGCTGCGGTCGTTGCCGTGACCGGAGCAGTCGCTCTCTATTTCATCAACGAACGGATCAAGGCCTCGGCGCCCCAAGCGCCAGTCGAAACCGTTCAGACAGCCTCTCAAGCGTCGCCCGAAGCTGCGCCGCAAAAGGCGGCCGAGACCACGCCGCGGTTCGATAACGTCAGGATCGAGCTTGACGGGCTTTCCGTCATTACGGGGCGCGCTGTTGCAGGGTGGGACGTCGATGTCCTTCTCGACGGTTTCGCGATTGCCCGCGTCACGGCGGATGCAGACGGGGCTTTTGCCGCTTTGGTCGAGATCACGCCGTCGGACAAGCCGCGCACGCTCTCGCTTCTCGCGGACCCCGAGGGCGAGAAAGTCGCCTCGGAAGTCACCTTCTTTGTGGCTCCGACCATGGCCGAGCAGGTGGCAAGCGCCGAGACCGAAGCCGAAACGGTCGAGCCTGCGTCCGAGTCGCCGAGCGCCGAGCCTCAAACAACCGAAGCGGCGACAGACGCTGCGACGGAAACGGTGGTAGCAGAAGTTACGACCGAGACGGCTGCGACGACCGAGGCCACCGAGGCCGCTCCCACCACCGAGCCAGAAGCGGAACAGACAGCACAAGCGCCTGCGCAGGGCGAGGAAACCACTGTTGCCGAAGCGGCAAGTCCGAGCGCAGAGCCAGCGACCGCCGTTGCCGCCGAGGTTGCTGCCGCTCCCGCTGCGCAAGAGAGCACCGCCCAAGAGCAGACATCCCAAGAGAGCACTGCGCCGACCATCATCGCAGCCGATGAAAGCGGTGTGCGAGTGGTCCAGTCCCAGAGCGATGATGCTGTGACGGTCGCAAATGTGACGCTCGACACAATTTCCTATGATCCGAGCGGCGCGGTGATCCTGAGCGGCCGTGCAGGCGGCGAGGGGCTCGTCCAGATTTACCTCAACAACACCTCTATCGCCTCGGCCGATATTGCCGAAGGCCGTTGGAGCGCGACGCTCCCGAATGTGGCGGCGGGTGTCTATACGCTCCGGGTCGATCACATCGGCCCCGACGGCAAGGTCGTCTCGCGTGTCGAGTCGCCCTTCAAGCGGGAAGCGCCCGAGCGCATTGCCGAAGCGCTGAGCGAAGAGACATCAAACCCCGATTTCAAAGTGGCGATGAAGACCGTGCAACAGGGCCATACGCTCTGGGCCATTGCAAAAGAGCGCTATGGCGACGGTATCCTTTACGTCGAAGTCTTTGACGCGAACCGTGATAAGATCCGCGATCCCGATCTTATCTATCCGGGTCAGATTTTCGTCCTACCCGTGCTCGATGGCGAGCAATCGCGCTAGCGGGTCTGGTCAATCGGCATATGGGGGCATAGGTTCTGGACAACCAGAGGAGCCCCCATGCGCCGACTTCCGAAAACCGATGCCAATCTGAACAATGACCGCGTCCAAGGGGCCAAGGTCATCAAGCGGGTTGCGCCCTATCTTTGGCCCGAGGGCGAGCGCTGGATCCATCGCCGCGTGATCGCCTCGCTTTCGGTTCTCTTTCTGGCCAAGTTGATCGCGGTGGGCACGCCGCTTCTCTATCAACAGGCGGTGGACTCGCTCGGGGTCGACGGGCCGCTCGGCGTGCTTGGCCTCGGGGCTGTCGGGCTGACCGTCGCTTACGGCCTTGCGCGGCTTATGAACGTCGGCTTTCAACAGCTTCGCGATGTGATTTTCACCCGTGTCGGGCAACGCGCCCTGCGCCAGCTTGCGCTTGAAACCTTCGAGCATATCCATCGGCTTTCGATGCGGTATCACATCACGCGCAAAACGGGCGGACTGAGCCGGATCATCGAACGCGGGGTCAAGGGCGTCGATTTCCTTTTGCGGTTCCTTCTCTTTTCGATGGGGCCGCTGCTGCTTGAACTCATCATGATTTCGGCCGTGCTCTTTTTCATTTTCGATGTCTGGTATCTGGCGGTGGTTGTCGGCACCATTGCGGCCTATGTGGTGTTTACGTTCCGCGTCACCGAATGGCGGGTCAAAATCCGCAAGAAGATGAACGAGCAGGACACCGACGCCAACCAAAAGGCGATCGACAGTCTCCTCAACTTTGAAACGGTCAAATATTTCGGCGCCGAGAAATGGGAGTCCTCGCGCTATGATCGGGCGATGGAGCTTTATGCGGAAGCGGCGGTCAAAACCAACTATTCGTTGGCTTTTCTCAATTTCGGTCAGTCGTTTCTGATTACCTCGGGGCTTGTCGCGGTGATGGTTATGGCGGCCATGGGCGTGCAGGACGGCTCTTTGAGCGTGGGCGAGTTCGTCATGGTCAACGCCTATATGATCCAGATCACCATGCCGCTCAATTTCCTTGGAACGGTCTATCGCGAGATCCGTCAGGCGCTCATCGATATGGGCGATATGTTCGAGCTTCTCGATCAGCCCGCCGAAGTCGTCGACAGCCCTGATGCAAAGCCGCTTGCGGTCGAAAAAGGGCGGATCGAATTGCGTCAGGTCTCCTTTGCCTATGAGGCAGAGCGCCCGATCTTGCATGATGTTTCGCTCGATGTGGCGGGTGGGCAGACGGTGGCGATCGTCGGCTCTTCGGGGTCGGGCAAGTCCACCATCGGGCGGCTCTTGTTCCGCTTTTACGACGTGACGGGCGGGGCTTTGTTGATCGACGGGCAGGATGTGCGGGACGTCACACAAGAGAGCCTTCATGCGCAGATCGGTGTCGTGCCTCAGGACACGGTGCTCTTCAACGATACGATCCGCTATAACATCGCCTATGGGCGTCCATCGGCCGGTTTCGACGAGATCGTGGCTGCCGCAAAATCCGCCAAAATCCATGATTTCATCCTGTCGCTACCGCAGGGATACGAGACGACGGTCGGCGAGCGGGGGCTCAAGCTTTCGGGGGGCGAGAAGCAGCGGGTCGGCATTGCCCGCACGCTCTTGAAGAACCCGCCGATCCTTTTGCTCGATGAAGCCACCTCGGCGCTCGATACGGGCACCGAGCGGGAGATTCAAGCCGAACTCAAGGCCATGGGCAAGGGGCGCACGGTGATCACCATCGCACACCGTTTGTCGACCATTGCCGATGCGGACAAGATCGTGGTGCTCGAGAACGGGATCATCATCGAAGACGGCACCCATGAGGCGCTCCTTGCACAAGGTGGGCGCTATGCACAGTTGTGGCAGCGTCAGGAAAGCGAGGACGAGGCCGCCTGAGACCTGCGTTTTTGGGGGTTCTGCCCCCGCCGCGGTGCGGCTCCCCCGGTATATTTCAGTCACAAAGGCAAGCATTTGCTCTTTGGGTCGCGCGGGACTTGGCAATCCTTGCCGCTTCACGGTATGAAGTGCGCAACAACTCTTTGGAAGGCCGTGGGCAGGGGATAAGATGAGCAACAACGAAAGCTTTATCGACGAGGTGACCGAAGAGGTCCGCCGTGATCAGCTCTTTGCCTATTTCAGGAAATATGGCTGGATCGCGGGTCTTGTCGTCGCCGGAATCGTCGGCGGTGCGGCTTGGACCGAATACCAGAAGGCGAGCCGCGAAGCGGCTGCGCAGGCCAAGGGCGACGCCGTTCTTGCGGCGATGGAAGTGAACGAGCCCGAGGGCCGTGCCGCAGCTCTGGCGGCGCTTGAACCCCATGTGGTCAGCGCGCTTCTTGAAGCGGCGAGTTTTGTCGATCTGGGCGAGAGGGACAAAGCACGCGAGGCCTTTGCCGCCGTGGCGGGGGACGACAGCGCGCCGCAGATTTACCGCGATGTTGCGGGCTTCAAGATGGTGCTTCTGGAGGCCGATGGCCTTGCGCCTGCCGATCTCGAGCTGGCGCTAGGGCTCTACCTCAATCCCGGTCATCCTTATCGGCTCTTGGCGCAAGAGCAGGTGGCTTTGGCCTATGTGAAGGCGGGGGACATCGAGACCGCGCGCGGCAAGTTCCAGGCTATTCTGGAGGACGCCGAGGTTGCGAGGGGCTTGAGCCAGCGCGTGGAAGGGGCCATGGTTGCCTTGGGCGCGGCCGAGACCGCGTCGAATTGATCCGGAGGGACCACACGTGAGCGTTAAGAGACTCTTTGCCGGCACTGCAGCGCTTGCGTTTCTGGTCGCGTGTAGCGAGCCCGATCTTATTCTTCCGGGCGAACGGCTCGATTATCGGGACGGGATGGCGGGCGCCGAAGAGGCGCAAGTGAATTCCGAGCGCAAGATCGCGCTTCCCAAGGCGCGGGCCAATGCCGATTGGGAAACCATCGGCGGGATTGCGACGCATAACCTTGGTCAAGTGGCGCTGAGCGCTGCGCCGCAACTGGCCTTTGCCGTCGATCTGGGCGAGGGCGAAAGCCGGCGCGCGCGGATCACCGCATCCCCCGTTGTTTCGGGCGGGGTGGTTGTGGCGATGGATGCGCGTGCGCGTGTTACCGCCATGACGACCGCAGGCGAAGTGCTCTGGGCCAAAACGGTCGGGCCGCGCAACGGCGACGATCTGAATTCCGCTTCGGGCGGATTGCTTGCGGCCTCGGGCGGCAAGGTTTACGTGGCGACGCCTTATGGCGCGCTTGTGGCGCTTGATCGCAACACGGGCGCCGAGATTTGGACCCAAGACCTTGGGGCACCCGCAAGCGCGGCGCCGACAGTGGACGGCAATCTTCTTTATGTGGTGGGCGGAGACGGCCGCGGCTGGGCCATCGAGGCCGAGACGGGCCGCGTGCGCTGGAACGTGATCGGCACGCCCCCTGCGCTCAATTCCGCCTCGGGCTCGGCTGTCGCCATCGCGGACGGTCTTGCGATTTTCCCGATGCCGTCCGGCGATCTGATCGCGGCCTTCAAGTCGGGCGGGCTTCAGCGCTGGTCTTCGGTGATTGCGGGCGCACGCCTTGGCAACGCGGCGGCTTCGCGGATTTCGGATATTCCGGGTGGACCCGTTGTGAACGGTGACACGCTTTATGTCGGGAACGTCTCGGGCCGCGTTGCGGCTTTGGCGCTTGCCACGGGCGAGCGTCTTTGGACCGCGCGCGAGGGCGCGGAGAGTGCGCTTTGGTATGCGGGCGGATCGCTCTTTTTCGTCAATGACCTCAACCAGCTTGTGCGGATGGATGCCGCGAACGGCGAGGTGATCTGGCGTCAGGCGCTTCCCGGCTTTATCGAGCCGCGCTTCGGGCTCCCGAACACGCGCCATGCGAGCTATGGTCCTGTTCTGGCGGGGGGGCGACTAATCGTTGCCTCTTCGGACGGCGCCTTGCGGCAATTCGAGCCCGTCTCGGGCGCTCTTGTCGGACAGGTCGAACTTCCCGGCGGCGCGGCGAGCGAGCCGATCGTGGCAGGGGGCGTCCTCTACGTCGTTTCGAAGACGGGTCAATTGCTGGCTTTCCGTTGACGCAAAGATGGTGTATCGCCCCGATCTGATCTGAAAGGGCTCGGAATGACCTTTACTCTTGCTATCGTCGGGCGCCCCAATGTGGGGAAATCGACGCTCTTTAACCGACTTGTCGGAAAAAAGCTTGCGCTGGTGGATGACCAACCCGGCGTGACCCGTGACCTGCGCGAAGGTGATGCCCGTCTGGGACCGCTCCGCTTTACGGTGATCGACTCGGCGGGTCTCGAAGAAGCGACCGACGACAGTCTTCAGGGGCGCATGCGCCGCCTGACCGAACGTGCCGTAGAAATGGCCGATGTGTGTCTGTTTCTCATCGACGCACGGGCAGGGGTGACGCCCTCGGATCAGGTATTTGCCGATATCCTTCGCAAGAAGAACGCCAATGTGATCCTCGCCGCCAACAAGGCCGAGGGGCGCGCGGGCGAAGCAGGGTTCTACGAGGCCTATTCGCTGGGTCTGGGCGAGCCTTTGCAAATCTCGGCCGAGCACGGCGAGGGGATGGTCGATCTTCTGGAAGTGCTGCAACCTATTGCCGAAGGCTTTGCGGAACGCGCTGAACAAGATGCGCCGATCATGGACGTCGAGGTCGGTGAAGAGGACGACGAGGCCGAAGAATACCAGCTTCCCAGCTTTGACAAACCGCTCCAGATCGCGGTCGTCGGGCGTCCGAATGCGGGCAAATCGACCCTGATCAACAAGATCATCGGCGAAGAGCGTCTTTTGACGGGACCCGAAGCAGGGATCACCCGTGACGCGATTTCGGTCAAGACCGTCTGGGACGATATTCCGATGCGGATTTTCGACACGGCGGGGATGCGCAAAAAGGCCAAGGTTCAGGACAAGCTTGAAAAGCTGTCCGTTTCGGACGGTCTACGCGCGGTGAAATTCGCCGAAGTCGTTGTGGTTCTTCTCGATGTGGAAATTCCCTTTGAACAGCAGGACCTTCGGATTGCCGACCTTGCCGAGCGCGAAGGTCGCGCCGTGGTGGTTGCGGCGAACAAATGGGACGCCGAAGAGAACAAGCAGGAAAAGCTCAACGAATTGCGCGAAGCCTTTGAACGACTGCTTCCGCAGCTGCGCGGTGCGCCGCTTGTCACCGTGTCGGCCAAGACGGGCAAAGGGCTTGATCGTCTTCATGCCGCGATCATGCGGGCGCATTTGACGTGGAACCGCCGCGTCTCGACCTCGCAGCTCAACCGCTGGCTCACGGGGATGCTGGAACAGCACCCGCCACCCGCGCCGCAGGGCAAGCGGATCAAGATGCGGTATATGACCCAAGTCAAGACGCGTCCGCCCCAGTTCGTCGTGATGACGAGCCATCCCGATAAGGTGCCCGAGAGCTATGAGCGCTATCTTATCAACGGCTTGCGTACCGACTTTGAGATGCCCGGAACGCCGATCCGTCTCTATCTGCGCGATCAGGGTGACAAGAACCCGTTCAAGGATCGCAAGAAGAAACAGCCCTCCAAGCTGTCGAAGCACCTCAAGTAACAAAAAAGGCCCTCCGATGCGGAGGGCCTTTTGCTTTGTGAGTTGGGCTGGAGTTAGTCCAGTTTGCCTTCGGCGGTGATGGTTGTCTTGCCGCCGAGATAGGGGTGGAGCGCCGCAGGGAGAACGACCGAGCCGTCCTCTTGCTGGCCGTTTTCCAAGACAGCGATGAGGCAGCGACCGACCGCAAGTCCCGAGCCGTTCAGCGTGTGCACGAATTGCGGCTTGCCCCCGTCAGCGGGTTTGAAGCGGGCGTTCATGCGGCGCGCCTGAAAGTCGCCACAGGTCGATACCGAAGAAATCTCGCGATAGGTGTTCTGCCCCGGAAGCCAGACTTCGATGTCGTGGGTGCGGCGTGCGCCGAAGCCCATATCGCCCGTGCACAGCACCACGGTGCGATAAGGCAGCTCGAGCGCCTCCAGCACGGCTTGGGCGCATTCGGTCATCCGCTTGTGTTCGGCGTCCGATTGGTCGGGGCGGGTGATCGAGACCATCTCGACCTTTTCGAACTGGTGCTGGCGCAGCATGCCTGCGGTGTCGCGCCCCGCGCTGCCCGCTTCGCTGCGGAAGCATTGGGTATGGGCGACATAGCGGTGGGGCAGGCTGTCCTCAGTCACGGTCTCGCCATTGACGAAGTTGGTCAGCGTCACTTCGGCGGTGGGGATCAGCCACCAGCCGTTCGTGGTCTGATAGCTGTCCTCGCCGAATTTCGGCAGCTGGCCCGTGCCGAGCATCATGTCCTCTTTGACGAGAACAGGCGTGATCGCTTCGCGCAGCCCGTGCTGGTCGACGTGAAGGTCGATCATGAACTGGGCGAGTGCGCGGTGGAGGCGAGCGACGGCGCCCGAAAGCACCACAAAGCGGCTCCCCGAGAGTTTGGCTGCGGTGCCGAAGTCCATGCCCGATTGGACAGCGGCGAGGTCGTAGTGTTCTTTGGGCGCAAAGTTGAAGTCGCGCGGCGTGCCCCATTTGCGGATTTCAACGTTGTCGTTTTCATCCGCCCCGTCGGGGGCATCCGCGGCAGGAATGTTCGGAATGGTAAGCAGCATCGCGTCAAGACGGGCGCTCTCGGCCTTGGCCGCTTCGGTCATGGCTGCGACTTCGGCCTTCTTGTCGGCCACGAGGGCGCGCAGACGCTTGAATTCCGCCTCATTGCCCGAGGCTTTGGCGGCGCCCACGTCTTTGGAGGCTTTGTTCTGTTCGGCCTGCGCGGTTTCGGCAGCGAGGATCTTGGCGCGGCGCGCTTCGTCGATGGCCAGAAGCTCTGAGGACAGGGGGGCAGCTCCACGGCGCGCGAGGGCAGCATCGAATGCTGCGGGGTTTTCGCGGATGGTGCGGATATCATGCATGGGTCCGGTCCTTGGCTTGGAGTGAAATTGCAAAAGGGCTTATGCCATCCAAGTGCGCGAAGGGGAAGCGGGGAAAAAGCGGGAAATGCGGCAGGGGGCTCTGCCCCCGTCTGCGCGGGGCGCAGACTCCCCCGGGATATTTGGAGCACAAAGGCGGGAGGCGGCCTTGTGGGAACGCAATGGCTGCTTATTTTGAGGCATGGCTGTGGTTGCCATTCCATGAGGGGGGCAGTAACGTGCCGCGACTTTTGGGGGAGTCTATCAGGCTTTTCCGTTCCGACTTATAAAAAGGGTAAAAGCCAATGCAGGGCATCCAATCCGTCATTCCGTTGATCCTCGTCTTCGGGATCATGTATTTTCTTTTGATCCGTCCGCAGCAGAAGAAAGTGAAAGAGCACCAGAACATGGTTGCTGCTCTGCGTCGCGGGGATCAGGTGGTCACGCAGGGCGGGATCATCGGGAAAGTCTCGAAGGTCAAGGACGACAACGAGATCGAAGTCGAGATTGCCTCGGGCGTTGTGATCCGCGTTGTGCGCGCCACCATCGCGCAGGTCGTCAGCAAGACCGAACCGGCCAAAGCCGAATAATCCAAGCGAAGAAGACCGACCATGCTCCAGATATCGATGTTCAAGCAGGCGCTGATTGTGCTGACCTGCGTGGTCGGTCTGTTGCTGGCCATGCCGAATCTTTTCTATTCGCGTGTGGAACAGCACAATGACGCCGTGACTGCTCTTGAAGCGGGGTCGAATGATCCCGCGCTCGAGGCGGCTGCGGGACAGTGGCCTTCGTTTCTACCTTCGTCCATCGTGAACCTCGGCCTCGATTTGCGCGGCGGTGCGCATCTTCTGGCGGAAGTTCAGGTGGCCGATGTCTATGCCGCAACGCTTGATGGCATGTGGCCGCAGGTGCGTGACGTTCTCGTGAGCGAGCGCGATACCATCGGCTTCGTGACCCGCGAGGAGAGCGACGACGGTCTGCTCAGGGTCAAGATTTCGAACCCTGAAGCGATGGACCGCGCGCTTGAACTCGTGCGCGGGCTTGCCCAGCCGGTGGTGACACTGACGGGCGCAGGCCAGAGCAATATCGTGGTCAGCGGCTCGGGCGATATGATCACCATCGATCTGTCCGAGGCCGAGAAGATCGCCAGCGACGAGCGGACGGTTCTGCAATCGCTTGAGATCATCCGTCGCCGTATCGACGCGGCAGGCACGCGCGAGCCGAGCATCCAGCGTCAGGGCGAGGATCGTATCCTGATCCAGGTGCCCGGTGCGAAATCGGCACAGGAACTCAAGGGATGGATCGGAACCACAGCGCAGCTGACGTTCCA